>NZ_JAGQEH010000005.1:0-465690 GCF_018101095.1 Paenibacillus sp. Marseille-P2973
ATATTACAACCATCACAGGTATCAATGGGGATTAAAAAAGATGACCCCTGTTCAGTACAGGAATCATCTATTGTCTGTTGCCTAAGCCTTCTCTTTTTTAAGTGTCCTTGACAAGGGTACCAGTTTACATCGGCAAGGTCTCTTTTTCATCTATCCATGATGGCTAACGGACATAGGAGCCGTTATTCGCCTCATTTTCGGCCATTTCGGATTTTAACGGTCACAGCGGCTCTTATCCGGTATAGAAACCAGCCATTCATATCGTTTCCGGCTGGATAAGGTCCATGGTGTCCGTTACATTTGGAAATGGCGTATTTTCGCCTAGATAACGGCGCTGGTGTCCGTTACGACGTTACGACAGCTTTTCATGCTCCATGAAGAGTTATCCTTTTCTTCTGACCGGGATCCAGACCTCGCTCTTGGAATCCACTTGCCGTTTGTCCAGCCAATAATATTTTTCGATGCACGGTCCTTCTACCTGCTCAAAATTAGCTGAAGGGAACCATTCGGCATAAATGCGACGCCATACTTCCTGAATTCCTGTTCCGATTTCGATATCTTCGGTAATCGCCTCGTAACCCTCAAATACAACATACGTTTGCTGCGGCGGAAGCTCCAATACAGTCAGATCGGAAGGAGCTTCGCGATCACCGGGCAACTCACAGCCCATCATATAACGTTTGCTTCCGTCCTCGGCGAAATCATAATGGTAGCCAAAAAGCAGCGAACCCGCTTCCCTGCCGGCAGCCTCATTGATCGCGTCATGCGTGCCGTCCTTCCAGATTTGCTCCACAAACCTCGGCACCTCGTCATTAGGATCGCTTTGGACGATAACCTCCTTGCCGATGACGGTATAACCCTTTTCCTCCACAATACGATAGTTCATTTCCGTTACCCCTCTAATTTGAATTTGAAAAGAGAGCGGCGGAAACGACTTCAGCTTCACGTCTTTCTTTCGGGCCGTGGAAGGCGATACGCCATGCAGCCGGATAAATGCCTTGGTAAACGCCTCCGGGCTGTCATAACCATACTTCAACGCGGTATCGATCACCTTACAGTAACCTCCGGCCAACTCCTCCGCAGCCAGCGTCAGCCGCCGGTTCCGGATGTACTCGGTTACGGTAAAGCCCGTCAGGGCATGAAACATGCGCTGAAAATGAAACTTCGAAGACAACGCCGCCTTAGCCACATCGTCGATCACGATTTCCGTTTGCAAATGCGCCTCGATATAATCGATGGCGTCGCGTAACAACCTCAGCGTTTCCATTCGCCTCATCTCCTTTCAAACCCAGTGTACCGGGGAATAAACATTTCTACCTGTCCGTTAATGCGCCATGTTGTCCGAAACCAATGGCATCGTGATCCCGGCGCGCAGTGCTTGGTCACACGGATCAAAATTGTGTACTGTGCTCTCTCCCTATCAGCGGTGCCCAGATCTGCCTAACTCCTGTTGCAAAAATGAATAGACCTTGGCGACCGCCAGGGTCAAAGGTGCTTCCGGCCCCCTGCTTAATAGGCCGAGGCTCATATCGATCGGCACATTCAAGGGTCGCGTCACGGTTCCGGCAGGTATCGGATTTAGCCCGATTTCCGGGACGAGCGCGATGCCGAGACCGGCTTCAACATAATGTTGAAGCGCCGTCATACCGCCGATTTCCATCGTATCCAGCGGAGTAGCTCCCGCTTCCTTAAGCACCATCTCCAGCTTTCTGCGGTACGGGCAAGTGGCCGATGTGATAAGCAAGCGATGACCCTGAAAATCGGCCGGAGCCAAGGTTGACCGGTTGGTCAGAACATGGTTCTCGGGCAGAAGGACAACGAACTTTTCGTGAAACAGCGGCTCGAAATATAGACCGGTTGTCAGATCCGGGGCCGAACAAAGGGCGAATTCCAATTCCCCTTTACGAATCTGCTCGCTCATATTCAGACTGCTGCCAATATCAACGGACAGCTTAATTTTCGGATACATGGCTTGGAATCGGCCTAACAATCTGGGCAAACGGTAGCTGGCCGTCGGCTCTGTTACGCCGAGGCGGACATGCCCCGCTTCTCCTGACTGAATATCCGCCAGATTACTTTGCAATTGCTCCAGCCTGTTCTTGATTTGCAGGCTCTGCTCGTAAAACAGTCGCCCCGCCTCCGTTAGCACGATGGTTTTGCCTCGTTCGAGCAGTTCCACGCCCAGTTCGGATTCAAGCCTCTGCATCTGCATCGTTACCGTAGATTGCGCATAATTCATTTCTTCGGCGGCCCGTATAAAGCTTCCGTATTTTACGATCAAGTGAAATGTCTTCAGATTTTTCATATCCATGGTTTGCTCACCGAATTTCCAATTCAATATTTTTGAACTTTCCAATCATTTAATTCAATTATACAAATAACTGAAGCGGAGATAAAATACGTTGTATCACATCAATCACGGGGAGGCTTAACCATGAACCTGAACAATAAAATAGCGCTCGTCACCGGGGGCGGAACGGGCATCGGCCGGGCGATTAGTTTGGCGTTAGCAGAACGAGGTGCGATCGTAGGGATCAATTATTCCCGCTCAAAGGACGAGGCGGAAGCCACGGTTCAGGAAATTACTAGCCTGGGAGGCCGCGCTGTCGCCATCCAGGCTAATGTTGCGAGCGAGGCGGAAGTCCGGAAGATGGCAGATCAATTGGCCGCACAATTCGGCTCGATCGATTTGCTGGTGAATAACGCCGGAATTACGAAGCATATCCCGCTGGACGATCTGGAAGCGGCCAATGAAGCCGTATGGGACGAACTGTACGCGGTGAATGTAAAAGGGATGTTTTTCTGTGCACGTGCGGTGTCTCCCTGGATGAAGAAAAACAAGGCCGGAGCCATCGTCAACCTTGGGAGCATAGCAGGCCAAACGGGATCAGGCTCCTCGCTTCCCTATGCCGTTTCCAAAGCCGCAGTTCACGGCTTGACCAAATCGCTGGCCCGGGCATTGGCCCCGGATATCACGGTCAACTGCATCGTGCCCGGTGCGGTGGCCACCCGATGGTGGGAGGGCAAAGAGGAACAAATGCGTCAGCTTGCCCCGAATCTGCTTCTTCAGCGCATCGCTGAGCCCGAGGATATCGCCCGCATGGTATGCGCTGCCCTGGAGCAAGAGGCGATGACCGGCCAAATCATCACCGTGGATAGCGGACAAACGTTGTAAACGTTGGGCGGTGATGATCGCTGAGCTTGCCACTTTCCTGCATCTTTCCGAAATAAGCTAAAAAACCTCCAGCTATTCAAACGATTTTAGGCACATAAGTCCTCTAATCCCTGAATTAACTGGAGGTTTTCCAAGCGTCACATCATATTTACAGTGTTCTTCTTCTACGTATTCATGCTGATGTCATTCCAGGCTTCATCCCGGTGGCCGATCATCCAGAATAAGGCCCGGCGGCGCTCAAGCACGACGCTTTCGATCAAGCCGGCCGGGGCTTCTTCGCCCTTAATCCGCGCGTTGACGCAGGCCCAGTGGAGACGGTAGATTTTATCCGCTTCATCCAACATTTCCTCCGGGCGCCGGATAGACGTTTTATTCAAAAACTCGTCGAAAGAATCGCAGCTGGACACCACATTAATCGCATAATCGCAATCACAAGTTTCATCCGGGAAATCCAGCTCTTCCAACAGGCCAAGCCCCCATAACAAGCCCCAGTAGGCTTCATATTGCCAGACCAGATTGATGGCATCCTGCCGATCCGGCTCCGATTGCTCCAGCAGATCCCGTTCAAATTCAGTCAGCTCTTCAGTAACTCCGAATTTGTCCAGCATATTCTTCACGAACGCCTTCGATTCACTCAAGTCCTCATCCTGATTCACATCGCAGGCATATTGTATGACGATCAGCAGGGCAACGGCTCTTCGGGCGATTTGCTCCCGCGACTTCACGGCAAGCTCCTCCAGAGGAGGAAGCTCCGGTAAAGTTTCCAGATACGGAACTCCGTGCTCCTTCAGGTACTCGATACTTCTCTGTTTTCTTTCCCCGCCCTCCGCAGAGGATTTGTCTTCTCCCCGGATCTTTCTCGTGCAGGCAAAGGGTCTGAAATCGGAAGGACCGGATTTGCCGTCACCCGTTACGATCACCTTACCCTCCCCGTCCAACAGCATGCCGTCCGGAAGAAAACCGATGCCATTCAATTTTCCGGCCAGATCAGCAAATAATTTCAGATAGTCCTGGCCGTATTCCTTCTCGGTCTCGATCGCCAGCATCGTATTGATGACGGAAATCTGCGTCAAAACCCGGTATTGCAGGTCTTCGTCCTCGAACGGAATGCGTTGATAGAATCCCATCATCCCCGGGATATTGTTCTCAAAATAATCCGGATCGCTATCCTCGGAGGCTACCCGGATCGTGATTTTGTTTTTGTTAAACCAGCCTTTCGGTTGAATGACCCATTCAGGCGATGATCCTCCCACCTTGAACACGCCGCTAAAAGTCTCATGAATAAGTGCATCGATATCCCTGGTATCGTTTCGCGATGCAAAGATCGTGAAGTATGGCATGCATTTTCCTCCTAGATATAAAGTAGATATAATTTCATCTCATCAATCATTTACGCGCTAAAATAAAAAAGCGATGCTCCCGGCTAGCTACATATCCATTTTGATTCAAACTTTTCTGCAGCTTGCAGAGCTGTCCGTAACAACGGTCCACCGAAAATCCGGGGAACTCCCATTCGATGATTTTGGCAAAGTACACCAATGCACCGATATCCAAAAACCGCACCTCAGGAAAAGCCTCCCGTTGTTCCAACACCGTAAAACCGGCTTGTTTCAACTCTCGAACACTATGATCCAAATCGAATTCCGCATCGGTGATCATCACATCCCCGCCCAGCAACAACTGCGACAGCTCGCGATTGTTCATTCCGCCTACTTGCTGGGTTATAAATATTCCACCCGGCTTCAAAATCCGGTAAACTTCCTCTACGTTGAACGCCTCATGCCGATTGATTACGAGGTCAAACATACCGCTCTCCAACGGCAAATCCGCATCATCCTCCACCAGTCTAACCTCTATGCCGTAAGAGGGCAGCTTGGCACAACACAGCTCATAGTTGGGGAGGTAAGCTTCCGTCGCATACGTCCTGCCGGACGGTGACGACAGGGATAACAGAAATTCACCGCCACCGGTGCCCATATCGAGCATAACGGTATGTTCACTCATGTATTTTGATACAGTTTCTTTATAGTCCCAAGGCAATGGCTCCTCCGCCATGCGGCCGTTCAAATGGGAAAAATCCCAACCCTCGAAGCCCTTCGCCTCTTCCGATTTCCAATAAGCTTTCAATTTCTTTTCATTCATAGACCGGTACCCCTCTTCTTTTTTTGTTTGCAAAAGATAGAGCAGGTGCAGCCGCCTGATAACGCCAATCTTCAGCCCGGTACATTCGGTTATCAGCAAAATTGCAGCTGCACCGGGCAGTTACCGTATTGAATCACCTGTAACTTTAAAATCATCATGATCTCATCCCCCCATGCTTTCGAAAAGTTCTTTGATTTTCAGCTTTAACTCCTCATTGTGTATGTAATAATGACCGTTCGTGCTGCTTGGAGTAAATGACAGCTTCGCTTCCTCATGCTCGTATAAAGTGACCGCATACAAGTAACCCACTCGGTCCTCCTGATTAGGATCAGGGATAAACTCAAAGTGACGTACTTCGCTTACCCAATCTCTGATCACTGCTTGATCTTTGATTCTCACCAGCTCTCCGGTTGAACCGTCACGAATTTCGATATAGTCAACGTTGTCGATATCGCCAGGATATAATTCATGAAGCTCTTGGGTCGTCAGCTCCGGCTCCGGCTCGCGTTTGCCGCATCCGTTTAGAATGACCAACAACGAGAGGAGCAGAATCGCCACAACTACCAACACCGGTATTCCCTTTTTCCGTGATGATTTTCGGTTCATTTTACCCGCCCTCCCGTTATTCTTGCTCTTCTTGCTCTTCTTGCCTTACTATTCCAACAGCTCTCGCAGCATTTTGTCGCGGTGGTTCATGAATTCTTTCATGATTATGAAATGATCTGTCTCCTCCAAATTTACCGTGCGGACCCCCTCGGGCGACAGTTGGTAAATCACGCTGTCCGGGTAAGCCATCAAAATGGGGGAGTGCGTCGATATGATGAATTGGGAATGTTGACCCACCAGTTCATGAATGCGCGCCAGCATCGCCATTTGCCGGAACGGGGATAGCGCCGCCTCCGGTTCGTCCAGAATGTACAACCCTTTTCCGCCGAAACGGTTCATGAATGTGGCAAAAAAAGATTCCCCGTGCGACATCATATGCAAGGATTTCCCGCCGTAGGAGTTGATGATCGGCGGCCCGAAGCTGGGCTGCCGATCCAGTTCATCGATCTCCGTAGCCAGATTATAGTAGCTCTCCGCCCGAAAGAAGAATCCGTCCCTGGGCTTCTGGAGCCCCCGGATCGGCCGGAGATAACGGTAAAGCTCCGAATGCGTAGCCGCCGTGGAAAAGGTGAAGTTCAGCGTACCTCCCTCCGGATTAAACCCGAGGGCCACGGCGACCGCCTCCAGCAGCGTCGATTTGCCCATCCCATTTTCGCCGACAATATATGTTACCTTGGGATGGAAATCGAGCCGATCCATCGAAGCGACGGCAGGCAGCTCAAACGGATAACTTGCAAATGAGGGAACCTCTTCCCGCTGCAAAACCATGCTTCGTAAATAAGCCTGTTTTTCGAACAAGTCCATTGCGCTTACCCTCCGTTCCCAGGTTCCGCTTCAGCTTCAGGGTCTTCGATTTGACCATTATGCAATTGGCTGTAAAAGCCTCCTTGCCGTAGCAGCGATTCATGGGTCCCTTGCTCGATCAGCCGGCCTTCCTTGAGCACCAGAATTTTATCGGCCTGGCGGACCGTGCCCAGCCGATGGGCGATGACGAAGCTGGTTCGGCCTTGCATCAGGCGCTGCAGCCCGTCCTGAATTTTAATCTCCGTTACGGTATCGATGCTGCTCGTCGCTTCATCCAGAACAAGAATAGAGGGATCGGCCAAAATCGCCCGCGCTATCGCCAGCAGTTGCTTCTGGCCCTGGCTGATCCCTTCCCCGCCCACGCCAAGCATTTTATCGTAACCGCCCTCCAAGCGGACGATAAAGGAGTGGGCATTCGCCAGCTTGGCCGCCTCCTCCACTTCGGCATCACTCGCGGACAGTCTGCCGAAGCGGATATTTTCCCGGATCGTCCCTTGGAACAGGAATGAATCCTGCAGTACAAACGCCATATGGCTGCGCAGACTATCCCGGGTAATCCCGGTAATATCGCGGCCATCCAGCGTAATCGTCCCTTTGTCCGGATCATAGAACCTAGACAGAAGCTGGATGAGCGTTGTTTTCCCCGCCCCGGTCGGCCCGACAAGGGCAATCATGTCCCCGGGCTCGGCCGTGAAGCTGATCCCCTCCAGCGTGTCCGCTTCCCCTTCATCTTCTTTTCCATATGAAAAGGTAACTCCCTTGAAGGATACGGCTCCCTTAACCTCTTTCAAAGTCGCCGCCTCCCGCTCATCCCGGGATTCCTCTTCCTCGTCCAGCACTTCAAACACGCGTTCCGCCCCGGCCATTGCCGAGAGCAGCGTGTTCCACTGGTTCGCGAGATCATTGAGCGGCCGCGTAAATTGTCTGGCGTACTCGACGAATACGATAATAACCCCGACCGTCACCGTTCCCCGGATGGCCAGAATGCCGCCAACCCCGGCGACGAGAGCAAAGCTGAGGTTGTTGAGCGCATTCATCAGCTTCGGGATGAAGCCCGAGATCGTTTGCGCCCAGAAACCGGACTGGCGGATCGCCTTGTTTCGCTCCCGGAATTCCCGGATCACTCGCTCCTCCTGAGAAAATGCCTTGATAATCCGCTGCCCGGACAGCGTCTCTTCGATATAGCCGTTCAAGTTGCCAAGATCGCGCTGCCGCTGTTTGTACAACGGCCCCGTCCGCCGGGTAATCCAGCGCATGCCAATCGCCATCAAAGGCACGATAAGAAAAGTCAGCAGAGTTAACAGCGGGCTAAGCAGCAGCATCACGGTTACCGTTCCCACCAGCGTCAGGACACTGGAAAAGATCTGGATCGCCGAGCTGTTCAGCGTCGAGCTGACATTCTCGATGTCATTGGTAACCCGGCTCATGATTTCGCCCTGCTGCCTTTTGCCGTAATAAGGAATCGGCAGGCGATGAAGCTTGGCAAACAGTTCGCTTCGCATGCGGTACACCGTCTCTTGAGCGACTTCGATCATCCATATATTTTGCAGCCAGCCGATCAGCGAGGAGCCCGCATAAACAAGCCCGAGCCCGGTCAAAAATAGCGCCCAAGGCCGTCCGCCACTTCCTTCGAGATAATTGTCGACGGCTACGCCCAGCAGATAAGGACCCAGCAGCGATAGTCCCGAGCTGAACACAACCATCAGCAGCACCAGCATAAGCTTGCCTTTTCGCCGCGCTAGATAATGCCAGAGCCGGCCCAGCGTGCCGGACCAGTTCTTGGCTTTCGCCTTTGGCTTCCGTCCCGCGCTTCCTCCCTGCTTGATCAACGACTCGGGAAACTCATGCCGGAACGGCTCAACGAATGCCTTGAACATGTTTATCCCCCTCCTCTTGCTGCGACTCCACAATCCGCCGGTATAACGGGGAATCCGCCAGGAGTCTCTCATGCTTGCCGCTGCCGATAAGGCGCCCGTCGTCGAGCAGCAGAATCAGATCCGCGGAAGCGGCCCCCCGGATCTTCTGCGTAATCAAGAACGTCGTGCAGGACAGAGTGTCCAGCTCTTTAAGCAGCGCGGCCTCGGTCCGCGTATCCAGCGCGCTCGTGCTGTCATCCAGGATCAGGATCGACGGCCTCCGGACAAGAGCCCGGGCGATCGAGAGCCGCTGCTTCTGGCCTCCCGACAGATTGACGCCGCGCTGACCCAGCATCGTTTCGTAGCCGTGCGGCAGCGACTCGATCGTATCGTGAATCTGCGCTTGCCGCGCCGCTTCCTGAATTTCCGCCAGCGTTGCATCCTCCCGTCCCCAGGCGATATTTTCCCGTACCGTACCCGAGAACAGGATGACTTCCTGCGGCACATAGCCGATCGATTCCAGCAGCAGAGTGCTGTCCATCTCACGGATATTCCTGCCGTCCATATACACGGCTCCATCCGTCGGCTCCTGTAAACGGAGAATCAACTGAACGAGCGAAGATTTCCCGGACCCGGTCGATCCCAAAATCGCTACCCGTTGCCCCGGCTGAACCGTGAAGCTAATATCCTCCAGAACGGCTAATTCGCTGCCCGGATACCGGAAACCGACTTTGTTAAATTCGACCTTGCCCGTTACGGATCCCTCATTACGGCGCACATCCAGTCCGCTTTGTTCCGTATCCGTATTGCGATCCTCTGTGTTCAGCACCTCACTAACCCGCTGACCCGAAGCCGCGGCCCGGGAGTAGGAAGTCATGATCCAGGACAACGCCGATAAGGCGTGGATGATCCGCAAAGAATAGTTGGCTACCGCCACCACCGCACCAACCGTTGCTCCTCCGGAGGCGATGTCGATCCGTCCGAACCACAAGATGGCCAAAATGCCCGCATTCATAATGAACAACGCAAACGGCATTGTCGTTTCCGCTAACCGGAGTGCCGACACCGTCCCGTCCATCAATTCCTTGCTCTGCCGCTCGAAACGGGCATTCTCATGATCCCGGCGCACAAACACCCGGATCAGCCGCATGCCGACCAGATTCTCTTGAACGACTCCGTTCACGCTGTCCAGCCGTTGTTGAACCTTTCGGAACCAGACCGATGTCCGCTTGATCATCCAGAACACAAAAGCCAACAAGAGCGGAACCAACACCGTCAGCATCAGTCCCAGCTTCACGTTCACGATCATACCCATAATCATGCTGCCGAGCAGAACCAGCGGCACGCGCGTTGCAAACCGCAGACTCATAAACACCATATCCTGAAGCTGGGTTACATCCCCCGTCAATCGCGTAATCAACGAGGAGGACGCAAACCTGCTAAACACGGGATACGAGAATTTCTCCACTTTTTCATACAGCTTGTCCCGCAGGTCGTAGCCGAACCCCTGACTTGCATGGGAAGCAAAAAACGAACTGGAAATTCCGGCCGCAAATGCTACCGCCGCACTGACCAGCAGTACGCCTCCCCACAGCCACACTACCGAAAGCTGATGCTTGCTGATGCCGTCGTCGATGATTTTGGAAATGAGCAGCGGTTGAGTCAGTTCCACCGCGAGCTCGATCAGCATCATACAGAACGCTGACATGGCGGCAACCCGGTACTTTTTTAGAAATGAAAAAATAAAAGCCATGAGTATCCCTCCTGTTGCGCAAGCACGGTCCCCTTCGCCCCAAATCCGCGATCCGAGCCGCTTGTTCATCAATGGCAAAGCCATGACTGCCCTGTAAACGTTTGGTAAACCACATTATTTTATTATAGAACAGATAGACTGCGATTTGTATGCCTTTACATAAAGGAGATGACTTTCGAATTTAAACTTGAGCGGCGTCAAGGTAATAGGAAGAATCGCGCTCTATACTTTAACCAGAAACATCAACCATCCATCAAACAAGGAGGAACTAAAAATGAAGAAGCTCGTATTTGGCCTTGAACCGTTGTCCTGTCCTTCATGTATTAAGAAGATTGAGACCGCGTTGAATCATACATCCGGTGTGGAGGATGCCAAGGTCTTGTTCCATTCCGGCAAAGTGCGAATTCAATTTGATGAAGCCATCGTTCAGCCTGAAGCTCTGAAACAAATCATTACCCGGCTTGGCTATCCTGTGATCTCGGAAAAATCATCCTGAAGCGAGGTGGCGACATGAATGCCAGACAGACATCTTTCCTTACCCTGATTTCCGGGTTATTGCTCTTGAGTGCCGCATTACTGCATGGGGCCGGCTGGCCTGAAGGGCAGCAAATCTCGCTGCTGATTGCCACGGCTGTCGCAGGAGCTCCTATTGCATTCAAGGCATACAGGGCGATTCTCGGAAAAGCGTTCAGCATTGAACTGCTCGTCACGATCGCTGTGATCGGAGCTCTGTATCTCGGAGAATATGTGGAGTCGGCAGCGGTCACCTTTCTATTTTTGTTTGGAGCCTTTCTGGAATCCCGAACACTGGAGAAGACCCGCTCTTCCCTAAAATCCTTGATCGACATGTCCCCGCTCGAAGCCATCATTCTTCGCAAAGGGGTGGAGACACGGGTGCCGGTTGAGGAATTGGCCGAAGGAGATCACGTGGTGATCCGCTCCGGGGAGCGTGTTGCAGTAGACGGAACCGTAATGAAGGGCCGTGCTGCCGTGAATGAATCTCCTCTAACCGGTGAAGCCGTCCCAGTCAATAAGACGATAGGCGACTCCCTTTTTAGCGGTACAATGATAGATAATGGATACGTTGAGGTTCTGGCGAAAAAAGTCGGAGAAGACACGGTCTTTGCCCGGATGATCGAATTGGTCGAGGAAGCCCAGGAGTCGAAATCGAAAACCCAGAAATTCCTGGACCGCTTTGCCCGGATTTACACCCCTTCCGCCGTGTTATTATCCATTCTCGTATTTCTGGTGACCGGAAAGCTGGACATGGCGATCACTTTTCTGGTCATTGCCTGTCCGGGCGCCCTGGTTATCGGAGCACCGGTATCCATCGTGTCGGGAATAGGAAACGGGGCAAGGCATGGAGTATTAATCAAGGGCGGGGAAGTTATGGAGAACCTTTCCCGTGTGGATACCGTCGTCTTTGACAAGACGGGGACGCTTACGCTCGGCCGGCCTGCCTTGAGGGAAATCTCTTCATTCAACATGGATAGCAATGAATTGTTACGCCTGGCCGCTGAGGCGGAGACGGTCTCGGAGCATCATCTGGGGCTTACCATCGTCAAAGAGGCGGCGCGAAGAAATCTGCCGCTTTCCGGCAAACCGGATCAGGCAGAAATCATAAAAGGCAGCGGAATCCGGGTGGCTACCGGCGGAATATCGGTTGCTGTCGGAAACCGCAGCCTGATGGAATCGGAAGGGATTGCCGTGAGCACCTCAGCGGAGGAGGATGCATCCCGCCTCGAAAAACTCGGAAACACCGTAGTGTTCGTGGCGGTTGATGGAAAACTGGAAGGTCTGCTCGCGATTGCCGATGAAATCCGGCCGGAAGCCGGGCAAGCGATACGAAAGCTGCGTGAAGCCGGTGTGAACAGGTTCATTATGCTTACTGGCGATAATCGCCATACGGCGGAGCTTGTCGGCCGCAAGCTGGGGATAGATGAAGTGCACGCCGGGATGCTGCCCGATGGAAAAGCCGACTTCATCGGCAAGCTAAAGGAACAAGGATACCGGGTTGCCATGGCCGGAGATGGAATCAATGATGCTCCCGCGATCGCGACGGCCGACATCGGTTTGGCTATGGGCGAAGGCGGGACCGACATTGCCATGGAAACCGCGGATGTCGTGCTGATGGCCGATCGCCTGGATCAATTTGCCCACGCCTACTCGCTTGCCAAGACCACGGTACGGAACATGAAACAAAACACCTTTTTCGCGGTCGGAACCGTTGCTCTCCTATTATTCGGCGTGCTGACCGGGCAAGTATTCCTTGCTTCCGGTATGTTCATTCATGAATTAAGCGTCCTACTCGTCATCCTGAATGCCGTCCGGCTCGGACGATTTAATGCGAAATCATTAGCAAAGAAAGGCGTTGATGAAAACCATGTCAGAGGAAATAAGCAGCTGCAATCATAAAGACCATGACAAGAACAGCTATTGCGTTTCGATCGTTCCTATCTTCAATCATTTGGAGGCTGCCGAATTGAAGGAAATCGTCTCGACCGCCCGATCGGTATCCCATCCCCGCGGCCAAATGATCTACCGCCCCGGGGAGCCTTCCGAAGGCATTTATATCGTGCATAAAGGAAGTATGAGGATCTTTCGCGAATCAAGCGGAGGAAAGGAACAGCTCGTTCGAATACTTGGACCCGGGGAATTCAGCGGGGAATTGGCGCTGTTCAACGAATCGGTGCATGACGCCTACGCCGAAGCCCTGGAGCCATTGGAAATATGCATGATAAGTCGGGAAAGCTTACAGACCTTTTTGCTGAAATACCCGCAGATTGCACTAAAGATGCTGGCCGAGTTCTCCTCGCGTCTGGCAACCAGCGAAGAACAGGCGGCACGAATCGCCATGGAAACCGTAGAAACCCGGATTGCCATGTATCTCGCCGGCCAGGTGGAAGCGTGGAAGAACGCCCGCATCAAGCTGCCGATGCGCCGCAAGGATCTCGCCTCCCACCTCGGTACCACGCCGGAAACGATCAGCCGCAAGCTGGCTGACTTTGAAGCTGCCGGCTGGATTCGTCAGACCGGGCAACGCGACATTGAAGTCATTGATTTGGAGGCGCTATTGCTTGTTTAATGGACTAGGGCTAGCGCATGGGGCGATCGCTGCTGCTTGCGTTCCATGCAAAAAAACCGCTGGAGCCATGCTCCAGCGGTTGAATTTCAATTCAGGCTCAATTCGCCGTCATTTCACCGAGATTATCCTCTGGCCAAGGATTGCTGACTGATTGCCCGGTTCCTTCCTATTCCCCGGCAACGAACCGATACACGTTCTCCGCCTTTTCTTCCGTCAGCTCACCGCTATTGTCGAACACGTACACAGAAGATTCGGGGATATCCCAGTTGATTTCCGGTACGAACTGGACGCGGTGCTTGAAGTCATCCCAATGCTCCAATTTCCAGGTGTCACGCTCGGTTTGTCTGTCGATGATGCGCTCTTTTTGCGTCTCCATATCCTTCAGGGCGACCACCACTACCTTAACGTCGACATCCTGTTTGGATTTTCCGGCCGCTGCCAGCACTTCTTCGATCCATGCCTTGTTTTTTAATTCCGCTGTAAAGGGCGAAATCATAAACACGTTTTGGCCGGCCGCCAGGTTCTCGATGCAAATATCCTTCGTGGTGTCGTATTCCAGATCCCGCAGATGCTTCTTATAAAAATCGGAGTCGCGGTCGTTGACATCCAGGCCGTTCATTTCCAGAATCTTCTCCACAAAGCGTCCGCCGACCGTATCCCGGTCCAGAAAGGCAGCTTGCATGCGTTCCGCCAATTTACGGGCCACCGTGGTTTTGCCGGTCCCGGCCACTCCTACAAAGAACACTAATTTTTGCATATCTCTCGTGAATCCCCCTTTAATTTAACTTTCAGCTTTCTTCATTGTACTACCCGCATCGCTTCATTCCAACCGTCTGTACAATAATCCGTGCCACAGCCAGATCTTGTTGCCGTTTCAGGAAACGGCGTAATAAAAAGGCAGGCTATTCAGGACGCATAATCCCGAACAGCCCGCCTAGCCTAGCGTCATGGTCAGCTTATTTATTTGGCCAAATCCGCGGAAGCGATCCGCCGGCGAGTTTCCTCGGCCAGTTCCTTGATGTTCTCTTCCAGTCTCCCTTTCAACTCTTCCGCGATATCGAATCCGCCTTGCTCTGTCCGGGCTACCTGAGAATCGACCGTATATACCCCTCCTAGAATATGGCGTGCGCCAAGCGCTGCCAACACCGGCTTCAATGAATAGTCAATCGACAGTAGATGCGCAAGACTTCCTCCGATAAATAACGGCAGGATGATTTTTCCGGCCAATCCTTTTTGCGGGATCAGATCCAAAAAGGTTTTGAGCACGCCCGTGTAGGAAGCCTTGTATACCGGGCTGGCTACAATTACAGCGTCCGCTTCGGCAACCAGTGCATTGGCTTTGACGATGTCTTCACTCTCAAATTTCGTATGTATCAGATCCTCGGGAGGCAGCTCGCCTACATTCACATGCTGCACTTCAAAACCTTCCTTGGCGAGCAGATCCTCCGCTAGGGAAACTATCGCGGTCAGCCGGGATCCCGGCGTCGGCGTTCCGTTGATGATCGTTACTTTTGCCATGCGGGTAACACTCCCTTATCTCAAATTCAATTCCGATTAAATCAGTATACTTTAAAATGATGCTATCAATATTTTTACAAAAAGTCAATCGAGGCATAACGGGGATACAAGCTGCTTGGTGACCGCTGCGGTCACCTTTCTCTGGGCGAACGCATAGAATGATTCATAACGATAGCCAGTGGACATTGTCCAGGGAGGAGCTTGAAAAATCATATGATTCCCGTATACCCTTATGTCGGTAAGGAAACGGTATGCCGCGAGCAGCCCATCGCCTTTCCGCCGCAGCATCAGCCGGTACAGCCCGGTCTTGAGAGCCTGATGAACCCCAGACCGATTTCCGAAAATCCGGAGTACCGCGGCAGCGGCAAACTAAAAGGCAAGGTGGCGATTATTACCGGAGGTGACAGCGGCATCGGCCGGGCGGCGGCGATTGCTTTTGCCAAGGAGGGCGCTGACCTCGTCATTCCGTATTTGTGGGAAACCACGGACGCGATGGACACCAAACGGCGGATCGAGGAACTGGGGCAGCGCTGCCTGCCGATCAAAATAGATCTCCGCCACAAATGCAACTGCGAGTTTGTCGTTCAGGAAACCATCCGCTGCTTCGGGCAGCTTGATGTCCTCGTAAACAACCATGGCGTCCAGTATCCGCAAAAAAGCATCGCCGATATTTCAGAAGCCCAGTTATATCAAACTTTCCAAACGAACATCTTTCCTTTTTTCTATATGGTCCAGGCGGCGCTTCCTCATCTGAAATGCGGCAGCTCGATCATTAACACCGCCTCCATCACCGCATACCAAGGCCACAAAACGCTGATCGACTACTCGTCGACCAAAGGAGCGATCGTCTCCTTCACGCGTTCGCTTGCGCTCTCGCTGATCGACTGCGGCATCCGCGTCAATGCCGTCGCTCCGGGCTCCATCTGGACTCCGCTGATCCCGTCCAGCTTCTCTGCGGAGGAAGTGGCCGTTTTCGGCACGGACGCCCCGATCAAACGCGCAGGCCAGCCGTTCGAGCTTGCTCCCGCCTACGTCTATCTCGCAAGCAGCGACTCTTCCTTCGCCACCGGCGAAGTGGTGCACGTAAACGGCGGTGCTATGGTCACGACGTAGTCGGGGCAGGTAGGTTTGAGGGGGCGGGTTATGGATAGCCTAGATGCTGGCCCGAGGGGCAACGAGATCCCCTCATTGGAATAAATCCAACCATTTAATACCATGGGTTAAAAATGAGCCTCCTCATTGGATAATATCCAATCATTTCCCGCCAAATGGACTCCTTTCGCTCAAAAACCGTCTCTTCATTGGATTTTATCCAACCACCTGGCTCTTAAAGTAACTATGATGGTCTTTTCGTTGGAAATTTTCCAATCCACGATAGGCGGGTGTGGGCTTCTGCCGGTTTCTTGCGGGATTCTGCTCGCTCTTACGGTATCTGCCCGCTCTTACGGTATCTGCCCGCTCTCACGATAATTACACTCATTCTTACGTTAATTCTGCTCACTTCTACGACGTGCTTAGACATCACTGCAAGCTCCGCAACCCGGTGGCGCACAACATATTACTATTACCTTCCCTAACTGCAACTTATGCGATTTAATCCGCCTTAATGTTGGAAAGCTGCATCCTCAATGTGTTATGAATTCAATAAAGAACCCGGACGTGTAGTCCGGGTTCTTTATTTTGCTATGCAACTCTTAGATCAACTTGGTTCCTTTTACCCGGATAATTACAGCGCCTCGATGATGTCACCGGCCAGCAGAGAGGCGGGGTTGGCGCGGCGGGCGGCGGCCTGTTCCCCTGCCAGGCCGTGCAGATACACGCCGAGCGCGGCCGCCTGGACCGCGTCCAAGTCCTGGGCCAGCAGCCCGGCGATCAGACCGGTCAGGACGTCGCCGGAGCCGCCCGTCGCCATGCCGGGATGGCCGGTGACGTTCACGAAGACGCGGCCGTCCGGGGCCGCGATCACGGTGCGCGAGCCCTTCAGGACGAGCGTCACCTCGTGTTTGGCGGCGAACTCGCGGGCGACGCCGACCCGGTCCCGCTGGACCTCGGCCGTCTGCAGGCCGGTCAAGCGGGCCATTTCGCCGGGATGCGGCGTAAGCACGGTCGGCGCATCCCGGCGCGGCCACGCCGCAAGGCCTCCGGCCGCGGCGAGGATGTTCAGGGCGTCCGCGTCCACGATCAAGGGACGCGAAGCGCCCTCCCACAAGGCGCGCATAAATGCCGCCTCGCCCGGGAACCGGCCCAGCCCCGGGCCGACGGCGAGCACATCGCGCGCCTCCAGCAGCCGCAGCACTTCGTCCGCTGCGGCTTCATTCCATGCGCCGGCCCCGCCGTCCTCGGCCGGCGTCAGCATCAGCTCGGGCACCGCTCCGAGCATCCGCGGCAGCAGCGCTGCCGGCAGCGCCCACGTGGCCAGCCCGCAGCCCGCGCGAAGCGCGGCTTTGGCGGCCAACAGGCCGGCGCCGCTCATGGGCAAGCTGCCTGCGGCGAGCAGCACGTGCCCGTAAGTGCCCTTGTGCCCGTCCGCTTCACGCGGCCGGCCAGGGTCGACGCCGAGCTCCGCCCGCAGCGTCTCCTCCGTCAACACCGCGCCCGCCGCCGCCATTCCTGGCGGCAAAGCGCGGGGAATGCCGATATAGCGCACGACCACTTCCCCTGCCGCTCCGGCTCCCGGATACTGCGTCAGCCCCGCCTTCAGGAAGGCGAGACTGACCGTAATCCGAGCCTGGATGCAGGGGTCGTGAAGAGCGCCCGTATCGGCGTCCAAACCGCTGGGGATGTCTGCCGCAACAATCGGCAGACCGCTTGCGTTCGCTTCCCGGATGAGGGAAGCGTAAACCCCGCGCGGCGCCCCCTTCGTCCCGGTGCCGAGCAGCGCGTCAACGAGGCCGGTCGCCTGCCGGCCCCGTGCCTCATCGCTTCCCCGCAGTCCGGGGATCCCCCCGGTTTCGGGGTCGTACACCATTCCCGGCAGCCCGAGCGCCTTCGCGATCTCGTACTGGGCCGCCGCCTCGCCGCGCAACAGGTCCGGCGACTCCGCGTAAACCAGGCTCACCGCCATGCCCGCATCCGCCAAATGGCGGGCGCAGATCAGACCGTCGCCCCCGTTATTTCCCTTGCCGACGAGAATAATCCAATGTTCGGCGGACATTCCATCCGATTGCGGATTCGATACCAGTTCTAACAATCCCGGAGATCTGTTCCCTGTCTCAGAACTGCGGGAACGGCAAAACCGCAGCACTTCCTCGGCAATCGCTCGTCCCGCATTTTCCATAAGCGACATCGCGGGGATGCCCAGCTCTTCTATCGTATATCGGTCCACTTCCCTCATTTGCTCCGATGTCACGAATTTCATTTTACATCCCCCCATGGCACCCTATCTGCAGCTTTCTTGAGTTTCCGCTTAATAGGCTACCGTAAACCGGGCCTGTACGAACTGTGGATCCTCTGCTTCATCCAGTAGTGCTACAGCGTAGTCCTCTATCGAAATCCGGCTTTGATCCCGCTCATCGGTAACGAGCTGGTTCATCCCGATCCGGAACTGACCTGTCCGTTTTCCAGGCTCAATTATCGCAGCAGGACTCAGTACCGTCCAAACGATGTCAGAATCTTTGTAAATGTTGAACGCATCCTCGTGAGCTCGCGCCAACGGCCGTAATTCCTCAGGAAACTCCGGCGAGTCCAGCAATCGGACACCCGGTGCCACTTCAAGACCTCCTGCCCCGCCAACGGCAATCAATCGGCGTGCTCCACCGCTCCGAGCACCCTCGATCAAGGATCGGGTTGCCTCGGACAGCTCGTTCTCCGCGCCAAACTGTGGACCGTATGCGCTGATTATCAGATCGGAGCCTTCCACTACACCGGCTACCGAATCCGGCATCAAAATATCCCCGGTCACCACATGCAAGTTTTCTCTTCCCGCCTGGCCGCTTAACTTATTAATATCCCGGACTACGGCCGTAACTTCGTGCCCCCTCCGCAACGCTTCCTCCAAAATGGCCTTGCCGATCATTCCCGTACTACCGAAAATTGCGATTTTCATAGTTTTGTCCCCTTTCTTCCGATTCCAAGTCGAAATCTATCCAAGTAGTATGCACCAATGGTGCGCTAAATTTCCTCTTTCACTTTATTACCCTATTCCGCAAACACATTCCTCCGCAAGGAGCTGGATTGACTTCTCCTTCATCTAATAACGCGGCTCCCGAAAAGAGCTATTCTTATATTTCAAAATGTATAACCCATCCCCTTGCTTCCATTCCGCATAGGCGACATCCTTCGGATCTTTGCAGCCCTGCTGCGTCAACTCCTCGCGAAGCCAGGTCTCTTTTTTGCCGATCAGATTTAAATGCTCTTGGTTTATCTCTCCATCCTCAATCAGACTGTAGGACAAATGCGCGGATTTGGTCTCAAGACCGAGATCCTGACGCGTTACCGTTTCTTCATCCGGTTTCTTCATGACACTGAGCGAACCGTTAGCTTCAAATATAGCATAAGCAACCTCCCGAATGAAAAATACGTCGTGCTGTCTAAGCAGCATTCGCAGCTGATCGAAATCAAGGCTGTTCTTCTTCAACTCATTCAGATCGACTTCCCCGTCCCGGATCAGAATAGAGGGTTTCCCGTCCAATACCCCTCGCGCCCGCTTCGCATACTGGGTCACTTTTTCAAACAAATAGGATAACACACCCCACAAGAGTAGCGAGAAAAGCAAATGGCTAAACTTAACGTCCTCCTGATACACCGTGTTCCCGACCAGTTCGCTTAACATGAGGGAAGACACAAAATCAAAGGGAGTCAGTTGGGAAATCTCCTTTTTGCCTAGAAAGCGGGTAAGCAGCCACAGCCCAACAAAACCGACGATCAGCTTGAACGCAATTTGTTCGAAATCCATAGCTATTCCTCCTGCAGTGTAATGCCATCTATATACCCACTTTTGCTAGGGCGTGAAAAAAGAACCGTTTTAGCGGGAAGCGCTTGAAATGCGCCATGAACGTGTGCAATAGTGGAGAGAGGAATATCGAAAGGGTGATGGTCGTTGTCACTGTCGGAATGGATAACCTGGCTTCAGCAGCACAATTCCGCCTCCTTGGTCGCCTTTTTAGCGCTTATACTTTTCCTGAGCCTATACGGAGCAACCGAGTGGAGAACTGCGCGTAACATAAACTCCCGGCTTCGGCGGTTCGACTCCAGCTTGCAGCTTTATGCCGCTGCGGAGAGTCCGCTGATTCAAGCGGCCGGGCGCCCAGAGCTTTCAAGCGAGGAAGAACTGCTGGTTGCTGAGCGGCTGCTGGCCTGCCGGGCGGCGCCTTACATCACCGCAGATGTGCTTGCACAAATTTCCGCCTATGCAGGCGATCGGGACACAGCCCGACTGCCGTTGCTTATTAAGACTCTGGAGCGGGAGAGCGAGCGTCTATGCGCGGAAAGGGACAAGCTTCTCCGCCAATCGGAAAGCCCTGGCTGGGGTTATGCACTATGGAAACAAATACGATCGGCTTTGCCTTTTCTGTTCGCAGCCGCATTGTTATATCTGATCGTTTGGCTAGTTCGAATGCTAAGCGGGGAAATCCCTATGGATGGACATCGTTTTGAGGAATATTTGAACCATTGGGCTTGGTTCGCTTCGGCGATATTCTCTCTTCTGCTTCTTTATCCGGCGCTTATGGGAGGGAACCGTCCCAACGCAGGAGCCGTGCTGCTGCGGATTTGGTCGGTGTTCATTGCGGGATTGTATTTGCTTCACCTGCTCGGTCCGACTTTTGCTCCATACATACTGACCGTCCAAATTATGTTGTTCATTGCCGGTTTTCGCTTCACCGGAAACAAGCCCCGGAAATCCCGTCCGTTTGTCGGACATTACAGCGACGAGGAGGAACTTGAACCGGTTGAGACCGCAGAGGGGGCTTCGGGAGCCCAGGAAGTCAGCTACGGACAGCCACAGTCACAGATCCAGCCCCAGCAGCCGCAAAACAATCCAGATGAAAAATAAAAAGCTCTGCAAATAAAGACGCCTCCATCTCCGCTTTTTAGCGGGTTGGAGGCGTCTTTTTCATCTAACGGGATTCGGTTTTTCGCAGAGGCTTGGCTGCATGGCGGGGAGCGCCAGCCGATTTCACCGGTGAAGCGGCGCCTAGTTCATACCGTTTTCGTTCCGTCCGTTCCACTTGGACGATCTGTCCTTCATGAACAACAATGTTTAACGAGCCGAACTCCATTTCATTCAATAGCCCTGCGATTCGTTCCAACCAGACACCATCTACCTTTAACGGTTTTGCCATATGCAGCCCTCCTGTTCTTAATCCTTCTTCCTCATATCTCCAAGTTATCTCTTTAAGCCATCCTATTGTTGATGTTGGCTCTTTCTCGTAAACCAGCTCTTGAGCAGCAATGTAACCAGCGCAAGCAATAGAAGCAAGGATGCCACGGCAAACGAGGCGGAAAATTGATACTCGTTATACAAAATTTCAACGTGCAGCGGCAGCGTATTCGTTTCCCCCCGGATATGCCCGGATACGACGGATACCGCACCGAACTCTCCCATCGCTCTCGCATTACACAAAATAATTCCGTACAACAGACCCCATTTGATATTGGGCAGCGTTACTTTCCAGAAAATCCGGAATCCGCGGGCTCCCAGCGTTACCGCCGCTTCTTCCTCCTGCTGTCCCTGGTCCTCCATCAACGGGATCAACTCCCTCGCGACGAAAGGAAATGTAACGAACAAAGTAGCCAATACTATTCCCGGTAAAGCGAAAATCACTTTCAGGTCATGCTCCTGCAGCCAAGGGCCGAACCAACCGTGAGCCCCGTATACAAGCACATAGATAAGTCCCCCGATGACCGGCGATACGGCAAACGGTAAATCAATCAGCGTTACCAAAACCTGCTTGCCGCGGAACTTAAATTTGGTGATGGCCCAGGCCGCCGCTACACCGAATATGGTATTCAGCGGCACCGTGACGGCTGCCACGAGCAAAGTCAGCTTCAAGGCGGACATAGCGTCGGGATCGCGGATCGCGTCCACGTAGACGCCTAGCCCTTTCTTCAAAGATTCAATAATGACAACGGCCAGCGGCAAAACGATTAGCCAAAGCAGCACAAGCACTGCCGCGCCGATCAAAACCCATTTTGCGACTCCGGACGAACGCGTCGTCCGATTTCTGGCCGTTGGAGTTTTAGCGGATGCTAAAGGAACGGAACCTGCCATTTGCTCTACCCCTCTCTCCGGTATTCTTTCCGGTTCTGAATTCGCGCAAGATTATCCCTACACTAACGCGCTGTTTTACGAACCCTGCGCTGCAGCGAATTTATGAGCAGCATCAGAACGAACGATATCAGCAACAGCAGCAACGCGACCGCCGTCGCACCGGCGTAATCGAACTGCTCCAGTTTCGACATAATGAGAAGCGGAGCGATCTCTGTCTTCATCGGCATATTGCCGGAAATAAAGACGACCGATCCGTACTCTCCGATGCCGCGGGAAAAAGCAAGCGCAAAACCGGTCAACAGAGGCGGCAGCAATTCCGGAAGGACCACCTTGCGGAAGGTGCGGAATCGGCTCGCTCCCAGCGTAGCCGCCGCTTCCTCTACCTCCGCATCCAGATCCTGCAGCACCGGCTGCACCGTTCTGACTACAAAAGGAATACCGATAAACATTAGGGCAAGCGTAATGCCGATGGGTGAGAATGCCAGGCGGATGCCGAGCGGTTCAAACAGTGAGCCGATCCAGCCGTTTTGGGAGTAGATCGCCGTCAGCGACACCCCGGCTACCGCAGTAGGAAGCGCGAACGGAAGATCGATCATCGCATCGAACAATCTTTTTCCGGGAAAATCATATCTGACCAGAACCCAGGCCAGCAGCAGTCCCAGAACGGTATCGATGAGTCCGGCCGCCGCCGCGGTCAAAAAGCTGATTTTGTAGGAAGCCAATACCCGCGGATCGGTGGCTACATCCCAGAACTTCGCCCAGGTTAGTCCAGTCGAATTCAGCAGCAGCGCCGATAACGGAATCAACACTACAAGACTGAGATAAAGCACACTATAGCCCATGGTGAGCCCAAAGCCGGGCAGCACCCCGCGCTTGGAAGCGCTAGTTTGCATGAACCTTCATCCTTTCTTCCCGCGTCCCGCCACGGACAAACCTAACTGTAGCGGAACGCGCCTCCGTTGGTTACGGTCGGTCATTTAGGCGTGTAAATCTGGCTGAATATTCCTCCGTCATTAAAATGCTTCGGCTGTGCTTCATCCCAGCCTCCGAATACTTCATCGATTGTAAATAGCTTGATTTCCGGGAATTGATCGGCGAATTTCGTCTTCACGCTATCCAACGTAGGACGGTAATAGTTCTCCGCCGCGATCGTCTGCCCTTCCTCGGAGTACAAATATTCCAAGTAGGCCTCCGCCACTTCACGGGTACCGTGTTTGTCGACGTTTTTATCGACTACGGCTACCGGTGGCTCCGCCAAAATACTTTCGGACGGATAGACGATATCGAATTTATCCGGGCCAAGCTCTTTTACGGACAACCAGGCTTCGTTTTCCCAAGCGAGCAGTACGTCACCGAGTCCGCGTTCTACAAATGTCGTTGTCGCTCCGCGGGCCCCGCTATCCAATACAGGAACATGCTGGAACAACTCTTTGACAAACTCTTGTGCCTTGGCTTCATCGTTGTTGTTTTGATGCAGGGCATAACCCCAGGCCGCCAGGTAATTCCACCGGGCACCGCCGGACGTTTGCGGATTCGGCGTAATCACTTCCACGCCGTCTTTGATCAGATCGTCCCAGTCCTGGATCCCTTTCGGATTTCCTTTCCGCACCAGGAACACAATCGTCGAAGTGTATGGCGAGCTGTTCAATTCATATTTTTTCTGCCAATCCTCCGCGATCAGTCCGCTATCTTTAATGGCATCGATGTCGTATCCCAGCGCCAGCGTGACCACATCGGCTTCCAGTCCGTCGATGACCGCCCGCCCTTGCTTGCCTGAGCCGCCATGGGATTGCTTGATCGTCACCTTTTGTCCTTTTTCTTGTTCCCAGTAAGCTGCAAACGCCTTATTATAATTCTCGTATAATTCCCGTGTCGGATCGTAGGATACGTTCAGCAGTTCTACACTTTTCTTGCCCCCGTCATTCTTAGCACCGTTCTTTGCATCGGTTTCCGATCCGCAGGCCGCGAGCACCGCCACCATGGTCAGAGCCAACCCGATTAGAACCCCTTTTTTCATTCTTTTGCTCATCCGTATCACTCCTATCTCTTCTTGTTTTTTGTCATGCCGAGCAGGATTTTCTCTCCTTCGCCAAACCGTTAAAAAAACGGAGAAACGCTCCTGCCCGATCGGTCAGACCGAGCTGCTACCCGTGTCTGCCATGGCAAGTAGAGCGTTCCTCCGTCCGTACGGCTAGAACCATTTAAGATTATTCCTACCTGTTTAGTATGTTATGTAGTTATTCTAAATGCCCGGGTGTTGGTTGTCAAACCTTTTTTTGAAAAAATGTCCTTTTAACACTACACTTTGAGCATCATTCCATTCCATAAAGTCAATTCCCATCGTTTTCATTGGAAATATCCACTTAAACAAGCGAAAAGATGCGACCTACGGGCTTTCCATTGGATAATTCCAATGGAAAGACGGCAAACTTCCTCTTTTGGGGTCAATCGGGTACATTCCATTGGAAATATCCAGTGACTTAATCGGAATTAAACTAATCTCGGGAAACTCATTGGATAAATCCAATGAAGGGATCGTTATGCGCTCCTTCCTGCATACCACTCTGACTATTATCGAAACGCGCTACTTTTACCACTCGATATCCGGGCAATCCAACGCCCTTCCATGCTCCTTCATACTCTTTTTTTCTCTTCCGCACCCCTATATCCTCCGCGCTCCCCAGCGATCTCCCTCCTCTACACTCTTCCTTTTTACTCTCCGATCCCTCCATCCCCTTCGTACTCCACCATGCACACTTGGACTTCTACATACGCTGCTTTTACTCTTCCGTAACC
This sequence comes from Paenibacillus sp. Marseille-P2973, assembly GCF_018101095.1. Classification (NCBI taxonomy): domain Bacteria; kingdom Bacillati; phylum Bacillota; class Bacilli; order Caryophanales; family Paenibacillaceae; genus Paenibacillus; species Paenibacillus sp. Marseille-P2973. The sequence continues at coordinate 24,946 of NZ_JAGQEH010000005.1, forward strand.
CCTATGCCCTCCCTGCTCCCCATCGTCCTCCCTCCTCCACACTCCTCCTCACCTGCTCTCTTATGCCTCTCATTGGATAAAATCCAACGAAACACTCATACTGAGGCTGTTTTTGGTATTTCATTGGATAAAATCCAATGAAACAAACGTGATTCGCCGAAGTCGGCTAATTACTTGGATTTTGATTGGATGTTATCCAATCAAAACCGAAGTCCGGCTTAAATAACGGTGTTTGGTTGGAAAATTTCCAACGAGCGATTATTCGATTATCCCAACCAGTAGCGATTACCCCTTCAACGAGTTAGTTAGTTCAAACAATTAGAACAAGCCACATACGCATAAGTGAAAATCAGCAGCAAAAAACCGCGGAGCCCCAGGCCCCGCGGTCATTCACATCCAAGTTTACTTAAACTTATCATTTCCTACTTCCAATTCACCAGCTTACTTTACACTTACCTTCATCTACTTCCAATCCACCAGTTTACTTCTCACCACTATCGCTTACTTCCCGTTCCCTTAGGCTTACTTAGCTTACCCAGCTTACTTCGTACTCCGAACCGGCTCTACGCAGGACGGCTGCTTGATGGCCAGCTCCATACCGGTCTCCGTCAGGCTTCCGGTGGCCGGGTCCCTACGGAACAGGACCACATTGTCGGTGAACTGGTTCGCAACGATTGCGAAGTCTTCCAATACGGCGAAGTTGCGCGGCCATTTGCCTCCGGTTCCGGTCCATTCCGGTTGGCTGAGGGTTCCGGCGGCCGGATCGACGGCAAACCGGACGATGCTGTCATGCCCCCGATTGGAGCCGTACAAGTACCGGCCATCGGCGCTAAGATGCACGTCAGCGGGATAGCTTTCACCCGCGAAATCTTCCGGAATTGTTGCAATATGCTGCAAAATCTCCAAATGTCCCTGAACCGGATTATACGCATAGACGGTAATCGTGTTGTTCAATTCATTGATTCCATAGGCATGCTGCCCGTTGGGATGAATCACAAAGTGACGCGGCCCGGCGCCCGGAGGAAGCTTCACTTCTCCCTGCGTCGTCAGCTTGCCGTCCTCCACCCGATAGTACACGATCTGATCGAGTCCGAGATCCGACACATACACAAATTTCCCGTCTTCACCCGGCACTACGCTATGCGCATGAGCCGCTTCCTGCCGGTCCTGGCGGAACCCTTGCCCAATATGCTGCACAAGCGCGGTCGTATCACTCAAAGCACCTTGCTCATCAAGCGCAAAGCGGCCCACATGTCCACTGGAGTAGTTGGCTGCCAGGAGGCTGCCGTCCGATGACAAGGAGAGATGGCAAGGATCCGCTCCCTGGGTCGGCAATGAATTCAATTGCTTCAATTTCCCACTCTCTGGTTCCACTTCATAACTGACAACCGCTCCTTCCGACTGCTCGCTAGCGGCATACAGTCTGGAAGCATCCTGATTCAGCACCAGGAAGGAAGGGTTTTTGATTCCTGACGTTCCGTGGATCAGACGCAGCGTTCCCGTCTTCGGATCCAATCCGCAAAGCCGGATTCCCTCGTCCTCCTCCGACGCATAAGTTCCTACATAAAACAACAGTTCCTCATTCCCGATCGATGCACTCATTTTATACCCCTCTCCCTTTCCGTACCCCGTCTTCCGTATCGCATTTTTTCAGCAGACGGTGGTTATCGGATAGCTTAATTTCATCAAAATAGGCAACAAGCCTGGGCTATTCATTTACTTTCCCCTTTAAGCGGCATTTTTGAAACAGCTCATGATACAGCAGGCTTAAGATTTTTTGCGCCGCAAGGATATGGTATAATGTTCTCGCTCGTCTATTAAAAGAATACAGCGTGAAAGGATCATCCGATTATGAATTTGATAGATACTTCTTATATGAAATGGATCGTTACGATCGGAGCCGCTTTGATGGCGATATCCGTGCTGATCGTCCGGCTGAAAGCCAGCCGTAGACCCGTGACGGTCAAAAAGATCATCATCCCGCCGCTCGGCATGGCAACGGGATTCGCCATGTTCATCGCGCCTGAGATGCACATTCCGCTTCTCTGGGCACTGATTGCCTTTGTCGTAGGATGGCTGCTATTCTCTTACCCGCTGATCAAGACTACGCATTTCGAAATCGTCGGCGAAGAGGTGTTTGCCAAGCGCTCTCCCGGCTTCGCCTTCATCCTCATCGGACTTCTGGTGCTCCGGCTCGCGCTGCATGAAGTGGTTGAGCAATATATCTCCGTGTTGCAGACAGGCTCCGTATTTTTCCTGCTGGCCTTTGGGATGATCTTACGCTGGAGACTGTTCATGCTGAAAGAATATCGGGCCATCACCGGCCTCACTAATCCGCCAGCCGGGGCTTAACCCCGGCTGTTTCGGGCTCTTTAACCCATCCCGTAACGACGCAGCGATTACGCCCCCCGTTCTTCGCTTCATATAAGCAATGGTCCGCCAAAGAAATGAACTCGTCCTCATCGATTCTTTGAAATGGCGGCAAACAGTATCCTCCGACACTAACCGTCACTTCCCGGGAAGCAGTAGAACCGACATGTTCGATCCCAAGGCCGGCTATCGTCAGCCTGATCCCTTCCGCCACTTCGTATGTACCGCGGGCATCCAGCCCGGACAAAAGGATGGCAAACTCCTCTCCTCCATATCTGGCAGCAAAACCGAAAAACGGCTTTACCTCACGAGAAATGCTCTGAGCGATCGTCTTCAGTACATAATCACCGCCCAAGTGCCCGTAATGGTCGTTATACGCTTTGAAACAGTCCACATCCAGAATCAATAACGAAAGCGGCGTGTGTCTCTCTTCGGGAGCTACGAGTTCCCAAGATATGATCTCATCCAATCGCCTTCGGTTTGAAATCTCCGTCAGCCCGTCGAGACTGGATAAACGCACAAGCTCCTCATTCGCCCTCTCCAATTGCTTCCCGGATTCCAACAGCTGTTTATGCTGGTCGGACAACCGGATAAATAGCCGGTTCACTTCGTTGACTACCGAGCACAGCACCACTGTTGCGGCGATGACCGAATTAATTCTGGCCAGATACCATCCCAAGCTGTAGCGCGTTCCCGCAAACAACGTCAGAAGAATGTCAAACAGAAGAGCCAGTAAGGCCACGGAAATCCAAAGATGCAGAACGCCGCGAGCCCGAAAACGAACCATGACCATAACAAGAGCCATTAAATTAACCACACCCACAGCAGGACCGACGCCGGTTTCAAGCACCCTCCAGTACCCTCTAGGTTCGATTAATGATGGGAACAGATGATTCCAACCCGTAGACAACTTGAACAATAAATAAACAACGGCAATAGTAAGAATAAGTCCTATCCCCGCATACATCGATATTTCGCTTTTCGAGGTCAGGGGTTTTGGATGTCGTTTCCCTACAAATAAATATAACAAAATCCCGGCCGGAAAGCCTCCGTGCCAATAAATCCACAGCCAGGCAGCCGTCTGACTGTCTGCGCCGAGCATGCCTTCCGCCGAAAAAATTCCCGGGAAGGTCAGAATGTGCAATGCAGTAATTAATCCCGTAAATAAATAAGTGCAAGACATAACGAGAAGGGACGGGACCCCGGAAGCCCTGTATTGGTTAAAAAGGATAAAGGCCGTAAGCAGATCGCCGAAAATAAACCAGGATATGAAGATCGGCAGAAAGGGCCCGAAGGCGGGAAGGTTTTTCATTCCGAATGGGAGCGCTGCCAGAGATATGACGATTATAAGCAGGGCAAGCAGCAGAGCGAATCTTCTCTGCCCCCGGTTGGAAGGAATGTCGAGAATCTGGGATCCCACCTTAAAATTACTATGCACGGGGATATCCCTCCTCTTGGTTGCAGTAGCATCGTTGTCCATATTAGTTCCAAGATATTAGATTTCACCCCTTGTTGCAATCCTTTTCTCCAAGTTAAATTCATACATTCTTTATTCAAAAAAAACAAAAAGGCTATCCGCCGACCCTTAAGCCTGCAGATAACCTTAAATTCAATACCTATACGGGAAAAAAATCAACTCACCTGAGTCTCGGCAGGCCGGAGAATCGACGAACCGATCGCCAGTAGAATTAATGCCATTAATCCCAGAATGGCCAGCGGCAGCGTCACACTGCCCATCCCCCCGCCAGCCGAGAGCTTCTCTACGGCTTCAATCGTCCATTTTTGCGGAACGAAGTTCGCGGCCTTCTGCATAAATTCGGGCATAAACGAAACCGGCCAGAAACAGCCCCCAAGCATACAGGTCGGCGTAATGATGAGACTGTTAAGCATGCCTGCATTTTGCGGATTCCGGATCAGACCCGCGACCGCGCTTGCGAGGCCCATTGCCACGAGCATAAAGGCACCCAGCACGATAAAATGCTGCAGTAACGGCACATCGTAATCATAACGCAGGACATAACCGCTGAATAATAGAACCAGCAAAATTTGCGTAATTCCTACGGCAAAGCTCCCGAGGAAATTGCCCAGCGTAATCTCCCAGGCCCGAACCGGGGCGCTGAATACCCGGGCCATCGTTCTGCGCCGGCGGTCCTCCAGTATTTTGCTTACCGAGCTGTTGACGAGCCCCATCAAGAACATAAGCGTAAAACCGGTCACGATATTCAATCCCGGTTTGGGATAAATCTGCATATCGTGCTTGACCGAGCTTACGGCATGCTTTCTCGTCTGCTCCAGCATCGTACCGAAAACCGCTTTGTCCCCGGCCAGCCCTGCGGTTGAAGCCATCCCCTGGGACAACTGCTGGAGCGTCAACCGGAGCGTGATCGACGCTTCGCTCATTTTCAGCTCATACATGCGTACAACCTTGGAGTTGCCGGACAAGATGCCATCCGTAAACCCGGACGGGATCACAAAACCGGCTTCGCCTTTGCTCCCGGTAATCTCCTTTTTCATAGCCTCTTCGGTTTCTATCTCTTTCAGCATGTAGTCCGGCTTCGCCCTCAATTCATCCAGCAAATGCGTGCTTGCTGTCCCGCCATCCTCATTCACGTATAGAATCCGTGCTTTACTGGACTCTTGCTGCCCCATCAAGGCAACCGCCAGGGTGATTACCACGCAAGGGAGCAGAATATGAAGGAGTGCCCCCTTTTTCGTGCCGGCGATCTGCCGGATCATATTCCAGGCAATCGTCAAACTATTCATATTGATATCCCGCCTTCCGGTACGAAATCATGCCAATCAGCAGTAGTACGCCACCGACGATGCTCAGCATCAGAATATGGTGTAAAATTTCTGACGGAGCCGCGTCCAGCATAATGCGCAATATCCCCTGCAGCGCCCAGTGATTTACGGTTCCTTCGCTCAGCTTCTGAATCAGATCTACCGGAATCGGCTGGAAGCCTCCGCTTAGGAAAGTCATCAGAATGATAATAAACTGCACGATCGCGTTCGCCGTGGTCTGAGACTTGCTTAAAAGAGAGACGGTAACGGCAAGCATCATAGAGCACAATACGACCAATACGCAAATCGCAAGCAGATACCCCGGATGGGCTCCCCATTTAACCCCGTACAACCAGGAGGTCCCAAAAATAATGACCGCGGCCTGCAGAAGCGTAACGATGCTGTTTCCGAATATTTTCCCTACAAAAATCTGCAGTGGACTAATCGGCATCGAACCCAACCGATATAACGTCTTTCCTTCGATTTCGCTGTTCAGGCTCTCGTTGACCATCAACCCGGAATAAAGCAGGAACATGATCAGCATGGAAGCCGCGTAATATTGAAAAGCCGAATACGAATCGCCCTTTTCGTTCAATGAAGCATTCTCGACATATGAAAAGGCTGCGTTGTTCTCCGCATCCGCCTGAGCCGGGATCGCCTTTTCCGGTCCTAATACGATAGCCGATGCCTGTATCCGGTTCACTTCGTCCAGGTAAGCGTCGAAAGTCATGGTGGCAACATGGTTTTTCAGATGGTCTTTCCCTAATATATATTCCCAGTGGGCAGGCTGCCCCATGTTGACATTGGCTTCGAAGCCTTCAGGGATTACTACGGCAAAGTCGATTTTTCCCGAGCGCAGGTCAGCTTCCGCTTGTTCCCGGCTAACCCCGCTGCGGGCTTCAATCGAAGATTTGATCTCCGGGCTATCTAGGAATTCCTGCAATCCGAAATCTCCAGCCGCTTCCCCCGCCGGCTTCACCAAGGTGACCACGGATTTATCCAGCTTGATATCCTCTCCGGAGTCAAACACGGCGGATAAGGCATTCCCCAAGATAAAGATTAGCAGGAGCGGGAGTAAAAACAGATTTAGCAACACTACCCTCGCCCGGATTAGCTTGCGGATTTCAAACCACAAAATCGTCCATAATTTCATCGTACCGTCCCCCTAATCCCGCAGCGTGCGCCCGGTCAGATTCAAGAAGAGCGTTTCCAGCGTAGGCTGCTCGCACACGACGGAATGGATGATGGCGTCATGCTTGGCGCAGATGTAGAGAATGTCCTGCAGATCGTTTTGGGACGAAGGCGTATACAGCTCCACATCGTTGCCCTCCTGCATAACCCGAGAGATCCGCGGATGCATCCGCAGTTCACCGATAACCTGATCGTTAATCCCAGTAGCCTTGATTTTGATTTTCTCCTCGTCGGCCACGCGTTCCCGCAGCTCTCCTTGGGTTCCGCACGCGATCACATGCCCCTGATCGACGATCGCCACCCGGTCGCAAATGGCGGACACTTCCTCCATATAATGACTTGTATAAATCACGGTGGACCCCAACCGGTTCAATTCCCGGACCGACTCCAGGATGTGATTACGGGACTGCGGGTCAATGCCAACAGTCGGTTCGTCCATAATGATCAGCTTGGGACGATGCATAATCGCGCAAGCGATATTCAGCCTTCGCTTCATGCCGCCGGAGAATGTCTTTGGCAATTCCTTTCCCCGATCCGCCAAGCCGACGAAGGCCAGCGATTCAGCGACGCGTTCCTTTAACTGCCGGCCTCGCAAGCCGTACAGCTTCCCGAAAAAGGCAACATTGTCGGCCACCGGCATTCCTTCGTATAACGCCAGATCCTGCGGCACAAGTCCGATTCTCCGCTTGACCTCGAGCACCTGCTCTTTAACGGAAATGCCGTCAACCCGAATTTCTCCCTGATCCATCCGCAGCAGCCCGACGATCATGTTGATCGCGGTGCTTTTGCCGGCCCCGTTCGGACCGAGCAGCCCGAAGATCTCCCCTTCTTCAATGGACAGATTCAAATGATCCACGGACAGTTTATCCCCATAACGTTTAATCACATCTTTCATCTCTACAAGAGCCATCGTTCTTCCCCGCCTTCCGTCTTCTTTTCCCAATTCCTGTATTCATTCTATCAAGATCCCTCCGCTTCCGAAGGTAGAGATGGTCATAACTTGCGGGTGACCATAGTCACCTCTTCTTGAAGAAAGGACTTTTACCGAAACGGTGTTGTGCTATAATGAATCCAGCTTTGCAGTACATAAGAAAAAAGGTTGGGGAATATGCCTAAACGAACCCTGCTGTCGCTGGCTTACGGAATCGCCCTGATTACCTGCTTCCTTCAGATTTACGAGCTCTCGCAACCCGGATACGGGCTGTATTTAATTCGGGTCTTATGCCTGTTGGGCCTCCTTGTGGCGGGCCAGATTTTTGTATTCGAAGCTCCGCTTGCGGTCCTTTCGGTCGTACAAATCATGTATATGGCCTGGTTCTGCAAGACTTATGGCGAATTGACCGATTTCGCTGCCGTCACTCCGGTGTTTCTATATATGCGGCTGCCGCACCCCTATTCCCGCTGGGTCTTATTCGGCTTTCACGTTGCCGCGCTTAACTATGCCGTTTACGGTCAGCCTCTCCCGTGGATTGCGGCCAGCAATCTTTTCCTTTTGATCACAGGGCTCCTTCTCGCTCTTCTCCGGAACTTCGCCACAAATAAACAATCGGCCGATACCCGGTACGACGATCTCCGCAAAAAGCATTACGAGCTGGATGAAACGAGAAACCGGCTGCTGCTTTTCACCAAGCAAGTGGAAGGAGCAGCGCAGGCGGAGGAACGAAACCGTATCTCCCGCCAGCTCCACGATGATGTAGGTCACCGTCTGATCCGGGCTAAAATGATGATGGAAGCGGCGCTTCAGATTATCCCGAAGGATCAGGACAAGGGAATGACTATGCTGCTGCAAATTCGCGATCAATTGACTTCCGGGCTGGACGAGATGAGAGCGGCGGTTCGGCGCATGAAGCTTCCCGAGGAAGTTTCGGGAATTCACGCCCTGGGACGCATGCTGGAAGAGGTCGGTCGGGAGACCGGGCTGCGGACCAATTTGACGGTGGAGGGAAATCCTTATGCCCTGTATCCGAGCCAGGAACTGATCCTGTACAAAAACGCCCGGGAAGCTGTCACCAATGCGCTGAAGCACGGACATCCCGAGTCCGTGAACATCGTCATCTCCTACAAAGATCGTGAAGTCTGCATGGCGGTTAGCAATGACGGCGCCCTGCCGGAGACGATGCCATCCGAGACGAAAGGCCTCGGGCTGACAGGTATGAAAGAGCGTTGCGCTTTGGCGGGCGGTCAGTTGGATATCTCTCTGAGCCCGTTCTTTACGATAACAACAAGACTGCCGGTTGTGCGGCATGAAGAGATAATATAATTCTCAATGGGGAGATCGGAGTGAAACGCCTTATGACGACAACGAATCTGACGGTTTTTATTGTGGACGACGACCCTTTCATCCGGGAGAGCCTGACCTTGTTGATCGGTCTGGATCCTGAAATCGAGGTGGCCGGTTCGGCCTCCAACGGAGCTGAGGCTGCTGAGATCATCGGGCGCGGGCCTTATCCGGATGTGGTGCTGATGGATATCCGCATGCCCGTCTGCGACGGGGTTGAAGGAACGAAGAAGATCAAAGCGTTGTCTGACGGCATTTCAGTACTGATACTGACGACCTTTGACGATGATGAATTTATTATTGAAGCGTTGCGGAATGGGGCCAGCGGATATTTACTCAAAAACATCCCTCCCGACCGGATCATTCAAGGTATCAAAACGGTACATAGCGGAAGCATGCTCATTCACCCGGATGTGGCGCGGAAATTGACGGGACTGTTGCGCCCCGCTCCTCCAGCTCCATCCGATGTCAAGCTGACCGAGGCGGGATTAACGACTGCGGAGCAAAATGTGGTTAGGCTGATTGCCGACGGCATGTCCAACAAGGAGATCGCCGGACAGTTGTTTTTAAGCGAGGGAACGGTCAAAAATTACGTCACCGATATTCTCGGCAAGCTCGGCGTCCGCGACCGGACGCAACTGGCCATCCTGTACTGGAAAACCAAGAGCGGGTCTTGATATTAGCGCTTAAAATTACATAAGAGTTCTATAAATTCAAAAAAGCTGCCCCCCTGTATTCCCCGGAGGCAGCTTTATTATGATTCATAGGCAAATCCGGACCGGTTTAACGGTCCACTTTCATGGAGTTGGTGTTGATAAGTTGCGGAAGCATCTTCGTTCCCTTCACCATTTCAGAGGAACACAGCGGACATACCGGAACATAGTCAAACGCAAAGTTATCCCTCATCCATCCGTTGCAATCCTCGCTCATGCAAGACCATACCGGCGTGTTCTCTTCAGGAATTTCTTCAATCGTTTTTTTACGGTAGTTCATGATTACCTCCTATAAAGTTCTTTTGCCCAAGCACCTCTATGAGTAACTAACCCCGGAAACCATCAACCGTATGCTTAAAAAAAACAAAAACTGCCCTTAACGCACGCGTTAAGAGCAGTTATGCCTGCATTACAGTTTTACGACGTTCTCGGCTTGCGGTCCGCGGTTGCCTTGAACAACGTTAAATTGTACACGTTGGCCTTCATCAAGCGTTTTGAAGCCTTCGCCTGTGATAGCGCTGAAATGAACGAATACGTCATTTCCGCCTTCAACTTCGATAAAGCCGAAGCCTTTCTCAGCGTTGAACCATTTTACTGTTCCTGTTTCCATGAAAGATTACCTCCTGTTTAAAGATTAACATGATCCTTTTTTACATAAAAAAATTCACATATTGAAAAAAGTTCATTTTAAAAATTGACACTCTTTTCAATATCTGAATATCACTTCTTAAAACTTCAATTGTTTTCATTATACTCTGCCGGAATGTAAAAAGCAAATCAAAACCAAGTTTGCTGGACAGAAAGTTGATGCCGGACTATAATGACTAGTGTAATCCGCAGTTTATAGTTCAGGGGAGCTGGAAATTGGCCGGCTGAGATTGTGTCCTCAAGACACTGACCCTTTAACCTGATCTGGGTAATGCCAGCGTAGGAAGAATGTTTAGCATGGAGCTTGTTTTTTCGTAGCCATGAACCTACGCGTCCCGATCCGGGGCGCTTTTTTTGTATCCGGATCCCAGAGGACGCTGCCGCCAACAGAGTGTTTTCAGGAATGCATTGAACGAGAAACTGCGGAAATTCCACATCCGAAAAGGAGAGAATTTCTGTGAAGCAAACAAAATGGACGCTGCTGATGCTGTGCGGACTTCTGATCGCGGCCTTGACGGCCTGCGGCCAAAGCGACGGCAAGGCAAACAAAGCGGCCGGAAACGAAGCAGCCTCATCCGGCAAGGAACCATCCAAATCCATGCAGGACGTTAAGATCGTCCTCGACTGGAGTCCCAACACGAACCACACCGGTCTTTATGTAGCCAAAGAACAGGGCTTTTATGAAGAAGAAGGACTGAACGTCGATATTCTCTTGCCAGGATCCGGCGGCGCAGACGCCATGGTAGCTTCCGGCGAAGTTCCCTTCGGCATCAGCTACCAGGAGGGCGTGACCCAGGGCCGCACTCAAGGCGTTCCGCTCGTTTCGATCGCCGCAGTCATTCAGCATAATACCTCGGGCTTTGCGGCTCCGGTAGACCGGGGCATCAAAACTCCTAAAGATTATGAAGGCAAAACCTATGGCGGCTGGGGCTCCCCTGTCGAGGAAGCGATCTTGAAATCGATTATGGACCAGACCGGGGCCGATGTCGGCAAAGTAAAATTCGTCAATATGGGCGAAGCCGATTATTTTACGGCGGTAAAACGGGATATCGATTTTGCCTGGATCTTTTATGCGTGGACGGGAATTGAAGCCGAATTGCGCGGCGAGCCGCTGGACATGCAATATGTTAAGGATTATACGGATAAACTGGATTATTATACCCCGGTTATCGTAACGAATGAAAAAACGGCCGCAAACGACCCTGAGCTGGTGAAGGCCTTTATGCGGGCCACTTCCAAGGGCTATGAGTACGCGATCGAGCATCCGGAGGAAGCCGCGGACATTCTGCTTAAGGCGGTTCCGGATTTGGACAAGGAACTGGTCCTGGCAAGCCAAAAATGGCTGAGCCCGAAATACCAGGATGACGCGGCCCGTTGGGGAGAACAGAAACGCGAAGTATGGCAGAACTACTCCGATTGGATGCATGAGCGGGGCTTGATCGAGAAAGAACTGGATACCGACAAGGCTTTTACCAACGAATTTCTGCCTGAGTAATATAAGAGGTTACTTTGAACTCGCACTATAAATGCCCTATTTTAAATAAAAGTCTGGAGGATGAACAATTATGCCAAACGCACTTCTCAGCATTCAAATCATTCCTAAAACACCGAACGGTGAAGACGTAATCCCTTATGTCGACCGCGCTATCGAGGTTATTCAAGCATCCGGCGTCAAGTATCAGGTCAATCCGCTGGAAACGACAATGGAAGGCGATCTGGAAGAACTTCTGGCCATCGTCAAGCAAATGAATGAAGCGGTAACGGAATTCGGCAGCAAGGGGATCATCTCGCAAATTAAAATCTCTTACAATCCGCAAGGCGTCAGCATGGACAAGCTGACCGAGAAATATCGTCCATGAAGCTCCGCCGACTCTGGAACAGCATATGGCCGCCCTTAGTGGCGGTCATCTTGCTTTTGGCCGTTTGGCAGGCGGCAACCTCCATTTTTCAAATTGAAAAATGGATCCTCCCCAGCCCCTCCGATATCGTCAGGGAGGCCACGGGCGGCGCGGCCGGCCTCTGGAAGCATACGATGGCTACGCTGCGGCTTATGCTGTTAGGCTTCGCCATCGGTACCGGAACCGGGCTTCTGGTAGCTTTTTCGCTTCATTATATTCCGTTCCTGAAATCGTCGCTTTATCCGTTGATCATCCTTAGTCAGAATATACCTACGATCGCGCTCGCTCCTCTGCTCATGATCTGGTTCGGATTCGGCATTCTTCCGAAGATTATCGTGATCACCCTGGTCTGCTTTTTTCCGGTGGCCGTCGCGGCCATGGACGGGCTGACCCGTACCGACCGCGTCATGCTGGATTATATGAGAATGGCGGGCGCGTCCAAAGGCCAGATATTCCGTAAACTTGAGGTGCCCCATGCTCTCCCTTCCATCCTATCCGGCGTCAAAATTGCAGCCACATACAGTGTCATGGGGGCCGTGATCGCCGAATGGATCGGAGCGGATAAAGGCATCGGATATTACATGATGCTGCAGAAATCATCTTTTCGCACGGACAAAATATTCGTGGCCATCACCATCATAGTAACCATCAGCCTTGCCATGTTTGCGCTGATCGCCCTGTTGGAAAAATGGCTGGTCCGTTATAAACCTCTGAAGGAAGACAAATAAAAAGGGGGCTTTCGCCAATGATGAATACCGAAAAATCCGCCTCCGTCTCGGGTACCGATACCGCCGCGCTGGAGATTCAGGGAATCAGCCTTGCTTTTCGTAAACGGCGCCAGCAGCTGCCGGTGCTGAACGACATTTCTTTGACCGTGCCAGTTGGAAAATTCGTTTCTATCATCGGTCCCTCCGGCTGCGGAAAGAGCACGCTATTCCATGTGATCGGGGGCCTGCTGGAGCCGGACCAAGGGGTCGTGCGCATGGGCGGGCGGGAAGTAACGGGTCAGCGCGGGCTTATCAGCTATGTACCGCAAAAACCGGCCCTGTTCCCTTGGCGGAATACGCTGGACAATGTACTGCTCGCCCGGGAAATTTCGGGTGACGCCAACGAAGCGGCCCGTGCGGAAGCCCGGGAGTGGCTGGTCCGGGCTGGTCTCGGCGGCTTCGAGAAGTCCTACCCGCACATGCTGTCGGGCGGCATGCAGCAGCGGGCTTCCTTCCTGCGCGGACTGCTCGCTCCGCAGGAAGTGATATGCCTCGACGAGCCGTTCAGCTCCCTGGACGAGCTGACGCGCAGCGATATGCAGCGCTGGCTGCTCGATCTGTGGGAAACAAGCCGGCGGTCCGTGCTTCTGATCACGCACAGTGTAGATGAAGCGCTGTTGCTATCCGATACGATCTATTTATTCTCCGGCCGTCCGGCTTCCGTGCTCCACCGGGTGGATGTGCCATTTGCCCGGCCCCGGAGTGAAGGCGTTATGGAGGACCCCGGATTCCTGGAGCTTAAACGCGAAATAAGCGCGCGAATGAAGGAAGAACAAAGTAACAAGCCAATCTGAGAGACGGTTTCCTCCGCCTCTTCGGATTGGCTTGTTACTTAAGCGTTCTCATTTTTACAAGGAGTAAATCTCCAACGTTTCTTCGGATAAGCCCATCATCGCATGAACGACATCCGGATCAAACTGGGTGCCTGCATGCCGGATTAGTTCCAGCCTGGCTTCGCTCAGCTTAAGTCTCCGGCGGTAGAGCTGGTTCGACGTCATCGAATCGAACGCGTCAATGACAGCACAGATACGTGCTCCCAGCGGAATTTCCTCTCCGGCAAGCCCGTCAGGATACCCTCTTCCGTCCCAGCGTTCATGGTGGTGCTTTACGATTTGCACAATTTCCGGACCGAATCCCGGATTGCTCTCCGCCATCGCTGCACCGATCACAGGATGCTGCTTAAGCGCTTCCCATTGAGCATGAGTCAACGGCTCACGCTGGGTAATCACTTCCCTCGGAATGAAGGTCTTCCCGATGTCGTGCAGGAAGCAACCTCTGACCAACTGCCCGGTCTCCCGTTCCGGCAATTTCAGCGGTACCGCTATCTTCTCAGCCAACATGGCGACTCTTGTCGAGTGGTAATAAATTTCCGGATGTTTGTCCAGCAGCGCCTTTAGCCATTTTCCGGCGTCCGGGTCCTGGTCCAATTTCAGTTGTTCTATGTATATAGTTGAAGCAGCCACCGGTCCTACCCCCTAATGCCCAAGTCTGACTTGTTTAGCTCTGTAATTCCAAAAATGTGGTAGTTTTGTAATGGAACTCTTTAACATTATAGGCCAAAAGTTAGAATTATGCATAGGTAAAAGTGACGAATTTTGATGAAAAAAGTAAAATAACCGAACTATCATCTTCCAGCATAGGAGTGAAATTAATTAATGGATTCTTTATTTTACGCCGCATCGGGGCCCCGCTCCGATGATCGCTTCCCTTTTATCGACGCTCATATCCATCTTGACCTTTACGAGGAGGCTGTCCAACATCGGCTTATTAAAGAAGCAGCCGAACTGGGAGCTGCGGCTTTGATAGGCGTGTCCATGGATCTGGCCTCTTCCCGGAAAAACCTCGAGCTCTCCGAACAATATCCGGGGCTTGTGATCCCCGCCTTCGGCTATCATCCGGAACAACCGGTCCCGTCGCCTACTGAAACGGAGGCTTTGTTGTCATGGATCGAGGAGAACGCCTCAAGCATGGCTGCCGTAGGTGAAATCGGCTTGCCTTATTACTCGCGATTGGAAGCGGAGGAACGGGGCGAAGCATTTGACCTTTCCCCGTATATCGAGTTACTCGAGCAGCTTCTACAGCTTGCGGGCAGACTTGGCAAACCCGTTGTGCTTCATGCCGTCTACGACGATGCGGACCTGGTGTGCGATCTACTGGATCGCCATGGGATTGAGAAGGCACACTTTCATTGGTTCAAGGGCCCGGAACATACAGTGCGCCGCATGGCTGAGCGCGGATATTTCGTCTCGTTCACGCCGGATTTGCTGTACGAGCCGGAGATCATGGATTTGGCGCGATATTACCCCGCCGAGCTCGTCATGGCGGAGACCGACGGTCCCTGGCCGTTCGAAGGACCGTTTACCGGTCAGCCTACGCACCCCGGCATGGTTCGTGAGGTGGCCGCGGCATGGGCTCGTCTGCATGGGATAACGGAGGCAGAGGGATCCCGTATCCTGTTTAATAACACACGGCGATTCTACGGGATATAGTGGCAGCTACGCTGCCGCAGTTTGTTGAAGGTTTAAAAAAGTGGGGGTTGGCCATTCTTGGGAATCGCTTCTTCTTCGGGGCCCTTAGTTTGTTTTAACGGACACAGCGGACCTTAACAGCTAAAAATCGGGGATTTTGATCGGCTAACGGACATGAGAGACGCTATTCTCCTTATTTAGGCTGCAATGTGCCAGATTTGGCCTAATTAAGGTCTCTGGTGTCCGTTAGAATTAAAATTAATGAAATTATGGCCAATTAAGGTCCCTCATGTCCGTTAGAGTTCGGCGGCTTAGCACACTTGGGGCACTTGGAGCACTTGGAGCACTTGGAGCACTTGGGGCACTTGGGGCACACAGCACACTTAGCTCACTGGGCTTACTTACCGCACTTACCGCACTCACCTCACTTACCTCACTTACCTCACTTACCTCACTTACCACACTTACCGCACTTACTGCTCTTACCACACTTACCACACTTACCACACTTACCGCACTTACCATACTTACCACATTTACCACACTTACCACATTTACCGCTCTTACCTCACTTACCTCACTTATCTCACTTGCCACGAATAGCCCACTTCGATCAAACTCTCGATTAAGCACCGCCATGCCGGAAATGGCAACCTTCCTATCAACAAATTAGCGTTCCCCTTCCCCCGACAGATCCTATTGACAACGAACTTCGCTCATGAAATAATTTGGTAACCATCTAATTAGTCTGTTATCAAATTTCAATATAAGGAGGGACCTCCCCATGCAGCTTGATAAAATCGTCCAGTTTCATAAAACAATCGGCGACGTCACCCGCATCCGGATCATCGCTTTGCTCAAGAACGGCCCGCTTCACGGCCAAGCGCTGGCCGGGAAACTGGGCGTCTCGCCTCCAACGATCACCCACCACATGGCGAAACTGCGCGAGACCGACCTGATTTACGAACGCCGGGACAAAAACACGATCTACTTTTATCTGAATGAAAAGAGTCTTGCCCTGCAAGCTCAAGCCATATTGAACATCGGAGTTAACAACGAGTCGGAGCCCGGTAATGATAATCTTGCGGCGAGTGAGAAAGCCTTGGAGAAAATGACGGTCATCCGTAACTTTTTCACCAAGGACGGCATGCTGAAGCACTTGCCTGCACAGCTCAAGAAAAAACGGTTTGTCCTCGAGCATCTAGTGCAAGGTTTGGAGCCGCATAAGAAATACACCGAGAAGGAAATCAACGAGTACATTAAAAAATACCACGAGGATTTTGCCACGATCCGCCGCGAATTCATTATGCATCATTATATGTACCGGGAAAACGGGATCTATGAATTAAATCCGCCGGAGCTGTGGGGCCGGTCCTGATCGCCCGTGAGTGCTGAGGCAACGGAAACAGGGTGTCCGTCATTATTTACGACGAAAAGGATCACAGAGCGGAGTAGCAAGCTCTTCGTGATCCTCCTCCTAATGTATTTTTCTATAACTTAGTGTACCTCGTAATTATGACCGTAGTTATTATCCCTATACGTTTGCCCGCCAGTTGTATAGGAAATTGCATATTTAACATTCCAAGCTCCCGGAACGTCGAAACTATATTTCCAGCCTTCCACACTATTCAAATTATTCAAGCGGCCGACATATGTGGCGTAGCCTTCATGAATCGTTGCCCAGTTATCCGTGGTATAAACAATCTTTACTGTTTTCGCCGGATTCAGGTTTTTCACATAGATATTGCCGCTGAATGTTCCATTATTCAGATTACTATCGGCGTTAAGCACATTTGGTTTCCCCAAAATGATGGATGTTAGAGGGTATGAATTATTCACTTCATTGTAATAATTCTCTGACCCGTTGTTATCCCAATAGGTCTGGTTATTCACTTCATATTTAATAGCGAATTTTATGAATTTCAGATTCTTCAACTCGGAATGATCTGCAGTAGAACCATTTGTGGAAATGCTGAAATGCCATTTCTCATGGCTTGCATCCGTCGGCCCGACATAATAAGCACTCGCATCATACCAGGTTGTGTTATCTGTTGTGTAGTGGACAGTCACTGTCTTTACGGGTCCCAGATTCGCCACCTCGATATTGCCGCTGAATCCGACATATCCAGGTTTATAAATAACACTGATGTCCGAATCGATAAGCTTGACCTCATCACTGCCGGCAAATGCCGATTCTGCAAAAGATACACCAAAAATCAGAGTAAACATCATTAATCCAGCAAATAGTTTCTTCATTGCTTTCACAGTTTTCTCTCCTCTAATTTAGTTTTTTGCACCGCGGTCAAACGATATACAAACATAGATAGATAAATCCTATGCTTTATTTTTCTCCTATCCTCCCTTCCTTGAACTCTTTCGGAAAATAAATGTAATTTCACGTATGTAAATTATTTCCTTATAATACAATAAACCCCTCGTCCATCCGGATAAATAGTTAAGAAGTAGCATTTATTAATTTTGGTTAAGCGGTTTACAGGTAGGGGTCTTATCGCTTCCCCTGTTCGGCCTAGCCGGTGGATTGCCGCTACTTAATGGGAATGGAATTCACTGCTTGTTATCCTGCAACCAACTTCAAGACGCGGGGTTGCGAAGAATACCCGGCAGCACCACAAAAAAAGGCTACCGTATAGGCAGCCTTCCTTTGTTCTTAACCTTGATCTTGACAGCAACTAAATTATTTCAATCCGAACCCGCGCCGCTGCAAAAACTCCCGCATATGAAGCCGGGCCGGCTGGGCTAGCTTCTCCGCCATCAGCACGGACCAAGGCGTATCCTTCGCCCCGCCGGTCCGCTCCCGCAAGTATTTCACCATGGTGTCATCGTATTGCTCCACGCCGCGTTCCGAGCGTTCACGGTCATACTCGTTCCAATGCAGCACCGCTTCCTGCGGCAGCCGCGGCCGTAGGCCCGGCTCCTGATCGGGATAGCCGACGCACATCCCGAACACGGGATACGCCAGTTCAGGGAGGGCGAGCAGTTCGGCGACTTCCTCGCACCGGTTGCGGATCCCGCCAATGTATACGATGCCTAGCCCGAGCGACTCTGCGGCAACCGCCGCATTCTGAGCGGCCAAAGCTGCATCGACTGTAGCGACGATGAAATTCTCCGTCGTATCCTCATAGGTCTCCCGCTCCGGCAAATGCCGTCCGGCTGCGGATTTTAGCCGGGATAAATCCCCGCACCAGACCAGGAATACGGGACATTCCGCGATGTAGCTCTGATGGCCGCACAGCTCCTCCAACTTGTCCTTCCGTGCCTGATCAGTTACCGCGATCACACTGTACGCCTGAACATTGCTTGAGCTGGATGCTGCTTGGGCGGCCCCAACGATGGCTTCTATCTGCTCCCGGGTGACCGGCTGTGCGTTGTATTTTCGGATGGAGCGGTGATTCTTAAGCTGATTAATGACCTCATTCATTCCGACTTCACTCCCAAACCCCATAATTTGCTTGCATCGCTTGTTTAACATAGGTTTCCAAAAAGCCCTTCCGGATATCCCTATACCTCTGACATCCCTACGTTATTCAACGAATCCCTTAATATAAGTAACCTATTATTAGTATGAAACCTTCAACATCGGTACGCAAGGCCGTATGATTACTACAAAGCTAAGGGGTTTAGGCGGTTAGCAAATTCTTATTAGATGGCACTTATGTCATACATTCGGCCGGCAACACTTAATTACGAACTCCAAACGGTTCCTTTAAGCAACATAAATATCGCCATCACCCATACGACAACTGCTGAAACCTGATTCATCCGCCTCAAAAGTACTCCGCTGCGGCTCACTCGGCCAACGATTCTCCCGGCTAGCGAGAGTGCGAAGAACCAAATCCACGATGTGAGGATGACCGCCAGCGTAAATCCCGTCTTGTCATTCCCTTCATAGCTCAAAGAGCTTGCCCCGATTACTCCAATGGTGTCCATAATGGCGTGCGGGTTCAACAAAGAGACCGACATGGCGAACATAACCTGTTTTTTGGCCGTAAGGCCCGCCGTTTCCTCCATGCCTTTCACCGGAGTGCTTTTCCAAATCGACCATCCCATGTAAATCATAAAACCCGCTCCAGCGGTGAAAAGAATCAACTTGAGCCATTCCAACGTGAATACAATGACCGATACACCCAGTACCGCCAGCAGAATAAGAACGGTATCGCATAGAGCCGCCGTAATGACGGCTGGCCAGGCACGGGTCCATTTCCCTCCGGCCGCCCCTTGATTTAAAATAAATATATTTTGTACGCCGAGCGGCAATATTAATCCGAAGGCCAATACCAAGCCGTGAATAAAAGCAATTCCCATCATCTCTTTTTCTCCTCTTTCTCTCATCAATAAAAGTTTTATAGCCTGATCAGAATTCTATTTTAACGTCAAGTTGCAAACTTGGCTCCATCCATTTGGCTGGATATAAAACCAACCAAACAAATCATTTGATATATAATGCTAAGAGACAAGTCTTAACACTTCCCAAGGAGAACTATACCGTGGAAAAACCATTGTGGCGGCCCGACCGCAACTCACCGATACCCTTGCATCTGCAAATCACCGAATACCTCCGGGACAAAATCGCCGGCGGTGAATGGACGGTCGGCACGCGCCTTCCTTCCCAGCGCAGTCTGGCTGAGAGCTTCGGCGTAAACCGAAGCACCGTTGTTGCTGCCCTTGGAGAACTCGCCGCGGCCGGCATGATCGAAGGCGGGCGAGGCGGCGGCACCAAAGTCGTGAATCACACCTGGGGCGTATTGGCCTCCACCCCTCCGCCCGACTGGAACGCTTATGTCAGTGCCGGGATACATTATCCCAATTTGCCGGCCGTCCAGGAAATCAACCGATCCGAGTTCCACCCAGGCTTGCTGCGCCTGGGAACTGGAGAACTTTCTCCGGAGCTGCTTCCCCGGGAGGAAATGAGCCGGCTCCTGCGTCGCATGGCCGACCATGTCCCCGATTTGGGCTACGGGGAACCGAATGGCGACCTCTTCCTGCGCGAATTACTTGCTTCCCGGATGAATAGCCAAGGTATTAAGGCCTCACCGGAATGTATTCTGATCGTGTCCGGCGCGCTTCAGGCGCTCCAACTGATCTCAGTCGGACTGCTGCAGCGGGGATCGACCGTACTCTTGGAACGGCCGTCCTATCTATATTCGGTACCTGTATTTCAATCGGCCGGAATGAAGCTCCAAGGAGTACCGATGGACGAAGAAGGGCTGCGTCCCGAGCTCGTAGGCCCTTATGCCAAGCAATACGGAGGCGCGCTGCTTTACACGATTCCCACCTTTCACAACCCGACCGGTATCGTCATGAGCCAGCAACGCCGTAATCGGCTCCTTGAGGTGTGTCAAAAGGCTGGATTACCTATCCTTGAAGATGACGTTTACCGGGATCTATGGCTTGACGAACCCCCACCCGCTCCTCTGAAGGCAGGGGACTCCAGCGGTGTTGTGCTATACATGAGCAGCCTGTCCAAAACGTTAAGCCCGGGGCTTCGTATCGGCTGGATTACCGGACCGCAGCCCGTCATCGAGCGACTGGCCGACATCAAGATGCAAAGCGATTACGGTTCCAGCGCTTTCTCGCAGCGGTTGGCAGCGGAGTGTCTGTCAAGCGGCATGTACGAGGCCCATATGGAAAGCCTGCGGACAAAGCTGCGACTACGGAGACAAGCTGCGTTGGACTCTCTGCAAAGACATTTCGGCGAGGGTTTGGCCGAATGGAGCATTCCCAATGGGGGGTTCTATATCTGGCTAAAGCTGAATCGGACCGCTGCACCAAGAAAGCTGTTCGATGCCGCACTGAAACAGGGAATCCTGATCAATCCGGGCCATCTATATGACCCGGAAGCAGGCAACCGGATAAGAATTTCTTATGCCTATGCTTCCTTGGATGAATTGGAATCCGGCCTCGCCCGTATGGCGGAGATTGTCGCTTCATTGTAGGATTTGGCGTTAATGCCTGCCATCGGCCGATTTTTCCGGGAATAAAGTCTTATTTTGGGCTCCTTTCGCCCTGGTTTGGCGGCTGCGGGGAAACTTATGCTTTTTCCGTAACGTCTATATGCTTGAAAGGGGGTTATCTCATGAGGGTCAAACCAATCGCGGTAGTTCTGCTAGCTTCATCCCTTCTGCTGATGAGCGCTTGCGGCAGCGATAATGACGGCGGATCCGCCACGCATGCCGAATCCGGAAACACCGCGCTAACAAACGGCCAGGAGATAATCAACAAAGAGAATTTCACCGACGTGTCCGTCAATCCGGACGAGTCTCAAGAGCAGCCGGACGGGACGGCCGGACAGCTGTACAGCCTCGCTTTTCAGGCCATGTTTTCCTTTGATGAAGGTTTGAACGGAAATATGGAATACATCGCTTTGGACTTAAGCGAGCTGACGCAACTCACGGATCAGGACAAGTCGTATATCCTCGATTCCTTTGCGGACTATGAAGTGACGGTGCGGGATGCGACTTTCGAGGAGCTGGCGCAGGAAGAGGAGAACTTCGAGGATAGCATGTCGCTGTCCGGCGTACTCCTTCAGGTCAAAAAGGTCGATGTCGGCGAGGATTCCGCCGTGATCGAAGGCTCAAAGTACCGGTCCGGTAAAGGAGCAGTAGGAACTAAAATTACATTGAAACTGGAAGACGGAACATGGAACGTGACCGATTCAAGTATGACGTGGATCAGTTAAAGCCGATTCAGTAAAGGCATAAAAAAAGGAAGCACGCGGACTTAAGATCATCGGTCTGCCTGCTTCTTTTTTATTTCGTTGTGTTTCGCTGCCGCAATTCATTCAAGTTAGTTTACAATATATTGCAAAAGTGATATCATATAAATATCAAATTAATATTCCTTACGAAGGAGTGCTTAGGCATGATCAAAGAAAAAGAACTTACGTATATGAACGGCTTTGTGGCCCTGCTATTCATTCTGGCGATTACGGGGGCCGGCGTGTACCTCATTACGCTTGAGGACGTCCTCCCGCTTATCGCAGGCATAGCGGCTTGTATTGTAGCCTTCGTGCTGCTCACCGGATTAACGATCGTGCAGCCGAATCAGTCTAATGTCGTTACTTTCTTCGGGCGTTATGTCGGCGTCATCCGCAAGAGCGGGTTCTACCTCGCAGTCCCTTTTTCCACCCGCAGAAGAGTGTCCCTGCGCGTTCGCAACTTCAACAGCGCCAAGCTGAAGGTAAATGATGTCGGCGGGAATCCGATCGAGATCGCTGCTGTCGTTGTTTTCTCGGTGGTCGATTCGGCCAAAGCACTGTTCGAAGTGGATGAGTACGAAACGTTCGTTGAAATTCAAAGCGAGACCGCTTTGCGCCATGTAGCAAGCAAATATCCGTACGATCAACCGGACACCACCGGCTTCTCGCTTCGCGCCAATACGGAAGAGATCGCATTGGAACTGACTGAAGAATTGCAGAAGCGCCTTGAGATTGCAGGCGTCAAAGTTATAGAATCCCGCCTGACCCATTTGGCTTACTCGACCGAAATCGCCAGCGCAATGCTGCAGCGCCAGCAGGCCGAAGCCATCATTGCCGCCCGGGAGAAAATCGTCGACGGCGCGGTTACCATGGTTCAAATGGCGATTGCCCGTCTGCAAAACGACAATGTGCTTGAACTGGATGACGAACGGAAAGCTGCCATGATTAACAACCTGCTCGTTGCCGTCGTATCCGACCGTTCCGCCCAGCCGGTCATTAATACGAGCAGCTTGTATTAAGGGGCCTCATTTATATGGCCGGAAAAAAGAGCTTTCCGCTGCGCCTGGACCCGACCCTTTACGCCGCTTTGGAGCGCTGGGCAGCTGATGAGTTCCGAAGCGTAAACGGTCATATTGAATTTCTGCTCCGGGAAGCTTTACGTAAAGAGGGCCGTCTCCCTTCTCCAAGCAAGATGGCCGTCAAGGAGGATAAGAACGATGCAGACCACTAAGAAGATCCGCAAGCCATGGTGGGTATCGAAATCGACCGCCCTTCTGCAGGAGTTCGCGCATACTTCAAAAGGAGCCTACGCTCCATCGTCATTCAAAGGCTGGAAATACACGGGTCAGCATGTAACAATTCCATTGGCTCAAGGATTGGGAACGATTGTAGTTACTGTTACGGATTCCAACTCTGATTCGTCGGGCCAGTTAGCTGTCAGTATGAAATTCAGCTATTCTCCCCGGCGTAAATTGGAATTCCATTTGCGCAAGGTGAAACGGCCTCTCTTTCTGCCTTTTCATCCGCAACTTCGTCCCGTCACCTTGCCCAATTCGGCCATGAATAAGGCGTTCCATGCCAAAGCCTCCCATCCGAGTCTGCTTCGTTCCCTTCTTAAACAGGATGGATTGTATGAGGCGCTTGAAAGTCAGCCTGGCTCCTATATAAGGCTTCAGCTTAAGGATCATAAAGCGGTTCTACGATTATCCGAAGACAGCAAAAAACTGGACACCCACTCCTTGGAAAGAGGCGTCAAGCTGATGAAGCATTTTATCGCCGGGCTTCACGAACAAGGCTTTATCCGTGAGAAAATATAAAATAAAAAACAGGGGCCGGTTCCATAACCGGCCCCTGTTTCTCTATACATACTAGGGGTATATTTAAGACGACAGAATGCATCTGACTTAGACTACATCATACCCCTGATCTTCGATCGCTTCTTTAATAGCATCCACAGTCAGTTTACTTTCGTCGTAGGACACCTCAACACTTTTTGCCGAAAGATCCACTTTGGCCGATGCGCCAAGTTCCTTCATAGCTCCCTCGATCGAATTAACACAATGATTGCACGACATACCTTCCACTTGCAAAGTCACATTAGACATTCTATATTCCTCCTAATAAATTTATTTATTGGGTAATTTATTTATTTCATTAATTTATTCACCGTGATCAGCAGTTCGTCTACGACTTCCATTTCGCCCGCCTGAATACGTTCAATAACGCAGCTCTTCATATGTCCTTCCAGAAGCAGCTTGCCTACGCTGTTCAATGCCGATTGGACCGCCGCGATCTGATTCAGGACATCATCACAGTAAGTATCCTTCTCAATCATGCCTTTGATTCCGCGAATTTGCCCTTCGATCCGGTTAAGCCGACTTGTCAGATTGCCCTTGACCGCTGCCGAGTGATGACTGTGTCGCCCGTGAGCGTCACTCTCGCAACAGTTGTCCGCAGCATCGTGATTCGTATTCTTAGGCTCAAGTTCAGCAGCCATTCTTCTCCTCCTCTCACCCGCCTGCAATCCACAGACCGGCGTCCATTGGTTTACCTTACAAGTCCATTATATTATACCCCTAAGGGGTATGTAAAGTACTTTTAGAACTTTTTGCTCCAGTCTAGCATTGGCTCTGGTTCCAGGTAATTATTCATCCTATAGGGAGTCATGGCAATCTCTTTAACTTTTAAAGAATCCATAATACAAAAAAGCCGCAGCCTCCTTATAAAGAGACTACGGCTTTAATTATATTCCTACATCCCTTAACGGGCCTTTTCTTACTGGTAACCCCAGATCATCGTGAACAGTGTACCGAATACGGTCACCAGGCCGACGAACAATGCGTAAGCGATATTCGTATACAACGCCTTTTTGGAGCCATCCTCACCGATGTGCATAAACAGGATAAGCTGTACTCCCATTTGGATGACCGCACTTACGAGGAGAATACTCATTCCAGCAGCTACCGACAAATCGAAGAAAACAACGGATAAGGCAACAATGGACAGGATCAATGAGAACAAATATCCCATGACGTGTTTAACAGGGAATAGTTTTTTCATATCACATCAGTCCTTTCAGATAGACGAAGCTGAAGATGAAGATCCAGACTACGTCCAGGAAGTGCCAATACAGCGAGAAAATAAACGACTTGTTCGCCGTGTCGAGCGTGAAGCCTTCACGCCCGATCTGAATCATCAGTCCGATGCCCCACAGCAGACCCAACGTTACGTGGGCACCGTGTGTTCCGAGCAGAACGAACAAGCTGGACAGGAACGCGCTCGTTTGCAGCGTCGCCCCCTCATTTACATAAGTTACAAACTCCATGATTTCGACACCGAGGAACACGGCGCCTAGCAGCAATGTGATGAAAAAGAATACCATCGCCGGCTTTTTCAAGCCCTGCCGCATACTGTTGATAAACAGGCCGATCGTAAAGCTGCTTGTAAGCAGCACGAACGTTTCGATCATAACCGGCCCGATTTCGAAAATCTCATGCCCCGACGGCCCGCTGCCCGTACGATTCCAAAGCGTAAGGTAGACGGCAAACAGGGTCGAGAACAGAACAATCTCGGCTCCGAGGAACAGCCAGAATCCGAAAATACGGTTGCTGTTCTCTTCGGAACGATACTCCAGCGGTAACGTATGATCTAATTTCATGCCTGTTCACCCCCCAATCTTGCTTCCGTCTCCAGAATTTCTTTTACCGGGATATGCCGACCATGGTCACGTTCGAACGAGCGCACCGCCAGCATAACCACTACGCCGATGCCTGCGATAATCGCAGGAACCCACCAGCTGAATACCATGAAGAATCCAAAGAAGAAGAATATAATTCCCAAAATGAACGGCTGTCCACTGTTATTCGGCATATGAATTTCTTCAATCTTGCCTTCGTAAAGCTGATGTCCGCCTTTTTTGGATTCCCAGAACGGATCCAAGCCTTTAACTGTAGGCTCGATCGCAAAGTTGTATTCTGGAACCGGACTGTGCGTGCTCCACTCGAGCGTCCGTGCATTCCATGGGTCGCCCGTCGTATCTCTCGGAGCGTAACGGAAGCTCCAGTAAATATTGTAAACCAACAGAATGAAGCCGATGGCAAGACCGACAGAGCCGATCGAAGCAAGTAAATTCAGCGGGCCAAAGCCCGTACTTTCCGAATAAGTGTACATCCGGCGCGTCATCCCTTTAAGTCCAAGGAAGAACAGCGGGAAGAACGTCACATTAAAGCTGATAATGATCCACCAAAAGGCGCGTTTGCCCTGGCGTTCATCGAGCCGGAACCCGAACAATTTCGGGAACCAGTAGTAGAAGCCGGCGATGACGGCGAACACGGTACCCGGAATAAGCACGTAGTGGAAGTGGGCTACCAGGAACATCGTGTTGTGGTACTGGTAGTCGGCACTCGCCATCGCGAGCATAACGCCGGTTACGCCGCCGATCGTGAAGATCGGAATAAAGGCGAGCGAGTACAGCATCGGTGTAGTGAACTCGATTCGGCCTTTCTGCATCGTAAAGAGCCAGTTGAATATTTTGACCCCGGTCGGTATGGCAATCGCCATCGTCGTCACCGAGAACACGCCATTGACCATCACGCCGTGACCCATTGTATAGAAGTGGTGAGCCCATACAAGGAAGGACAGCAACGAAATGACGACCATACTCCAAACCATGGATTTATAGCCGTACAAGTTTTTCCGCGAGAACGTGGAAATAATTTCACTGTAAATCCCGAACGCAGGCAAGATAACGATATATACCTCAGGATGGCCCCAAACCCAGAACAGGTTGGCCCAGAGCATATCCATCCCGCCATTGGCCATCGTAAAGAACTGTGACCCGAATAAGCGGTCGAACATCATCAGCGCCAGTGCCACAGTCAATACCGGGAAGGCGAACAGGATAATAACGCAAGTAATGAGTACCGACCAGGTAAACATCGGCATCTTCATCAGGGTCATGCCTTTAGCACGCATTTTCAGAATCGTCGCGATAAAGTTGACGCCGGTCATCAGCGTACCGATACCTGCGATCTGAATCGCGATCGAATAATAGTTATTCCCTACCGTCGGGCTGAATTCCAGACTTGCCAGCGGGAAGTATGCCGTCCAGCCAGCATCCGGCGATCCGCCGATGACGAAGGAAATGTTGAACAGCATCGCTCCGGCGAAGAACAGCCAGAAGCTGACCGCATTAAGCCGAGGAAACGCTACGTCGCGCGCCCCGATTTGCAGCGGAACTACGACGTTCATCAAGCCGATAATAAACGGCATCGCCATGAACAAAATCATGATGACCCCGTGGGTCGTAAAAATTTCGTTATAGTGTTGCCCGTCAAGCAGCCCGTTTTCCGGCATTGCCAGCTGGGCACGCATCAAGAGGGCGTCAACGCCGCCGCGGAACAACATCAGCAGCGCGGAGATGATATACATAATCCCGATCCGCTTATGGTCGACGGTAGTCAACCATTCACGCCACAAGTAGCCCCATTTTTTAAAATAAGTCAGGCCGATAAGAATGGCTAACGATGCGACGACGATGCTGACCATCGCGCCATAGATCATCGGTTCGCCAGTGACGAAAAATTCGTCCCATTTCATGTCTAGCTAACTCCCTTCCGTTCTATTAGTTGCCGTGCGAGCTATGATCCGCCGCTCCAGCGTCGTCTGTGCCTGTCGAATCCATATTCATTTCGGAGTGGTCCATTTCTCCGGACTCTGAATTCATATCCATTTCTTCCGAACCACCATGGTTGTGGCCGGCATTTTCACCTTCTGGAGCAGGTCTGAACTCAAGGTGTGTTGAAGAATAAGATTTTCTGCCGACATGACTCTCTTTAAGCAATGAGTCGAATTCCTGCTCCGTCAGTTTCGGAGCCGTTGTTTTGACTTCATCAAGCCATTCTTCATAATCCTTCGACGTCATGGCCAGCGCCTCGAACTCCATGTGCGCGAAGCCTTCACCGGAGAAGTTGGAGTTTTTCCCCATGTAAGATCCGGCGTGCTCAGCTACAAGGTTAAGCTTGTTGACCATGTCGCTCATCGCATACTTCTGTCCGCCAAGCTGCGGGATCCAGAAGCTTGAGATTGGCCCATAGGCATACAATCTGAACTCTACCGGACGATTCGTCGGGAAGTTGACGTAGTTGACCGTCTCAATCCCTTCCTCCGGATAGCTGAAATGCCATTTCCAGTTGGAAGACGCCGCATAAATCACGAGCGGTTTTTGGTCTTCGTAGCCTTCCGGCACCTTCTCTACTGCGGCAGTACTCCGAATTGTAACGACCGACAAAATGGTAACAATAATGACCGGAATCGTAATCCAGGTGATCTCCAACCATTTGTTCCCCTCCATATGAGGCGGCTCATAGTCAGGAGCGGCTTTAGAAGCGCGGTATTTGGTAAGCATGTAAACGTAAAGAATATAAACAACCAGCAGAACTAGCGCCATTACCAGGATCGAGAAGATAATGACATTAGATTGTGTCTTGGCCACCGGACCTTTCGGGTTTAGTACAGCTAAATTGTTGCATCCGGTCAGAAGGACAAGAAACGCTGAAAAGACAGCGAGCAGCAATCCCTTCCTTTTCATAGGATTCCGATACCCCTTTCTAAATTGTGAACCTCATCACGATGAGCGAGATGAATTCTTGATTATCAGTTAAGTTTTATGTTAGGGAAGCCTTGAACTAATGACAATTCATAGAGAAAGGAATAAATGCAATAAATTTACATTTATATCATTAACGGTCCTCTGGTTTGATCACCCCAATTCCGATTACAGACGATTAGAGCTCAAATTCAGCCGTATTCGGCGATTTTGATAATTGTTCACATTGCATTCCAAGGAGTGCCGAGTTCGCAAAATTGTCATAATGATACCCCTGTTAGTGATATTAATCACTTACTTATTCTGGACACTCCAGCAATTGATGCATGAATAACTTTAGGAACAATCAAAAAAAGTTGCCCGGCCATCCGGCCAAGCAACCCTTATTTATCCTTATTATTCCGTTTTTGTTACAGCAGTTCTTTACGAAGCTGCTCCGGCGATTTCGGCGACAACAAACCAAACGGAATGTCGAAGACTGTTTTCGCGCCGGTTTGTCCGGACTGGGACAGCTTGTACACTGCGCGGGCATATGCGACCAACACGCTGGCCGTAAATTCCGGATTGCTGTCCAGCTTCAGGCTGAATTCAATAATTTGCGTATTGTTCTCCCCTGTCCGTCCGCTGCGAAGCACGTTGCCTCCATGCGGCATGGCGGAATGATTTTGCTTCAATTCTTCTTCGCTGATAAAGTTGACGGTCGTCAAATAATCGGAGAAGTAATTCGGCATTTCTTTGATTTCGCGTTCAATCTTCGCCAAATCGGCGCCTTCCTCAGCGACGACATAACACTCGCGAAGGTGCTTTTCTTTCGTCGACAATTCCGGGTTTTCTCCGTTACGCACACGTTCCACGGCGGATTCGATCGGAATGGTGTATTGTACACCGTTTTTCACGCCCGGTACGCGACGGATCGCATCGGAATGCCCCTGGCTTACGCCTTTGCCCCAAAAGGTATACTCTTTCCCTTCCGGCAAAACGGCCTGCGCTAACAAGCGGTTCAAGGAAAACAACCCTGGATCCCAGCCCGTGGAAATTACGCTGACGTTCCCGCCTTTTTGCGCCGCAGCGTTGACTTGCTCAAAATAATCGGGAATTTTCGCATGCGTGTCAAAGCTGTCAACCGTATTAAACAAAGCCGCAAGCTCCGGCCCTTGTTCAGGAAGGTCTGTGGCCGAACCGCCGCAAAGGATAAGAACATCGATCTTGCCTTTATAGTTCTCTACCTCAGAAATATGCACGACGCCGTTTGCCGCCGCAACCTCATTCGGATGTCTTCTTGAAAAAATAGCGCTGAGCTCAATGTCGGGGTTTTGCTTGATCGCTTTTTCGACGCCGCGACCCAAATTACCGTATCCTACGATACCCACCTTGATGTTCGATGCCACTGAGGTTTCCTCCTTTAATAAAAATATGCATACTTATTATTTTAACGCACGCCAGCAGATTTTGAAATCGCCAACATACAAAGAGTGCAAATAAACTGCTTATTCGTACAAACAATAAAAAGTCCAACATTCACACTTTAGACATACCACCGGGCATAATTGGAAAGGTGTGGAAGTTTTGACTATACTCATCCGGTAATAATAGTTGTAAAATAAGATAAATGTGTAACATATGTCATTGCAATTGTAAGGTGGTGCGTTTTGCGTCTGAAAAAATACAAACCGTACGTGATAGTTCTTATTCTAGTTTTAGCATGTTGGGCCGGTGTTATTCCGGAACACGCCTCCGCACATGCTTATGTCGTATCTTCCTCGCCCTCTTCAGGGGAAGTGCTGGAGAAATCACCCGAATCCATATTCATTCAATTTGATGAAGAGATCGAACCCGCCTTTTATTCGTTGCAGGTACTAAGCCCCTCCGGGGAACGCCTTGACAAGAAGGATGCCGCTATCGATCCGAGCCGTCCCGACAGACTTGTCGCCGGGCTAACTCCCGGATTAGAGGACGGAATTTATACGATTAAATGGAAAGTTGTCTCCAGTGACGGTCACCCGGTTTCGGGAACCCTAGCATTTCAAATCGGCAACCAGGGAGCCGGAAGCGGTCCGATCGTAACGTCAGATAATCAGGTTCCTTTCCCGGAATGGAGTCTGCTGTTGATCCGCTGGCTTTGGTATGCTGGGATGACTTTGACCACCGGCACGCTGCTATTCCAACTGTTCTTGCTGCCTCGCAGCGCACGGATTAACGGGATACCGTTCACAACGAAGCGCAGCAAGCTCCTGCTCAATTTAGGCATTGTGCTGGCCGCCGCGGGCATTATCGCAAGCCTGCCGCAGCAAACCGCCAGTAATGCAGGCGTGTCATGGACAAGCGCTTTGAACGCCGACCTAATAAGTGAGACCTTGCAATATACCGGCTTCGGCACGATATGGAAAATACAGCTGGCGCTGCTGGCGTTGCTGGCCTTTGCCTCCCTGCTCTGGATGAGGATCGGAAACATCCGGCATCCGCGCGAAACAGACATCCGCCTTTCTGTGTGGGCAACTTGGGCTGCTATGGCCTTCAGCCAAGGACTTATGCTCTCCAAGGCTTTTATCGGCCATGCGGCCGCCGCGGAGGGCAAGGCGCTTGCTGTTACGGCGGATTATCTGCATTTATCCGCCGCATCGATTTGGCTCGGGGGCCTGCTGGCCATTGTCTTTCTGCTGCCGGAGGCATTTGAGAAGGTGGCTCCCCCTGAGGAGGGTGTCCCAGGGCAACGTCCGCTTGCTTATTGGCAGGCCGTAAGCCGCTTCTCAGCGCTCGCCTCCGCAAGCGTGGCCGTTCTGTTGATATCCGGGATCTACGGTACTGTCATCCATATTCCATCACTGAGTGCACTATTTCAAACCGGTTATGGCCTGGCGCTTCTAGCGAAAATTGCCGTATTCCTGTTCATGCTTGGCCTCGCCTTTACAGGATTCCTGCGCGGACGGCGGCGCTCCCGGCCTCTTGGACGGGGCGTGTGGGTCGAACTGGCCCTTGGATTTATCGTGCTTGCGCTCGCCGCCGTCTTGGCTAACCAGCCGCCGCCATCAACCGCCGCAGGGCTGCCGGACCGGCTGGAGGCGACCGTTCAGGGACACAAAATCACCCTGGAAGTTACGCCCCGAACGATCGGCAAGAATCATTTTGCAATCAAGCTGCAGGATCCGGACGGCAAACCTATGGAACAGGTGGAGCAAGTTACCCTGTCCCTGACATCCTTGGAGATGGACATGGGCGTGATTGAAGTCGTTATGCCCGGCGGTTCTTCAGAGCTCGAGGCTGATGGGATTATTACCATGGGCGGGGACTGGAACGTGCAGGTCCATATTTTGCTCAAATCGCTGGAATCATTGGATCATGACTTTACTCTCCATGTGGACAGCAACTAGTAATATTAATCTTTTGCAAAAAAGAAAGGGGAAACTATGATTAAGAAATTTATTTTCCGTATAACAGCCTTATGCACTTCGGCAGCGGCAGGACTCCTGTTGTTTTCCGGCCTGGCAAGCGCACACGTTACTGTACAACCGGGATTATCTTCTCCTGGCGCCTGGGAAACCTACAGCCTGAAAGTTCCAGTGGAAAAAGACATTCCGACGGTTAAAGTATCGCTTAAAATACCGGACGAGCTCGATTTCAAACAGTATCGCCCCGTACCCGACTGGACGGTGGAGCTCACCAAGAACGAATCCGGCAAGGTGACGGTCGTTACTTGGGCCTCCGAAGCTGACGGAATCGGACCGGGCGAATTCCAGCAATTCGAATTCGTCGGAAAGAACCCCGCCGATGACACTTCCCTGGCTTGGGACGCCTTCCAGTATTACAGCGACGGATCGATCGTCGAGTGGAGCGGCGAGGAAGGCTCGGACAAGCCGCATTCGATCACCACAGTGACCGCGGATGCGGCAGTTGGAGCGGCTGACGGTCACGCCGCTGATCAAGGTCACGACACCGGCGTTGAAGCCGGCGATGCAGCGGACGGGAATGCCGCCGGGGCCGAAGGCGGGAACGCGAACGCAGTAGCGGATAAAACTGCTGGCGACGACACCAACAGCAAGGCTGGCGATGCCGGGGCTGCCAACGCAGCAGCCGGCGCGGCTGCGAGCGACGCGGGGCAAAGCAAGGACGGCGGTGCCTCTGGTGTAGAGATAGCAACGATGGTGGTATCTTCCGCCGCCCTGCTTGTCTCCCTTGCGGCCCTTTGGGCAGCTATCCGCTCCCGGACGAAAACGTCCTAAAGAAGCGTCTGAGTTCGGGGCTACGTCTGGCCGGATCTGTTACCGATTCTGCGACCGCACTAAATATAGCTGGAAAACCTACAGTTATTTTTATCTCAAACTACCGTTTACAGAATTTAGCGGGAAATCCTACAGTTAATTTGCCCTTATGAACAAAAATCAGGCCATATCGGCGAAATTAGATGCAGATTTTCCAGTTAATGCGTCTAAAAGCTGAAATATCATGAAAATAACTGTAGAAAATACAGCTATTTCTGTGATTACCCCATCCAACAAAAAGACCTCCGGGAGCAAGCCGTCTAATGGCCATTCCCGGAGGTTTTGCATGTAACCTAATCCACCATGATCGGCGTGTTGTCCAACGGTCCTTTCCCTGCGGGTCTCTCTTCCGAGGAAGCCCCTAGCAGACAGCCAAGCGCCAGGAGCAGTCCTACAGAGGCGCTGATGAACAATGCCGGATAGCCAAACACGTCGATGACCCAGCCGAGGAGCGGCGGAGACACGATCGCTGCAAGCGAAGACACGAAGTAGTAGATCCCTGTCCGCGTGCCGATGCTCTCTTCCCGTCCGGTCGAAATGACCCAGGGATAGGAGTTGATGTTGATGCAGGCCCAGAAAATACCGCCGACGATCAGCACCAGTCTGAGCAGAAGTACGGAATCTACGAACACAACGGAACCGAACACGAGGAACAGGCCCGCTACGCCGATCATGATGATTTTTTTCTTGCCGAATTTGGCTCCCAGCCAACCGCTCGGCAGGGCGAACAAGAGAAACGCCAACGAGAAGAACGTAAGCGAGAACGAAGCCTCCCCGTCGCTCATTCCGACATGCTTCGTGCCGTATAGCGTGAACAGCGCCTCGACACCTTGATAAGCTACGAACCAGAAGAAAATCGCGCCTAAAATGAACAATGTCGTTCTGTCGAGCTGATCCTTGATCCGCACCGGCGGCCTGCTCGGCTTGGCGTCGGGGTGGCTTTCCAGAAGGATCGGTTCTTTAATTACTCTTTTTAGAATAAACATGGAACCCAGCATCACTATGCCGGCAAACAAAAACGGTACGAATGAGCCGATTCCGTATAAAATCGATCCGATGCCAAATGCCAACACAGAGCCGATCCCGCCCATAAAGTTAATGATGCCGTTGGCTCGTGTCCGGTCCTTTTCCGGAGTGATATCCGGCATTAACGCCACCGTGGGGGCCCGGAACAAGCTCATGGACAAATTCATTAACATCATGAACAATACCAGGGTGATTAGACCCGTATGTAAAGGAATCATCGTGGCAAACACAGCCCCCAGCGGCATCCCGATGAGTAAGTAAGGCATCCGTCTGCCATACTTTGTAGTCGTTTTATCGCTCCGATGACCGATCCATGGCTGCAGGAACATCGCGAAATAGTTATCGATCGTCATCATGAACCCGATCAATGCCGCGCTTTTCAGGTAATCGTCCAAAAATAGCGGTACGAAAGCGTTATACAACGCCCAGGTCAAGCTGATGCTGAAAAAACCGAGTCCCAGCAGCCATGTTTTTTTCATCCGGTCACGCTCCTTGATCGGACAGCAGTTCAGCCAACCGGTCAGGGTAATCGGTAATGATGCCGGCCACCCCCGCCTTGATCAACCCTGCCATCTCGTGTTTTTCATTTACTGTAAAGGGATTATAAACTACTCCCTGCTCGGCGGCAGCGGCAACAAACTCCGGCCGGACTGCGTAATGGAAGGCGTGCAACGCTTCGGCGCCGATGTTCTTCGCATATTCCCACGGCTCATACAATCCTTCCCCATACAAAATGCCGGTCCGGACTTCCGGTGCAATCTTTTTGCAATCCACCAAAGAGTAATGATTGAAGCTCGAAATAATCGTGCGCTCCGCCAATCCATACGCTCTTACCATATCGATGACCTTGCGCTCCAGTTCAGGATACTGCACAAACCCGTTTTTCAGTTCCAGATTAACGATGGTGTCCGTGCCCTTTACGAGCTCCAACAACTCTTCCAGCGTCGGGATCTTTTCCCCTCTATAATCCTCATGGTACCAGGATCCGGCTTCATGGGAGCGAACTTCCTCTAGCGTCAAATCCTTAACCCAGTCCGGCGTTCCCGCCGTCCGTTTCAAAGTTTCGTCATGAATCAGCACCAGGTGCCCGTCTTTAGTCATCTGTACGTCGGTTTCAATACCGGTTGCGCCAAGCTCCAGGGCATAGGCGAATGAGGCAATCGTATTTTCCGGACGGTGTCCGGCCGCTCCGCGGTGCGCAAAGTTAATGAGTTTAGCCAATGGATGGTCCTCCTTGGATGTTAAGTCATTTTTATTCTTCAATTTTAAATATTATCCATCTCCCTATTATAATCCTGCAATATTAATGCAATATAAAAAGATAATAACGAGAACATCCGACATCGGCATCGGCACGAAAAAACCCGAGGCATTCGCCCCGGGTATGTTATCTCAATATCTCAACCGCTCATCATCCCGTGAAATTCTCCCGCCATTTCAGCAGCCGTTTCTCCAGCCACCGGACCAGTGAATCCGATAATTTGCCGACCGCGGCAAAAATGGCAATCCCCACAAACACAATCGTGATGACCGAAAATTGCCTTGCATCCTGAATCAGATAGCCGACCCCGGAGCTAGAGCCCATCATTTCCGCTACGACCAGGCCCAGCCAGGATACGCCCAGTGACAGCCGGACACCGAGCAGCACATTCGGCAACGCCCCCGGCAAAATCACCAGGCGAATTTGCTGCCAGCGGCTGAACTCCAGCACCCGTGCCACTTCGACCAGCTTCCGGTCTACACCCCGGATCCCGAGAAAGGTGTTGACATAGAGCGGAAAAAAAGCGCCCAGCGCGATCAGCAAAATTTTCGAAGTCTCGCCGATCCCGAACCAGAGAATGAACAGAGGCGTGATCGCAAGATGCGGAATGGTCCGCAGCATTTGCAGCATCGGATCAAGCGCCTGCTCGGCCGGCCGAAGAAACCCTACCGCCAGGCCGGACGCAAGGCCGATGGAGCCGCCGACCAGAAATCCCGACGCCGCGCGGGCGACGCTGATCCCCAAATGGTGGAGCAGTTCTCCGGTAACTAGCAGCTCATATCCCTGTACCGCAATGGCATAAGGCGATGGGAGCAATGTCCCGGGAATCCAGCCTGCCGAGCTCGCATATTGCCATATCGCAAGTATTAAAAGTGGCAGAATACTTCCCCTAATCCAGCTGTAACGCCATATTTTTAGCACAAAGCTTCTTATTGGCCGCCGAATTGCCTTAGTACGTTGAACGGAGGATGGGACTTTGACGGTTGCGGTTGATTCTTCGATTAATGACATGATTATCACCTCGTTATGCGGATCACATAATCACTTGCCTTGGAACGCTTCTTCAACAAACCGGTTCTCGACGACCTTACTGACATCAATCTGCTTGCGGATTCCGCCGGTTTCAAATAGAAGGTCCGCCGTCTCCTGCTGCGCCTTTATATAATCCTCGCTAACCGGCTCCACGGAATAACGCGATTTGCTCAGAAGGAGCTGAATCAGATCGGCATCGACCTTTTTCTTTTCGGTAAAAAACTTCGCGGTTTCCTCAGGATGCTCGCTGCTCCAAGTAATGATCCTATCCAGCTCCTTCAGAAATATGGTGACGAGTTCCGGATGCTCCTCGGCGAATTTCCCCCTTGCGATCGCAAAGCTCGGGCTAGCCAGATTCAGCTTCTCCCCATCCGCGATCCCCACGGCTCCCTGGTTGGTAGCCAAAGTAACATAAGGCTCCCAGACGGCCCAAGCGTCGACGGCCTTGGATTGAAAAGCGGGCTGGGCTTCATCCGGCTGGAGTTGAATCAACTCGATGTCGGAAGGTTTTAAGCCCTGCTGTACCGCTGCTCTGTAGACGAAGGCATAAGCGGAGCTTCCTTTGGCTACGGCAACCTTTTTCCCCTTCAAATCGGCTACGTCCTTAATTCCCGAGCCCTCATGAACAAGAATGGTATCCCCCCGCTTGCCGTCGGAGATGACCGCAATTTCCTTGAAATCGATATCCCCGGCCTGACCGGCGATCACCGGACCGTTCCCGACAAGACCGAAATCGAGATGTCCCGCCGCGATGGCCTCAAAGTGAGGCGGACCGCTTGGAAAATCGGTAAACTTGATTTCGGCGCCGGCCGCGGCAAACGCCTCATCGATCCAGCCCTTTTCATGCGAGAGCGACAGCAGGCTGATTCCCTGGGTTCCTATATTGACGACTACGGTTCCTTTGTCCTTGGCCTTCACGTCGGCCGCTGCGGCAGCCTCGTCTCCGGACTGACCCGAATTGTTGCTTGCCTTGGAGGAGCAGCCCGCCAGCACTAAAGCGAGACCGAGCACGGCAACGGCGTTTTTCAACAACAGCTTTCTCATGGTTTCTCCATCTCCCTCTCTTGTCTGTCTATCTATACCGTTTGACCGATACGGGCCTCCCATTTGGCCTTGAATAGCGGAAGCAATTTGTCTCCGGCAATTTGAGCTTCTTCAACATGCGGATATCCGGATAGTACAAACGTGCTGATTCCCGCATCAACAAATTCAAGCAGACGGTCCGATACCTGATCAGGCGTTCCCACAAATGCTACCGCACCGCCCCCGCGAATGCGCGACAAGCCTGCCCAAAGATTGGGGCCAATCACGTAATCGTTATCCTGCGATTTCTTCCACAGTTCGGTCTGACGCTGTTGATTTATAGCATCGGTCTTAGATTGAACCTGATCGACCACATTCAACAATTCCGGATGGGCGAGGCTTGTAATTTCACGGGCGGCCGCCCATGCCTCCTCCTCCGTATCTCTCACAACTAACTGGGCACGTAAGCCGTACCGCAGCGTTCGGTTAATGCCTTTCGTGTTGCGCTGCTCGCTCAAATAAGACTCGACTTCTTCAATCTGTTCCTTGATCTGTTGAATCGTCTCCGCCCAGAGCAGATACACGTCCGCCGTTTCCGCGGCAACCCGTTTTCCGGCAGGTGAGCTTCCACCGAAATAGAGCGGCGGGTGTGGCTTTTGTACGGGAGCCGGTTGCGATACCCCGCCTTCAATCTGATAGTACTCCCCTTCAAAATGTACTCCGGCGCGTCCCCCGCTGCGCAAAAATCCCTCAACGGAAAAATCATGCGATTCGGTCCAAACCTGCTTGACGATGTTCAGAAACTCCCGTGTCCGGTCGTATCTGGCGTCATGATCGTGATACAGCGGATCCCCAGTAACCCGCAAATCATCCGGGTAACCACCGCTAACCACATTAATCAGGGCTCTCCCACCGGAGATCCGGTCCAGAGATGCTCCCATTCTCGCTGCCAGTACCGGAGCGATCAATCCGGGACGCATGGCTACCAGCGGCTTCAGCGTCCTCGTTTGCGCTGCAAGCGCCGAGCCGACGATCCAGGCATCGATGCAGCTGTTGCCCGTAGGGATCAGCGCAAATTCAAATCCCGCTTGTTCCGCGGTTTGCGCCACCTGGATCATATACTCCAGCGTAGATTCCCGCTCGGGCTTCACCCCGATATGCTTGCCATCCCCCGTTGTCGGAATAAACCATCCAAATTCCACTCGATCAACTGCTGCCATGTTCTCCTACCTCCCTGATTAAAATAAAAACCGGAGACCCCCGCAGCCTGAACAGGCCGCAACAAGTCTCCGGTTTGACCGGTAGAATATTATTCTATTCCAATCGGTTAAGTGTGATTTAAATCATATACGGTTATCCAATTACTGTCAACCCCGATTTTTGCAATTCTGCATTAAGCCATTTAGCCTCCTGGATCGCCCGTTTGTCATTCCAAATGTCTCCCGGCTTGCTTGCTTTGGCAATAATATGCCCCTCCAGCGGCATTCCTACGTAATCGAAAGTATATTTTAGTTGCTGTATAAGCGGCATGGCTTTAATCCGGGGATTGTCCCCGCCAACAACTAGGACGTACGCCTTTTTCTGCGCCATCTCCGCTTTGAAATCAAAGCGTGAATCCCGAAGACTTTGGGACCAGCGATCAATAAAATTCTTCATTATTCCAGATACGGTGTACCAGTAGACCGGAGTGGCGAACACGAGCGTATCATGCTGCAGCACTTCTCGAATGACGTAGTCGTAATCATCATCGACCGGATCGAACCCGCCCTCCGTATGCCGCTGATCATGAATCGGCAGAATTTGTTTGTCCCGCAATAAAATTTCCTTATGCTGAACTCCCTCCAACACCAGCCTGCTCAACTGCTCGGTATTTCCTTCGTCTCTTGTGCTTCCCTGCAAAACCAGGATACTCATTCAGGCACTCCCTTTCCATCGTAATCGACTTTTTCCGCAAATTGCGGCTCTTTACTGTTATACTGCGTTCCCGCAGATTTATGCCGTTTCCGCCTCCTGGCGAGGATTCAGCCCGACCAAGGTCCAGTTCAGAAACCGTCTCAAGCCTGTTATGCCGCATTAGGAATCGCGGTAGAATTAAGACATCAACAACGGA
Organism: Paenibacillus sp. Marseille-P2973; assembly: GCF_018101095.1. Classification (NCBI taxonomy): domain Bacteria; kingdom Bacillati; phylum Bacillota; class Bacilli; order Caryophanales; family Paenibacillaceae; genus Paenibacillus; species Paenibacillus sp. Marseille-P2973. The sequence continues at coordinate 64,090 of NZ_JAGQEH010000005.1, forward strand.
CTTAAATAATAATCCAATCTGACATAAAAAAGAAAGCGAGTGTTCAATCATGAAAAAATTGTATCGTTCGGCAACCGACAAACAGATCAGCGGCCTTTGCGGCGGTATCGCCCGTTGGTTCGGAATCGACACTACCGTGGTCCGGCTGATCGCCGTGGTAGCGGCGCTGTGCAGTTTCGGCACCGTAGTCGCCCTGTATCTCATCGCCAGCGTGATCGTTCCGAAAGAGCCGATCGGCAACTTCGGATTCGACGACCATTACACACATTATTAATGAAACACGGTAATCCTGTTCGTTTAGCTAAAGTATAAACTACTATCCAACCAAAGGAGAGAATTACAAATGAGTCTATTTAATCGAATTGCTAACATTACTAAAGCTAGCCTGCATGAAGTTTTAAACAAACTGGAAAATCCGGTAGTTATGACGGGGCAGTATTTGCGCAACCTGGAGGACGATATTCGTATTGCCGAAAATATGCTGAAAGAACAGCAGATGAACGCGAACATCCGCCTGCGGAAGAGCGAAGACGCCGCCAAAGCAGCGAAGGAAAGCGAGCTTCGCGCGCTGGCCGCACTTGAAGCTGGAGATGAAGCCGGTGCTAAAGTAGCCGCTACGGCCAAAATCCATTACGAGGAGCAGGCGCAGCAATACGCGGCGGAAGCGAAAGAAGCCCTGGATCGCGTGGCTGAGCTGGAATACCGCTTGAAGGAAGGCAAAGAAGAACATGCCCGCCTGAAAGAAAAGCGCAACGAATTGGCCGCACGGGCCCGCAAAGTGGAAGAGCACGAGCAAATGGAGCGGCCGAACTTCAGCCGCGGCATGGATTACGGCGCAGCCGCACGCGGCTTCGAACGCATGGAAGAAAAAATCCTCGAATGGGAAGCCGGAACCCAGCTTTCCGGTCAATCCTATGCAGGAAGCGGCGGAACTGGTTCGCCAGTGAATGCAACCGAGAATGCTGCCGTTGCCGAAGAACTGCAACGCATGAAGGATCAATTGGCTTCCCGCAAAAATTAATTAGTCAAAAGGTTGGACTTGGAACTATCCTTGTCCAACCTTTTTTTTGTTGGGCCTTCGGTAGTTTTTGTTGTACCTTCGGTAGTCCTGCTCGAAGAAGCCCCCTCATCCTTCTCCCCATTTCCGAATAAATTAACTGTATTTTCTCCAGTTAATTGTTACAGATTGGTGCTTCCACGTAAATTAACTGCAATTTATACAGTTAATTTGGCCAATACGGCCATCTCAGCGCCGAATCCGTCAAATTAGCAGCAGGTTTTCCAGTTAATTATTGATTTTGAGGGGATTTGGACAAATTAACTGTAGGTTTTCCATCTAATTTAATTTTCTCGAACTTGGCAGTAACTTTGAAAACTCCGGCTCATCGAAACCCGCCATGCTATGCTTTATAGTCCCCTTGCTTTACTCTATCCTCACTTTATCCTTACTTATTTTCACTTTATCCGTACTATCTCTTCACTATATCCTTTCCCCATCATCGACGCGCATCTTCACCTGCCTCCATCCGAATCTAAATTCTCTATCTACTCACAAATCTGAAATTCATATCTAGTTACCGCGCAATTCTAACACAACGTTATCGCAAACTGCTATGAGGCCAACATTCTTCCTCGCAGCAAAAAAAGTCCCCGGTAACCAACAAGTACATTGGTTCCGGAGACTTTCTTTAAACTTAACTTTATTTGCCTTCTTTGCCGGCTTTGAAGATTTCGCCCATAGCGCCAAGGCTACCCAACGTTTCGATGGCATTCGAAGGGATAAATATTTTGTTGGCTGGTCCCTTCGCCACTTCCTTGAGAGCTTCGAAGGATTGGTAAGCCAATACTTGTTCGTTGAGTGCGGCGTTACGCAGCATTTCGATCCGGGCTTGCTCGGCCTGAGCAACCGCCTCGATCGCTTTCGCTTCCCCGATAGCTTCCAGCTCCTGCGCCTGGCGCAAGCCTTCTGCTTCGCGGATACGAGCCTCCTTATCACCTTCCGCCTTGAGGATCTTACTTTGCTTATCCCCTTCAGCGCGCAGGATCATATCCTGCTTAGCCGCTTCGGCTTCCAGAACGATCGCCCGTTTGTTCCGCTCGGCTTTCATTTGCTTATCCATTGCTTCTTGAATATCGAGCGGCGGTTTAATGTCAATAACTTCAACGCGCTCAATCCGTACGCCCCATTTTTCGGTTGCTTCGTCAAGCGCAATCCGGATATCCGTCGAAATCTTTTCCCGTCCGGACAAGGTTTCGTCGAGCTCCATCTTACCGATGATTTGACGCATCGTCGCGGTCGAAATATTCCGAACCCCGTATACATAATCGGAGATACCGTACGTAGCCTGTTCAGGACCGACAACTTGATAGAAAATGATCGTATCGATTTGAACCTGAACGTTATCCTTTGTAATAACGGTTTGCGGAGGCACATTAGCCTGTTGGATCCGCAGGTCGTGATAAGTACGAACCTGATCGATCACCGGAATCAGAATATTCAGCCCCGGGTTCATCAACCGGTTGAATCTACCGAGCCGCTCCACAACGCCGACCCGCTGTTGAGGTACGATTTTGACCGTGAGTGAGATAAAAACAACGACTACTACGACAATGACGGCAATAATTGCCCATTCCATTAAATAAATTCCTCCCATCTTTCTACTTCAATAATCGTACTGCTTCGTTTCAGCACCCGTACCAGCTCATCTTTTGCCAGAGTTTGAGCCGACGTGGCGCTCCAGGTGTCTCCTCCGACTTTAACGATGCCATATTGCCCCTCTTCAATCGGTTCGACAACGACTCCCTGTCTCCCTACCAGTTCGGTACCGGTATCTTCAAATCCTTTGGCAGCGCGAAATTTTCTGGAGAGCGGTTTCGTGAAAACCGTCAAAATTAACGCTACCACGCATCCTGCAACGACTTGAAACAGATACGCATCCGGCGCAAACCATGCCACCAGCGCCGCTACCAAGGTTCCAATACATAACCATAGCATGTAAAATGTCAGCGTAAACATTTCAAGAACCAGAATAATTCCTGCGGCTATAAGCCATAGCACCCATGCATCCATCCTGACAGATGCACCACCTTTCCGCATTATAGTTATATATACGGGACTCCGGGCAAAAAGTATCAAGAAAAGTAAGTTTTCGCAAAAATACTGAATAGTTCCCATGTGGCGAGAGACTGCCCCCGCCTATGGGTAACAGTCTCCCGCTATTTTTTCAATATTAAACTAAGGATTGTTCGGAGCCCGATAGAAGGTGGAAATAGAGATCGAGACTGCCTTTTCCAAGCCCTCGTTCCCTTCTCCGAAACTGAAGGACTGGACAACGTAAAGCCGTTCCGCTTGCTGCAAACTTGCAGCAAACTGCTTCGCTTGAGGAAGCGACGCACTGAGCCGGACTTCCGCCCGTACCGGGGACAGCCCGACAGCTAACAAGTTGGCCCGGTCCATCATACCGCTGAGCGCAAGGCTCAAAGCCATCTCAGCCGGTTTACCAGACGCGGCCAAATCCTCGGCAGCACTGGTTCCGGTAGCCGATTCTCCCCCTGCCGCATCCGTACCGAACGAGATCTCCTTGATCATGGCTCCAGACGCTTGACGCGCCGTCTCCAAATCACGTAGGATCCCTTCCTGATCGAGCGATTCCGGCACTACCTTCTTGTTGGCCGTCTCATTGCCGGCCGAATTCTTAACTTCATCGCGCTTATTCTTAACGATCGATTCCGTCGCTTGCAGAAATTTCAGCTTTTCATTGCTCTCTGCAAGCAATGTTTTTGATTCCGATAAAGCAGGACGATACCAAAACATATAGAACAATCCGGTCAACAAGATGATTAGGAACGCGATAGCCAGGACACTTACGAACCTTTTATCGGCAAAACCTTGCTTCATTCGGCATTCCCCGCTTTCATAGGAGTCTGCCCGGGCGTCAGTTGAAACGATCCGATAAATTGAGTCCCTTGCTCTCTAAGAGATTGGATAAAGACGGCTCCCGCCCCTGATCTTTTTTGGATCGCAACGGAGTAGGCTCCCGCCTCGGTCAGACCCGGAAACGAACAGGTCCAGGCTAAACTGCCGTCCTCATTCAGCTTCACTGTTTCTAACGTGCTGCCGGACGACAGGGGCGATTCCAGTTCGGTCAGTAAAGCATCCAGGTCGGGGCGAAGCTTCCTGAGCGCTTCAATCATATCCCCGGCATTTCCATGCAGGCCTTCGCTTTGCCCCAAGGTTTGAAGCTCACTCTGCAGTTCGCTTTGCTTCTGTTCTGTCGCTGCCAGCTGTTGTCGGGACGACTCCGCCGAGTCGAGCGAATCTACATACCCTACAATAAGAAAAGCGGCTAGCCCGAGCCCCACTACGATCAGAGCCAGGGGAACAATCAATAACGAAAGGGTCGAGCGTTCTTTTGGGGGAAGCAGGTTAATTTCGATCATGATTTCCCCACCCCTTTCAGGGCCAAGCCAAGAGCCACTGCATAGCTGTCCCGATTGTCCAATTCCGCATTGGCGAAGTATGGAGACAAATCGACTTCGGACACCCGAATCTGTTCAAAAGATTCGACTAACCTGTTCAATATAACCGGCTTATCCGGCGCATTCCCGGTAATGACGATATCCTGAACCCGCTCGTTGCCTTCATGCAGCGTATTTTCATAAAAGTTGATGATTCTGGCGACCGAAGAGACAATTTCGCTATAACGCCATGTATTCAAACTATCCTCGGACACCGTCTCCAATGGAAAAGTGCGGACGAAGTCCGGAATTCCCCGGTTATATAAATAAACTTCCGCTTCCTTCGGTTTGAAATTAATCGCCATGATGTTGTCTTTTTTCAGCATATCCGAGCGGCTCATCACCCGCATTAACGATAAGGTCTCCAGATCAACGGAGATCACTCGAAGACCCGCCTGCTCAAGTACGGCAACCATATCCGCGATCATCGGACGCGGCACCGCGGCGACAAAAGCCTGCATAGTTCCTTCGGGCTCCTCACCGTCATCCGTCCAATGATAATCAATGATCGGATCGTCGAAGGGAAGTCGAATACTGCTCTCCACTTCCAATTCGGTTACACGGCGAAGCTGCTTGCGCTTCACTTTCGGCACCCGGATTAACCGGATGAAGGATTGTGACGTTGGAGCCGCAAGATGAACCTTGCTGCCGGACAGACCATTTTGTTCTACCCATGGCTTAATCATTTCCGAATAACGGCTCAATTCCGGAACTCCGTCTTCATCGATTACATAATCAAGCGGAAGCATCCCCGCCCCTTCAGCCAAACCCAGCTTCGGGTTATAGCGAACGAATCTGATACCGTCTTCATCGACCGTTATCCCGACAGCTGTCTTGGATGTGCGTCTTTTCATTAATGCTGTATTAGATTTGTCAGATACCAATCGATGATCTCCTTTCCGTACATGTATACGATTAGGGAACCGAAGGCCAGATAGGGCCCGAACGGAATAGTCTTCCTTTTCTTGTTCCCTCCGGACGCTTGTTGAAGCAGCCCTGCCAGCAAACCGATGATACTTCCGAAAAACAAGGCTATCAACACACCTGGGATGCCCAGTACCCACCCTAAAACGGCCAGCAGCTTTACATCCCCCATTCCCATGCCGCGCCCTGAAGTCAGGATCGCCAGCAAAAGGAGAATACCACTACCGGAGACTGCGCCGAGGAGGTGCAGCCACAACGGCTCAGAGCTAGCAAAGGGCACCGCTGCCAGCAGTAAGACGCCGAAAACGAGCAATGCGCCGTTTGGGATAATTCTGGCAGCCAGGTCGGTGATCGTGATGAGGACGCACAGCGCCGTCAGTAATGCGCCTACCGCCCACTCGCCCGAGAAGCCGAAGCGCAGGTGCATAAAGGCGAACAGCGCCGCCGTCAATAAAGCGGCGGCGCTGTCGGCAGCTAGACGCCGGCGGGACGGCCCGGCGTACCAAGCCGGCGCTGCGGCCTTGGCGCCGCCGGCCTCAGGCGGCTCGCCTGCGGACGCTGGCGCGGCTGCGACTTGCGGCGGTGCCAGCAAGCCGCGCCGGGCGAGCAGCACGCGAGCCAAGTAGGCGAGCGCGTAGCCGGCGGCTAGGCCTACAAAGAAAGTGATAAGTGTTGGCATTACTTAATCTTATTTTCCTCCCTCTGTACCTTCAGCAGGAGTTCCGGTACCTGCTTTACCTTTTTTACCTGATTTTAATTGTTCTGTAGTATAAGTTTCTGTTGATTTATCATCAAAAGCCAGAGTTACTACAACAGCATCCTCAACTCCATAATTAGTCAAGTTTACTGTTGTTCCAGATGCCAGCGCTTTCCCATCCTTTGGATCTGTAATGTTACCTTGGAGATAGTTATTACTCGTAAGCGTTAATAGAGTAACCTCACCGGTAACTTCTCCATTGTTATTTGCAATCGAATACAACTTGGCTGCCTCAAGAATCTGATTTGCAGTCGCAGTCCGCGCATTGTCCTTCGTGTTATTAATCAAACCGGTAATCAACGGTACTGCAATTGCAGCAATAACCCCAATAATAACGATAACGGCAAGCAACTCGATCAATGTTAGGCCTTTTTCTTCTTTTCTTAATCTTTGAATAAGTGCAGTCATTTAGATAACCTCCCAATTGTATTTAGCTTATATTTCCATAAAGGGTCAGCATCGGGATCATAATGGAAGCCATGATGAAGCCCACGACGCCTGCCAAAAGGACGATCATAATCGGTTCGATCAACTGTTTGAGCTTGTCCACGCTGTTCTCGACATCGCGTTCGTAGAAGTCGGCGATTTTGCCAAGCATGGTGTCGATGGAACCGGTCTCCTCCCCGACCACGATCATTTGCGTGACCAGCGGAGGAAAAATCCACGATTTGCGAAAAGGCTCGGATAACGGGCGCCCCTGACGCAACGAGTTCTGGGACTCGTGAATAGTCGCCCCTATTACACGATTACCCACGATTTTCTCCACAATCGCAAGCGATTGGAGAACCGGAACGGCGCTGGCATACAGAGAAGACAAAGTGCGCGTCATTTGGGCGATAGCGCTCTTGCGGTTCAGCAAGCCGAACACCGGAACCTTTAGCTTGAAATAGTCCCAGGCATAAGCTCCTTTCTCCCAGCGGAGAAGAAGATAGACGCCCGCCGCGATCGCCATTGCGACCAGAATCCACATATACCAATGCGTTTCCAGGCTTCGGCTCATGGCTAATGTCATTTTCGTAATGGCCGGAAGCTCGCCGCCCAGCTGCGTGAACATCGACTGGAATCGCGGAATGATGAACTTGAGCAAAAATATGACCACCGCCACGGCCATCACAGCCACGATGAGCGGATACGTCATCGCCGACTTTACCTTTTCCCGGGTATAGTGGGCTTTTTCAAAATATACGGCCAGCCGCTCCAGTGTATCCTCCATACTCCCCGACTCTTCCCCCGCCCGAATCATATGGACGAAGATGGACGGGAAAATCCGGGGATAGGCCGAGATCGCCCCCGAAAAGGTACTTCCCTTCCGAAGCTCGGATGTTACCTCGCTGAGCGTCTTCTTCAGAGCCTTGCTCTCGGATTGCTCGGCCAAGACGGCCGTAGCGTCAACGATCGAGATTCCCGCCCGGATCATCGTTGCAAACTGTCGGCAGAAGACGACAAAATGTTCATTTTTGACCGGACTGCCGATATAAAAGTCTTTATTCCAAACGTTCTCCCGCTTCTCCTGAAGCTTGGTTACGATAAATTGCTGCCGCTTCAGTTCCGCAAGGGCGCTTCCACGGTCAGCTGCCTGAATGACGCCCTTTCGGGTCCGCCCCGCGGGATCTCTGCCCTGATATATAAATTGTGCCATATCACATCTGTCCTTCCGACAAATACTCCCTCGCCGCAGATTCATCTACCGTGCCTTGACGAAGCATTTCCCTGATGTCCATTTCCAAGGTGTGCATGCCGAGCTGAACATTTGTCTGCATGACGCTCTTAATTTGATGCACCTTCTCCGTGCGGATCAGATTGCTTACCGCCGGCGTATTCAGCAGTACCTCAGTAGCGACAAGTCTTCCTTTACCCATCCGGGCCGGAAGCAACCGCTGAGACAATACGATAATCAGCACCGACGCGAGCTGTATCCGTATTTGGCCCTGCTGTTCCGGAGGAAATGCGTCGATAATCCGATCGATCGTTTGCGGGGCATCTGCGGTATGAAGCGTTGCAAAAACCAGATGGCCTGTCTCCGCAGCCGTGATGGCGGTCCGAATCGTTTCCGGATCCCGCATCTCCCCCACCATAATGATATCGGGGTCCTGACGCAGCGCCGCCCGTAGTCCATTGCCGAAAGAGTGGGTATCGAGACCGACCTCACGCTGATTGACAATGGACCGCCCGTGGCGGTGCAAATATTCTATCGGATCTTCAAGCGTAACAATGTGCTTGCTCTGCGTCTTGTTGACATAGTCAATCAAAGAAGCAAGCGTTGTTGATTTACCGCTCCCTGTCGGGCCCGTTACAAGGAAAAGGCCCTGCGGCTTCTGCGCAAGTTTAAGCAACACCGGCGGCAGTTTCAGCGTCTCAAAGGGAGGCACCGTGGGAGATATGACTCGGGCAGCGATACACATCGAGCCTCTTTGCCGGTACACATTAATACGGAATCTGGATATGCCGGGAACCCCATAAGAGAAGTCCACCTCGCCGTTATCCAAAAACTTATTGTACTGGAACTCATTCATAATCGCCCGCGCATACTCCTCCAGCATGGCCGGGGATGCTGCATCCCTGTTCATACGATGCAGCACCCCGTCGATCCGCAATACCGGAGGCGAGTTGACGGTCATATGCAAATCCGATGCCCCTGATTCCTGCGCCTCTGTAAGCAATGAGGCAAAATATTGTTCAGCGTCGCTCATTGCCTCACCTCCTCTTCATCACCGGCTTCACGAAGAATTTCCTGCAGGGTGGTGTGCCCTGCGATCATTTTTTCGATGCCGTCTTCGAACAAGGTTCGCATACCCAGCTTCGCTGCATGTTTGCGAAGTTCCGTAATCGGGGTTCCATTCACGATCGAATCGCGCAATTCATCGTCGATCCAAAGAACCTCGTGAATGGCCATCCGCCCCCGGTACCCGCTTTTGCCGCATGTGCCGCAGCCCTTGCCATGGTGCAGCTTGTCCACCGTGATCCCCAAGCGTTCCAGATAGATCCGCTCCTTGACATCCGGAACGTATGCTGCGGCGCAATCCGGACAAATTCGGCGAACGAGGCGCTGGGCAACCACGCCGATCAGCGAAGAAGAAATAAGATAAGGCTCAACCCCCATGTCCCTTAGACGGACAATGGTGCTGACCGCGTCATTCGTATGAAGCGTCGAAAAGACCAAATGCCCCGTAAGGGAGGCCCGGATCGAGATTTCCGCGGTTTCATAGTCACGAATTTCGCCCACCATGATAATATTCGGATCCTGTCTGAGAATGGAGCGAAGCCCTTTGGCAAAAGTCAGGCCGGCTGCGGGATGAACCTGCATCTGGTTCACGCCCTCCAGCATATACTCCACCGGGTCCTCTATCGTAATGATATTGTTCTGTTCCCGGTTCAAGTGCTGCAGCGCGGAGTACAGCGTGGTCGTTTTACCGCTGCCGGTTGGCCCCGTAAGCAGCACGATCCCATGCTGTTTTTCGATCATTCGCCGAAACAATCCCTGGTTGTGCTCGGTCATTCCGAGCTTGTCCAAGGCCTTAACTCCCGTAGCAAGATCGAGCAGCCGCATGACGACCTTCTCTCCGTGTACCGTCGGCAACGAAGAAATCCGGATATCGATCTGCTTGCCGTCGATCATCATCTTGATTCGCCCGTCCTGGGGAAGCCGGCGCTCGGCGATATTCAGATTCCCCAAAATTTTCAGCCGGGCCGTGATAACGCCTTGCATCGTTTTGGGAATCGACCGTTCGCTCCGCAGCATCCCGTCGATCCGGTACCGGATCGCCACTTGGGTATCCATCGGATCAACGTGAATATCACTCGCTCCCAGCCGAACGGCCTGCTCGATCATCTGATGGACAAGCCTTACGACCGGGGACTCCTCGTCCGTAATGACGGACTGCTCCACTTCAATCGGTCCATCTCCGGACCCCAGATCCTTGATCATTTCATTCATGGAGTCCTGCAGACCATACAAACGCGCAATTCCACGCTGCAGCTCGCCGCGAGAGATGATCGCCGGCTCAATCGTAAACCCGGTGCTCATCCGTAAATCATCAATGACGAACAAATCCAAAGGGTCTGCCATAGCAACCATCAACTTCCGGCCATCTACGCGGATCGGCATCACCTGATATCGTTTGGCCATCGTTTCAGGAATAATTTGGCTTAGTTTAGGGTCGATTTGAAACCTTGACAATGTAACATGCGGAATGCCAAGCTGGAATTCCAGCACTTCGATCAATTGATGCTCTGTAAGAACTCCCTGTGACAGCAAAACGTCACCGAGCTTTTTTTTGGTGCTTCGTTGCTCTTCGAGTGCGGTTTGTAATTGCGCTTCCGTAATTATCCCGGATTCAAGAAGAAGTTCACCCAGACGTTTTTTGATCGTGTACATGTTTCACACCCTCTTATTTGAGTAGAAATATCTAGTAATTACAGGCGGAGACTGAATCGTAGTCAGAAATGATTAACAAGATTACGTAGGGTACTATAATTGAGGAAAATAATAGTAAACAGCATTTGTAATGATTATATACCTTTTGACTTATTGATGCTATTATAAAATAGTACATTTTACCTATTTTTCTAACAATTCTCCTTCTGATGAATCAAGTTTCGACACTACATCTATGAACACCGATGAGAGCGAGGAATTGTAATGAATAAGTTACATCTGCGCACAAAAAAATCCCTAGGATCCACGATCGCTAAGGAGGATGGCTTGACGCTGATTGAAGTAGCGATAGCGTTAGTTATAATCTCGATCGTCAGTTTATATTTTCTATCCTATTTTACGAACAGCGAGGCTCAGAGCAAACTGACCAACCAAAAGCTGTCGGCCACCCATCTCGCCAATGCCGAGCTGCACAAAGTCCAGGCAATGCCCTTTAACGATCTGGAGGGGCGACTAACCGCTTCCAACTGTACGCAGCTTCCCGAGCAAACCAGTAATGAAATTTATGTCATTGACACGCAAATATGCCGAAACCATCCTAAATATACCTCAAACCCTGATGTTTTGTACATTACTATTACAACTTCTTGGGCTCCAGATAAAGACCAGCCAGGACAATACAAGCACAAAGTCTCGATCGTCGGCGCAGCCAAAAAGAACTATGCGATTGACGGGGGGAAATAAACTATGAACAGCCGGACCTTTAACTTCCGCAAAGAAGACGGACTCACCCTGGTTGAATTGCTCGCCGCTCTATCCTTGGCGGGGCTGCTTTTGATACTTATCTCTACCATTCTATCAACCTCGCTTCTCGCTTATGGAAGAGTCAATCACGAAACCGAGCTCAGAAACAAGGCTATCACTCTGAGCGCCGCACTACAGGCCAAGCTAAAGAATACTGTCTCCGTCTCATCTCCGGATATGTCATCTATCAATGCTGAGGTCATAACAGATGTGATGAGTGATAGTAGTTCACCAGTGTCCTTAACCTTAAAAGACGGTGGCTTGTATGACAAAAACGGAAAGCTTTTTAGCGATAGTGAGCTTGATTTGACGGGCTCTTATTTTATCAAAGCTAATAAAGAATTACAGATTCATCTATGGTGCCGCCTCGCCGGCGAGAGCAAGATGGAACCCCTTTATTTGTTCGTCTCGATCAAATTAATTTCGTGAGGTGATAGAAATGAAGCTGAAGAGCGGCAAAAACGAACAAGGCTACGCCCTCATATCCGCCCTATTTCTTATCGTCATACTGGTCGTCATCGGCACGCTTGTCATGCGCAACGTAACGAACTCCCAAGGGATGGTCAACGTTTCCTCCGACCTGATGGCTGCACAAGCCGATGCAGAGACCAAGCTTCTTGTGAAACTTGCTGAAGTCCGGGGCGCTGTAATGACCTTGAAAGAAGAAGAGAAAATAACTCTTAAAATGGTTGGAAATAAAGTTCAAGAGGCAGCCTCACCCTATCTGGATGAGCGGACTATTAATTTGGATGAAGAGAAATTGAAATACTCCGCTGTCATCACTATGGAAGGAAGATCGGGAAAAATCACCCAAACCGCAAGTAAAAAGATTGAAATTACGTTGTCTTACGTGCCGAAGGATCCTCCTACAGGCGGTGGAAACGGCGGATATGCCGTAGTGAGCCAAGGGGCGGTGATGCTGAACGGCGGCATTATCGAAGGTAATGTTTATGTGGCTGGAGGGTTTCATAATAATAATTCCACGATCAAAGGGCAGGTCCTTACGTCGACTTCTTCCGTGCAAGGAATTACTCTACCGGAGAGAGTCGAGGTCACTAGCCTTATTGCCAAAGTGGACCAAGAGGCTAGTAAAATTAAAGGTTCTTTACCGGCCCAACCTTCCGAGCCTGATAATGAAGTTAAACAGAGTATGAATTACTCTACTTCAAAGTCATTAAAATCTTTTAAATTGATGCAAAAGACTTCAATAACTGTTGACGGGGATCTGCTTATCACCGGTGAGCTTACGATGGAATCCGGCTCCACGATCACGGCAACCGGCAATATAATTATCGAAGGAAACCTCCTCGTGAACGGAGGAGAAGTTCATCTCAATGCCGGCTCCGGTAAATTTATCAGGGTAAAAGGAACGACCAATTTCAACAGCGATCCGAAGGTGATTATCTCGGGAACTCTGTATACGAATCACATCAATCTGCACGGAACCCTGCTGGCCGGGAATGTTTATGTCGGAGGCTCCACTACAGGTACGTTATCCGGTTATAATCAGTTCGCTTTATATGACGCCGGCGCGCTCGTTATGGGTGGTAAAAACAAAGCCGAGTTAACAGGCCTTCTGTACTCCAACGGTTCGATTACCCTCAACGGAAATAGTGATCTTACTATCCACGGCGGAGGTTCCAGCTCCACTCCGGAACCAAGCGAACCTCAAGAAATATATTTTGACGAAAAAAACATGGTTATTGAATAGGTATCCCAACCAGTATTTCCAACCACATCATCAGGCTTCTCCATCGCAAATAAATAAACAGCCCGGAGCACTCTGCTCCGGGCTGTTTATTATATTTATTAAGCCTGCACGACATCCAGATCCACGTTCCGCTTGAACACGTCCTGATCGTTCTCGCCGAGTACCTTGCCGGTGATGACGCCGGCCGTAATCGAGTCGTTGACGTTGAGCGCCGTACGGCCCATGTCGATCAATGGTTCAACGGAGATCAGCAAGCCTGCAAGAGCTACCGGCAGGTTCATCGTGGACAACACGATCAGCGAGGCGAAGGTTGCGCCGCCGCCCACGCCGGCTACTCCGAAGGAGCTGACTGTGACGACCAGGATCAGCGTCAGGATGAAATCCCAGCTGAGCGGGTCAATGCCGACGGTCGGTGCGATCATGACGGCCAGCATGGCCGGGTAGATACCGGCGCAGCCGTTCTGGCCGATCGTTGCCCCGAACGAGGCTGACAGGTTGGCGATGCCTTCCGGCACGCCCAGACGCTTAGTCTGCGTTTCCACATTCAGTGGAATAGTCGCGGCGCTGGAACGCGATGTAAAGGCAAATACGAGCGTTGGCAGTACTTTTCTCACGTATTGTACCGGATTGTATCCGAACAGTGCCAACAGAATCAAATGAATGATGAACATTACGATCAAGGCGACGTACGAAGCGCCCACGAACTTGATCAGCTTCAGAATTTCTTCCGGATTCGTCGTAGCGACCGTGTTGGTGATCAGCGCCAGAATCCCGTAAGGCGTCAGCCTGAGCACCAGCGTTACGATTCGCATAACGACCGCGTAAACCGCGTCTACTATTTTACGGAAGGTGTCCGCTTGTTCCGGTTTCTTTTTATCCAAGCCCAGAACGGCTACTCCAATAAATGCTGAGAAAATAACGACCGCAAGCGTCGAAGTGCTGCGCGCTCCCGTCATATCCGCGAAAGGATTGGTTGGGATGAAATCCAGTATTTGCTGAGGAATCGTTTTATCGGCTACATCTCCCACGCGTTCCTCAAGCTTCGCTCCACGAGCTTGTTCCTTCTCGCCGGCTTCGATTTCGATCGCTTTCAGATCAAAGCTCAAGCTGGTTACGATACTAACTGTTGCGGCAATTGCCGTCGTTATCAAAAGCACCGCGATGATGAGACCGGTCATTTTACCGAGGTTTTGCTTTCCCTTCAGCTTCATGATCGCCGAGATAATCGATACCATAATCAGAGGTACAACGATCATTTGCAGCAGTCCGACATATCCGCGTCCCACCAGGTTGAACCAGTCCGTAGACTTGGCCAGCACTTCTGAATCCGCCTGGTAGATCAACTGAAGGATAACTCCGAAGACCAAGCCGAGGCCCAGACCGGTAAACACCCGCTTTGTAAAAGATATATGCTTCTTCTGCATCCACAGAAGAACGCCTAGCAGCACGAGCATAACGGCCACGTTAATGATAATTCTCAATGTTTCCATCTTCCGATTCCCCCTATAGAACCTATGAATGTTGATGACTGCAGTATGACTGATCAGTTTCACAGACGTATCATAACACATATACAAGTAATTTTATAGGATTAATTTATTTAGAAAATTTCCTGCTAATTATTACCCATAAATTAGGTGATAAATACATAGCGGTAATCGTTTGGTATACTATCTATATTGGAAAATTCCGATCCGAAATAGGAGAAAAAGTATGAGTATGATCCAAGTTTACGGCGTTAAACTGACTCAGGAGCCTGATCCGCTGCTGGAGCACAAACTCCTTGAGGCGTTGCCAATTGAGAAACAGGAGAAAATCCGCAGGTTCTTTCACCGGGCTGACGCTTTGCGCTGTATGACGGCCGACATTCTGTCCCGGTATATGATATGCCGGACTCTCGCTATTAAAAACAGCGAAATCCAACTACATGTGAACCCTTTCGGTAAACCGCTGTTATCCGGGAACACCGGATGTCATTTCAATCAATCCCATTCGGGGCAATGGATTGTCGGCGCCCTTTCGGCCTCTTCTTGCGGCATCGATGTGGAAGAAATCCGCGAACCGGATATGGACGTGGCGGAGCATTGCTTTGCGGAACAGGAATTTCGCGATTTACAAAAGGTACCCGCCGACCGCAGAGCAGAGTATTTTTTCGACTTGTGGACGCTTAAAGAAAGCTACGTTAAAGCTTCCGGGTTCGGCTTGTCGGTCCCCCTCAATTCCTTTGCCATCCGAAAACAACCTACCGGCATCTCGCTGAATACGGAGCAAGAATTTCGGAATTGCCGCTTCAAGCAATATTCTATAGATCCTGCCTATAAATTATCTGTTTGTGCGGAAGGCGGTAATTTCCCCGAGCATGTGGAACTTATCGGTCAAGAGCAGCTTTATATTGATTTTATGAATTATTTATAGCAAAAATTATTAATAGCATTATTAAAAACAGACTACCCCGGGCATTGACATGCCGAGGTAGTCTGTTTGAGTTAATTGGAACAGTACAATCTAATCTTTCGCATCATACTTCCAACGAATGTCCGGAGGCCACGGAGGAAGGATTATTTCTCACCTGGCTATCCAGCCGGGCTTGCAAAGTATCCCGGTCCTCAATGATCGCATCGGGCACGGCATCCTCCATGTCGTCTTCCATGTTGCGTAGCGGCTTAAAGTTAAAGCCGGCAATCGCCCAGCCCATGACAAGGACGCCGACGCAAATGATTAACAGCCCAATCCCCCGGCCCTGACCTGCGCCAATAATCGGCCCCAACACGCCGGCGAGCGCACCTCCAGGGTTCATCGCCGTGTTGAACACAGAGTCGGCCAACGTACCGGCAAGCAGGTAACCTATCGGCATGCTGGACATCGCGATCATCTGGTTCGTCGCCAGCACCCGGCCCTGAAGCTCCAGTCCCACTTTGGTCTGAATCAGTGACTGCCAGTGCGTGTTTACGAGAGTCACGGAGAACCAGATTCCGAACACTCCTGCGGCGGTGAGGATGACATTGGGACGAAGTCCGGCAAGGATCATGAAGAGCCCCTCCAGAATAACGAAGCCGACCATCCCCGTCGCCATTCGTTTGGTTCCGCCCCAAATACTCATTAATAACCCGCCGGTCATCGCGCCGATGGCACCCAGCGTAGTCACCGCTGCAAGATCCGGCGCCGAGCCGAAGGACAATACCAACGGCTGGATCAGCACGGTAGCCAGGCCGAACAAAATGTTACCTATTAAGAAAAAGGCGATCATATACATCATACCCGGCCGTTTGACAATAAACTTCCATCCCATCAGCACTTCTTTCACGAACGTTTCTTCTCTTTTACGGAAAAGGGTGTTCGGGAATCTTACGATAGCAAGCGTTGCAATCGCCACTACGAAACTCAGAAAATCGAGAATAAAAATGTTGGCCATTCCGATGGTAGAGTACAACGCGACACCGACCAACGGGGCTATCATTTCGCTGCTTGAGCTGGCCAGCTGCACGATACCGTTCGCATGTCCCAGATACTGCTTCGGAATAATCTGCGCGATCGAAGCAACAAAGGCGGGACGGTGGAATGACCGGGCCACGGAACCGACTGCGGAGGTCACGTAGATATGCCAGATTTCAAGCGATCCGGTAGCCATTAGCACCGCCATTACTGCGATAGGGACCGCCATCATAATATCGCTAAACAGCATTACCAGCCGCCGGTCGTAACGGTCAACGATCGCGCCCGCAATCGGCAGAACCAGAATGCCGGGAATGAGCGAAGCGGAGGAAATGGCGGCAAAATCCCCCACGGCTCCGGTCTGGGCGAATACCCATACCCCTAGCGCAATACCTGTGAGTCCGGATCCAAGAACCGAAAACAACTGACCGAAAATAACCAGGAAAAACATATTCAGATTCGGGACTGCCGGTTTCTTTTTGGCAACCGTGCGCTCCGCACCTTTCGCTCTCTGGGGCGAATTTGTCCCTGGAGACGGTTCGTCCTTTTCAAGGACGATATCATGAATCCAGCGGGTCACTTGATCCGCCTGATGCTTGATAAAATAATGTCCGGATTTCGGAATCACGATCAGATCCACCCGGTCGCTGAAATACTCCCATTCTTTGTACCGTTCCTCATACAACTCGGTGGCCCGGTCCTTTTCACCGATGACGCAGGTGACGGGACAACTGAGCTTCGGCCACCCTTTCTCCGCATATGCACCTGTATAATAGTCTTCGCTCTCCCGGGCGTCATGCCGCAGACAGCGGATCATGAAATCCCGCTCCTCAAGGTCCTCCACCTCCGTAAATCCGCCGAGCGCCTTGAGAAAGGCGTGATACGACTTATTTGACATGCTGCGGTCGGACGGGAAGAGCTTGGAATACCAGTCAAAGAACCGGCCGGGAATGCGGGCAATCGGGAAGGTTCCGCCCAGAAATACCCGCAGCAGCGGGTACTGCTCCTCATCAAGCTGTCTTGCGATTTCCATCGTCAGGGCGCCGCCCACACAGTGCCCGTACAGCACAACAGGACCTTTCACCGCATGTTTAATCTCCTCGATGCACTGGCGTGCCACTTCCCGGATAGACAGCAGCGGCTCATCCTTGCGGCTGTAATCGTGACCGGGCAAATCCAGTGCATACAGGTCAATGTTCTCCGGCATTTGCACGGCCAGCGGCTGATACGTAATGGCGCTGCCTCCCGCATAAGGAACGCACACCAGCGAGAAATCGGTCCGGTTCTCCGGGCGATGCTGCGTCAGCTTGTGCAGCAAGTGACGGTCCGAAGGCTTTCCGGCGTCGATATATTCGGCCAAGGTCCGGACGGTCGGATGCTTGAAGAAATCCATGATACCGATCCAGTCGCCCAGCCGTCTTACCGCCTTCAGAGCCTTGAACGATTCGCCGCCCAGTTCGAAAAAGCCGTCGTCTATGCCGAACGTCTCCAGGCCTAGAATGTCCTTCCATACTTCATACACGGCTTTTTCCGTGGCCGTCCGCGGGGCTTCGCCCCCGTTCCCTGCTCCCGCCATGTTTGGAAGCTCCATGGCGTCCAGTTGAGAAACGTCTACTTTACCGTTCGGGTTCAAAGGAAGGGCGTCCAGTTCCACGATCAGAGCAGGAATCATATACTCCGGCAACTTATCCTTAAGCAGCCGTTTGAGCTCGGCAAGCGGCTGCTCAACCTCCGAATCTCGCCTGTAAACCAGATAGGCGACGATCTTTTTCTCTCCGGCAGCAGTCTCCTTAAGCCGGACGGCGGCATCGGTGACAAAAGCAAATGAAGTCAGTACCGCTTCGATTTCCCCCAGCTCGATCCGGTAACCGCGAATTTTAATCTGGCGGTCCATCCGGCCTACGATTTCCACGGCGCCATCAAGCAAATAGCGCACCCGATCGCCTGTCCGGTACAAAGTACCTCCCCCATCATCCGCTACGAACGGATTCGACAGGAAACGTTCCTTCGTCAGCTCCGGCCTGCCGTGATATCCCCGGGCAACCCCGGAGCCGCCGATATACAGCTCCCCGGGCACTCCAACCGGCACCGGCCGGAGCCTGCCGTCGAGGATATAGCGGCGCACATTGCCGAACGGATAGCCGATCGGCACATGGGCAGACCGGTGTTCCGGTACCTCATCCGGAATCCGGTAGGCGAAGGCCGATACAGTCGTCTCCGTCGGACCATAATGATTTTCCAATCTGACATCCGGACGTAACGCTTTGATGGTTCTCACAGTTTCCCAGCTTAAAGCTTCACCCGCTAAAATCAGAATTTTCCGCGGAATGACCTTTTCGGGATTCACAGCCTCAAGCAGCACCTCGAAATGACTCGGTACCACCTTCATCACATCGATCGCATGGTTTCCGAAGTAGCCCGCCACCCCGTCAGGATCGCAGGACAGCTCGTAAGACAGTACATGCAGTGTGCCGCCGGTACATAAAGCGCCGAACACATTACTCATCCCGAGATCCGCCGCGAAGGTCGAAGCCATGGCGAAGCTAAGCGGCTCCGTTAAATCCAGACGGCCGATGAACCCCTGGATGTAGTTGTGGAACTGGGCCAGTTCCACTGCGACCCCTTTCGGAGCCCCGGTCGTTCCGGAGGTGAACACCATATACATCAGATTGGACGCATCCGTTGCCAACACCGGATTATCGTCACCGAAAGATTGCAACGTGCTATTCGAGACCGGTTCGTCCATAACAAAGACGGTGATATCGGATCCCGGCAGTTCGAGGTCCATGGCTACTTTGCTCTGTGTCAGAAGCATCCCCATGCCGGACTGGAGCACCATGGAAGCCAGCCGATCTTTTGGATACGAAGGATCCAATGGCACAAAGGCGCCTCCCGCTTTCAGCACGGCGAGCATAGCGATGACGAAATCTGCGGAGCGCTCCATGTAAATACCTACCGTCACTTCAGGCCCGATCCCCTGATTGCGGAGGTAATGGGCCAGGCGGTTGGCGCGCGAATTCATTTCCCCGTACATGCAGGAAATCCCCTCAAACACCAGGGCCGGATGATTCTCCCTGGCGGCTGCCTGCGCCTCGATTTGCGAAACGACATGAAATCCATCTACATAGTCAGCCGTATCTCCAACCCATTCTTCAAGCAATTGAAGACGCTCTCCACCGGTAAGCAGCTGTATATCGGCAAGTACCTGATCCGGAGATGCGCAGGTACTGTCGAGCAAATGAACATAGTGGTCAAGCATTCTTTGCACGGTCGATTCCAGGAACAGGTCCACACTGTATTCCACCTGCAAATTATGTGCATTAGCCGAAAAGGTGAGGTCGAACTTCGAACTGTTCGTGGGCACCGAACTGCTGAACCGGAGCGGAAACTCCTCCGCCTCCTCCCAACCCACATGCATGTTCTGCAGGACAAACATCACCTGGAACAAGGGGCTGCGGCTTAAATCCCTATCGATCGTCAACAATTCGATCAGCTTGTCCAACGGGAAGTCCTGATGCTCCTGCGCCTCAAGCGCGAGCTGCTTGACCTGCCGCACCGTCTCGCGGAAGGTGGAAGACTCGTCAAGCCGAATTCGAATCGGTAGCGTGTTTACGAAAAACCCGATGTTCGGCTCGATTTGCTCCATACTGCGATTCGCCGTCGGGGAACCGATGATCAGATCGGTTTGCCCGGTATAACCGTACAGAAGCACCGCGTATGCGGCGAGTAACAGCATGTAAGGCGTGACATCTTCGTCTCTGCACCATGCCTGCAACCGGGAATGGAACCCCTCCTGGAGCGGCTTGATGATATGAGCGCCACGGGAAGACTTCACCGGCGGGCGCGGCAGATCGGTCGGAAGCTCCAGCACCGGAAGTTCTCCCTGGAATTGGCGGAGCCAGTATTCCTTATGGTAATCCAGCTCCGGTCCCTCCATGAATTTCCGTTGCCAGACTGCATAATCGGCGTACTGTATAGCCAAAGGCGGTTTCTCCATAGCCGGAGCCAGACTCCGGCCTAACGCCATGTAAGCCTCTTGAATTTCGCTCATGATAATGCCGAGCGACCAACCGTCGCATGCGATATGATGAATATTCAGCAATAAGTAATGATCCTGCTCGCCCAACTTGAATATATAAGCCCGGATGGGCAGCTCACTCTCCAGTTGAAAAGGGATAGCGGACTTCTGTCTAACCATCGCTTCCAACTCAGCACTTCGTTCTCCCCCATCGAGATGATAAACCGGCAAGTCCAACGGTGTGAAGGGCTGAACCACCTGAACCGTCTCTTCTCCCGAGGCTTTATAAGTCGTACGCAAAATTTCATGACGCTCAATAAGCTGGTTTACGGCTTGCTTCAGCCGGTGAATATCGAGTTCCACCGGGATATTGAACAAGCAAGGAATGTTGTATGCCGGGCTGTCCGGCTCCCACTGATACATGAACCAGAGTCGTTCTTGGGAATAAGAAAGCGGAAATTCATGAAAAAAACGGGGGCCAACCCGGGGCAGCGGCTCGATGACCGGTCTGGTCCTCGCCTGTCCCGTTCCCTTGGCTTTGATCTTATCCAGCAATTGCTTCCGCTTGTCCGGCGGCAGCATGCCGATCCGTTCCATCAACTCGCTCAAAGGCTCACCTTCTTTCCTGTAGCATCGCGATCAGACGTTCACGTTTCTCGGACGTGAGAGTTTGAACCCGTTCCAGCACATCGTGCTTACGGCGGTCTTGCCCCTGATTCACGGCCGATAACGATGTAGTCCCGCCTAAGTCTTGCTCTTCCGCCTTATCGATGATTTTTTGGAAGTAAGCTTCGAACGGCTCAATACCTAAAGCGGCATGAAACCGGGTGGCATGTTCATAAGAAGCGGCGGATAGCGCCTCATAATGATCTCGGTCCGTAGTCAAACGGTCCAGAGCTTCCGACCAAGGACCGAGTTCCTGCTCCGGAATGACGGGAATCGGTACGCTGTCCGCAAGCACCTCTTCCTTGACATACTGCCGTATCGGTCTGACCGGCAAAATGTAATCCAATTGCTGCTTCGCTTCCGGCAATCCGCCGACATGACTGGCGAGGACGGGGATACCGCGCAGCATCGCCTCGACGACGACCTGCCCGAACGACTCCCCCCACAGCGAAGGCATCAGAAACACCTTGGTCTGTTTGTAAATCTCGTTAATATTATCAGCCGGCTTCAAAATCGTAATGTTAGGAAGGGATCTCATTTCCTCCAGCTCGTCTTCCTTCGTCGCCCAGGTCGGAACTGCCGCAAATTGAAGATGAGGCATCATCCGCGCCAATCCGATAAAGATCGAAAACCCTTTAATCGCCGAGGGATTGATTACGGTAATATACTTGCTGTCGAAACTCGCCAAGAAAGGGAATGGCCCCGGACCGTACGAAGGAAAATAAATGACCTCGGAATCGACGCCGGCGTAGTCCGCAAAATAGTCTTTTAAATAACGGCTAACCGAAATGACGCCGTCCAATCTCTTGTACAGGCCGATTTTCGGCAGGTCCTCCTGAAAGCACTCCGGCCCGAATGGCAGCGTGGCTTGGCTATGCGATAGATAAATCGTGCGCGTACCGGTTTCCAGTACCGTTTCCAGCAGCAGATGGGTATTGTCCTCCGATACGACCGTGACGTCCGGAGAAAATTGTTCGATCATACTCCTGATGAACGGGAACACCTTGAATTTTTCTTTTATCGTGTAAGAGATGACGCCGTTTTTTAAAATGACCAGCTTCTCACCGGGATGATTCTCCAGTACTTCAATTGCGCCGGAACGCAGCTGTGCTGCCAAAAGCTCTTCGAATCCGTTGATGGACACCGCGGGAGAAATCACGCGGCATTCATGCCCCTTCGCTGCAAGTCCTTCCATCAGTATACGGTTGGCTTTATGCGCCCCGCCGTACGGATACAGGTACTCCATCGACTGAACCAGCAGTATTTTCATGATCTCCCTCCTAGGCCTGATTTTCCAGCTCGGCAAGCAACAGCTCTAACTCGGCAGGATCAAGCTGCTCCAACTGATATTGCTCCAGCGTTGCAGCCATTTGCTCAATAGTCGGCTGGGTCCCGAAAATAATATGCAGCGGAACATCTCCTCCGATAAGTGAGCGGATGCGTGATACGATTTGCGTAGCCATTAACGACTGTCCGCCAAGTTCGAAAAAGTTGTCGTGTACGCCAACCTTATCGAGCTTCAACACTTCGCTCCAGATCGCGGCAAGCTCTTTCTCCAGGTAACTGTTTGGAGCGACGTAAGGAACACCGAGATCCGGCCGGGCATCTTCCATGGACGGAAGATGATGACGATCGATTTTGCCGCTGGTCAACAGAGGGAATTGCTCCAAAAACAAATAGCGGGTAGGAATCATGTAACTCGGGAACTTCGACAGCAGGTAACTGCGAAGCTCGCTGATATTCGGCTTGACGCCGTTTGCCGCTTTTAAATAAGCGCCCACGTAATTTTTGTCGGCGTTATAAACTACCACCGCCTCTTCGATCCCGCCATATTCCCTCAAACTATGCTCCAATTCCCCAAGCTCGACTCGAATCCCCGACACCTTCACCTGATGATCGGCTCGTCCTACCCATTCCAATGCTCCATCCGGCCTTCTCACGCACAGATCGCCCGTACGATACAACCGGTCGCTGTAACCGTCTACAAAAGGGTTATCCAGAAACGCCTTGTCCGTCAGCTCCTGTGCATTCAAATATCCGCGAGCCAGACCGAGGCTGGAAATGTACAATTCCCCGGTTTCGCCGGATTCCACCGGCTCCATACGGGCGTTCAGCAGATAGACCGCACTGCCGGTCAGCGCCTCCCCGAGGGAAACCGAAATATCGTCGGTCTTGCAATGATGAATCGTGGCGCAAACCGTCGTCTCTGTAGGCCCGTAGGCATTAAGAAAACGGACTCTCGGCGCCCAGTACTGAATCAGCTTCCTCGTGCAGGCCTCACCTGCGGTAATCAAAGTTTTAAGATGGGGTAGTTCTTCCTGCGGCAGACCGTTCAACAGAGACGGCACCAAGGTAACCACGGAAATCCGCTGCTCATTCAAGATCCGGTGCAGGTCATCCCCTGCATAAGTCCCTTCCTCCGGCAGAAGCACGAGCGTGGCTCCGGCGATCAGCGTCGTAAAGATCTCGGAGACGGAAGCGTCAAAAGAAAGAGAGGCATATTGCAGCACTCTGTCCTGGTTGTCCAGATGAAACTGCTCGATTTGCGCAAGCACAAGGTTAGGGATGCCGCGATGCTCAATCTGGACCCCTTTCGGTCGTCCGGTCGAACCGGAGGTATAAATGACGTAAGCCAAATCGGAAGGAGCGCTATTTACTCCAAGATTTTCTCCGGACAGCTTGCAAAATTCATCGTATTCTTGATCCAACAGCACCACGTCAGGCGTAACGCTTGCCACAGCTTGCCGAACCGCATTTATTTTTGATTCCAAGCGAGTAGTTAAAAGGATAGTCTTGATGTCCGCTTCGGCTACCATATGCGCAATCCGTTCTTCCGGAAGGGTCGTGTTGATCGGTACATAGGCGGCCCCGGACTTCATTACGGCAAGGATTGAAACAATCAGATCGGGCGAACGCTCCAAGAAAATTCCGATCAATTGCTCCGGTCCTGCGCCCTTCTCTTTCAAATAGCGGGCAAGCCGATTCGCTCTTTCGTTGACTTCCCTGTAACTTAACCGAGTTTTGCCGAGTTCCAGACAGCAATGATCGGGATACCGGCTTACAACGTCTTCAAACATCTTGTAAATCGCGGAAAAATGTTGGTCCATGCTTGTCCCCCTTTGGATTTTCTGCCGATCTTTCCGGCTCTTATTCTTTCAGGCTTTCCTACGCAGACTTACCGGCCTAAGCACTTGTGCAAACGTTAGCACCAATGACAATATCTTAACAATTCAAGTTAAAGTTCAGTTAAAGTCCAGCCAGGAAAATACATAAAATTTAATTCGGTTTCAAAGGATGAAGAAATGATTACCTCATTGTGCGGCTTTTCCGTTAAATTTGTAGCCGGCTCCCCTGACAGTGTGAATATAGAACGGATTGCTGGGATTTAATTCGATTTTTTGCCGCAGATTGTAGATATGCACCATGACCGTCCGGAGATCGCCAAGCTTGTTGTCGCTCCAAATCAAGTCATACAAGGATTCGATGTGAAAAATACGATTGGGGTGTTTGGCGAGGAGCACGAGAAGTTGAAATTCTTTGGCGGATAACAGGGTTTCCTGGCCGTGAGAAGTGACCGACTGAGCCGACAGGTCGATTTCTAAGCCCGGAAAATGCAGCAAATGCCGCTGATTTACCGGAAAAGTGCCCTTATATCTACGAATCAGCGCCTGGACCTGTGCAAGCAGCAGTTCAAGGTTCAGCGGTGTTCGGATGTAATCGTCTCCGCCTGCGCTTAACCCGGAGATGGTCAATGCCTCATCGGAACCGGTGCACAGCAGAAGAATCGGGCTGTCGCTGAACCGCCGGATTTCAGTGCATAAATCAATGCCCACCTTAGCGGAGATCGTCATATCGACCATAATCAAGGTTGGTGCGTGGGCACGAACCAGAGTGACGACGGCCGACTGGTCCGCCGGGCTGCAGAAGACATCGAACCCGTGCTCAGACAGAAATCGAAACAGAAAGTGGCATAAACTATTATTGTCACAGACAACAATCATTTTTTCACGACTCAATCTCCGTATCCCTCCTAATGATTTTGTGCAAGCGTTATCACTTATTTATATCATTTACAAAACCGTGCTCCTCGTCAACGATCAATTGGTACTTTATGTAATAATGGTTCTAAAGCTCTACTTTTTATTAAAGATAATTTAAATAAACCCATTTAATTCCTGTATTGCGAACAGTATTCACTGATCAGCGTACAATCCTTACCGTGTAAACAGTGATAAAAGCATAGTAATTCATTGTAAACTAGAGAAAGTGTGTATTATCTCCAACCTAATCGCCCACAATCATCCCGTATGGCTGTTTTAGGCAGATTTTTCGAGTGCAAACGTTTTAACAAAATGTTAATCTCAGGTATGATGAAGACATTAGCAAGTATGTGATAGGGGGAATGAAAATCCATGACTAAGCAACATCCCAAGCTTTTACGTCAATCCGTAAATTGGATTGGAAGCGCTGCCTTAACGGCTGTTCTCCTAGCGGGCTGCGCCTCAGGCTCCGGCAATAATGCTTCTGACGCCGCTAAGAACAACGGGGCGAACGCGAACACTTCAAATGCTGCGAATCAGCAGAATGCCGGAAATACCGGTAAAACTTCTCTCAAACCAGTCGCTATAGACACACAGCCATCGACGGTTTATTACGAGGTGTTTGTCCGTTCTTTTTATGATTCCGACGGAGACGGAATCGGTGATTTCAAGGGATTGACGGAAAAGCTCGATTACCTGAACGACGGGAATCCCGACACGGACGAGGATCTGGGAATCGGCGGAATCTGGCTGATGCCGATCAACCCTTCGCCGAGTTATCACGGGTATGACGTATCCGATTACCGGGATATTAACCCGGATTATGGCACCCTGGAGGATTTCAAAACCTTTTTGGACGAAGCCCACAAGCGGGGAATTAAAGTCATCATGGATCTTGTCGTCAATCATTCCAGCAAAGAGCATCCCTGGTTCCTCGATGCGGCCAAGAATAAGGACAGTAAATACCGCGATTGGTACATTTGGGCTGAGGACCAAAACTTGAAGACTGGCGGAACCAGCGCGGCCGGCAGCGGAAGTCCTTGGCATTCGGCGGGCGGCAGCCATTACAAGGGCATCTTCTGGGAAGGTATGCCTGATCTCAACTTCGACAATCCGGAGGTCCGCCAAGAAATGAAAGATACCGGCCTTTTCTGGCTGGAACAAGGCGTCGACGGCTTCCGGCTGGATGCGGCAAAGCATATTTACGAGGATATCCTGACCGACAAAGGGCAGGAAACGACCGATAAAAACGTGAAATGGTGGCAGGAATTCCGCGAGAGCCTTGTTGGAAAATATCCGGATACTTATCTCGTCGGTGAAATCTGGGATCCGTCACCTGCTTTGATTGCAAATTATCTGGATAATGCGCTTGAATCCGGTTTTAACTTTGCCCTGTCGGAAACGATCATCAGTGCCGCCAAAAGAGAAAAAGACAACAATATCGGGTTTCCCCTGAAAAAGGCTTACATCTTGTATAGTGAAAAATCCGGTGGCAAGTTTGTGGACGCTACATTCCTGAGCAATCACGATATTAACCGGGTCATGACGCAGCTTGAGGGGAATACCGACCATGCCAAAATGGCTGCTGGATTGCTCCTGACTCTGCCGGGCAACCCGTTCCTTTATTATGGCGAAGAAATCGGCATGCTCGGCGCCAAACCGGACGAAAGCATCCGCGAACCGATGCAATGGTATGCAGGGGGTAAAGGAGAAGGGCAAACCACCTGGGAGCCTGTAAACTTCAATACCGGCGAGAAAGGCTCCAGCGTTGAAGAGCAGCTCTCTGATCCGGACTCCCTCCAGTCCCATTACCGCAAACTGATCGCCATCAGAAACAGCGTGCCTGCGTTGCAAGACGGTACGATCAGAGATATGGATTCCGGCAATGACTCTGTCACCGCTTTTCTCCGTCTAAACGAGCAGCAGACCGTGCTGGTAGCGCATAATCTTACGGGGACCGAGCAAAGTATCGATCTGTCTAAAGCCGGAGATGACTACAGCTTCAAGTCCATCCTGAAGGCAACCCGTGAAGGGGCAACCTTGGAGGGCAGCAAGCTGACGATTCCGGGGTACACGACCTTGGTTATTGAATAATAAAAGCGGCCTGCGGTTGCCAAGTTCCCTCTCGGGTTCTGGCAACTGCAGGCCGCTTTTGTTTCTCTCGATACACTATTCGTTTAATAGGTAAACTCGTGCTTCATAGGGTTTTAGTGTAAGCTCCGAAATAGTTTGCTTCCGGTCCACTTCAACATTACTGAGAAGCAATTCCGAAGAAGCGTAGTTGATGCCCTGAGGAAGCTTAATCTCAGCCTCTTCCGCAAAAAGATTGCATATTACCAGCAGCTTCTCCCGTCCGAGCGTCCGGGTATACGCGTATACGCGAGCATGCTCAGGCAGGATCAAGTCATACGTTCCATATACTGCAACCGGATGAGCTTTCCGCAAAGCGATCAGTTTTTTGTAATACTGATAGATTGAGTCCGGGTCTTCCATCGCCTTTTGCGCGTTAATCTCCCTGTAATTCGGGTTCACACCGAACCATGGCTTCCCTGTGGTGAAGCCCGCGTTATCCGAATCATCCCACTGCATCGGCGTCCGGGAATTGTCGCGTCCGTTCTTCCAGATCACCGGCATGATTTCCTCATGACTCTTTCCATTCGCCTTCTCGATGTTATACCAGTTCCTCATCGATACATCGTTATAGTCTTCAATCGTAGGAAATTGTACGTTGGTCATTCCGATTTCCTGGCCCTGATAAATAAACGGCGTTCCTTGCATCAGAAAATACATCGTCGCCAACGCTTTGGCCGACGTATCCCAATACTCCCCGTCATTCCCCCAAGTGGACACCGAGCGGGGCTGGTCGTGGTTCTCCAGGAACAGCGCGTTCCAGCCTTTGCCTTCCAGACCCTTCTGCCATCCCGACAGGATTTCTTTCAGCTTCAGCAGATCGAGCCCGTTGTCCAGGCTCTTCTGCCACAAGCCTAAATGCTCGAACTGAAAGATCATATCGAATTTTCCGTCTTCTTCGCCTACCCATAGATCCGCCTCGGATACACTGACCCCGCTGGCTTCGCCGACGGTCATAATGTCATACTTGTCGAACGTTTCCCGTTTGAGTTCTGACAAAAGCTCATGGATGCCTTCGCGATTCATATGTCCAGCTTCTGACGGCAAATACCTCAGGTTGTTCGGATTCGGCATATCCGGGAATCCCGCCGTCTTCTTAATGTGAGAGATGGCATCCACCCGGAAGCCGTCGATCCCCTTGTCAAGCCACCAGTTGACCATGTCGTAAATCTCGCTTCGCATCTGCGGATTCTCCCAGTTCAGATCCGGCTGTCTCCGCGAAAAAACGTGCATAAAATATTGCCCGGTCTCCTCTTCGTACTCCCAAATCGAGCCGCCAAACAAGCTGGCCCAGTTGTTCGGCTCCATCCCGTCCTTGGGATCGGCCCAGATATAATAATCCCGTTTCGGATTGTCCAACGAGGATCTGGACTCGACGAACCAAGGGTGCTCATCCGAGGTGTGGTTAATCACCAGGTCCATGATCAGCTTCATACCCCGCTCATGCACTTTCCGCAGAAGTTCGTCAAAATCCTCCATCGTCCCGAACTCAGCCATAATATCCCGGTAATCCGAAACATCGTATCCGTTGTCATCGTTCGGCGATTTGTAGATCGGGCATATCCAGATGACATCAATCCCCAATTCCTCTAAATAATCCAGCTTGGATATCACGCCTTGCAAATCTCCGATGCCGTCTCTGTTGCTGTCCATAAAGCTTCGCGGATAAATCTGATAGGCTACGGCCTCTTTCCACCATACGTTGTTCATTTTGAAACTCCATTTCTATAATTATGTCGATTCCAGATGCAAATCTGCT
Organism: Paenibacillus sp. Marseille-P2973; assembly: GCF_018101095.1. Taxonomy (NCBI): domain Bacteria; kingdom Bacillati; phylum Bacillota; class Bacilli; order Caryophanales; family Paenibacillaceae; genus Paenibacillus; species Paenibacillus sp. Marseille-P2973. Next base: position 93,224 of record NZ_JAGQEH010000005.1, read on the forward strand.
ATTGCTTCCCATCCGCCGATTCTATCTGAAACACGCTCAATGATTGTTTCAGCGATTCCGACAGTTCCTCCAGACGGTTGGATAAGCGTACGAGCTCTTCGCTTACCTTATACTGCTCGGATGACATGGAGGCCACTTCCTCGGTGGAAGCGTTCGTCTGCTGAACGACCGAGCTGACGCTCGTAATAAAATCACGCAACGCGTTTTGGGAAACCATCAATTCCTTTACGGAAGCCGAAGAAGCCTGGATTTCCCCGGTAAAGCTCTCCATCTCCCGGCTAACATTTTGGAATATCTCGGAGGCTTCCCTTACTGAGGCAAGCTGCTCATCGAACATCGGCGTTACGCTCAGCAGGACGTTGACCGTATCTTCGATCGCAGCCTGGATTTCCTCGGTCATGGCCGATACATTCTGGATCGAGTCATTCGATTGGGCCGACAATTTGCGGATTTCTTCCGCAATTACCATAAAGCCCTTGCCTGCATTTCCTGCACGTGAAGCCTCAATCGAAGCATTCAACGACAGAATGTTCGTCTGCTTCGTCATTTCAATCATCGGTGCCAAAATACTCCGGATCGAATAAGTGCTTCTGCTTAGTTTGCCGGAGTTTTCTTCAATCATAGCGGTCATTCGGGATACCGCTTCTGTCTTGTCCACTAATTGCTCCATATAATCCCGGCCCTGGCGGCTCACCTCGATGACACGCCCTGCCGACTCATCCATGGCGTCATTCAAATCGGCCACCCGATTCATTCTGACGCCTATTTCTTCCGCCAGATCCGTCCCCTTGTCCGCCTCTTCGGCCAAGCTCGACGCACCCTGTGCGATTTCGCCCGTAGCAGCTGCAATCTCGCCTGCCGTCTGGGAAGTATCCCGCGAGGCTTTGGTTAAATTCTCGGCCGTAACCAACAGTTCCTGAGTAGAGCCGTTAGTCCGGTCAACCAGCAGCGAAATCTGCCCCAACATGTTATTGAAGCTCTGTCCAAGACGCCCGATCTCATCCCTGCTCTTAAAATTCGTGCGAACTTTCAGATTCCCGCGCTCGCCTTCCTCCATCAATCGGGACAGCTTCTGCAGCGGTTTGCCTACCATTCTGAACAAATAGTACCCGATTGCCGAGGCAACCAGGATCGCGAATAGCAGAACAAACAAAGTAACATAAATCAGCCTATCAGCCGCACTCAAAAAGTCGCTTTCGGGCGCATAACCGATGAGCCGCCAATTCACGGTTTGCAGCTGTCTATAGACAACAAGCTGTTTGATTCCTTTTTCATCGGTGGTGGTAAAGGAAGCTTCGCCGCTTTTCAGTTGATCTTCATTCAAGCCAATGAACGATTTAGATTCAATCAACTCTTTATCCGCCGAATGGACAATGACATTGTCCGGCGTAATGATGCGAACCTCTCCGGATTTACCGATTTTCAAGTTAGATAGCGTGCTTAATATTGCCTTATCTTTTATTTCGATCAACAGGATGAACTCGGCCTCCGGGCGCTTCAAATTTTGCAGTACCCGCCCCATCGTGATCGTAGGTTCATTTAAACTTTCAAAGAAGCCTTTCTTCAACCCGGGAATCCATACGGGCTTGCCTGCCCCATCGATCATGCTTTGTATTCTAGCCTTTACATTTTCATTATCCTTCTGGGCTCCGCTTGCCCCGGACGAGGCATAAATGCTGGAGAGGTCTTTACTCACCAAGCGAATCCCCAGCAAACGGGCATCCGAGCCTTTCATCGCGTCCAGCTTGTTCTTGATTCTTGTTTCCGCATCCGTCTTTTTAATGATCCCGACATCCGGTGTGGTCACCGTTTCTAAATCCACCTTCAAGACCTGATCGACAGCCATTTGCCGGGATATCGACTCGTATTCCGTAAAGAGAAAGTCCAGCTTGTCCGCTGCTTGTTCAATAGCTTGCGAAGAGGCTGTGCCAACCTGTCCCCGGATAATTTCCTTGGACATCATATAAGAACTTATCCCGAGAATTGCTGACATAAGTACAACGGTAACGAACAAAATCATAAACAGCTTCATACCAACCGACTTAAATTGAATCAGACCTCTAAGCTTCAACTTCTGTCTCCCCCTTTGACGGACAAGCCTATGTATTGAAAATAAGGGTATAGTCTCAGATAACTTCGGTTTCTGAGATTATACCCTTGGCAAAAACTCGTTACCCTTTGCTCGCTCCGGACGTCAATCCTTCAACCAGCAAGCGCTGCATGAAGATAAAGAGAATTGTAATCGGAACCGAGATCAGTACCGCACCTGCGGCAAACACGGTAAAGTTGGTATTCTGACTGTTAGCAACCATGTCCCACATTCCTACTGCAACCGTCCATTTATGCTTAGAACGTAGAATCAATCTTGCGAAGATAAAGTCTACCCATGGTCCAACAAATTGTAATAATGCAAGATAAGTCAGAATTGGTCTAGACAAAGGCAAGATAATGGATCCAAATATTCTGAAATTACTTGCTCCATCAATACGAGCCGCCTCATCAAGTGATCGTGGTATCGTATCAAAGAAGCCTTTGGTAATTAGGGTTAGTCCTAAAGGAGCCCCAGCAGCATACACCATAATAAGTGCGAGGTGAGTATCTATAAGGCCCCATTCTTTAAATAGAAGAAAAATAGCGATCATACTCATAAACCCAGGGAACATCCCCAGTATTAACAGTACTGACAATGCATTTTGACGGCCGCTAAAACGAAATCTTGAAAGGGCATAGCTAGTCAGCAAGGTAAGCAATACGCCTAAAATCATCGAAGCTAGAGATACCTTTAACGTGTTCATATACCATTGCGGAAACATGACTTGGTTTGAAGTAAATAACTCACTAAAATGTTCCAGCGTAAATTTCTCTGGGAACAATGTTTTACTATACAGCGATTTTCCTGGGCGAAAAGCTCCAAGTATGATCCAAAGCGCAGGGTAAATCGCGGCAATAGCCAATATAATCAATACGATATAACTCGAAGTTAAACGGATACCATTCCGTACTTTTAGCCGGCTCATTGGATCATATCCTCCTCTTTAAATGACTTGGTTCTGCGATAGTTGTAAATCGAGAACGAGGCAATGATCAAAAAGATAATAATACCTATTGCTGAAGCCATGTTGTATCGATTACTGGTCAATGTAAGTTTATACAACCATGTTACCAGCAAGTCTGTTGCTCCTGCGTTTTGATATGACCCTTTGACCGGATCGCCTCCGGTTAGGAGGAAAATAACGTTGAAGTTATTTATATTTCCTGCAAACTGTGTAATTAAGGTTGGTGCAGTAGTAAACAGGATCATTGGTAATGTAACGATTCTAAATTTCTGATATCCCGTAGCACCATCCACCTCGGCAGCCTCGTACATATCTTTCGGAATAGTCGTCAATACCCCCATAATTAACAGCATAGATACAGGCACGCCTACCCACATATTAACTAGGATAACCATTGCTCTAGCCCATGTTTCATGTGTCAGCCATGGCGCTCCCGGTATTCCAAAGTAGTTCAAATACTGATTAATCGGGCCGAATTGGCCATTAAACATATTTCTCATAACAAGAAGTGAAATGATTTGTGGTATTGCGTAAGGAATAATTAATATTGTTCTCCAAAAGCCTTTAAATTTAATTCCCTTTTGGTTAATAAGCAATGCCACAAACATACCGCCGAAGTACGTAGTTACTGTAGATAATACCGCCCAGATGATCGTCCAAGTAAGAACTCCGTAGAAGGTTTTACTCCAGCTTTTTAGAGCCAATAAATTTTTAAAAGTGTCAAATCCCACCCAGTCTACCAACATGGTAGGCGGGATATGTTTTGGAGCCGAGTAGTTTGTAAATGCCAGCATAATCATGAATATAATGGGCATTACTGTAAAAAACAAAATACCAATCGCCGGCAGAGTTAAAAACGTAACTGCAAATTTATAATCCAAAACGTAGCGAACGGATTGTTTGAAGTTATTGGGCTTTATGCCACGGTCTCTTTCTTCACCAATTTTCCTAGCATCTCGAATATTTAAATAGTAAGCAATCAAGAATAACACAAGATAGATCAACGTAATCAAGCTTTGAATCATTATAAATATCGAATGGTCGTAATCATTAAGATTATTTGGGGTTCTCGGTGTCTCACCTAATGTAACTATCCCCCAAACAGCATATCTTAAGTTAAGAATGAAGTAGCCGACACTAAATATTCCAAATGCTAGAAAAATTAATCCCTTGATAATTTGGCGGTTATATATTTGTCCCAAGCCCATGAACAGTACTGACAGTATCGTTGCTTTGTTCCGATGCTGACCCATTTCCCTACCTTCTCCTCTCCCTCGGAAATCAAGGTTACCCGCCGCTATTGGCGGCGGGTAATAAATTTATTAGGGTGATCGGGTTTACTCCGCAGCTACCCCGTTGTTCAAATCAGTAATTTGTTTAACTGCATTTTCAAGAGTTGCTTTTGGATCTACATCTTTGTTCCAAATGTCAGCAAAAGCTGCATTCGCCGCACCCCAAACATTATTCATTTCAGGAATCGAAGGCATTGGCTGCGAATTCTTAGCTTGCTCTGCAAACCCGGAAATAAATGGATCGTTCTTGATTTGATCCGTTTCCAAAGCTTCCAGGTTAGTAGGAATTGAACCGATCAATTCACTGAGAAGCAATTGTCCATCTTTGTTTGTTGCAAAATCAGCATACAATTTGGCGGCATTTGGATACTTAGTAAATGAACTTACATCATAAGTTTTGATACCGGAGAACGTAATAGCTGTTTTACCAAGAACCGTAGGAACTGGAGCCAGACCTAAATTGTCTCCGAGAGCTTCTTTATATGCTGCAAGTTCCCATGGACCGTTGATATCCATTGCAACATCTCCTGCAGTGAACAAGCCACGTTTAATGTCGCCGTTGATATCACCGCTTGGTACAGGAAGAATTTGTTTAAGATCTTGGAAAACTTTCATGCCTGCAAGGGCTTCAGGGGTTGCAAGACCGATATCGTCTTTGTTCGTCCCGTTATCACCGAAGAGATATCCACCATTACTTGCGATGAATGGGTAGTTAAAATACAAGTTCCCGGATTCCCACATGAGAGCGTATTTTTTCTTGGTTTTATCGGTGAATGTTTTACCGAAATCAATTAGCTCTTCAAATGTTTTTGGAGCCTCAGGGATCAGAGACTTATTGTAATAGAGAGCTGTCGTTTCAGCCGCTCTTGGATATCCATACAACTTGCCGTCAAAGGAAGCACCCACAATAGACGCCTCTGTATTTCTTGATTTCGTTTCCTCTGCAAATACGTCATTCTCCAAGATCAAACCGGTAGTTACTGCATTACCGATGTGGTCGGAAGGGATTACGATGATGTCTGCTCCAAGACCCGACGGACCGTCAGTAGTCAATCTACCGATTTGATCCGGAACCGGCACTTCTTCAACACGGACCTTTACACCATATTTTTCTTCAAACTTCTGAGCGATTTGCTCGGTAAATGCAATTTCTTCTCTACTTTCCCAAACGAGAAGCTCTGCGCCGTCTTCAGGCTTGATCTCTCCCGTCGTTGCGTCATTGCTGCCGGTATTCTGATTCTCTGCTGCCGTGTTGGACGGCGCAGGTGTGTTCGCCGCGTTGTTGGTTTTGTTGCCGTTGCCTCCGCATGCTGTAATGGATGCAGCCAGTGACAGCGTAGCGAGTAAAACTAATGTTCTCTTGAATTTCATAAAGCTAACCCCTCCCAAATTTTATACAAAGCAAGAGTTACAGAATTTTGCGCAAACGATTTCAGAGATGAATGATAAATTCCTAGTTTTTTTTGTTTCTTCAGGGAATTCCTCATCTTTCCCGAATAGAAAGCGCTTTATAACTGAAATAATCATACAACATAGCAAGGGCATTGTAAAAACGTTTGCACATATCGTTTTTGGGTATAATCGCTTTATTTTATTCGTAATGCTCCCTAATGCTCTTGTTTTCGCAAAATAGCTTATTTTTATCGTCTTATTTTTAAGCTCTATTCCTCCTAGTTCGGCCTGCTATCAAGGCTTTCGGCGGAAACCGGATTCTATTCGCGAAAAGAAAAATCCTCCTATTCTTTCAGTCTTGTGCAACGGTTTGAACAATGCTATAATCCTGAACCATAAACGGTTCCATCCGCTATGGATCCCGTCTTTGTTCCCAATGCACAATTTGAAGGCACTGTTATCTTCAAGGTACATCCTCGGCTACTATTCTTGCCGCGGTGTGCCTTTTTTATTATGAACCAACCAGGATAGGGTACCGTTAAACGGTTACTATATCTTAAGGGCAACCCTCGTGCCGTGCATCGCATCGACAGCTCCGCCAGATGGAATTAACTTAATACAGACCAAGGAGGAAATGAATCATGCAGCTTGAAGCGGTCTATCACCGTCCGAAACTGAACTGGTCCTATGCCTATGATCTTGAAACCGTCCATCTTCGCCTGCGCGCAAAAAGGGACGACTTGACCGAGGTTTTCGCTTTTGCCGGCGACAAATACATATGGGATCAAAGCAAGGAATTGATCCCCATGTCCAAGCTTACTTCGGATGAACTGTTCGATTACTGGGAATGCGCCGTCAAACCGAAGTATCGCAGATTAAAATATGGTTTTCTGCTAAAGTCGGGGGATGAGGAAATCTGGATGACGGAGAATGACTTCTCCAAGGAACGTCCTCCGGTCCCGGACCGCTTGTTCGAATACCCGTTCATCAATCCCGCCGACGTGTTTACCGTTCCGGCTTGGGTCAAGGATACGATATTTTATCAAATATTCCCCGAACGGTTTGCTAACGGGAATCCGGACAATGATCCTGAAGGCGTGCTCCCTTGGGGCGGCAAACCGGAGAGAGAGAATTTCTTCGGCGGAGACCTTCAAGGAGTCATCGATCATCTTGATCATCTTAGCGAGCTTGGCATCACAGGGATCTACTTCACTCCCGTTTTCGAGGCAACGACAAACCACAAATACGATACTGCCGATTACATGAAGATCGATCCTCATTTCGGCGATATCGAAACGGTGAAGAAGCTTGTTAAAGCGTGCCATGACCGCGGCATCCGTGTTCTGTTCGACGCGGTGTTCAACCATTCCGGCAAAACGTTTGCCCCATTCGTCGATGTGATGGAAAAGGGCGAAAAATCCCAATATAAAGACTGGTTCTCCGTCCGCCAATATCCGCTTGAGGTAAAGGATGGCGTGCCGACATACGATACGTTCTCCTTCGAGCCGCTCATGCCGAAGCTGAACACGGACAACCCTGAAGTTAAACAATACTTACTGAAAGTCGCTGAGTTTTGGATTAAAGAGGTCGGAATCGACGGCTGGCGGCTGGATGTCGCCGACGAAGTCGACCACCAGTTCTGGCGGGATTTCCGCAAAACGGTCAAGGCCGCTAACCCCGATGCTTATATTCTCGGAGAGATTTGGCATGAATCGTCCCCTTGGCTGCAAGGCGACCAATTCGATGCGGTCATGAATTATCCGTTTACGGATGCGGTGCTTGATTATGTAGTGCGCGGCACACTGGATGCCAAAGGCTTTGCCAACGCTATCGGCAGACAGCTGTCCCGCTACCCGCAGCAAGCCAGCGAAGTAGCTTTCAACCTGCTGGATAGCCATGACACGCCGCGCCTTCTGACGCTCTGCAAGGGCGATAAAAACAAGATGAAACTCGCCGCTCTGTTTCAATTTACTTACGGCGGCACACCATGCATTTACTATGGCGATGAGATCGGGCTCGATGGTGAACAGGATCCCGACTGCCGCAAATGCATGGAATGGGACCCGGAGAAACAGGACCATGATCTGTTTGCGTTCTACCGCAAGCTGATCGCAGTCCGCAAGGACCTTGCCGCGCTGAGATCCGGCTCCATCCATTTCCTGATTGCCGAACAAGGCGGCAGCAAGCTGGCTTATGAACGCCGGCTCGGCAAAGAATCGGTACTCGTGCTGCTTAACAACTACGATGCGGCGCAAACCTTGGAAGTGCCGGCCAAAGATCTAATCTGGCGGGATGCCATGAACGGCAGCACTCATGAGACTTCGGACGGCAAACTGGCCGTGAAGCTTCCGGCATATGGATATGCAGTATTGACGCAAGCATAGCAACTTGCCAAAACATGAAATGGCGGTGCGGGGAACATCTCCCCGGCACCGCCATTCTTTATACGGATATAACTTTTAATTTTTACAATCCCGCTTTCTCCATAAAGAGAATAAGCACGGCAGCTACTTGCTCACGAGTCGAGGTTGCGGCAGGTTCAAATTTATTCTGCCCCATTCCGTTCATAATACCAAGTGCTTTTGCCGCTTTAATGCTGTCTACGGCGTAAGCGGATGCCTTGCCCAGGTCGGAGAATGCTTCCTCTGCCCCAGCAGCCTCATTCGCCGGTTGCCCGGTCACCTGAGCATAAGCCTTCATCAGCAAGGTCGCCATCTGCTCTCTGGTCATCGTCTGGCTCGGACGGAAGGTTCCATCCTCGTAGCCCGATACGATGCCCAGCTCGCTCAAGGCAGCGACATAACCGGCATAGTAGCTGTTCTCGGCTACATCGCTCATGCCGGAAGAAAGCCCTGCCACATCAAGCCCCATTGCACGGCCCAGGAATGCGGCAAATTCACCTCGAGTGACCTCTCCCTTCGGATTAAACCGCTCTGCATCTACACCGGATGCAATATGTTTTGCAGCCAGAATCTCGATATAATTTTTGGCCCAGCCGCCCATCACATCACTGAACGTTTTGTTGTACTCCATAACGATATATTGGGCAAACCGGTCTGTCGAGAAGGTGATGCGGTTACCATCCCACTTACCGCCTACGTAAACAACAGATCCGTCTTCATTGACCGCATAGACTCCTGCCTTGTTCTTGTCCCCAATTCCTTTCAAGGCGGTCTCCTCAAGGGTCAGCGTCACTTTTACTTTGGCAGCCAACTGGATTGCGCTGGCTTTCTTGCCTGCATCTACACTTGAGAATTTAAAGTTATAAGTCCCCCCAACCGGGCGGTAAGCCCCATCTACAGTAGGGGTGCTGCCTGCTTCTTTACTGAATACAACCGTTCCATCTTTCTGAATCGCTGAAGCCGGAATACTTCCTGCTGGGAACTCAACCGTGGCATCAGGGAATACGAGTTGAAGAGCAGTCTTTTGCTCCAAAGCCTTCCCAACTGCACTTCCCGGAATCACGAGCTCCGCCGCTTCTCCCGCAGCTACTCCAGAAATTTGAATGGTTACTGGTTTATTACCGTTCACGGCAGCCGCAATGGCTTTCTCCAGATCGGCTGCACTCACTTCGGCTACCTTGCGTCCGTTCTCACCGGCTTTAGCCGTTACGATCACAGACTCGGGTACTGCCGGTGTTGGATTACCGGCGCCTGGAGCTGAGGATCCTGTTGATCCGGAACCAGGATTCGATGTTCCCGGAGGAGTTACCGTACTCGAAGCCGCAGCCAATACGATCGTTCCTCCGTCCAGACTGGACGGCAGCGTTAATGTCACTTTGCCGTCACTATCGGCCTGCACCGTTTGATTGCTGTACTGTTCAACCCATTTCGTATTTTTGTAGCCAGGTACAGTAAATGTAATTTGTTGTGCAGTAGTCTTAGTATTTATACCTACAACTACGCTCTTGCCTTGATACGTCCGGGTAAACACATCATATCCGTCCTGGTCGGAGCCGCCGATTTGCGCACGGGTTCCTTTGGAGAAAATTTTCGAATAGTTGTCGCGGATATGCAGCATTTTCTTATAGTGTTCGTAAATATGGCTGTAAGTCGGATCGTTCAACCCTTCCCAGTTGAAATCGTACCGGTTTTCGCTAAACAGGCCTTTGGACATATCTCCGGCGTTCATTCCGGACTGTCCTACTTCTTCGCCATAATAAATAACAGGTTGGCCCTTGGCCGTAATTTGCAAGGAAGCTGCGATCTTATGTTGCGCCTGCAAGTTCCTCAATACTTCTGCGTCCAGAGTTCCGTCCTTGAATTTTTGGCGATCGGCTTCATCCGTAAGCAAACTTACCATGAACCCGTTCTCGTCATGGCTGCTCAGGAACTGGCCGAGCATGGCCGCATTGTCGATCTTACCGTTGCGGTCCTGAAGCCTCCGTTCGACAGAATCGATTTTTCCTTGGACAAAATCGTTGGCAATTCCTTTAAAACCGAAATCGAGTTCGGAATCCATCGTACCCGTACGCAGATAGCCTCCATCGTTATCCACGCTCGCCCCGTAGTTCTCCCCGATCATTTTGAAGGCAGGATTGATTTCGGTCATCCGGTTTTTGAATGCCATCCAGGTCGTGTCCTCTACATGCTTGATCGTATCGACACGGAAATAGTCGATCGTGTTGCCGCTGGCCGTCTTGGATTTCTCAATCCAGTCGGACTGCCATTTGATAATTTGCTCGCGCACGGCAGGATCTTCCGTTTTGAAGTCGGGAAGACCGGCTACTTTGTTCTTGATAACGGGATCTTCGTCGGAATCCCGCAGCATTCCGGCGAATACCTCGCGTTCAGTCTCCGTAGGAAGGTTACTTAAACCGCTCCAATTTGGACTCAACTGATCCATGCCGTAGCCGGTATGGTTCAAGACAACGTCAAGCATGACTTTAATGCCTTGGGCATGAGCCGCATCCAACAGATTTTGAAAATCTTTCAAGTCTCCAAGATGCTCATCGATTTCAGTAAAGTCTTTAGCCCAGTAGCCGTGGTAAGCATACTGATTGCTGTTGAAATCAACGCCCTTGTTAAAGTCGATGTTATCAACAATCGGTGTAATCCAGATCGTATTGATACCGAGATCCTTCAGATATCCGATCTTCTCGGTAACGCCCTTGAAGTCCCCGCCGTGATAAGTTTCCGCATGACTGAGGTCGTAATTCTCCCCATTTGGATCGTCATTGGTGGTATCTCCGTTCAAGAATCGGTCCGTCAGCATGAAATAGATCCGGGCCTCATCCCAGTCAAAATCGTCTTTTCCGACCGTTTGCCGTGATTTGACCGTAACGATGGCATTTTGAGTATGTTGGTTACCATATATGTCCAGAATGGTTATCGGTATTTTTTTCTGTCCCGCGGTAACAGAGTCCTTCACTGCAATCGTTAACGCCTTAAGATCTTTGTCAATCGTTGTTTCTGGTTTTCCGCCAAGGACTGTTAAATCTGCATAAATACGGTCAATCTCACTCTCCTCAATGTCTGAGATAGCAAGACTAAGAACCGCGTTCTCGTTAGATGAAAAACTCTTCGGATATACATTTGACTGCATAATCGGATTCGTTTTCTTTAAAACGATAACGGACTCACCGTTTTTAGAATTCTTTGGATCCTGCACTTCGCTCTCAGAACCATCTTTCTTTGTTACGACAAATGTATATGGGTAAGTACCTTCACCGATTTCGTCGAGATTAAAAGTGAACCGTTCGTCCTCTGCAGAGTAATTCATTTCATATAATTTACCGTCAATTTTCAAATGAACGGCTTCGATAAGATCCATCTGGTCTGATTCATACAAAGCCTGATCCCGATAGGTAAATGAGGCACTCCATGTATCTCCCTGTTTCACTAACACAGGCGCAAAAGTGCCCGGCAAGGTTCGCAATTCTATTTGGCCAGCAGTAACAATGACCTTCGTCAATTCTTCCGATCCGGTATGAATATACCGATCAATATTTTGATCCACAATCGCAGTTGTCCAATCGGTCCCTTTACGTATTTTAAAACCAACTTTGTTTACTGTTTCTCCAATTTGGATTATTGCAGTTGCCTTATTACCTTCAAATTTCGTGAAATTAATTTGGTCATTGACTTTTCCTGTGTCCCAAACCCAAAGGTTCCATTTCTTCAATTCATCCAGACTTGATTCATTGGACAAATAAGTGAATTTAACGGATCTTTTTATTGGTTTAAGTGCTTCTAAATCTGGTTTAGAATAGTAAACCTCTGATCTTCCTTCTACTAACCAGACCTCTACTGAATCTTTGCCAACTGGGATATTGATTTTAACGGTTGCTTCTTGACTAACCCATTTGTTTCCATCCATGAGTTTTACGATTGCGTTTAGTGAAGACTCAGAGAATTTATAAGTTCCTGTCGCCATACCGTTGGATTCGCTTTCAAAGGGATAGTGGTCCCCAAGCTTTCCGTCTGGATAGAGCCATAAATCCCAATCTTTCACTGTGTTGTCATAGCGGTAATAGTTAATGGTGAACGAATTCATTTTTTCAATGATTTTAATAGTCTTGGTAGTTTCCAAGCCATTGTAAGAAGCTTTGACTTCTACGCTTCCCTTGGCTGCGTTAGGAGCGACAGTCAACAAACCGGCATCCGAGATTGAAACGCCAGTAGGATGAGTCACTAACTCCCAATCCGCTTGTTGGGAAACCGGCGTATCTTTTCCTGCTTGATACTCTTCAGCCTTCAGTTGCAGGGAGCCTCCGATCTCCACTTCTTCGCCTGATTTAATTGTGAGTCCTGGAACGATAGCCAGGGAATTATCTCCTGCACTAAGCGGATTCAGCGGATCGACAAAACTGCCGGCCCATTTCCCCAAATTCGGAATGAATTTGTATTGGTAAGCCCCTGGAGCAAGATCGCGAGTGACGCTAAAAATTCCGTTCTCCAGCTCCATAGGAATAGCTTCGTTCACATTCCAGTCATTCAAGCTGCCGACCAAGTATAGGGAGGTCAACTCGCCTTGGGCTACATTGAAGGTGATTTTTCCATCGCTTATAACCGGACTTTGCAGTGCCTTATCCGTGATTCGTATCGTTTTCGTGACTTTCCACTGATCGTAAGCGATATCAAGCTCAATATTACCTTGATCCGCATCAGCGGCCACACTTATCTCATTGGTTTTATCGTCAAACTCAACGCCTTTTAAGCCTGTTTTCAAGGTAACAACTGCCGGGACGGTGTCCCCTTGGTTGCCTGTGTAATAAACAGCGTCAATAACTGAGGATGTATTAAGCAATATTTCTGAAGGTACTTTGACCGCTAACCCCGGAACAGAGAGGCCAGGGTTGTTACCCTTTTTAACGAGATTCCATGGATCTCCGATCCATTCCCCGTTCGGGTCCTCGGAGGGATACCATGCCATGCCATACTCGTACCAACCGGCAGGGATATCCAGTGTTCCGGACCACAGGTTAGTAGAATCTTTGCTTAGGTCCGTGTTATTCCAACCGTTAAACTCTCCCTTAACAATTACTTTGTCCTCTTGCCCTTCCCCTTCATAATTAAACGTCACTTTTGCTCCGGTATCGCTTCTTTCCCCGATGACCGGACTGGCTATAACGGTGCTGGAGCTGCCCTCGACCGGTTCCTCCGCTCTCGCTTGAGTAAGGAAGCTGCCGAACGAACCGACAACCAATACAAAAATGAGCAGGCGGGAAATCCAGCCTTTCCATGACTTATGCATTTTGTTAAGACCTCCTAAGTAGTATTCACTGACTTAAATCATAAGAAATACTGAAATAAACGACTTGTGGCAGGCGTGTATGTATCCTCCTTTCAACCCATAAATTGCGCAAACGTTTGAATAAAATTTAATACTTTTCTGTTATGTCTAAGGAGTACATTAAGCGTGGAAAGCGCTTTTATGTTTCTAATCATATTATATTAAGCGCTTCCAAATGTTAAAACGTTTGCACAGTTGATTTTTAGAGGATTTTATCCCTATTCCTTCTGTTTCCTTATTCATTCTCTTTCAATCTTCGAATTACTTATTATTTAATTAATAAAGTAAAAATCTCACAATCATGCCCATCTCTAGGGGAAAATGCTCATAATATGACACCTATTCCCCGCTTTCTCTATTTACTTTCCGCTATGTTTCGATTAATATTACAATGTAAAGCAAACGGTTCCACAGAGGAGGTTTTTTATGGCTGTTACCATAAAAGATGTTGCCAAAAAGGCCGGAGTATCACCCTCTACCGTGTCCCGGGTGCTGTCCAATCATCCAAGAATTAGCGCCGAAACTTCGAGAAAAGTAAAGGACATTATGGATCAGCTTGGATACCATCCGAATATCATGGCTAAGAGCCTGGTATCCAAAACAACCAACAGTATTTGCATCATGTTGCCGAAGTCTGCCGAGGAGTTATTCTCCAACTTTTTCTTCATGGAATTGATCCGCGGGATTGTCACGCAAGCCAGCCGTTTAGGCTACGACGTGCTGATTAGCTCGGGGGCCAATGAAAAAGAAGAAATTGAAGGCGTATCCAGACTGATTAACGGACGCCGGGTAGATGGAGTGATTTTACTTTATTCGAGGAAAGATGACCCTGTTATCGATTTCCTGCATGAGAACGGTCACCATTTCGTTCTGATTGGACGAAGCGAGCAATATCCCGATATTTTATCGGTGGATAACGATAACGTCCAGGCTTCATATGATGCCACGAAGCATTTGATCTCGCTCGGACATGAACGGATCGGGTTCGTCAGCGGACCTCCCGACCTGGTCGTTTCCAAGGACCGGCTAAAGGGGTATCTGGATGCGTTGCATGATTCGGGACTGGAAATGCGCCCTGAATGGATTGTGGAAGGAGAATTCTTGCAAGACAGCGGCTATCGTGCGATGTCGTTCTTCATGAATTTACCGGATCGTCCTACGGGGATCGTCCTAATCGACGACGTGGTATCCTTCGGCGTGTTGCGTGGCCTGCATGAGCTCAAGTACAAAGTCCCCGAAGATTTATGTTTGGTCAGTTTCAACAACATTCCCTTGTCTGAATTGTCGACACCACCGCTCAGCAGCATAGATATCGGAATTTACAATTTGGGATACACCGCTTCCCAGGTTCTGATCCAGTCGATCCAAAACAACAACGACAAGAACTATCAGAAGCGGCAAATCATTCCACATCGTTTGATGGTTCGTGAATCTTCCATGTATTCGATATCGAAAAAATAAGGCGCGGGACACAAAAAATAATCGAAGCGACGGCTTCTTTTATTTTTTGCAATTTGTTCAAACGTTTGCGCTATAGGAGGAGGAGAGGTTATGACCTCAATTAAAGCATGTTTATTCGATCTGGACGGTGTGCTTGTCGATACCGCCAAATATCACTATCTTGCCTGGAAACGCTTGGCCGACGAATTGGGCTTTGAGTTTACCGAGCAGGACAACGAACGATTAAAGGGTGTCAGCCGAATGGCTTCGCTCGATATTTTGCTTAGCGTCGGCGGAGTCGAACTGGATGAAGCGGCCAAGCTGGAGCTCGCCGAGCGCAAGAACAATTGGTATTTCGATATGATCTCCAAAATGGATGATTCCGAAATTCTGCCGGGAGCGCTTGAATTTCTGAAGGATTGCCGGGAGAATGGCTTAAAAGTCGCCCTGGGTTCAGCCAGCAAAAATGCCATGACTATTTTGAACAACACCGGGCTCACGCCATATTTCGACGCCATTATCGACGGGACCCGGACTACCAGCGCCAAGCCCGATCCCGAAGTATTTACGCTGGGGGCTACTGAACTGGGCGTCTCCCCGGATGAATGCGTCGTCTTCGAAGACGCGGAAGCCGGTATTGAAGCGGCTCAGCGGGCCGGGATGCGCAGCGTTGGCATCGGATCGCCATGCACGCTCGGCAAAGCCAATCTCGTCATCGCATCACTTGGAGATATTACGGTCGATCGGCTGTTGAGTATTGCCGCCGTCTAGAACTGCCATTCTTTTTTTATAACCCTATTCATATAAACAAAACACTTGATAACTTAAAGAAGGAGCCGGTAAATCGTGAGACAATATTTAAAACTGGATGAGTGGTCCATTATTGAGGAATCTTTTGACCCTTCTACGCATGAAATTTCCGAGAGCATCTTCAGCATCGGTAACGGGTTCATGGGTCAACGTGCAAATTTTGAGGAGCAATACAGCGGAAAGTCCCTCCAAGGCAGCTACATGGCCGGCGTATATTATCCCGATAAAACGCGGGTCGGCTGGTGGAAAAACGGGTATCCCGAATATTTTGCGAAAGTGTTGAACAGCACCAACTGGATCGGTATCAACGTGCTCATCAACGGCGAGTCGCTGGACCTTGCCAAATGCGAGGTTAAAGACTTCGTACGCGAGTTGAACATGAAAGAAGGCTACTTGTCCCGCCGTTTCGTAGCAGTGATGGAGAGCGGCAAAGAAGTTCGTGTGGAATCGATCCGCTTCGTTAGCATGAAACGTCAGGAAATCGGAGCGATTCGCTATTCGATTACCCCGCTTAATTTCTCCGGAAGTATCCGGATTGTGCCTTATTTGGACGGAGACGTTCAGAACAAGGATTCCAACTATGACGAGAAATTCTGGCTCGAAGTGGAAAAGGCAGCGGCTCCGGATCTCTCTTACCTGACTTTGAAAACGAAAAAGCTGGATTTCCATGTTACGTCGGTCATGGCTTTTGATGTTTACAAGAACGGACAAAAGCTGGAGTTTGAAGCCTCCGTATCCGAGCGCGAAAAATTCGTTTCCGCGGAAGCCGCTTTTGAAGTTGAACAAGATGCAACACTGACTGTATACAAATATGTCGCCAACGTGACTTCCCGCAATCACGGATTAGGCCAGCTTGTGGAAGTGGGCAAAAACCTCTTGCTTGAAGCACATGCGGCCGGATTCGATACCCTGCGTCAGGAACAAGCCGATGCCTGGGCTGATAAGTGGAAAGGCAGCGACATCATTATTGAAGGTGACGTCTCGGCTCAGCAAGGGATCCGCTTTAATATTTTCCAATTGAATCAAACGTACACCGGGGAAGACGATCGTCTGAACATCGGACCGAAGGGCTTTACAGGGGAAAAATACGGCGGCAGCACCTACTGGGATACCGAGGCTTACTGCGTACCGTTCTATCTGAGTACTGCGGATTCGAACATTTCCCGCAACTTGCTGATCTATCGCTACAAGCACTTGGAGAAGGCAAAGGAAAACGCCAAGAAGCTCGGCTTCACTAAAGGCGCGCTCTACCCGATGGTTACCATGAACGGCGAAGAGTGCCATAACGAATGGGAGATCACGTTTGAAGAGATTCACCGGAACGGCGCGATCGCTTACGCAATCTACAACTATGTGAATTACACCGGAGATAAATCCTATCTGAGTCAGTACGGCTTGGAAGTGCTCGCGGAAATTTCCCGGTTCTGGGAAGAACGCGTCAACTTCTCCAACACCAAAGGAAAATACGTAATGCTCGGCGTTACCGGTCCAAACGAATACGAGAACAACGTCAACAACAACTGGTATACAAACCGGATTGCTTGCTGGACGATGGAGTATACGCTGGAAGTGCTCGATTATTTGAAAAAGAACGAGAACGCCCGCTATCTCGAGCTGATCGACAAGTTGAAGCTGACGAACGAAGAAACCGCCAAGTGGCAGCATATCATCGACAATATGTACTATCCGGTCGACGAAGAGCGCGGAGTTTTCCTGCAACAAGACGGCTTCCTCGACAAGGAACTGGTTCCGGTCAAAGACCTGGCTCCGGAAAACCTGCCGATCAACCAGAACTGGTCCTGGGACCGGATCCTGCGTTCCTGCTACATTAAGCAAGCGGACGTGTTGCAAGGCCTGTTCTTCCTGAGCGACAGATACGATCTCGAAACGAAAAAACGGAACTTCGATTTCTATGAACCGTTGACCGTTCACGAGTCCTCCCTGTCCCCTTGCGTGCACTCCATTATGGCCTGCGAGCTCGGCTATCAGGACAAAGCGTACGAAATGTACCTGCGCACTGCGCGTCTGGATCTGGACAACTACAATAACGATACTGAAGACGGCTGCCACACCACAAGTATGGCAGGAACCTGGATGGCTGTTATCCAAGGGTTCGCCGGACTCCGCGTTAAGAACGACGAGCTGGTGCTCCAGCCGTTCATTCCTTCGCACTGGAAGTCCTTCTCGTTCAACGTAATGTTCCGCGGCGCTACGTTGAAGGTCAACGTCGGCGAAGACGTCATCACCGTGACGAACGAGACCGATACACCGGCCGCGATCCGGATCTATGACCGCAGCTATACGGTCAGCGCACACGGAGAAATCCAGGCGCAAAGATCTTCCGTTACGATCTAAGTTATAGTATGAATACAAAAAGGCAGGCCCTGCGATATTATGCAGGGCCTGCTTTTTTCATGGCTACTTAGTCAACATGTTCAGAACAAATTGCGCCGCGTCGGCACTTATTGCCGCTTGATCCGGAGCAAACAGGCTCCTTACAAGGCTTATGCCGCGATATCGCCTACCAGGTTCTTGATCCACTTACGCGACCGGATTCGGGCCAAGCCGATGCCGAGCCGGACAACCTCCTCTAAGGACAGCACAAGATACACCAGGTAAACCGGTTGTTTGAAGACAAACGACAGGAGCAGCCCGGACGGAACCCCGATCAGCCACGTTGCCGCCGATTCCATCGCAAATACGAATTTGCTGTCCCCGCCGCTGTTCAAAATGCCCCCGGCCATAATCATGTTTCCGACCTTGACCCATAAGAAAGCGGCAAATACCCAAACCAGGTAAATTCCCAAGCGGTGGGCTTCCCCCGAAATATTAAAGAAGGATACATACCAAGGGGAAGCTGCCGCAATCACCAGGCCGACGGCAAGGGAAACGGATATTCCCAATGCAATGAACCGTTTGGCGTACTGCATGGCCGTCTCTTCTTCCCCGGCTCCGAGCTTGTTGCCGACCATGACTCCGCCCGCGCTGGCCAATCCCGAGAGCAATCCGATACAGATGCCCTGCAGCGGAAAGGTAATCGTCATCGCCGTCATCTCGGAGGTTCCCATCCGGCTGTAGATCATGGCATAAGCCGTCTCGCCCATGACCCAGATGAATTCGGTCAGGATGATGGGATAAGTTGTTTGAATGAACTTTTTCAGGAGCGGTCTTGGAATTACGAACAGGTTGCCGAAATCGACCGAACCCGGAAGCCTGAACTTATAGACAGCTCCAATAATTAATATGCACTCCACAATTCTGGCAATTAACGTTGCGATAGCCGATCCTTTTAACCCCAATTCCGGAAAACCCCAATTCCCGAAGATCAGCAAATAATTCAGTAGAATATTCAGAACTACCGTGAACAAGCTGACGAACATCGGCAATTTAACATGCGTCGTGCTTCTTAGAATGGCGGAATACATCATCGTAAGCATCGTCGGCACATAACTTAGCGAGATGAGCTGCAGATAAATGTACCCCTCTCCCAAGATCCGCTCATCCGTCGTAAACAAGGACAAACAAAGCTGGGGCTGAAAGAAGACGAGCAGTGTGAATAGAAACGATAATGCAAACCCGGCCATGAGGCCGATACCGAGCAATTGAGAGATGCTTTTGCGGTCCTGTTTTCCCCAGAACTGGGCCGCGTAAATCGACACGCCGGCAGAAAGACCGGCGAGCACTACGGAAATGACTCCGTATATTTTCGTTGCCATTCCGACGGAAGCGATGGCCACATCGCCCAGCTGTCCCACCATCAACTGATCCGTGAGCGTGAGCAAAGACATAATCAGGCTTTGAAACGTTACCGGAAGCGCAATTTTATATACGTTCTTATAAAAATCTCTTTTTAACTCATCGCTCATTTAACCTGATCCCCCATATTCAAACCGCTTTTAAATACCGCAGCAAGGTGTAATTATCCTTCGGCTCCACTTCGACCACCTTAAACTTTTTGGTAAAATCGAGCTCTGTGTAGCCTTCCCCATCAACCAGCGTAATGTTGGAGGCTCCGCCGATGATGATCGGAAGCTGCATCAGTATGATCTCGTCAACCAGATCCTGGTTGAAAACATGCCAGTTCAGAAAGCCTCCGCCCTCCACCATCAAGCTGTTGATGCCGTACTTTTCCTCCAGCAAGTTAAACATTTGCCCGAAATCCACTTTGTCTTGCCCGCAAATCAGGCACTCCTTGCCCCGTTCCCGGAGCTGTTCAATCTTGCGTTCATCCTTGCCGTTCTCCGTCGTAACAATGAGGGTTTGTCCCTCATCCGTCAGCACATTGCTATCCATCGGAATATCCATGGTTCTAGTGGGGATAATCCGCACCGGATTCTTGTTCTCTTCATAACGGTTCGTCAAAAAGGGATTGTCCGTGGTGATGGTATTTTTTCCGACCATAATGCCGTCAACCTTGCCCCGAAATTTGTGAATATACTCCATATCCCGGCCATCAAAGAGACTGAACAAGGGCTTGCTGGACTGCCCCGGACCCAATGTCAGCTTACCGTCGATAGAAATCTGGCTAAATACGCTCGTTTTCATGGATCATCCCTCATTCCTTGTTTTTTGTTTACAGGACACCGGCAGACTGCTTAAAATGTTGATCCATCGCACTCCAGGCAGACGCTTCGCCTTCTTTCTCCAAGACTAGCAGACCCGCTCGGATCGCCTCCCAAACCGAAGCCATGGCCGGTTCAATCGGCATGGACCGACTCTCTTCCAACAGTGCCGCAAGCGTCCCTCTATTAACACCGGTTAAGTTTTTCAATCTACCGCGTGCCTCCGAATGAACGGGAATCCGCTGAACCTCCGTTCCCCATTTCATTTGGCTCTCCGCACTTAGCATGAAGGCCGCAAAGGAAATAACCTCTTCCCGAAACTCCGACTCCAGCGAATAGCCCGGGAAAACCAGTCCGATCGCCGATGACATGGATATGGATGGGCGGCCCTGTATGGAAGGCAGCCTTGCAACGCCTAGCTTTGATGTCATATGCCGATCCAGGTGATTATATATCCACTCCCCGCAAATAATTGCGCCGACTTCCCCGGCGATGAATCCCTCCAATAGTTCGACCGATCCGTTCAAACTGGCCAGTAGACCGCTGTTCATCCGGGTCCGAACATATTGCAGCGCCCGCTTCATCTCGCTCTGCGGGAGACAAGGCGTGCCTTCCGCCATGGGCCAACCTCCGAATGCCGTCAAAAATGGCATGAACCAGTAGGGCTCCCGTAAGTCGGCGGCAACGGGAATAATGCCCTTCTCCAACAATCCGTCACCCAGATCTTCGATTTCCTCCCAAGATGCCGGGGGCTCCGGGTAAATTTCACGATTGTAATACAGCACCAGATGGTTACCCGTAAGAACAGGCAAGCCATAGGGTATTCCTTCAGACCGCATGGATTCGAGAAAGCCGGAACCATGCGGGGCTACTAGCGACAGCAGTTCATCCGGTACCCTGGAATACTTCGCCTTCTGACCGAATCCAGCCATATCCGCGGGAACCAGAGCCATTTGGGGGGCCTCGCCTCCCTCGCCTACTGCGTTCAAGCGAATGACCAGCTCCGAAATATTCATCACTTCGGGAATAACCTGAATGTCATTTTGCCGGGAATATTCATGGCATAAACGTTCCAAAAGTTCAATGGAGGTATCCCCCGGTCCATCGAATTCATGCCAAATCACCAGCTTCTTTGGATGTGATCCCATCTTTGCACCTGCCTCCGTGTTTTTAAATTTTGATTTGAGGATGATAAAAAATCATGCCCTGATAAGGCTGAAGCAACCACTCGCCCTGCCGGTCTACTGCTGAATGAAGCTGCGCCGGCTCGGATTCGGAATCGGCCCGGCTGTCGATCAGGACAGTCCATCCCTTCGATACGGGATATACGGCATTCAGGCTTACGGTTTGCGGTTCATCCGGACTTAAATTAAAACAGCCTACAAGCAGCTCACCGCCATATAAATAGGCGTACATCAATACCTCACCCTGGGGATTTGGTATAAAAAAGTTATGCGGCTGCACCAGATAATCCAGCTGGTTCTTGCAAGAGTACAAGCGGTTCAACAGGGGGATCATGGGCAGCGGATGCGTCCAGTTAATGGATAACCGGTTGAAAAATGCCCGCGGGATGTCCGCGCCTCCCGTATTGTCTCCAAGGCCGCAGTTGAGCGGCTGCTCTTCGTTCACTTCCATTCCCGTAGTCAGAAACGGAACGGCGTTTGGCAAAAAGCTGTTGAAGACGCTCATCATACGAGCCAGCGGAATTCCGCCGCGACTTGTAATTCTAGGCGTGTCCGCCGTTTCGGAACAGGCAAAGACATGAATGGCCAGTTCCGGAAGTTCTTTTAGATAAGCCTGAAGTGTCTCTACGGAAATATCCGTCATGATATTCCAGCCGCTGCCAAGCATAATATTATAGCCGGTGCTCGCCGCCTTTCGATGGTTGCGGTTGAACAAATCTTCGCTGATCAGGATGGCGTTCGGCCTGATTTTCTTGATTCTCCGGAACATTTCCTCGAGAAGCGCCACGGGCAGAACATGACCGATGTCGATCCGAAACCCGTCGATGCCGTAAGTATGTAAGTTAAATTCAATGGCTTCCACCAGCATGTCCCACAATTCCTGGTTCGGTTCGGACCCGGGATACATATTGCATTTGATCGTGTCAAATAACACGTATGGCGGTTGACCCGGCTGTATCAGATGCCTTACTTGAGGCGAAACGTCCTTATACAGCCTGTAAAAAGCGATATCCGTCCAGATCGGCTGAACGTCATTGATCCAGTCGGAATGTGCCGGCGCCGTAGTAATTCCCATTTCTGTCTCCACAAGAGAAAGCAGTTGCTCCCCGGATTGCCGGGCACGCTGCTTCAGGCATTGCCATAGCAGCGGATTAAGCTCATTCGGCGGAGGTGAAAATTTACTCAGAAACGAAGAAGTGTCTGCACTTCGATAAACGGTCTCCAGTTTATCCGGCGTGCATTCTTCAAAGAATCCAAGCTCCGGAATATGCGGCGGAGTAAACCCGTCCAGATGTTCTTTACCGATCCAGTACACCCAATCCGGATGCTCTTCAATAATTTCACTATCCCGTGCGGTCACCCGGGGGATAAAATCTACTACAACTTTCATGCCGAGCAGATGGCAAGCCTCAACGAGCGAGCCCATTTCGTCATGCAGCGTAAATTCGGGGATTCCGTCCAGCAAGGGATCGTGCAGTTCGGGATCAAGCTCAAACAACGAATGAACCGCGTAAGGAGATCCCACGTCCCCTTTCCAATGCATTTGGCTGTATCTTGTGACCGGCAGTAAATACAAGATATTTACGCCCATCTTCTTTAGCAGCGGGAGCAGAATCATGAAGCGCAAAAAGGTCCCTGATTGGACGCTTCCGTCATGGTTGTAGTCCCAGGCCGCCGAATAGCGGACCAGCGACGAATAAATGACGCTGCGATCCAGATTTCTTCCCTCTGAAAAGGCATGGGATTGCGACAATTGAAAGAGGTAATTTAGATGATGCAGAAAAAAGGGTACCGGCTGCACTTCAATTTCATTATTTTTCGTATTCAGAATATCCGGGTACCGGCATTCGTTCCAAATCGCCGGAATCCAGATCGACGGCAGTTCTTCGCGCTGGCGGGAGGCCAGAAACCGGTATATATGTCTCAATCCCTCTTGGTGTGCCATGCACTGCATCCCCTTTCTTCAAAAATTCTGTTCAGAACGTGAATACGGTTTTCATCGTTTCGGACGGAAGACGATTTCCCGTTGACAGCTCGTAGCCCAATAGCTCGTGAATGGCCGTCTCATATTGTTTGAGCGGATATTTTTTTGTCACCAGGGACGCCAAATCCGGATGATTCGCCGCAAAGTCAAGCGCCTCTTCGAAGGTATTGAGGTATTCTCCGGCACCTATGATTTTGATGGCATTCTGTGTGTAATGGGTCGGAGTCAACAGATATCGATAACCTCCGTTAATGCCGAAGGGAACGATTCTGCCGCCTCGCTCCACCCATTGCTCCGCAAGGTCCATTTGGGTTCCCACCGTATCGATGACAACATCGTATTTGCCGGATTCCCCAAGCCGGAGTTCTGTTTCCGCAGCCAGCTCCGCCGGGGTTAGGACCACCTCCGAAAAACGGCGCGAATACGACAGCCGATACGGATTTATTTCTGTAGCTATCGTGATGCACCCCAAGGCTCTGCTTACGATTTGACAAAGCAGCCCCATCGGACCGGACCCCAATATCAAAACCCGGTCTTCCCGGGTTATTCCGGCTTCCTTGAAATTGTGCAGCACGCATGCAAGCGGTTCTACAAGCACCGCCGCCTCCCAGCTCATGCCCTCCGGTAACTTGTGAACAAAGGACTCGTCGGTAACGAAATAGGGGGCAAACGTTCCGGAAATATTCAAACCGGCGATCGGCATCCCTTGTCCATCCGGACCGATGCAGAGATGCAGCCTTCCTTTCCGGCAAAACCGGCATTCCCCGCAGCTTTGGTTAGGGTCGATCACAACGCGGTCTCCTACCCGGAAACGGGTTACCGCAGACCCGATATCGACAACAGTCCCCACAGCCTCGTGACCGCGAACAACACCCGGAAGTCCCGGTTCTTTACCCGTAATAACAGCAAGATCCGTACCGCAAATGCCTGAGAGCTGGATTTGTATCTTTACGTCACCTGGCTTGGAACAAGAAGGAGACTCCTCCTCGACAAGCTCCAATTGGCCATGATTCGTCCATATTAATGACTCCATCTGAATTCCCTCCTTTCACATCGTGATTAAAATATCTGTTGTTCAAACGTTTGCGCAAAACGTTTGAACACATCTTATCACAGTTATTTGTAAAAGTAAGGGAAAATTTGTCGAATGCTTCCTCTGTTTTCGGAATTTTCATGCAACACCTGTAATTTCACATCTAGTTTCTGCAAATTCAAAAACCGCAGGCTGTTCACTCATTCAAGTGTTCATCCTGCGGTTGTTATAAGCTATTTAATTGTTCGGCATTGGGACAGTTTAGGAAGTTATGTTCAAAACGACCATACCGGTTCCATGGACTTCCAGTCTGTTATTCCCGAGCTTTTGAACGAATTCATTCCCGTAATGCACTTGCCAGTCACCGAGATCGGGCAGTTCCAAAGAAATCGGCTCCGCATTGGCGTTATAGAGTACATACAGATGGCGGTCGGAGTCGCCACCGGCGTGATTCCGCAGTGTATAAGCCACGGCATGAGCAGGCGCCGGTTCAAAATTCAAATGCTCGCGAACCTCCTGGGCCGTCCGCAATCGGAAAGCGGGATGGGATTTCCGCAGCTTGATCAAGCTCGCCATGTATAACACGTCATTTTGACGGCTTGCACAGCGTCCCCAATCCAGCCAGTTGATCTCAATCGCCGATTTGTAGCTGTTCTCCACCCCGTTCTTGGAACGCATGAATTCCTGGCCGGCATGTATAAACGGGATGCCCTGCCCGGTGAGAATTATCGCCGAAGCGAGCCGGTGCATTTGAGTGCGCTGTTCTTCCGATTCAACGGCGGAGGAAATATCCAATTTATCCCAAAGAGTATGGTTATCATGGCATTCAACATAATTAACGTTTTGTACCGGTTCATCCGCAAACTGTTCAATCGAGCCGCTGTAGCGGATGCCGCCGACTACGCCGCGTTTGACGCCATCCTCAAGCCCGCCGCCCCGGCCGACGAACCCCTTCGATCCGAAAATAAAGGTGTCCCCTTTCACAGTATCGCGGATACCGTCGTTGAAATGGGCGATTCTCGGCATGCGCCAGGCGTTGCCTTGATGGGCGCGACGATCTTCCGGCAGAACGGTCCCCATGTTCCAGCCTTCGCCGATCATCAGGATCGAAGGATCGATCTCATCGACCCGGCGCCGGATTTCGTTCATCGTATCCACATCGATCAGGCCCATCAAATCGAACCGGAAGCCGTCGATATGATACTCGCGGATCCAATGCAATACGGATTCGACGATGAATTTTCTCATCATCGGCCGTTCGGAAGCGCACTCATTACCGCAGAACGAACCGTTCGAGAAGGTTCCGTCCGGGTTGTAGCGAAGATAGTATCCCGGAACCAGCTTGGTGAAGTTGACCAGATATCCGTCGTATACGTGGTTATAAACCACGTCCATGATCACCCGCAAACCCCGGTCATGAAGACTCTGGATGCACTGCTTCAATTCCGTGATCCGGGAAGCGGGAGCATACGGATCCGTAGCGTAGGAGCCCTCGGGAACGTTATAATTTTTCGGATCGTAGCCCCAGTTAAAATGCGGCTCATCCAATTTGGTCTCATCCACGCTCTGCGTGGAATAATCGTAAATCGGCTGCAACTGAACATGCGTGATGCCCAGCCCTGCAATATGATCCAGGCCGGTCGGAATCCCCCCTGGCCCGCGAGTGCCGCTTTCGGCAAGGCCGAGGTATTTCCCTTTATGCTGGATACCGCTGTCGGGATGGATTGATAAATCCCGGACATGCAATTCATAAATTACCGCGTCCACTGGCGAAGAAAACGGCGGCATCGCTCCGGTCCACCGCTCGGGGTCGGTACGGCGTAAATCAAGCACGACCGCCCGGTCGCCATTGACGCCAACCGCCTTGGCGTAAGGATCGGCCGCTTCGTTCCAGCTAGTGCCGACCTTGACCCGGTACGTGTAATAAACGCCGTGGTAATCTCCCGCCGTTTCCAGCACCCAGGTCCCTTGCACATCACGGACCATCGCCCGCTCTTTTACGGGCAAGCTGTCCCACGAAGAGTAAAACACGACTTTCGCCTCCGAAGCAGTCGGAGCCCATAATCGAAACGATGTTTTCTCAGGGGTATAAACCGCTCCCAAATCATCGCCGTTATAATAAAATTTATCGTCAAACGCTTTGTCAAAAACGGAAACGCCTCCGGTTACCTCCGGATCACCATAATCCATAATCACATCAATTTCCTTCTGTACCGACAATGGATTCACTCCAATCATTTAAAATTGTCGCGCCTTAGTTTCCCAGGCTTCATATCATGGGTTATTGATTAACCGATTCGCTTAAATAAGGCAGAACATCCTCGGTATACGCCCGCAAAATCTCCCCGACGCTCCAAGCCTGCGAGAAGCAACCGCGGCCCGTGCAGGCAAACTCGCCGTCGAAAATCTCGGCGATTCCGCCGATAGCTCCGTCTTGAAGATGATCCTCAAACACCTCGCACATCTCCTTGGCCGCTGACACGGCTTCCTCGCTGTAACCGTTTACCCTGCAATAAGCGGAAATAAACGCACCTAACGGAAACGCCCATACGGTTCCCATGTGATAAGCGCCGTCCCGGTCAATGAGCTTGCCGATATAACGGGGTTTGTATTCCGGATCTTCAAAAGAGAGCGACCGGAGTCCGTAAGGCGTGTACAAATGCTTATATACGGTACCGACGACCGCTTGTTCTTTCTCGGCGGGAAGCATCGTAAACGGGAGCGAGACGGCCCAGATTTGATTCGGCCGGATTCTGCCGTCGTTTTCCAATAACCCATGGCCCTGGTCTACATCGACCACATCGTACAAACATTCCGCCTCTTCATTCCAGAATCGGCGGTTGAAGGATTCGCGCACGGTTCGTGCTAATGCATCATATGGCTCCGTGTCCCCAAAACGTTCCGCCAATTCCGCCATGACACAGAGTGCATTGTACCAAAGGGCATTGATTTCCACCGGTTTCCCGTGCCGCGGGGTGACGACCCATTCGCCAACCCTGACATCCATCCAGGTCACCTGGTCCAAACCGCCGCCCGCACGGATGAGACCGTCTTCGTCCATACTTATGGAAAAGTCCGTTCCCGCTTTGTAGGCGCTAACGATCTCCTTGAGTTGCGGGTAAATTTTCTCTTCGATAAATCGGTAATCCTCGGGACTTCCGGTATAACGCAGGTACTCATGCACAGAATGAAAATACCAGAGTGAAGCGTCTACCGTATTGTATAGCGGCTCCTGGCCGTCATCGGGAAACATGTTTGGAATCAGCCCGTTCCGCACGTATTTAGAGAACGATTCCAAAATTTCTCTGGCATCCCCGAACCGCTTGGTCGATAGCGCCAAACCTTGCATTGCGATCATCGTGTCCCGTCCCCAATCGGTAAACCAGGGGTATCCGGCAAGTACGGTTTTCAGCCCCGTCGATTCACGATGGACGATAAAGTGGTCCGCGGCCTCCACCAGACGATCTGCAAAACGGTTTCCGTATCCGGCTTGGGCCACCAGCCCGTCCATACGCTGCTTATATTCCCGGACGATGGCAAATCCGTCTTTATCGTCGAGTGAATCTATGGAACACTTTACATAGAAGGCTTTCTTTTCATATGGTTTCAAAGCTATTTGAATTTCATAGGGAGTATAATGATAATCCACCCCCATAAACCCGTTGCGATTCTCGAACTTGTAATAGTGAGCCTCTTCATATAAATACGGCGGCGTTGCCATCGTTACCGGAAACGTGGATCTGTCCACGTATTCCCCCTCGGATGTCATGAAGTGGATCGCCGTTTCCGTCCGGCTGCCGGGCACCAGTTTCAGCGTCTTTCCCGTCTGCTCCGTTTCAAAGATGAGATTCCCTTTCTCTGAAGCCTCGCCAGGCGAGCGGTAATTGAACAACGGGACCAGCTTGAGGGTCGTATGCTCCCGGCCACCCGTCACTTCATAACAGACGGTCACGGTATTTCGGCCGTATTCCATGGCGATCGTTTTGCGGATGGACACGTCCTCCACCTGATAGTGATATTCCGGAACGGTATCCAGTTTGAATCTTCTCAAGTAATGCTGTCCGTCCTTTTGCCAGTTCACATATTGCTGCGAGGTTAAATCGTAAGATTTGCCACCGATCTGGACCTGCTCCTGGGTTCTGGTAAATACCAGCACCCGGTTTACGGGCGCTTTGGTCGAAGCGACCAGATAACCGTGTGACATCCGGAACCCGCCGCCGGGCACCGAGTGACTCGCATAACCGCCGATTCCGTTGCCGATCAGCCATTCCCGTTCATTGCCTTCCTCGATCGTGCGCCAGGCGCTTCGTCCCAATACGTAAGCTCTTTCCATGCCGCAACTCCCCCTTTAACGCTACAGAAAAAGAAGTTATATCCGCAGCTAGTTAAACGTTTACTTAACCATTATGTGCTGAATTATATCATCGCTCTTTCCTGCAGGTCAATCGTTTGCACAATGATAATTCGCAGGATTTATGGCGTTCCATGTACATTCCAGTGCAGCTTACCAAAAATGCATCTTTCTGCACCCAAGGCCTAACCTTTAACCGCCCCGGCGGTGATCCCGGCGATGAAATATCGCTGTAACAACAGGAATAGCAGAATAATCGGCAGAATGGCGATCAAGGAACCCGCGAATACAATTCCCCATTGGGTCGTATATTGACCCTGGAAGTTGGCCAAGGCAATCGGCAAAGTGCGTTTTGCCGGATCATTAATAATCGTCAATGCCCAAGGGAACTCCTCCCATACCGTTAGCGCATTGAAAATAGTAGCCGGAACGAACGCAGGCTTGGACAGCGGTAAAATAATCGAGGAGAACAGCGTCCATGCATTTCCACCTTCCATCTCCACCGATTCATCGATATCGCGGGAAATGGAATCGAAAAATCCCTTTAGCATAAACGTCGTAAACGGAATGGCCCCTGCCGTGTAAATAACGATTAATCCCCAACGCGAATCAAACATGCCAAGCTGACGGATCAGCACAAATTGGGGAATGAGAAGCGTTAGACTCGGAATGACGAGCCCACCCATCAAGATGGTGAAACTCAGTTTCTTTCCTTTAAAGTCAAATCTTGAATAAGCAAAGGCCAGCATCGAAGAAAACAGAAAAATAAGACCAAAGCTGGCTATAGTAACTAGAACGCTGTTAAAGAGATACAGTGCGAAGTTCTGACTGACCCAGGCATTCCTGAAATTGGACAAGGTCATTTCCGAAGGCAAAAAGCGCGGTGGAAATTCAAACAATAAAGTCATCGGCTTCAATGCGGTCATGAACATATATACTAACGGATAAATGGAGATCAATCCGCCAACAACGAGAAAAGCATAGACGCATATCGTCTTCCAAAGCGAGCGCATAGGATCGCCTCCCTCCTATTCCTGTTTGTTCAAACGGAACTGCAAAAACGTCAGGCCGGCAATAATGACGGCAAACACGTAGGACAATGCGGAAGCATAACCGAGGTCATATTCAGTGAACGCCTTCTGGTACATCCGGGTAAGCATCACTTCGGTCTGGTGCAGCGGTCCGCCGTCCGTAATCAGATAAATCGACGTGAACACATTAAAAGCGCCGATAATCAGCATCATTTGAATGAAAAAGGTAGTGCTGCGAATTGACGGCAACGTAATATGGCGAATTTGCTGCCAGGCGTTACATCCATCGAGCGAAGCAGCTTCGTATTGATCCTTTGGCACGCCTTGCAGGGCGGCCATATAAATTACCATCGCCCATCCAACGCCTTTCCAGATCCCGAGGAAGCTAACCACCATCATTGCTTTGCCCGGATCGCTCAACCAACTGATCGTCTTATCGGTAAAGTGGAGTACATCCATTATGAAATAATTCAAATATCCCTGATCAGTGAACACGAATTTAAAAATTAGCGACGCGACTACCCAAGAAGTAATGACCGGTAAAAAGAACAGCACCCGGAAGGTCTTGGTTCCGGGCCGGTTCTGGTATAAGGCGTACGCGACCAGAAATCCCAGGACCATTTGGCCGGGAACGGAGATGATCCCATAGATGAATATATTTTTAAGCGAAATCCAGAAAACGTGATCCTGAAATACATGCCTGTAGTTCCCCAGCCCGATGAATTCCAAATGATTGAGATCGGTTAGGCGGAAGTCATAAAAGCTGTACAGGAAGTTCCGAATTAACGGATACAGAATGAATACGGAAAAAAACAAAAAACCGGGCAGAAAAAATAAATATCCGGCCGTTCCGTTTTTTTTGCGCATGATCATGACTCCTTCATTGGAGATAGCGTCTCCCAAGCGGAAGACGCCCCCGGTGTAATTAATTATTCAGCTTCAACAATCCGTCAATTTTGGATACCGCAGCATCCAGTTCAGCCTTGACGTCTTTGTCGGTCATAAAAATGCTGCTCATCGTGTCGCTAAGGACGCCGTCAATTTGCGGCCAGGAGTCGACCGGCGGACGAGCCTTCGCTGTCTTTAACTGTTCGAGGAATGGAGCGTAATAGGCCACCGCTTTGATTTCGTTATTCTCCATGGCATCCAGATTGACCGGAATTTGCCCAATTTTGCCCATCTCGACCTGTGCCGCTTCCGAAACCATGAATTTTACAAACTTCCAGGCTTCCTCCTGCTTGTCCTTGCTAAAAATCCCGAGATCCTCCCCGCCAAGCACCTGTATGGAGCCGGCAGAGCCCTTCGGGAAGGACGCCATTTCAAATGTGAAGTCGCCGAACTGTGACTGGAACTGGGCAACCGCCCACGGTCCTTCGGCCATCATGGCATAGCTTCCGCCCGCATGCCCTTCCGTCACCGGCACATCGCCCGGTTTAAATCCCGCGAGCTGTCCCGAGGTATATGCCGCTTTCAGCTTGGTAACGATGTCGATCGTAGCCTGACTGTTCAAGAAACCATCCGCCGTCGTAAAGTCCGGTGAGAGCACATCTCCTCCGTTACTCCAAATCCACGGAAGGATATTCCACCCCTGCAAGGCCGGCTCGCCATATCCCCAGCTCTTGTCGTATTTGGCTTTGATTTGCGCAAGATCCGCAAAGAACTCCTCCGCGGTTTCCGGCGCTTTATCGATACCGCTTTGCGCCAGCATGTCCTTATTCCAGAACAAAACCTTGGTGTTCGTGTTAAGCGGCAGACCGTAATAGTGCTCCCCGACTTTAGCCGTAGACAGCGGGCCTTCCAGCAGTCCCTTGGCGATGTCGTTAAAATCGCTGAATTTCTCGTCCAACGGCTGAAGCAGCCCGCGTTTCTGGAACTCCGGCACCCAGATGATATCCAGCCGGGCTACATCCGGCAGGTCCCCGCCGCTGCCTCCGATTTGCAGCTTCTTGTGCAATTCTTCCCAAGGAATCGCTACCGCTTTTACCTTGATCCCCGGATTCTCAGCTTCGAATTTGGGGATCAGCACTCCCGTGAGGGTTTTCTCCTCCGGAGATGCCGTACTGTAGTGATGCCAGAACGTTAAGGTTACTTGCTTTCCGGTAGCCTTCCCTCCGGATTCCGATGCACTCTCGTTACCCGTGCCGGCTCCCGAACCGCATGCGGTTAATACCAGCAGCATGGCCACAATCGCCAGCGATAATTTGCTCCATTTATTTGTCATCGTTCATGCTCCTTATTTGACAGTCTGAAAAAGCAGGCATTGGCCAGGTTCAATGATTTCAGGCAGATCACCCGTATATTCAAAATCGTAAATGTTATATGAGCCGCTTAAATCAAATCGGGACAGCTCAGGCGCAAGGGCCAGACGATCTGCGGAGAAATTGCAAAGAAGCACGATTTCATCCGTCCCCATGTACCGCCGGATGACGTAGCAATCCGAACCTTCCCGGTAACGGAGCTCCACGGAGCCGCTCTGCAAGAGCGGATTCTCTCTTTTGCGCGTGATCCAGTTCTGCGTGTACCCGAACAGGTCCGATTCCTCCGGTGATCGTTCCCATGTCATGCTTCCTCGGCAGCCCGGATCATTCTCTCCGGTCATTCCCAATTCGTCGCCGTAATAAACGGTTGGATTACCCGGGAAGACAAATTGGATAGCCATGATTTGACGCAGCTTATCCCTATTTTCCCCGCAACGGGTCAAAATGCGTTCCGTATCGTGGCTTCCCAGCAGGTTGAACATCTGGTGCAGCTCCTTCAGGGAGTATCTATGGGCAAGCCGGACCAAACGGGAATGAAACTGACGAAGCGTAATGGAACGGTCGAGACAATAGTCGAACAGAATAGTTCTGAACTCATAGTTCATAACGCTGTCGACCCCGCCCGACATCATCAGCCGCTTGGCATCGTCCCAAATTTCTGCAATAATGATTGCGTTAGGATTTAATCTCTTGACACAGGATTTCAGCTCCCGCAAGAAGCTGATCTCCACCTCATCTGCGACATCGATTCTCCAGCCGTCGATACCTGTTTCTTTCTGCCAAAAGGAAACGATATCATAAATGTACTGCTGTACTTCGGGATTCGATGTCCGCAGCTTAGGCATCCACTGGTAATACCCCACGGAATCGTAATCTTCCTCGCTCCGCTCAACCGGATAATTATTGACGTAGAACCACTCTTTGTAAGCCGAAGCCTCTCCTTTTTCCACCACATCCTGAAAATAGGGATGATAAAATCCGCAGTGATTGATTACCAGATCCAGAACGACCTTGATCCCGCATTCATGGCACTTGTTCACCAGTTCCCGCAAATCTTGTATCGTACCGAACTGCGGATCGATTTCAAAATAATTGACCGTGTCGTACTTGTGATTCGAAGTCGCCGTAAACACCGGATTCAAATATAAGGCGTTAATTCCAAGCCTGCCAAGATAATCCAACTTGCCATTAATGCCTTGCAGGTCACCTCCCATGTAATTGTCCCGGGTAGGCTCGCTTCCCCAAGGTTCCGTCCCCTCGGGGTCATTGCCTAGATCTCCGTTGCAGAATCTCTCGGGGAAAATCTGATACCATACCCGGTCCCCGATCCATTCCGGAGCTTGTACGGTATCCCGGTCTCCCGCGTAAGCATAAGAATAGCTTCCTTTGAAACCTTTCGTACTCTGCAATCCCTCGGTATTAAGCCAACGCGTCTCCCCCTCGAGCTTAAATTCAAAAGCATATTGTAGGTATCGAATCCGGGATTCCATACCGGTCAATATCGTGCGGTAATAGCGGTGTTGCTCCGATTCCGCCCATAGCGTCATCGGCTGCGACTGAACTCCGAATTGTTCGGTTTTGTACTTATTCCAGTAGAGGAGCCGCACTTGTTCGGCTTCCGCCGGAAGCCTGAGACGAACCTCCAGCTCGTTAAGCGAGATTAAGGTGGCGTCTACCGCCGGGTCGTGATCATAGTTAGTCATTATCATAGTTTCCTCTTCATCCTATATTGTTTTGTACATGAATAATAAAGGCCCTTAACTTCCGATTCTTGTAGCAATGGACACCGACTTCGGTACGCCCGGCTCCTTGTTCATTAAGGAAAACAGCATGCTTGCCGCTGCTTTTCCCATCATCTCGAGGTCGACTTCCACAAAGTGTACCGGATGCTTCATATACTTGGACATGGGGAAATCGTCAAAGGTCGCCAACGCGATTTCCGAAAGCAAGGGATTTCCGTTCTCGAAATCCAATATTTCAAAGAGCTGTTCATGCGTGCAGCAAATTAATGCTTCGGGGTGCCACTCCACAGCCGATTCGGACGAATCGGAGCCGTAAAGCGATTTCAACACTTCGGCTTGCTCGATAATACGGACTTCCAAACGATGGTTCTCCATCGTTTTCCGGTAACCCTTCAGCCGGTCGGCGATAAATTTATCCCTCTCCGCGGCTGCTCCGCCTGCATAAATCATGATTTCCCGGCAGCCAAGATCAATCAGATGCTCCGTCAAAATTTGACCGGCCTGCACGTTATCGATGTCTACCCACGGAACGCCGTCTTTGGACAGCATGTTTTCCCCCGTGACGACGTAAGGCATCTCATGCTTAACGAGCAATTCGTAATTCCGCTCATTCAGCAGCGAATTCGGAATAATCAACCCGTCGACACGATGCTCCACAACTATCCGTTCGAAAGTCGATTTGCTCTGCTTGTTATCATGATTATGATCGCTCATCATTAGAAACATATGGTCATGGTTGTAGACGATCTCTTCGATTCCTTGAAGCACCTTGTAAAAGAACGGATTGGCAAAAGCCCGCTTATCCGTATAATCCGAGCAAAATCCGACGGTAAAGGTTTTATTGAAGGCCAACCCCCGAGCTATAGAATTGGGGACATAGTTGTGCTGCTTCATGATAGCTTCGACTTTCAGTCGCGTCTTTTCCGAAATGTTGCGGTTCCCGTTGATCACGCGGGAAACCGTCGCCTTGTTCACGCCCGCCAAATCGGCGATTTCTTGAATCGTTATCTTGGACATCTTCTAAATCTCTCCTATCTAATGCAACCGGTTGCATAAACTATTATATATAACGTTTCCGGACAATGCAATACAGATTTTTGATTTGATTTCTATTCAATTATGCACCAACTGTTCCGATAAATATAAATGACTTAGTTCTTTCGAACTATTACGATGCTGTTGAAATAAGTCGGTCGGAGGTAGCCATGTTTTGTTCAAATTGCGGTACTAAACTTTTAGAAGATGACAAGTTTTGCGTTAGTTGCGGAAGTCCGGTGAAGCCCCGGGAAGAAACGGCTCCTGCCGATAATCCCTACTACGCACCCCAGTCATCCGGTTCGGCCGGATATGCGGCAGGAGCAGGGAATCGGGGCAGGGATACGGAGCCTACTGAAGAGGATTTTGCTCTTTTTGTCGGCAAGAAGGCCGATGAATACTTGAGCATCTGGAACGAGGACCGGCGCTGGAATTGGCCCGCATTCCTGTTCGGAGGCTATTGGATGCTGTATAGGGGCATGTATTTGTATCTGCTCGTATACCTGATTGTGATGAGTTTCATGGTCAATATCGTCCGTGCGATCATGTTCTCGGTGTATTACTTCTCGGGAGGCGTCGTGGTCGTGGTTCTCATCGCCAATATCGTGCTTCAGGCTATCTTTGCCCTGTTCGCCAACAAGATCTATTTGCATCATGCCCGGCGGAAAATCAGAGCCATAAATGCTCGCTTGGCCAACTTCCCGGATCTCCGGGAAGAACGAATCGCGACCGCCGGCGAAACGAGTCTGTACATTCCTATCGCTCTCGCCGTATTGCCCGTACTGATCTTAATCGTCACGACTCTCTTTTACTCGGTCCACGTGTATAAGGAGATCAATGAAGAAATGCGTTATCGGCAACAGCAGGACAGCAGCATGGTTCAGCCTTATTTCTATTCCCGGGTAACTTAAAAAGAACGGTGGAGCATCCTTTGCTCCACCGTTCTTCTGTTTAATCCCCTTCTTATTCTCACCATTGGATAAATTCCAATGAGAATCGGCAATCCATGCCCAGGAGCAAGTCTGCTTGGAAGATTTCCAACCATTACCCCCATTTAATTCAATACTTGCTTAAATGGCGCTCCCTCATTGGAATTTCTCCAATGAACTTAGCAAGTAAGCGCTCTTGAGGAAGATTTGATTGGATATTATCCAATCAAATCAAACTCCACTCGCTGCCGCTATACTCCCGCCTTCTCCAGCATACCACGGGCGATCCAAACGCCGGCTGCTCCCGCCTGGGCCAAGCCTCGGGTAATTCCGGCGCCGTCCCCGCCGCAGTAAAGCCCGGCGATCTCGGTTTCCAGCGATTCCGACAGCTTCGGACGTGCCGAATAGAACTTCGCCTCTACGCCATAAAACAGTGTGTGTTCGGAGGCGATGCCCGGAGTCACCTTTTCAAGCGCCTCTACCATTTCAATCAAACTTTTCATCGTATTGTATGGAAGCACGAGCCCCAGATCCCCGGGAACGGCCTCTTTCAGAGTCGGCTCCAAGAAGCCCTCAGCAATACGCCCTGCCGTCGAACGCCGCCCGCGCAAAATATCTCCATACTTCTGAATGATCACGCCGCCGTTCGAAAGATCATTCGCCCGCTGACAAATCTCTCTGGCATATTCGTTCGGCTTATCAAACGGATCGGTGAATTTATGCGAGACCAATAAAGCAAAGTTCGTATTGGAAGATCCCAATGCAGGATCCTTGTAGGAATGGCCGTTGGCCGCCATGACACCGCTGTGGTTCTCCACCACGACATGTCCCGACGGATTGCTGCAAAACGTACGGACACGGGTGCCGACCGACGTGTTGAATATAAATTTTCCTTCATATAGATGTTCATTGATTTCTCTCATAACCACGTCGGAGGTTTCCACCCGAACGCCTACGTCAACTTGATTGTTCGTCATTTTCAGGCGGCGTTTCTTCAATATGTCGGTCAACCAGGCCGAACCGTCGCGCCCCGGAGCTACCATCACTTGATCGGCTTCATACGTATCGCCATTTTTCAAAATGATGCCTTGAACCCGATGCTGCCCGTCTTCCTTGACGGTAATCAGATCTTCAACTTCCGCCTTATATATCATGTCGATCCGCGTTTTCAGGTATTCATAAATCGACTTTAATATCTCCAAATTTTGTTCCGTACCCAGGTGACGTACTTGGGCGCGCAACAGTTTCAGTCCGGCGGCATATCCCTGCTGTTCGATTCCGCGAATCGCATCCGTCATCGGATCGGTGATATTCTCGGTTGCCCCGTGTTCGAGATTGATGGAATCCACATAGCGGATCAGCTCAAGCACTTTGGAAGGCGCAATGTAATCGGTCATCCAACCGCCGAATTCAGTCGTTATATTAAACTTGCCGTCGCTATAAGCTCCTGCGCCGCCGAATCCCGCTGTAATGGAGCAGGCCGGAAGACAGCCGGCAAATTCCTTTTTGCCTGCGGCAGGCGGACAAAGCGTGATCTTCTCCTCCAGAATCGGACAACGGCGCCGGTAAATGTCATGTCCTTTATCAACCAGCAGCACCTTCCAATGAGGCGCGCGGCGTGTCAATTCATAACAAGCGAATATTCCTGCAGGTCCGGCTCCAACCACAATCACATCATATTTATTCATCAGTTTCCTCCTGAAGTAGGTTTATAGAGGTACTTATTGGCCAGGTAAAAATGAGCACAAAAAAATCCCGACTATGAATAGGTATGCGCAAGCACCCGTTCGTAGCCAGGAATTTGTGGTTCCTTGTAGAGACCCTCAAACCGTATTTTTGAGGATATACGAATCGTCTCGTAAGACTTAATTTCAATTGTCACATCACGTTAGTAATATTATCGTTAAAACACGTATGAGTCAACACCGTTTTATACTATTATTCGTATATTATTGAATTTACCTTATTAAATCATCCTCGCGCTTGTTTAACATTAAGCAAAACACGAACATTAAATCCGGAAAATAATCCAGATTCCCTCCGACTTATTAGCATTCACATGCAATATGCTATATAATAGGCTTATGCTTTATTCATATTTTTATAAACAAAAGGAGTAGATGTAGAGAATGGACAGTGACAGGCTTTTGGTATTAAATTTGGTTTTGGTCGTGGTTCTGATTGCGCTGACGGCATTTTTCGTGGCGGTGGAATTCGCGATCGTCCGGGTACGGGCAAGCAGAGTGGATCAATTGATCGCCGAAGGAAATAAGAAGGCTCTAGCAGTCAAACAGGTAACATCCAATCTAGACGGCTACTTATCGGCGTGCCAATTGGGAATCACTATTACGGCTCTCGGACTCGGTTGGCTGGGCGAACCAACGGTGGAAAAAATAATGCACCCGGTGTTCCACAGTCTCCATATACCTGAAGCGTTAAGCGGTGTGCTTTCTTTCATTATCGCGTTTGTAGTCATCACGTATCTTCACGTCGTAGTCGGTGAATTGGCGCCTAAGACGATCGCCATCCGTAAGGCGGAGAGCGTCGCCATGCTGACGGCGAAACCGCTCATTCTTTTTACCAAGATCATGCGTCCGTTTATCTGGACGTTGAACGGCTCGGCTAACCAGCTCGTGCGGTTGATCGGGATCAAGCCCGCCTCCGAGCATGAGGAAGCCCACTCGGAAGAGGAATTGCAGATCATTATCAACGAAAGCTTCGAAAGCGGAAAAATTAATCAGAGCGAATACGGATATGTGAACCGGATTTTTGCTTTTGATAACCTGCTCGCCAAAGAGATTATGGTCCCTCGGACCGATATGGTGTGCTTATATACGGATAAATCGCGCCAGGAAAACCTGGACATCATCAAAGAACAGCAATACACGCGGTTCCCGGTCGTAGAGCAAAGCAAGGATAACGTTATCGGGATCGTGAACACCAAGCAATTTTTCCTTGCCTATGAAGATAACCCTAACCTGGAGGTTGCTGCACTGCTGCAGCCGGTCATGGCGGTATCGGAAGTCACTCCGGTCAATGAACTGCTGAAGCGAATGCAGCGCGAAGGCACTCACATTGCCATCCTGATCGACGAATACGGCGGAACGGCCGGCCTCGTCACCATCGAGGATATTCTGGAAGAGATCGTCGGCGAAATCCGCGACGAATTCGACAAGGAAGAGGAGCAGCCGCTCGTACAGCTCAGCGAAACGCATCTCGTCGTCGACGGTAAAGTGACCGTCAACCAGATCAACGATGTGCTCATGTCCGACCTCGATACGGAGGATGTGGATACCATCGGGGGATGGTTATACGGAAGACATCCGGAAATGAATGTCGGGGAAACGCTGGAGCATCATGATTTACAATTTAAGCTTCTGGACAAGGAGCCTAACCGGTTCAGAAAGCTGGAAATTATAAAACTTACGGTGCAAACCGATTCCTAAGAACAGTCGGTAAGACCGGGTTAGAATAAAGCACCCTCATCCGAGACATTTGTCTCTGGATGAGGGTGCTTTTGTTTTGCGGGCTTGTCCTTTTTCCGGCTGAAATTAAAGGTCCAGCTCCCTTTTAATTCTCGCGATTTCGTCATCGGACGGCTCCTGCTCCTTATACCGGGCTTTATAATACAAACCCAGAAGCTCCTTGGCCACGGATCTTCGCATGCCCCAAGCCGACTTCCCTTCCCTCGACTTTGGGACTGGCTGCTGGCGCAATTCCGCTTCCGTTTCCTGCGGAGTAAAATAAGGCTTCAGCTTATAGCCCTGCGCCTGCTCGGCGTGAAGCAAATGCCGGTATAAATAACGGATCCGTTCCCGATTGTCCGGGAGATCCTCCAAAGTGACTTTCTTACCGGAACGGGAGCCAAAGATACCTCGCCAATTCTGCCATTTGGGGATCGCAGATTTCCCCATTTTCAACCGGATCTCTTCGTCAACAAAGGCTTCGTTCCGTTCGTCTTTCCCTGCCCGGCCAAGCATGGCTAGCAGCCGGTCCATCCAGCGGCGCCAAATCCCGCCTGCGTTCTTATAGAGCCAGTATAAAACAACCGCCACCAAGGCCAAAATTACTGCCGTAGCGAACACGTAAAACAAAATATTCAGAAATTGGGACAGCCACCCCGGCTCATGCGATTTTCCCGTTTCCATCGGAAAAGCCGCGGGTCCTCCCGTATCCTCTTCCGGTATGGTCACAGGCTCCCCCGAAGATCGGGTCAGCCAGCCGACTATTTGCCTTAGCATTCCTAGCAGAACTCCACCGGCCCAACGCCCTGCACCCGTTGCCAGCAGCAAGGCCGCAAGCACGATAGCCCCAATCCAGGTCATATTGTGCCCCCTTAACCCACGGGGCAGCCGATTTCCCGCCTCTTCTTCGGAGAACGTGTTGTACCGCAAATAACTTCGGTTGACCGCGAACAGCGTCCAT
The DNA here is from genome assembly GCF_018101095.1 of Paenibacillus sp. Marseille-P2973. NCBI lineage: Bacteria > Bacillati > Bacillota > Bacilli > Caryophanales > Paenibacillaceae > Paenibacillus > Paenibacillus sp. Marseille-P2973. The sequence continues at coordinate 133,482 of NZ_JAGQEH010000005.1, forward strand.
GCCAAACAAAGAACGCCCACCCAGGTAATGAACGGCATAAATTCCTCAAGCTCGGTGAAACGAGGAAAAAAGATACCTGCAAGCAAATAAAGACCAATCCCGATCTTATACAGCTTGTTTTGATTGGTTCTCCCTGCGGACGTCACCCCCTGATAAGCAAGGACTGTCCCGGCGAACAGACAAACCATAACTCCCAAGATAGTACCGTTTCCCAAGCCCCCTATCGCTACAGCAAACAGCGTTCCCAACAGTACGGAAGCGCCTGCCCGCTTCCAGAACACCGGCAGAGCTGACCGGACCGTTACTCCGGCGAGGGACATCAGGGACAGGCTGCATAACGCAAGCAGAGAAAGTTGTTCCGGTACGAGAAAAGAATAGGTAAGCAAGAAGAGCGGCATAAAAAAAACGCACTCTATGAGACATAAGCTCCATGCCTTTATAGACCTGGTGAAATAATCAACACGAACGGTTTCCAAGAAATGACCTCCCTGAAGAGGATTAGATTTACAATTACAGCGTCAAATACATTTCGTATTGCGAAATGGCGTCCCGTTGGAACCCGAGCCGACGTATGAACCCCTCTATCAGGGCATTATTGGGCATGGAGATGGAGAGCTTGGAGAGTTCGAGTTCCGAAACAGCTCTCTGGAGCAGCCGCGTCGCCGTTCCCCGAGACCTGAAGTCAAGGTCGACGAACAGGATGCTAATCCTTCCCGTACGGGTAATTCCAAGGGTACCAACCAATTCCCCCTCATGGAATGCGCCGAAAAACACATGGTCGCCAGCCCGTCTGATGTAATCAAGATCATTTTGCCAGTTCAAGTGAAAATACCTGTTCTTATTGACGCTAGATGCAAAGTCACCCCAATCGAGTGGAGCCACTGAAATAGGGTCATCCAGCTTGTTGGGCAACGATTTCAGATTGCTCAAATCGCTCTTGCTAAAATAGGAGAGCTCATACACCCTGGAGTAACCCAGCTTATGATAAAAGGCGATAGCCCGGTCATTGCCGACGATGACCTCCAGCAGAAGCTGCCGGCAGCCTTGCCGGATCGCCTCTTCGCGATGCAGCTCCATTAGCCGGGCGCTAACGCCCTGACCCCGCTCCCCGGGCTTCAAAGCCAACGCGCCGCAGCGCATCGTGCGGATGCCCTCGTACTCTCTTGTTCCGCCAAGGACAATTCCGACCGGCTCGTCTCCGCGCAGCGCAACAAAGGAATGCTCTATTGCATTGCCCTCCGGACCGAAGAACCGGTCAGCGAACTGTTCCAACGTAAAATTGTATTTGATGAGGTAGTCCGAGAATCCGGTTTGGAAAGCCGTAAACAGCACATCCATTTTGCATTCCGTTCCGCGATAATATTGAATCGTTGTCATCGCCGCATCCCTCCATAGCCCTTTTATAGTTCACGCACGCAATCACTTTCTAGCCGGATTCAAGCTTAAGCTGTCTCCGGTATATCCATCCATTCGATTCCGTTCCCGTTCCGCTCCAGCAATTCAGCCTGGATCAGAAGAGTTTCTCCCTGGTGGCAGGAAATGATTAGAAAATCGGTCTCCCTAGTGTCCGCCTCCAATTCTTCCTCCAACAGACGCGTCATGGAAACGGAGCGGTCCAGCTCGACTCTGGCCAGCGTATCAAGCAGCCATTCCAGCTGCCCCCCGTCGGCCGAGGGCTCGAGCCGGATCGGATCTTTGGAGCCACCCTTCAGCCGCCCATTGCAGAGAAACCCGGTCTCGATGCCGTTTTGCAGCGCATAGCCCGCTACTGAAGCGGCATACCGGATCCCCAGCTCGATTCGCTCCGGATTGAGTATATTCCTCCACATCGTCTCGCTCGACTCCACATTCAGACAGATGACCAGCCGGTGGTCAGCGGTATAATCCCGCTGATGAACCTGCATGACTCCCGTTTTTGCAGTAGCCTTCCAATTGATGCTCTTCAGCGTATCCCCGGACCGATATTCGCGGATGCCCGAGGTCAGGAACGGATCCTCTACAATCCAACGCCGCACGGCCAGATTGCCGAGCCAGCTGTGATTCGGCAACGGCAGTTCCTCTAACGCAAGGATACGGGGGTAAACCAGCAGCTCGAGGTTCAGCTCAAATTTCAAGACTTTAGCCACAATGCCCAGCGGATCGCCTGTAGTCAGCGTGGCCGATTCCAAGCGATACAGGCCTCGCCGCACGCAGGACACCTGATGCCGCCGGGTAATTTGACGGAAAGGGCGAAGATAGAACATGCTGATATGATTTTGATAAATGTCGCCCGCATACACATCCAGATTGTTCTGCCGGCCAAACTTAATTCCGGCGGCCATGCTGGATTCCAGTCGCAGCCAAGGCAGCGGAAGCGGCTTGGCGTTCGAAATAACCTCCACCATTTCCAGGGGGTCTTCCTCAAACACGGCCCTCTGCGTGAAATACCGGGTGTAGCTCACTCCCTTTAGCGCAAACCGTTCATAAATCCAGCCCACTGCAAAGACGATCAAAACCGCGCTGACAAGAAACCATGGAAGCATCTCTCAGTTCACCTGCTTCCCCTTTGCGGCCAGTACTTCCTCCGCCGGCACCTCCACTTCGGAGAGAACCTGGCGGATCACTCCGCTCTCCGGCGATTCCCCGACCTTAATGCCGTGACGCAGCATCAGGCGGTGGGCCAATACGGGGATCGCTACCTCCTTAATATCGTCCGGCGTCACATAATCCCTGCCCCGCACCAGAGCGAAGCCTTGTGATGCGCGAAGCAGAGCTCCGCTGGCCCGCGGGCTTGCTCCCAACCGAACCTCCGGATGCTTGCGGGTGGCTTCGGTAATCCGGATGATATAGCCCAGCAAGTCGTGCGGCACATGAACTTCACTCGCACAGCGCTGGGCGGCAGCGATTTCCTCGCCCGTAGCTACCGCCGCAAGTCCTTCCAGAGGGCTCCGCTCACGGAACCGCTGGAGGATATCCACCCCTTCTTCAAAGCTGGGGTAGCCCATGGAAATACTCATTAAAAACCGGTCAAGCTGAGCTTCCGGTAACGGGAAGGTCCCCTGGTTATCGATGGGATTCTGAGTAGCCATAACAAAAAACGGGGCTTCAAGCTTATGGGTGAGCCCGTCGATCGTTACCTGCCGCTCCTCCATGCATTCGAGTAGGCTGGACTGTGTCCGGGGTGTTGCCCGGTTAATTTCGTCGGCCAGAAGAACATGGGTAAACAGCGGACCCGGCCGGAATTCAAAATCGCCCGCTTTCTGATTATAAAAATTAATCCCGCTCAAATCGGAAGGCAGCAAGTCCGGCGTAAACTGGATCCGCTTGAAGGTTCCGTCCAGCGAACGGGCGAGCGCCTTCGCCAATAACGTCTTGCCGGTCCCGGGAACGTCCTCCAGCAGGACATGTCCATTTCCGAACAGCGAGGCCAGCAACAATTCGATGACCTCAGTCTTTCCTACGACGACCTCCCCGATATTGCGGGAAATTCGCCCGGCTATATCCATTGCATTCTGCATATTCATTCTATGAAGACACCGCCTTTGATAAAGGTATGTATTTCCATCTGTATCTAATTTATCATATCAAAAAGCCCGCCAGGTTTATAGCGGGCTTTTCCGTGATAGATATATCTTATGGATCTATTCTACTGCAGGAATCTTCTGATCTTGCCCGATTTCAGCAAGCAGGGTATCTTCGATCCCGGACAAGACTCCCTCGTCAGCCGCCTCCTGATAGATCTCCTCCAGTCGCTGGACGATCTGCTTGACTTCGGCCAGGAGCGAAATAGAGTGTTTCATGGAAGCTGAGTAACGATCCTTGATGCCGCGTATAGGATCGGCGTATTTCTCGTCCGTCCCCGGAGTAATCGCCAGCTCGTAGACGTCGAGTATGCTGTCCCCGTCTCGGACGGGGAAATGCTCATGCGGGGCCGTGCTATCGAATATACCGAGGCTGAGTTCCGGAAAAATCAGCATATCCAGGCTGTTCGGATCAAACCCGCAATGATAAATTTCCGTGTCGATTCCTTTGTCGGCAGCCAATTCGCCGAGCTTGCGGAACAACGTAGATTTGCCCGAGCCCGGCCGCCCTTTTACAAAAATACGGGTGGTCAGACGGTCGGTCAGATTAGGCACGAAGTCTACCGCGCCGCGCCAGGTTGCCGCGCCAAGGAAGCGGTGCGTCACCCGCGCCTGCTTCTCCTCGCCTTCCGGCCCCAGCAGATAGGAATCGGACCACTCCAGCGCCAGGCGATTCATCGTCTCCCGGTCCAAATTGTCGATATAAAATTTCTCCCATTCATCATGAATCCGAAGAGTTTTCAGGAAGGAGGCATAAGCCTCCTCGTAAAGCTCGGCAATTTCGCGCTCGAAGTTCTGGATTTGTTCCGTAGAAGCAGTCAGCTTTTGCGGCTGAATCGCTTTTTCCAAGTCTACGAACTTCACCTCACTTCCTGCCTGAACCGATTCGCCCGACCATGCGCCACTATCAATCAAGGCGACGGACAGATCTTCAATCACGATCCCCTCCAGACAATCTCCGTCCAGCGGCTGATGAATCAGCTGCAGTCCCCAGCCGCGCCGCGCAAACTCCGAAGCCAGACGTCCCAGTACTTTCGCCGTTCCTCCCGGATATCCCTTAATCACATAAATTGTCCGTACCTCTTGAAATATCGAATCCGTTAGACTGTGCAGCCCAGCCGCCGTATTGCCCCGTGCAAAATAGTGAAGCTCCCGTTCTGACATGCCTCGTAAGACTCCCTTCCCTGAACCCGGTAATGAAATACCTTACACTTTATGCGAATTTCCCGCACTGTGTGTTTGCCTATCTTTCAGGAATTCAGCCAACGGTGCACATCCACCACGGAACCAATCGCATATTCCTTAAGAACAGGAATCCCGTTTTCCGTCACGATCAGGCACGGTACGCTGGATATTTGCCATTCATCACGTAAAACCGGGGCAAAATTGATATTGATCTTCTTCCCGGGAATCTTGGTGCCCGATTCTTCCGCAATCTCCATCATCCTTTCCGCCAACAGGCAGGTCCCGCATAGGGGGGTATAGAACAGCAGCGCCATTTTATCTTCAGCCTTCTCCAGCCGGAGAAGGAGATCACGTTCCATAATTTCTTGCAGCATGAGCCTCACTCCTTCCTCTCTACACGTAACTATATCATAAGAAAAAAAGCTGAAAGTACTCCTCCCGCCCGCTGGACTCGGCTCCCATCGCAAGTCATAATAATGACAATGAATGTCACAATAAAAATAAAGCTGCAGGAGACTTGTAACATGCCAAAATCTAAGCGTCTGATGGAGTTAATGATGACCGTGAACCGAAAACGTAAATTCACGGTTAAAGAGCTGGCCGGCGAATTCGGCGTATCCTCCCGGACGATTCTCAGAGATTTGCAGGAACTGAGCGAACTGGGCGTGCCTCTCTATTCCGAGGTTGGTCCGCACGGCGGATACCAGGTGCTGAACGAGCGGGTGCTCCCTCCGATCGCTTTTACCGAGGAAGAGGCGGTCGCCATCTTTTTCGCCAGCCATGCCCTCCGTCATTATTCCTTCCTCCCTTTTGAAACGGAGAGTTCCTCGGCCCTCAGCAAATTTTATAATTATATGTCCGGCGATATCCGCGACCGCATCGACGAGATGAAGAACCGGGTGGACTTCGTAAGCCCGCAAAGACAATCTGCGTTCCCGCATTTAGGCATCCTGCTGGATGGAGCCGTGCGGCAGCGCGTGATCCGTATCGAATACGAATCCAGAGAAGAAAATCTCTGCCGGGATATTCAGCCGGTGGGCATTTATGCCAGCGGCGGTCTTTGGTATTGCCCGGCTTACTGCTTCCGGCGCAAGGATTTCCGGCTATTCCGGTGCGACCGTATCCTTTCCGCGGCGCTCCTTCCGGAGGCAGAGCCGCTGGACCACCGCGATGTCAATCTGAGCAATTGGAAAACCAGGATCCGCTCCAAACGGCACGGTGCCGATTGTTATGTGGAACTGAGCAAAATGGGGGTTGAATTGTGTGAGCCCGAGTTGTCCCGCCGAGTGCCTATGCATGTTCGGGAGGACGGTTCCGGTTATCTGGAAGGATCCCTTCCGCTCGAAGATATCCCTTTTCTGGCGAGGTTCTTTATCGGACTGGGCCGGGAGGCCACGGTAAAGCAGCCGCCCGAGCTGTTGGATGAAATCAAGAGGGGACTGGCCGAATTGACGGAGAAATATAACCGGGAGTGAACCACAGAAACAGGGCCAAGAATAGTTCTGGATAAGTTCAGGCCCCTCCTCAAGTGCCAACCCGGCTGCGGTAGTCTCTGGGAGATACGCCGGTGATTCTTTTGAACACGCGGGAGAAGTAAAACATATCTTTGTAGCCAAGCATCTCGCTGATTTCCTTGACGCTCATTTCCGTGTTGAGCAATATATTTTTTGCTTCTGCTGCTTTGAGCCGGTGAATAAATTCATTCAGGGGATATCCCGAATACTCATGTATCACTCTCCTGAGTGTCGATACGGAAATATGATGTCTGGCGGCAATATCAACCGCATCCAACGGCAGATATAGCGATCGGCCGATATCTTCAATCACCTGTAGCACGAATCCGCCCCGATTGCCCGCCTCCGCTTTATCTTCCCAGGACACCAGCTCATACAACAGCGATTCCAGCTGCAGGGCGGCCCGGTCCAAATTGCTGGGGACGCCGCTGTCGATCAGCATGAACATCAACTCCATTTTGTGCAGCAGCGTATCGTCGACCGAGACTCTTTTCACCTGATCCGGAGACAGCAGCCAGTCCCTCAACCATTCTCCGACCCGTTCGCCTTCCACCGTGAAATAATATTCGTCCCAGTATCCGCCTGCGTCAGGCCCATAATTGAATTCCGTACCGGGAAAAAGGCAGAACCAACTTCCGGCCTCCACGCGCTGCCTCTCGCCCCGGTTTACTTGGTAATAGCCCGCGCCGCCCGTAATCACTACAAACGCCCATTGCTGAAAAACGGCACTCGCACGCTGCAGCGTTCTGCCCGGCAAATGGCCTGCTCCCACGACGGAGATCGACTTGATCTTCAGCCGGGTCGCCTCGACGGCCGGATTGAACACCCGTATAGGATGGGGGCTGATCATATAGTCCATAAACTTTGTCATCCTGCACATTCTCCCCTTATATCAACTATGTTAGATTATTGGTGAATGATTAAATAAAACATATTCGTGCGTTGAAGCCGGTATTATTGTAGCAAATCCGCACGGGTAATGAAAGGGTGTAAGCGATTACAATGGGCGAATTGAAAGTAGGCCTGATCGGTAACGGCTCCATCTCGGAATGTCATCTTCAAGCGTATGCGTTAAACCCTAAAGTTGAGTTAGTCGCAATTTGTGATCTTCAGGAGGATCGGGCCCGGGAAAGTGCCCGTAAGTACAATATCCCTCACATCTATACCGATTACCGGGAGCTGCTCGCCAACCCGGATGTTCAAGCCGTCAGCATTTGCACATGGAATAACAGCCATGCCGAAATCAGTGTCGCGGCTCTTCGAGCGGGCAAGAACGTGCTCTGTGAAAAACCGCTATGCAAAACCGTGGACGAAGCGCTAGAGGTGGAACGCGCCGTGCGCGAAACCGGTAAGCTGCTCCAGGTGGGCTATGTCCGTCGTCACGCCTCCAACATTGCGGTATTGAAGAAATTCATCGATGCCGGTGAACTCGGTGACATTTACTTTGCCAAAGCCAGCCTGATCCGGCGCCTCGGCAATCCGGGCGGCTGGTTCGCGGACAAGGAGCGCTCGGGCGGCGGCCCGTTGATCGATATCGGCGTTCACGTCATCGACCTGTGCTGGTACCTCATGGGCAAACCGAAGGTGAAATCCGTGAGCGGGAATACGTACAACAAGCTCGGTAACCGTTCGCATATCGAAAACTATGATTTCTATAAAGCGGCTGATTACGATGCCTCTCTCAATACGGTCGAGGATATGGCCAATGCGCTGATCCGGTTTGAGAACGGCGCCTCGCTGATGGTTGACGTCAGCTTTTCGCTCCATGCCAAAGACAACTCGGCGATGGTCAATATCTACGGCGACAAGGGCGGCGCGGAAATTGAGCCGGTGCTCTCGATTGTAACGGAGCGCCATAACACGATCATCAATATCGATCCGCAGATCAGCACGCCGGGGTTTGATTTCCAAGGAAGCTTCAATACGGAAATTAATCACTTCGTTGACAGCTGCCTGGGTCTGCATGAGACCAACTGTCCGGTGGAAGACGGCGTGGAAATGATCAAAATATTAAATGCTATCTACCAATCGGCCTCGGAAGGCCGGGAAATTGAAATCAATTAATTTAAAGGAGGCGGACCAAGGGTGAAACTGAACAATAAAATCGGAGTTATCGTTGACAGTTTCGGTCTGGGCGTTAGAGAGGGATTGCTCAAAGCCAAAGAGGTCGGAGCCGACGGCGTGCAAATTTATGCCGTATCTGGCGAAATGGACCCGGAAGTACTGACCGGAAGCAAACGCAAGGAATTGCGCAGCTATATTGAAGGCCTGGGCCTGGAAATTTCCGCGCTCTGCGGCGATTTGGCCGGACATGGATTCCAGGACGCGGAAGCGAATCCGGCAAAAATTGAGAAATCAAAACGGATCCTCGATCTGGCCGTCGAGCTTGGCACGAATATCGTTACGACGCATATCGGCATCGTGCCGGACAATGCGGATGGCCGTATTTATGAGGCGATGCAGCAGGCTTGTGAGGAGCTCGGTGTGTACGCCAAGAGCATGAACGCCTACTTTGCCATTGAGACCGGACCCGAGCCGGCGGCACATTTGAAGGAGTTCCTGGATACGCTCAGCACGAACGGCGTTTCCGTCAATTTCGATCCGGCCAATATGGTCATGGTGACGGGTGATGATCCGGTACAAGGCGTCAAAACGCTGCGGGACTACATCGTCCACACGCATGTCAAAGACGGCAAGCGTCTGCGTCCGGTCGATCCGAAGGACGTATACGGTTTTCTTGGCTACAGCGCGATGGATCACCAGAAAATCGCCGAAATGGCCGCCTCTGGCGCAGCCTTTGAAGAGGTTCCGCTCGGTGAGGGCAAAGTCGACTTCCCGGCTTATTTTGCGGCGCTCCAGGAAATCGGTTATACCGGCTACCTGACGATCGAGCGTGAAGTAGGCACCAACCCTGCGGAGGATATTGCCAAAGCGGTGTCCTTCATCCAATCTTATCGAGGTTAAATTAGGGAGATGACCAATCATGAAGTTAGGAATTAGTTCTTACAGCTTGTTCCAGGCTATGCATCAAGGCCGCATGAATATCAGTGAGGTGATCGATTGGACCGCAGATATCGGGGCCAGCCATATTGAAATCGTGCCGAAGCTCGGATTCGACTTTGACAACGACCCGGGGCTTGAGGAACAAATTATAAATAAAACCAAAGCAGCCGGCATCGAAATTTCGAATTACGCGATCGGAGCCAACTTTATCACGGATACGGATGAAGCCTATGAGGCGGAAATTGCCAGAGTGATCAGCGAGGTGGATCGGGTCCACCGTTTGGGCGCGAAACTGATGCGGCATGACGTCGCATCCCGCCAAGATATCTCCATCCAGCGGTTTAACGAGGACCTGGACAAAATCGCGGCAGCCTGCCGTCGGATTGCCGATCACGCAGCGCAATACGGAATTACGACAAGTGTGGAGAATCACGGCTACTATGTCCAAGCCAGCGATCGCGTTCAGGCGCTCCTTCATGCCGTAGATCGTCCGAATTTCAAAACAACGCTGGATGTCGGTAACTTCGTGTGCGTGGACGAGAATCCGGTTACTGCCGTAAAGAGCAATTTGAAATACGCCTCGATCGTGCATATCAAAGACTTCTACATCCGTCCGTCCTACCGCAATCCCGGGGAGGGCTGGTTCAAGAGCACCGGAGGCAACTTCTTGCGCGGAGCGATCGCCGGTCATGGCGATATCGATCTGTGGGAAATTCTTCGGGCTATCAAGAGTTCCGGCTTTGACGGATATTTCTCGATCGAATATGAAGGCATGGAAGACTGTCTGACCGGCACGAAAATCGCCTTTGATAATGTGAAACGAATTTGGGACGAAGTATAGCCTGACTCCGCTCCTTGCTCAAACCTCCTCTCCCTCTATTACATAATTTGCTATATACGCAAATTTTGAAACTAAGGGGGAGATGAGGAACTTTGAAAGCTGCTAAACAAACGCCCCTTTTGATGTGTTACGGAAAGACGCCCTATACGCCCGGAAGTTATTTGGAACGGGCTTTAAGGAATATAGGCACTCCCGTAGACACGGTTGAAAAGGAAGTGGATTTTGCAAAAATAGATCTTGGCAAATACAAAGCTATACTCTTTGTGGAGAGTCCTGCCCGACCACCCGTTGTCGTAGCGAATCGCAATCTCGTCAAAATTCCCGTCATCCATTGGATTCACCATGGGGAAAACCGCCTGGACACTAATCTGGAATTGGTCGCTGCATACCGCCCTGATCTCCTGTTGATGTCCCATTCTCTACATCTGGCGCCCCTGTTCTCGACATCCGTTAAATTTTTTCCGTTCGGGGCAGATCCTCATATTTTCCGCTCCGATATTCCTTTACCTGATCGGACCGTCGATATTGCGTTTGCGGGCTCGCACACCTCCATCTATGCTGAACGTGATGCCAATCTCCGGTCTATGGAAACGTCCCTCAGTCAAAGAAACTGTTCGTTTCGCAAGCGTCCTTATTTGGAAAAGCTAAGCGAATTGTATGGAAACTCCAAAATCGTGTTCAACCAGACAGCCGATCATATCAAGACTTTTAACATGCGGATCTTCGAGGGTATGGGTTGCGGCGCTCTGGTCCTCACGGACGATACTCCCGAGCAGTCCCGCTTGTTCCAGGACGGGAAGCATTATATTATTTTCAACTCGACAGAAGATTTACTGGAAAAGGCGCAATATTATCTGGAGCATTTGGATGAAGCCGCCAAAATCGCGGCAGCCGGGCACAAGCACGTATTGAAAGCCCATACGTACGAACATCGGGCGCGTCAATTGCTGGAACTGTTCTAACTAAAAAGGTACAGTCCCCTCATAAACTGAGGAGCTGTACCTTTTTTTGTGCCATTTCTGTTAATAACCAATTTATCTGTGAATCCCGATCGTTACGATTTCGCAAGGTCCTACCAGCAGTGAAAGCCCTCCGGCCGTGTTGCCGGACAAAGGCTGCGCAGGCTCCTCCAATATAGTCGTCTTATATAAATACTCCGACTTCATATCAGGACTGAAGGTCAGTTCAGCATCGCTATTGCTCATATTGTACCAGCGAAGCAACAGATCTCCCGTCTCCTCGTTCATTTTGAGCGACGAGAAGGCAAGCTCCTCCCCCTCCCAACGCAACGGCGTGTAGAGCGGAGCGATTGGTCCGGTATGCACGCCTGTCTGGCAAACCGTCCATGGAATCTGGAACTGGTAGGCCTCGGTATATGCATTGAACGCTCCGCTGCCTTCATGGCCATAAGGAATCAGTTCCAGGCGGAAGGTATGCTCACCGAGACATTGCGCCTCCGGCGTCGGGAACAAGCCCCAGTCACCCAACTCGCCGACGGAACGGAGCAGGGTTACGGCGATCGTATTGCGGCCGTCCCGCAGCACTTCGTATTCATTCAAGCCCAGGTTGGCTACAGCAAGACCGGTCTGGCCGTCGCTAATCTCCACAAAGGCTTGCTGATGCTGGGTATTGCTTGGGTTTACCCATTCTGGTGCCGGTTCGTTGTCTCTCACGGCGATTTCGAACATGGAATCGACCTTATGCTTGGCCGCCATGAGATCGGTCGGGAACAGAACGCGAATCCGATGGTCCTTCGCCCGGTTATCAAGGCTGCTTTCGATATGCAGCCCTTTGCCGCCTTTCTCCAATGAGAGAACGGTAGTGATCTCCAATGGAACGAGGCGCTTGCTGCGCTGTGCCTTGCGCTCCGGATAATAAACGAGCGCCCGTTGCTCCGCATCCAGCGTATCGTCCGCGGAAGCGGGAATTTCCCAATGGTGGCGGATCTCGATGGACGCGCGGTACGGCGTATCCTCCAGCACGCGGATTTGCGCGGCTAACCCCTTCGTGGTCAGCGCTTGCTCGCCTTCCGGTTGACGGTACATATATTCGTTGCCGATATCCCCGGTATCCTCGTAAACGCCGAGGTCCCGGTAGGTGCGGCCCGATTTTTTATCGATCAGCGCAAAGGAGCCGTCCTCCGCAATCTCAATCTTAATCGCGGTATTCTCCATAACGTGGTGGCCGGTCAGCAGTGACCCCGCGTTCTGAGGAATGGAACCGGACGCTGCCTCCTCCCGGCGGACCCATGCGTAAGTACGGAGTCCGAGTGCCGGAACGTCTTCCGCCTGGAACGTGATCCGGACCCGGCGGCACATGTAAGGCTGGCGGAACTTGTCGTCCGGCAAATCGTATCCGAACAGGAGTCCCAAGTCTTCCACGGTGCAAGCGACCTTATTTCCGGCTTCATCAACCAGGACGCGGCCGGACAAATCGGCCTCCTTCATCCGGCGGGCGGTTTCCTCCAGGGCAAAGCCTTCCCGCAAATACAAGCGGGCCGCATCCAACTCCACCGATATCACGCCGGTACGAGCCCAGCCGGTCGTATTCATCGCGACCAAAGGAAGCGGATCTTCGCCATATGCGGTGAAACCCGAAGTATCGATCGACTCGGCGATTACCTGCTTGCTGTCGTCGATGACGGACTCGGCAACGTGGCGGCTTTTGGCGAAGCGAGTGACCATTTCGCGATGCACTTCATCCACGCTGCAGCCGCAGATGCTGTCGTGCGGATGGTTCTGCATCAGCGTTTTCCAGGCATAAGTAAACAGGTGATGCGGGTATTCCTTGCCCAGCAGATGCGCAAAAGAGGCCAGCGGTTCGGCTACTTTTTCAAGCAAGGCCTGACCTTCCTGGTTCATTTGCTTCAGATACACCCGGGCCGACGCCGTATTGACGAGCGTCCCCCAGCCGTCCGTGCGCTGACTGCGCAGTTCGCCCTTCACGGAAGACAAATCCCGGTCCAGCGCCCCTTCCAGCGACTGCAAATACTGCGGCAGGCTGGAGTGGACAAACTCCGTGTCCGGGTACAACCGGGATGCCGTTTCGATCGCCTCCGGCAGATCGAGCTGGATCGGCTGATGGTCGCAACCGTTCATGAACAGCAATTCCCCGGTAGAAGCGTATTTCTCCGCATCCGCCAGCTTACGGTCCCAGAACGCCTTGGCTTCCTCGTCATCAGTCGGTACCTCGTTGCCGTTTGAGTACCAGTTAGCGAATAGAATGCCGAGCACCTTCGAGCCATCGGGGCCTTCCCAAATGAGCTCCGAGAAAGAAGACTCATACCCGCCGTCGGATACCGTATTGTTGAAGCCTGTCGGCTTTACGCCGCGCCCGAAAAAGGCGTTCTTGATCCCGGACAGCTGCATTAACTGCGGCGTTTGCCCGACAAGTCCGAACGTATCGGGGAAATATCCGATCTTGGCCGGCTCCCCGTAACGTTTGGCGTCCTGATGACCGATCTGCATGTTGCGCACATTCGCTTCGCCGCTCGTCAGGAAAGCATCCTGCAAAATATACCACGGTCCGATCAAAATACGGCCTTCCCGGATATGGGCTTCCAGCCGTTCCTTATTCTCGGGACGGACTTGGAGATAGTCCTCCAAGATGATCGTCTGCCCGTCCAGATAGAAGCTCTTGAACTCTCCGCCCTGGTCCAGTTTGTCCAGAAGCGCGTCTACTAGCGCCACGAGCCGGACATGGTGCTTCTCGTAAGGCAGGTACCATTCTCTGTCCCAGTGCGTGTGGGAAATGATATGCGCCGTTCTTTTCTTGTCCATGCGTTGATTCCCCGCTTTCTTCTCTATTTGAATCGTAAATTATATTTATAAGTCAGGTCATTCCTCACTAATTTATCGTATCGGCCCGGTTTCATATAGGAGCGAAACTAAAGATATAGATAGAAAAATTAAAGATGACTCGCAATCGGGTCAGTCACGCCCTATCCACCTGGACCGGAAGCGGCCCGAGGAATAAAGAACCGCCACCCTCGCTTCAAGCGAAGCAGGATAGCGGCTCTCCTGTTTCGAAAAGGCCCGTCGTCAATCTACTATTTACTTCCGTAAACGCTGGCTTTTCCGTTCTAGTTTATTACTTGTTTCGTCCTACGCTAATGTTTGTGCTTGTGCTTATGCAAATGCTTATGCTTCCAAAGGATACTTTTCCATGTAAGCCAGCAATTCATCCACGGTCGTGAAAGCGAGTCCCGTCACTGTATCGGCGCAGCCGTAATAGATCGCAATGCGGCCGGTGTCGGCATCGGTCAATGCGGCGCACGGGAAGGTTACGTTCGGCACGTCTCCTACGCACTCGTACAGCGTTTCCGGGCCGAGAATGTAGTTGCGGGAACGGGCAAGCACTTTCCAAGGCTCATTGATGTCCAGAAGCGCGCAGCCCATGCGGTAAACGAATCCGTTGCAGGTATTGATAACGCCGTGGTAAATCAGCAGCCAGCCTTTGTCGGTTTCGATCGGAACCGGTCCGGGACCAATTTTTTTGGATTGCCATGCAGACTCGTCTCCGCCGATCGTACCCATCACATAGCGGTGTTTCCCCCAGAACGTGAGGTCCGGGCTTACGCTGTAGAAAATATCTCCGAACGGCGTGTGGCCCGTATCGCTCGGACGGCTGACCATAGCATAGTAATCTCCGATTTTGCGCGGGAACAGTACTCCGTTGCGGTTATACGGCAAAAAAGCATTTTCCAGCTGATGGAACGTTTTGAAATCGGTCGTATACGCAATGCCGATCGTCGGACCGTGATAGCCGTTGCACCAAGTGATGTAGTAGCGGTCTCCAATCTTGCATACCCGCGGATCATAGCGGTATTCCCGTTTAATAATTTCTTCGTCGCCTTCGAATTGAATCGGATCGTGATTGATGTTCCAATTCACACCGTCGTCACTGAATCCGGCGAAAATATCCATGCTCACCGATCTCGAGTCGCAGCGGAATACGCCGGCAAACCCGCCTTCAAAAGGCACGACTGCGGAGTTGAATACGCTATTGGAATTCGGGATCGCGTGACGTTCGATGATCGGGTTTGCGGAATAACGCCAAACCGGCGCATTCAAGCCTTCCGGCTTCTCCTGCCAAGGAATATTTTTCAGAGATTCGCCAATAATTTTGCTCATGATCAGGTCTCCTTTTTATAGAAAGGTTATTTATCAAGCTCAAATTCGGGTTCTGGTCAGGTGATGGCCGGTAAAAGCCTATAGCAAACCTGCTTGCTTACAAAATGCCTTCCTGCATGGCCCGGTACACGAGCTGCGAGAACAGGCTGTTCGACCAGGCGAACCACTTGCGTGTAAAAGTGTGCGGATCGTCGGCATGGAAGCCCTCATGCATGTAGCCGGTATCCGCGTCCGTCGCCTCCAGCATCGCGATCATCTCCAGCTTCTCTTCCTTGGTCTGCGCCGTGATGCCCTGCATCGACAAGGCCATATGCCAGATGTAATCCTTCGGCGTATGCGGGCTGCCGATACCCTTGGCGGCTTTTCCCTCGAAGTAGAACGGATTCTCCTTGCTGAGCGCAAAACGCCGCGTATTTTGATATATTTCATCGTCCGCTGTCACATAGCCGAGATACGGAATGGACATCAGACCCGGCGTACCCGCGTCGTCCATCAGGCAGTAGTTGCCGAAGCCGTCGGTTTCGTAGGCGTAAATCGGCCCGAATTCAGGATGGCGGTAGATACCGTACAGCTTGATCCCGTGATCGACCTCGAACTCCAATTCCTTCAATTCAGCCAGGAAATCCATATCGCGGAACACCCACTCTGCAAATTCCTGCATTTGGCGCAGTGCCACCACAGCGAACATATTGCCCGGAATGTTGTAGTGGAAATCGCAAGCGTCGTCGCTGGAGCGGAAGCCCGACCAGATCATTCCCGTGTAATTAACCGGCATGCCGAGACCGCCGTTGCGCAGTGAATCTTCAGGAATTCCGTTGTTCCGGGAGAAACGGTACGGCGATTGTTCAAAATGATGCTGCTCGGTTTTGAACACGTCGTAGATCCGCCGCATCGCCGCTTTGAAGCCGGCATCAAAAATGTCGGTCCGCTCGGTTTCCTTCCAGTACTTATAGGCCAACCGGACGACGAAGCACAGCGAGTCGATTTCGAACTTGCGCTCCCATACCCATGGGGACATTTCCGTCACATCCGTCGTATTCCAGTGCCAGTCATTCGCCGTTTCGTTAAACGCATTGGCGTAAGGATCGATATGAATGTACTGGATATGGCGCTTGATGAGGCCACCGATAATCCGCTGCAAATCGGCATCTTCCTTGGCCAGCGGCACGTAGTGAATCACCTGCTCTACCGAGTCTCGCAACCAGGAAGCCGGAATATCGCCGGTAATGACAAAAGTCGTTCCGTCCTCCATCAGCTTGGTTGTCGTTTCCAGCGTATTCGGAAAACAGTTCTTGAATAATTGCAGCAGCTTGGGACGATGGGCGAGCTTCACTTCGGCGTCGGCAATCACGTCTTGAACGGCTTGCGGAAGCTCCAGCTTCGGCATCGGTATTTTCGGTAGTCTAAATTGTTCCATGGGCTATCGACTCCTTATTTATCTTCAGTGTTTTGATCTCATACGGGGCAAACTCCAGCTTGATCGGCCCCGCCGCGGCGCTCAGCGGCTCAACCTCCCGCTCCAATGCGTCGGACAGGAATACCCCGCCGTGAGGCTGATTCCAGTTCAACTCCACGCGTTCGCGCCCGCCGGACGATTCATAGAAGCGGAGAATCACGCCGCTGCCGTCTTCGGCCGGTTTGACCGTATCGAGTACGACATGCTCGCCCGCAAAGCCGATCAGCGAGTGCACCGGAGGCAACGATCCTGCACGGGTCTCGGCGGCAATGACCGCCGGATCCAGATTCAGTTCCGCCGCAGCGCGTACCGTATGCGCCGATTGCCAATCCCCGTTATGCGGATACAGCGAATACGTAAATTCATGATCGCCCAAATCGGCGGTGACGTCCGGCCATTTCGGCGCGCGCAGCAAGGACAGGCGAATCGTGCTGCCTTGCACGTCGTAGCCATACTTGCAGTCATTCAGCAGGCTGACGCCATAACCGCGTTCGGATACATCGACGAAGCGATGTCCGCAGACTTCGTATTGCGCCTGCTCCCAGCTCGTATTCCGGTGCGTAACCCGTTCCAAAGCGCCGAACGGAATTTCGTAGGTCGCTTTATCCGTGATTACATCGATCGGAAAGCCAACCTTGAGCAGCTTGTGAGCTTCGTTCCAGCTTACCTTGGTCTTAAAATCAATCCGCCGGTCGTGATAATACAGGATCAAATCCTGCGTGATCTCCGATTGCCCGATGCTCCAGCGGAACCGAAGCACATCCTGCACGGCTCCGGCCGCTACCACGCTGCTTTCCAGCAGTTTCGCCTGACCGGCCGGCTGTTGCTCGTAGCGGCTGTCGATATCCCAGGCATCCCACAGCGTCGGCCGGTCATGGAAGAAATGGAACCGGTTCGCGGCTTCGCCCGATTGGACAATTTCCCGGCCGGCTTCTTTATCCCAAAGGCTGACGATTTCGCCGCGCTCATTGAATTTTAATCGGTAATACTCCGTTTCCCACTCGCTTGGGAATGTTTTCTCCAGGGCAGACGATCCCGGCATCAGTTCCTGTTTAGCTTTGCTCCGCAGCCAAATCGTCTTGTAGCCGAAGGCCGGAATTCCGGGTACGTAAACCCGGACCGCGTTATCTTCGCCTTGGATTCCAGAAGCGCCATCCAGGATCAGTTGTCCGCCGTTCTCGTCATATGCACTAAGGGTGCCGTCAAGCCCGTGGTCGCGGATGGAAATCGCCGCATCCCGGGACCAGCCCAGGCTGTTAAAGACGATATAAGGCTTACCCTCACCTGCCGTCGCCACCTCTCCGGCCAGAGACTCCAGCCCCTGCGACAACCCGGCGTTACCTTTGCCGAAAATTTCTCTATATTCCTTTTCCGATGTCTCATAGGTTTCGGTGATCGCCGACCCCGGAATAATGTCATGGAACTGATTCAGTAAAATCAGCTTCCAGCCTTCATTCAAGTCATTCCGGATTGCGTCAGCACGCTCTTCCCGCATAATCGGAGCCGCCAGCGTATTCCACACCTCAGCCTCGCGATACAATATTTCCGCTTTGCGGTTGTTTCGCTTGTTGCGGCCATGCGTCGTGTAGGTGCCGCGGTGCAGCTCCAGATACAGATCACCGTGCCAGGCCGGAAGCTCCGGCTGCGCCGCATCAATTCCGGCAAAAAACTCGGCCGCGGTGCTATACTCGCTGGCAGGCTGTCCGACCATAAGCTCGGCCCGGTCATTATATTCCAGCATCTCGCGGGTTACGCCTCCGCCTCCGTCGCCGTGGCCGTACAGCAGCATCTGTTCCGGGTGCGCTGCTTTCTCCCGGTAAGATTGCCAATGATCGTGAATATCTTTAGGGAGCGTATTTTCGTTGACTCCATGATTCAAATAGGACAGCATCGGCGTTCCGTCAATCCCGACCCAGTGAAACAGATCGTACGGGAACACGTTCGTGTCGTTCCAGCCCAGCTTGGTCGTCATGAAGTAACGCACGCCGCCATGACGTAAAATCTGAGGCAGTGAAGCGCAGTAGCCGAACGTATCGGGCAGCCATTCAATCTCCGACGTCATGCCGAACTCCTCTTGATAAAAAGTCTGTCCGTACAGCATTTGCCGCATCAGCGATTCCCCGCTAGGCAAATTCAAATCCGGTTCAACCCACATGCCGCCGACGAGTTCCCAGCGGCCTTCTTTGATGCGCTGCTTCACCCGTTCGTACAGCTCGGGGTCGTTCTCCTTCAAATAGGCGAACAACTGCGGCTGGCTCTGCGTATAGCGATACTCCGGATACTCGGTCATCAGGGCGTCGACGGTCGAGAATGTCCGGCTCGCCTTGCGCACCGTTTCCCTCGCCGGCCACAGCCAAGCGATATCGATATGGGATTGGCCGACCATATGGATCAAGCCTTCGGCAGATCCTCCTATGCTCTTCACCCGTTCCCGGAGCCGCTGCTCCAGTTCCGTGATAGCCTGGCCTTCAGCAATCGCCGCAAGATCCAAGGGAACGAATTCGTCCATCGCGGCATGCAGCGCCTCGATCAGGCGAGTGCGCCGGAAATCCTGTTCCGGCAGCAGCACGGCCGAGTCGCGGATTACGGTTGCCGTGTACATTAAGCTTTGCACCGGGCGATTGACCAGGACCAGCCTGCTGTCGATCGATGTAATCGGCGGCTGAATCACCGCTTGACGGTTCAGAGGATCCACCGGTTCGGGAATCGGATCGAACAGTTCGATCTCCAGCTCCAGCGGATGATCTCCCGACCCGGCAGGCAAGGTTACGAATGTATGATTCCGGTCCAGGCCCTGGTACGATTTCCCGTTGATGCGCAGCAATCCTTCGCCACCGGAAGCAAATACGAGCCCGGTATGGCCGCCTTGCCACGATTCCGGAACCTCAAGCGTCATCCGGAAGAAATAAGTTGTCCCTTGCGTGCCAGGGAACCGCTCAAAATGCTGTCCCTCCGGATATTTCCTTTCCTCGGTATACTGCCCGGGAAGCCGATATTCGGAGGTCGTGATTTCCCACTCCCTCAGTTCGGATTGCTCCAGCCACTGCACATCGGCCAGTTCCCGGATAAACCGTTTAATCCGTTCCATAGCTTTAACCCTCCCGCACGATAAGCATGGCGCTCAGCGTCTCATTCACATGGCTTCCGACGTGAATTACGAATTCCCCGGGTTCCACGACCGGCTTGTAATCCCGGCCGATGTATTGCAGCTCTTCCGCTCCGACGGTGAACTCCACCCGCCGGGATTCACCCGGCGCGAGCACTACCTTGCGGAAGCCCTTCAATTCCTTGGCCGGTCTCGTCACGACGCTGGCTACGTCAGTTACGTACATTTGAACAACTTCTGCACCGGACCGGTCGCCGGTATTTGTCACTTCTACCGTTACCTTTGCCGATCCGTTCGCAAGGATCGACTCCGGTCCGACGCTTAGATTCTCATATTTAAATTGCGTATAACTAAGGCCATATCCGAACGGATAACGCGACTGCGAATCGGTTTCCAGATATCTCTTGCCGCGCGAACGCTTGCCGTTATAGTAAACCGGAAGCTGGCCGACATCCTTCGGGATCGAAATCGTCAGGCGGCCGGACGGATTAATGTCACCGAACAACACGTCGGCGATCGCATGTCCGCCTTCTTGGCCCGGATACCAGGCCTCCACAATGGCGTCCGCGTGCTCGTCGATCCAAGGTTCAGTGATCGGCCGTCCATTGATATACACCACGATCAGCGGTTTGCCCAATTTATGGACTTCCTGAATCAGTTCCAATTGGACTCCCGACAACTTCAGGGACAAGCGGTCGATGCCTTCGCCGCAATCCATGTCGCTCTCCGCATTTCCGGTCACTTTGGAAGCCCCCGTCTTCAAGTCGATGCTTCCTTCGCCAAAGTCCCGGGCGCTGGAACCGCCGACGACCATTACGACCGTATCGGCCTGCTCCGCACAGGATAAAGCAAGTTCAAAGCCTTCTTTGGAATCGCCTTTGATACGGCATCCCGGGGCATACAGCACCCGCTCCGATTCCGCGCCCAGCTTGCTGCGGATACCGCCGAGCACGGTGGTGACTTTCGACCGCGGCTGTGGCGAAGTATAATCGCCAAGCTGGTTATATCCAACGTCAGCGTTCGGGCCGATAACGGCGATGGTCCCAGCCGACTTCGACAATGGCAGCACGCCGTCTTCATTCTTTAGCAGCACGATGCCTTCCCCGGCGATTTTCCGGGCCAGTTGGGCGTGTTCCGCGCTGCCGATCACTTGCTCGGCTTTCACCGGATCGGCATATGGCTGTTCGAACAGTCCCAGCTTGAACTTCAGTGTCAGTACGCGTCGGGCGGCCTGGTCCACCACAGCCTCAGCCAACCGGCCGGACCGGACCGCATCAAGCAGATGCTTGCCGAACATCTCGCCGGACATCTCCATATCGATGCCTGCCTCAATCGCCTGAACGGCGGCATCCCGTCCGTCCTCGGCCACGTCATGGCCGGATGCCAGCATGTCGATGGCGCCGCAATCCGTAATAACCATGCCGTCAAAGCCCCACTCGCCGCGAAGGACGCCGTCCAACAATTCCGTGTTGGTCGTGCACGGCACACCGTCAATCTCGTTGTAAGCCGGCATGATCGAAGCCGCTCCCGCTTCCACGGCTTTGCGGAACGGAAGCAGGTCAACCTCCAGCAGCTCGCGCCGTCCCATATGGACCGGACCGGCGTTGCGGCCGCCTTCGGAGCTGCCATAGCCTACGAAATGCTTCAAGGTGGCGGCAACGCTGTCTTCGCCGTCCAGACTGCTTCCCTGCAGCCCTTCCACCGAGGCCACCGCCATTTCGCCGATCAGATATGCATCCTCACCGAAGCATTCCTCCGTCCGGCCCCAGCGGGGATCGCGGACGACGTCAAGCACGGGAGAGTAGGTCACCGCCCCGCCCTGACTGCGGGTTTCCAAGGCCACGGCCCGGCACATTTCCCGGTACAAATCCACGTTCCAGGTACTGCCGAGCGACAACGGCACGGGGAATACGGTGGCGCCGATGGCCATATGCCCATGAGAACACTCTTCCCCGATCAGAATCGGAATGCCGAGCCGGGAATGCTCAATCGCATACCGTTGGATCTCGTTGACCGCCTCGGCGCCCTGGCGGGGAGATAATCCGCTCTCCAGTGTCACTCCTGTCCAGGGATCGGCTCGAAGCACGCCATATAACGACCCGACACCTCCGTCAGCCACTTGTTTCTTAAAGCTTTCCGTCAGCTCTATTTTTCCGTCTATATGCTCATAAGTCTGCCAGCCGAACGGCTGGATCAGCTGGCCGACCTTTTCTTCCAAAGTCATCAGGCTGAGCAAATGCTCCACCCGTTCCTGTATCGGTTTAGTCTTGTCTTTATAGATCATGGTTTCCACTCTCTCCTCCAAATGATCCTATTCTTTAACTGCCCCTACCGTAAGACCTTGAATGAAATAACGTTGGAAAAACGGATATGCAAAAATGATCGGCCCCGTCGCCAGTACTACCATAGCCATCCGCGACGTATCCTGCGGCAATGAACGCAGCGCCTCAAGACTCAAAGAGCTGTTTTGCGAATTTTGCAAAATGAACTGCATGCTGGTTTCGATACGCATCAGCATCGATTGAAGCGGAACCAGATTCGGATTGTCGATGTACAACAACGCGTTAAACCAGTCGTTCCAATACCCCAAGGTGCTGAACAACCCGATGGTTGCCAAACCTGGAAGGGATAGCGGCAATACGAGTTTGAGAAAAATCCGGAATTCTCCCGCTCCGTCGATTTTCCCGGATTCGATAATCGCGTCGGGAACGCTTGTACTGTAAAACGTACGCAGAATCATGATATAGAAGGCGTTGACCGCCAGCGGCAAAATCAGAGCCCAGACCGAATCTTTAAGCGACAGCATTTGCGTCACGATAATATAGGTCGGTACCAGACCGCCATTGAACAGCATCGTAAAGAAGGCAAAGAAGGCGAAAAAATTGCGGTATTTAAAGCTTTTACGCGAAATGGCATAGGCATAAAAGGAGATGAACAACAAACTGACAATCGTACCTACCACGGTCACGAATATCGTAACCCCGTAGGACCGAAGCAAAGTATCCCCGGTTTGGAACACGTAGCGGTAGGCTTCCAGGCTCCACCCGGCAGGGATCAGTTTGTAGCCGTCTCTCGCCAGCACGTTTTCGTCCGTAAAAGAAATAATGACGACGAACAGAAACGGAAATACGCACAGAAAAGCGAAAATACCGGCAAAGAGATTGAATATCACATTCCAAGGCGTTGAAAGCCGATGAAAATCACGTACTTTATAGGTTCTCGCAGACATGTTACTCACTCCTTCCGGTGGATTAGAACAAGGCGCTGTCCTTGTCAAATTTGCGTACGATATAATTCGAGGTCATGACCAGAACAAAGCCTACGACGGATTGATACAGACCTGCCGCCGTACTCATGCCGATCTCGCCGGTCGTTTTGAGTCCGCGATATACATACGTATCGATAACGTTCGTGACCGAATACAGGGTGCCGGAATCCCGCGGAACCTGATAGAACAACCCAAAGTCCGCATAGAAGATCTTGCCGACGGCCAACAGCGTCATGATGGTGATGATCGGGGTCAACAGCGGAATCGTAATGTTGCGGATTTGCTGGAACTTGCTTGCGCCATCGATCATGGCCGCTTCGTAAAGCGACTTGTCGATCCCCATAATTGCAGCCAGATAGACTACGCTGTTATAACCAACCGCTTTCCACAAATACACGAGAATAAGAATATAAGGCCAGACTTTAGGATCGTTATACCACTGCATCGACTCCCAGCCTAAGCTCTTGAATACTTGGTTGAGCAGCCCGCGCTCGGAGCTGAGGAAACTGAATGCGAAATAACCGACGATAACCCAAGACAGAAAATAGGGAAGGAACATGCCGGTCTGATATACTTTGGCCAGTCTTTTGTTGGCGATCTCACTGAGCACCACGGCCATTAGTACGGATAGAATCAAACCGATAATAATGAACGCGACATTGTAGAGTAAGGTGTTTCTCGTGATGATATAGGCATCGTTCGTACTAAATAAAAACTTAAAGTTGTCCAAGCCCACCCATTTGCTGTTGACGATGCTCGCCCAGAAGCCGTCCCGGCTGAAGCGGTATTGCTTAAAGGCTATAATCGTACCGAACATCGGCATATAGGAGAAGAAGAGGAACCACAATGCACCCGGCAGAACCATGAGCAGCAACACTTTATTTTTGATGATATCGCGAAAAAATCCGCCTACCATTTTCATGCAAATCCCTCCTGATCGCTAAAATGAAAACCTGACGAGTGTAAAAAAGATCGGGCGTTAGGATCTTCACCCGCCCGATCTTCCTAAGCCTCATGAAGCTTGATTACTTGTTGTTAGCGGCTCTCCACTCATCGATTTGTTTTTGCGCTTCGGCAATGATCTTGTCGAGTCCGGCTGCTTTGAATTTCTCGTTTGCTTTTGCCAGATATTCGTTCGGATCTACCGTACCGGTCATCAGGGAAGACCAGAACTCTTCCTTCACGTTTTGCACAGCCGCGATTTCATTCGTTACCGCGGAAGTATCGAAGTTGAAGCCAAGCAGTGGAGCGTTAATGCCCGATGCGTTAAATTTCTTGAATTCGTCCCATTTATTTTCTGGGTCTCCTTCATTCAGGTAAGTGATCATAACGTTGCCGAGCGAGAATGTAGGCATGTCGTAATTTTTGGCATCAGCCAGGTTTTTGACCGTGTTGTCATTCACTTTTTCGTAATGAACGCCTTCAATACCCGAGTCGATCAGGTTGCGCAGATAAGAATCCGTGTTCAACAGGTTCAGGAATTCCATAGCTTTCTCCGGATGCTCGGAGTTCGCGGAAATAGCTTGCATGGAGCCCATTACGGACCAGTTATAAATGTACGGTTGGCTGGCTGGTGTCGAAACTACCGGATAACCGTAGCTTGCGGACCAGAGGTTATCGGCCAACGGCTGCGTTGCAGCGCGGTCCATGAACCATTTGCCGGATTTATACAGATCGTCTACAGATGTCGTAGTTGCTACTTCCGGAGAAACATAACCCGCCTGGTAGAACTTGCGGACGGTTTCCAGCGTCGATTTCGCTTCTGGAGTTTCAAGGATATTGACTACCTTGTAATCCTTCGTATCCATATACACGGCCATCGGCATTTTCTCGATGACATAGTCAAATGGCATAACCGGCATGAAATCCTTTAACATCGCGTATGGAGTAATGCCCGGTTCGTTTTCCTTGATTGTCTTGAGCATCGGCTCCAGGCTTTCCATCGTTGTCGCCTTGCTTATATCCAGATTGTATTTGTCGAGCAATTCTTTGTTGAAACGCCATACTTCTTGAGCCGGGAGTTCTTTGTTGGCAGGAATCGCGTAGTTATGTCCGTCAACCTTGGAGCCTTCCAGGAAGGCTGGGTCCAATGTATCCGTGATCCCTTTTCCGTATTTGCTCAACAGGTCATCCAATTCCATAAAAGCGCCCTTCCGCGCATTTTGAACGTAATCGAAAGCCCAGGAGCTTGTGAACATGATGTCCATCGGCTCGCCGGAAGCAGCCATGACTTGCATCTTTTGCGTGTAATCGCCGAAGTCGATCATTTTCATGTCGATGGTGGCATTAATTTTTTCCAAGGTGTACTTGTTGACTTCATCCACTACGCGTTTAAGGTCTTTTTGCGGAGCGCCGATCGTGTACCAGATCAGTTCAACTGGTTTTTCGGACTTTCCCGAATTACCCTTCGCCGCCGAATTGTCGGCTTTGTTACCGCCGCAAGCGCTAACAATCAGTGAAAGCGCAACCAATGAAATCAGTAACAAGGAGAAGCTTTTTCTTTTTTTGTTCATTCAGGTATAACCTCCCTTTGATGTAGAAGCAATGAATCTATATTTACTGTAAATCATGAAAGCATTTTCAAATAGAAGTGAAAATAAATAAATCATGGTTCAAAATAAAGAAAAGAGTCGGCCAGCAGAAAAATGCTAGCCTAACCCTTTAAATTCCGTGGGGGATACCCCGACATACCTTTTGAATTGTTTGTAAAAATATCCAGTTTCCCAGTACCCGACATTACGGGCGATTTCATGAACTTTCTGATGTGTCGTCTTCAGCATTTCCTTGGCTTTGTCGATCCGGTAACGGTTGATATACTCGGTGAACGATTCGCCTACTTCTTTATGAAACAGCTGACCCAAATAAACCGGATGGATCTTGTACGTGTTCGCCAGCGTCTTCAGCGAGAGATCCTGGTTGTAGGAATTCTGAATCGTGTTCAGCACCTGCTGTACGACCGGACTCTTCACATCCCGGGTCATGGCCTCCATGACCGCCGCTGCGGTTTGTTTCACAATGGCTGCAAGCTCTTCCACCGTGGTTGCCGATTGGATCTGTTCAAATCCGCCCGAAAACAATCCGACGTCTTCGGAATGGCGAATTTCCTGCAATTCCAGCTTAATGCGGATCATCCACTCCAGGGCTACTTCCTGAAGCAGTGCCGGGGACGCAGCACCCGATTCGCCAAGGGAGGTGAACTGCCGGTCGATTAATGCGAAAAGTCCCTCTTTGTCCCGAGCAAGCAGCAGTCTCGAGCTTTCGTTCCAATCAAAGGAAGACGCCTCGGCGGTGGTCGCAGAACGGGCGTTCAGTTCGTCGTAGCTGATGACGTTTTTCTCCGGAAAAATCATGAAATACTCTTGGGCCTTCTTCGCATTTTCATAGCTGAGCGAAGCGCCCGTATCCCTGTTCTCTACACTGCCAAGGGAGATTTGGGGCTGAAAGGAGGACAAAATAGAAGTAAGGCGGTCGATTCTCGCTTGCACCTCTTGTTTACCCTGCCCTGAATCCTCAAAATGATGCAGCAGCACAATATCGCTATCATTGTTACGGAACGGGATCACGCTTGGATCACCGCTA
This sequence comes from Paenibacillus sp. Marseille-P2973, assembly GCF_018101095.1. Classification (NCBI taxonomy): domain Bacteria; kingdom Bacillati; phylum Bacillota; class Bacilli; order Caryophanales; family Paenibacillaceae; genus Paenibacillus; species Paenibacillus sp. Marseille-P2973. The sequence goes on from NZ_JAGQEH010000005.1 coordinate 160,126, forward strand.
AGCTCCCGTTCGACCAGATCAAAGGCGCCTGTGGAGTTCAGCCTGAACCGCAGCAGCGAAATCAGCACCAGCGGCTTGTCGATGTCGATCCCGAGCAGGTCGGCTCTCTCTTTGAATTCCAGCGTGCCGATTTGATTGTACACCCAGCGGTGCATGACATTATCCCGCAAAATACGGATGCTATATTCGTTCAAGGCCTCATTGCTCCGGGACACTTCAAGCTTGTCGCGGACGCTCGCCAAGGTCCCGCGGAACTCCTCCAGATTTATCGGTTTCAGTAAGTAATTCTCAATGCCTAACGCCATGCCTTCTTTCAAATAGGCAAATTCGTCATACCCGCTTAACACGATCACCTTCAAAGCCGGCTTGAACTTACGCGCCTCTCGGATCAGTTGCAGACCGGTCATTTCCGGCATCGAAATGTCGGTAATCAGAATGTCTACCGGCTTTTCGTGCAATGCCTGAAGAGCGGCTTTCCCATTCTCGGCCTGGCCGACGATCTCCATACCGAGCTGGGCCCAATCCACGATATCGTACAATCCTTCGATGATAAACGGTTCATCATCCACAAGAAATACTTTATACATTCCGGTCACCTTCCTCTAGCTCAGGAAAATTCACGATTACAGTCGTGCCTTTCCCCTCTTCGCTGTGTACTTCCACCCCATAAGCATCCCCGTACAGCAGCTTCAACCTTTCGTGAATGCTCCGCAGGCCGAAAGATTCCGAGTATTCATCGGGCTTCTGAAGCCCCTGATTAATTTCTTCCAGCCTGGCCGGGGAAATTCCGCGCCCATTGTCCTCTACCTTAGCTTGCGCTAATCCTCCATCGGAAGGAAATACGGAAATCGAGACGAAGTTATCGTCCCGGTCTGTCCGCAGTCCATGGACGATGTAATTTTCGATGATCGGCTGAAGCGCCATTTTCATCACCGGTCTGGTTTCAAGCCCTTTGTCGAATTGTATTTCATACGCAAGCCTATCCTTATAGCGGATCCGAAACAGCTCCAGATACATGCGGCATGCTTCCAGTTCATCCTTTAGCGTGTAGTTCCGCTTTTGCTGCACATAGTTTTTGAAGAGCATCGACAGGCTGTAGATCATTTCGCCCACATCGTTCGCTCCCTGCGAAACGGCGCGCATGCGGATCACTTCCAGCGTGTTATACAAAAAGTGAGGGTTGACCCTGGATTCCAGCGCTTTCAATTCGGATTGCTTTTGCTTGATTTCAGCTTTATAGACCCGGTTTATATACAGGTTTAAATTATCGAGCACACTGTTAAAGCTCTTGGAGATGAGCCCGAGCTCATCATCACGGTCGTCTTCGATGCGCACCGACAAATCGCCGTTTCTTACTTTGCGCGTAAAGCGGACAATCCCATAGGTCCGTTTGGCAAAGTTGCTGATAAACAGGGACGGCAGGATAATCGCCACCAAGATACAAATTAAACTGATCGTCAAAATCGTATTCCGGATGCCGCGATAAGTTTTGGCAAGCTCATTTTTCGGAATCGTGCTGAGGACAGTGAACCCGCCCTGATTTTGAATCAGTTTGGTGACGATCAGACCATCGGCTATCATCCCATTGTCATACGCGGAATTGACCTGTTCAAAATGAGGATATACGCGTCCGTAATACGTGCCCGAACTATCGAACAAAACATCGCCTTTGCTTGAAATGACAAGAATTTGGCCTTTCAGATTATCGCTGAAACGTTCCAGGCTCTCCTGCACCCGGTTCGTGTCGAAATAGACAACCAGCTGCCCCATGTTTCGCAGAGACAAATTATTATTGACGGGAACCCGAACCGAATACATCGGCGTTTGCGGCATGCCGATCGTCTTGCGAATCCAGATGTTCGGCAGGGAAACGCCGCTTTCTTGCTCCAGATACATCGCATCGGGAACATAGGAACGGGAAGCGTTGGTCGGTATGATTTTAAACTGCTTGAAACTATTATAGGCGTATAATTGCTGCATATCCGCGCTGTACAGCATAAGACTCAAAATATCCGGGTCATCCTCGACCTGATTTCTGAAATACTGCACCGTGTCCGTAGGGGAACCCGTATCGTTGAAGAACCGGTCCAGCCTGTACTTCACATAATCCTGATAAGGGTGCTCCATAAAATAGGACATATTATAAGCCAGCTCCCGGTCACGATAGACGTCGCGCAACATCCGCTGAACGGACTCGTATTTGCCGGAAATGTAATTCGATACGCTTTCCAACGCGCTTTTTTGCACGTCCATTTGCCGCTGAACCGCAGCTTCCGACATCACCCGGTACATCAGATAGGAGAACGTAATGATCGTCAAAATCATGACTACGGAGAAGAACAGGATGATTTTCATGAACAGGTTGTTTTTGAAGTATTTTCGGTAGATGTCTCCTACGATCATATCTCTCTCCTTTCCGCCAGGCGGCCGATCATCAAAATTATAACATGACCAAGCAAGCACTGCGGGTGGCCAAGTGGTGATTTCATTATTTTGGATAACTGCTTAATTGTATAATTTCCGCAGTTAAGATATATTGTCATCATTCGTAGATAGCAGGAGAAATCCAGTCAAGGAGATGCTTAAACCGTGATCCATATTTTAATTGCCGATGACGACCCCCATATCCGGGAGTTGTTGACTTATTATTTGCAAGGAGAAGGCTATGGAGTCATCGAAGCCGCCGACGGAACCGAGGCTTCGGCTATTCTGGAAGCGCGGCCCGTTCATCTGGCCATTATAGATGTCATGATGCCCGGGAAGGACGGATTTCAGCTCTGTAAAGAAATCAGGGAGGATTATGATGTGCCGGTCATTTTGCTGACGGCCAAAGATCAGTTGTCCGACAAGGAACAAGGCTTTGCCGTAGGGACCGATGATTACGTCACGAAGCCGTTTGAGCCGAAGGAGCTGCTCTTTCGCACCAAGGCGCTGCTCCGGCGCTATCAGATGGTAAACGCGGAAACGATTCGGCTGGGTGATACGGTCATTGACCGGAAAAGCTATGAAGTGTTGTGCAAAGGAGAACAGCTGCTGCTCCCCATGAAGGAATTCGAGTTACTGTCCCAATTGGCCAGCTACCCGAACCGGATTTTTACGCGTGAAGAGCTAATCGCCCATATTTGGGGCTTTGATTTTGCCGGCGATGACCGAACGGTCGATGTGCATATCAAGCGACTGCGGGACCGGTTCTCGGACTGCGGCGACTTTACGATCACTACGGTTCGCGGCGTGGGTTATAAACTGGAGGCTGCCAAATGAAGAACCTCTACCACCGTATCGTCGCCACCACCGTGCTTGTGATGATTCTTAGCAGCTCGATCGCTTTTCTGACCTCCAACCTTTATTACCAGTACAAGCTCAAATCTTATAATGACAGTAAGGTCGCTCATATGGCCGAGCAAATCAAGCATTTCTACGAGGACAACGGTGAGCTGCCCCTTTCCCCGTATCTTGACCATATCGGAAAGCTCGGATATCAGTTTTATTTGGTGGACGAGCAGGGCCAAGATGCTTTTTACGGGCAAAGCTTCCGGAAAACCGGGATCGATCCGGGAACGGTCCGGTCGGTTCTCGAAGGTCAGACGTATCATGGAATTACGGAATTCCCCACGGGTTTGTTCATTACCGGGTTCTTCGACAACGATCTCCGCAATACGATCGGCGTGCCGCTCCATAGAGCGGGCGAACCGGCTTACGCCCTTTTTCTCCGTCCTAACGCTATGGTTCAGTTCGGGGAAATGCGGACCTTTTTCGCGATCATCCTTGTCGTTTCCATTCTGCTTAGTATCATTCTGGTGGCGTTCAGCACCCGGTATATGGTCAAGCCTATCGTTAAATTGACGGAGGCCACCAAAATGCTGGCTCGCGGTAAATACAACATCAAGCTGGACGTAAAACGGGACGATGAAATCGGAAAGCTCGCCGTTAATTTCGCCCATATGGCCAAAAGCCTGGAACAGCTTGAAGCGATGCGCCAGGAATTCGTCTCCAACGTCTCTCACGAAATCCAGTCGCCGCTGGCGTCGATCCAAGGATTTTCGCACACGCTGCTGACCGCCGATCTGCCGGAGGAACAGCGCCGGCATTACCTTTCGATTATTGAGGATGAAAGCCGGAGAATATCGCAATTGAGCAAACAACTGCTGACCCTTGCCTCGCTGGAGAAAGAGGAAACGATTCTGGAGAAAGGGTCATTGGATGTAGGGGCCCAAATCAAGCAAGTGCTGTTCATGACCGAATGGAGCTGGCGTGAAAAAGAGCTGGCGATCAAAATGGATCTGCCTTCGCTCTTTATTCAAGCGGACAGCAAATTGCTGCATCAGGTATGGATCAATCTGATCACCAACAGCATCAAATTTACGGAGGAAGGCGGCACGATTTCGGTCCGGCTTCGTCCGGACGGGAAGGATTATATCGCGGTGGAAATTGCCGATACCGGCATCGGGATCTCCGAAAGCGACCTGCCGAATATTTTCCAGCGCTTCTACCGGGCCGATAAATCGAGAAACCGGAAAGAGGGCAGCAGCGGGTTGGGACTGGCGATCGTAGAGAAGATCATCGAAATGCATGGCGGGGAAATTCACGTCGAAAGCGAACCCGGAAAAGGAACGCAGTTCCGCATCCGGCTGCCGATTCATTAATAGAGTGCATTAATAGATTCATTAATGGATTCATTGCCGGCTCAGCTTCCGTTCATATTCAGTTCATACATCCTGTTTATATTTATAGATGCAGCGAGTCATCGCTCGCTCGAAAAAATAGATAACAGGACTGGAGTGGAATAGAGATGTTTTTAGCCCTACGTGAACTAAAGCATTCTAAGACGCGTTATATGCTGATTTCATTAATCATGGTTCTGATCGCCTGGCTGGTGTTGTTTGTTTCCGGCCTCGCCAAAGGACTATCCTCCGATAACGCCTCTTCAATTCAAAATATGAACGCGGATTATCTGGTGCTGGATCAAAACAGCGATCACCGGTTAAGCCGGTCGGCGCTTACGGGGGACGCGCTGGAGCAGGTTAGACTGGCTATGGGCGCGGACGCGGCGGTAAACTCTTCGGATCGTGACGCCAGCGATACGGCGATGGCTGAACCGTTGGGGGTTCAGATGTCTGCGGTAACCCAAGCGGGTTCGCTTAAAAAAATCGACGCGACCTTCTTCGCGGTCGAAGCGGACGGTATGCTTGCTCCGAAGGTGACGGAAGGACGGATGATCGGCGCGGATGCCGCGGAGGAGGTCGTTGCGGACTCTTCTTTTAAGGCGGAGGGCTTGAAGCTCGGAGATATCATTGAAGACCAGACTTCCGGCCGGCAATTTACGATCGTAGGCTTTTCGGAGGGACAATCGTTCAGCCACTCGCCCGTTCTCCATGTGAATTTTGCGGCGTGGGAAACAATGCAAGCGAGTGGACCGCGGGCTATGGGGGGAAGCGGTGCTGTGGGTGAAGTGAGTGCTGATGGTGGTACTGGTGAGGTAAGTGCTGCGGCTGATTCGAGTGCTGACGGAGGTGCAACTGCTGCTGGTGGTGCGAGTACTGATGGCGCTGTGAGTGCTGCTGGTGAGGTAAGTGCCGCTGGGGAAGTGAATGGTGCTGGCGAAGGAGGGGCTGGCGTTGTTTTTAACGCCATTGCTTTTAAGGGCTCCGGCTCGACAGCCGCAGAGGTCGGCGCACAGGTATCTGGCGTCGATGTCATCAGTAAAGCCGAGGCTCTCAAAGGTATACCCGGATACAAGGAAGAACAAGGTTCCCTGCTGATGATGATCGCGTTTCTGTTTATCATTGCCGCGTTTGTCCTGGCTGTGTTCTTTTACGTAATCACAATTCAGAAAATCAATCAGTTCGGCGTGCTCAAAGCGATCGGTGCAAAGACGGGATTTCTGGCCCGCAGCCTGCTCGCCCAAGTGCTGTCTCTTTCCGTGTTCAGTCTGGCCATCGGGATCGCCTTAACATACGGCGTTTCGGCCGTACTGCCGGACAGCATGCCTTTTGAATTAAATTTCAGCCTGGTCGGCGGCAGTGCGCTGCTATTCCTGGTCGTTGCCGTGGCCGGCTCACTGCTGTCGCTTTATCGGGTTGCCAAAGTTGATGCGATCGAAGCTATTGGGAGGGCTGCATAATGAGCACGATGACAAAAGAACAAGATGTGAAGTTTTGGGCACGCTCCGATTCGAACGTGGACAGCAAGCTGCTGCTCGATCAGGTCAGCAAGGTTTACGGCGATGGAGATAACGAGGTCAAGGTCCTTGACCGGGTATCGCTAGAGGTGAAGGCCGGGGAATTCGTGGCTGTCGTCGGCCCGTCCGGAGCCGGAAAAAGCACATTCCTCTCCATTGCCGGCGCTCTGCTATCCCCGACTCGGGGCAGAGTTCTGATCGGCGGACAGGATGTCAGCAAACTGAGCGGTTCCGAACTGAACGATGTCCGGCTTGCAAAAATCGGATTCATATTTCAATCCGCCAACCTGATCCCCTACCTGACCATCAGAGATCAATTGCTGCTGATTGGAGAACTGGCCGGCAAACCGAAGGCGGAGTCGAAAAAGAAAGCCGACGCCCTGCTCGAACGTCTCGGACTCGGCCACCGGCTGACCCGCTATCCCGAGTCTCTCTCCGGCGGTGAACGCCAACGTGCGGCCATCGCTCGTGCCTGGATGAACGACCCCGAGATCATCCTCGCCGACGAGCCGACGGCCAGCCTCGATTCCGAGCGCGGCCGCGACGTCGTACAGATGCTAGCCGACGAGGTCAAGCATCGCGGCAAAGCCGCCGTCATGGTTACCCATGACCAACGTATGCTCGACCTGTGCGACCGCGTCGTGTACATCGAGGATGGCCAGCTGTCGGAGGCGTAACGCCATCGCTTAGCCCAGCCCGGCTCGGCCCGGAGAATTAACTGCAAAACCTGCAGTTAATTCTCTCGATAAACCGACTCCGGGACATTTAAATGTAAATTCTACAGCTAATTTAGGCTCTTTCAGCGAAAAAGGCAGGAATGATGAAAATTAACTGTACAAAATACAGCTAATTATCCGAAATGAACGAATTCAGAACAATTAACTGTAGAAAATACAGTTAATTATTCAGAACAAACGAAAAATTACTCTTATGGCACTCAAGGATGAAATGTTACTGGGAGGTTTGCATAATGCGCGCGGTTTGGTGACCAGATTGTTAGAGTAACTAATTCATGCACTTGGCCGAACGTCTCAGGAACGGGCCAACGGGCTACTGCGCTGCTGGACCGGATCACCAGTCTAAATCATCACTCGGAATCATTAGTCGAACTCACCAAGCTGAGCTCTCTGTGCATCTCAACCAGTCTGTCCAAATAATTAACTGCAAAATCTACAGTTAATTCGCCCGATAGACCAGTCTCGAGCAAATTAACTGGAAATCCTACAGCTAATTTAGGCTCTTTCAGCGAAAAGGGCAGAAAAGATGAAAATTACCTGTACAAAATACAGCTAATCATCCAAAATGACCGAATTCAGGGCAATTAACTGTAGAAAATACAGTTAATTATTCTGAACAACCGAAAAATTACTCTTATAGGCACTCAAGGATGAAATGTTACTGGGAGGTTTGCATAATGCGCGCGGTTTGGTCACCAGTTAGTTAAAGTAACTAATTCATGCACTTGGCCGAACGTCTCAGGAACGGGCCAACGGGCTACTGCGCTGCTGGACCGGATTAGCAGTCTGAATCATCACTCGGAATCATTAGTCGAACTCATCAAGCTCAGCTTTCTGTGCATTTCAACCAGTCTGCCCTAATAATTAACTGCAAAATCTACAGTTATTTCGCACGATAGACCAGTCTCGAGCAAATTAACTGGAAATCCTACAGCTAATTTAGGCTCATCCCAGCGAAAAAGGCGAAATGATAAGAATTAACTGTACAAAATACAGCTAATTGTCCAAAATGACCGAATTCGAGTCAATTAACTGTAGAAAATACAGTTAATTGTCCAACAGAGCGCCCAGTTTAGCTCTTTAACGTCAAAAGCGCGAGACCCCTTACAGCGTAAAGGGTCTCGCGCTTTTAATTGTCTATTCAATCCTCCTGCTTAGCCGCGGAATTCCTGCAATCCTTCGTTCAGCGAACGGGTGGCGGAATAAACTTGCTGATACAGCTTGAACAGGCGGCCGTAGGTTTCTACGTTAGCCGGAATCGGCTCGTAGGTTTTGCCGTAGCCGATAAACTTGTCGGCGCATTCTTTCAGGCTGCCGAACCAGCCGCAGCCGACAGCGGCCATCATAGCGGAGCCCATGGCTGGGCCTTGCTCGTTCTTCAGCGAGACGACCGGCGTGCCGAAGATGTCGGCCTGCATTTGCAGCCAGACCGGATTCTTGGCGCCGCCGCCGATGGAGATGACGCGTTCGACCGTGATGCCGGCTTCGCGGAACAAGGCCACGGACTCGGCCAGCGAGAACGTGATGCCTTCCATCACGGCGCGGGCGAGGTGCTCGCGGCGGTGCGTGCCGGACAAGCCGATGAAGCTGCCGCGGATGACGCTGTCCGCGTGCGGCGTGCGTTCGCCGACCAGGTACGGCGTGAACAACAGACCGTCCGCGCCCGGAGGCAGCGAGCCGACAGGCTCCAGCAATTCATTGAAGCTGAGCTCCGGCGCGAGCGAGTCCTTAAACCAGCTCAACGAGTAGCCGGCCGCCAGGGTCACACCCATGGCGTAAAAAGCGCCCGGATGCGCATGGTTGAAGAAGTGCACCTTGCCGGCGAAGTCCTTGTTCTTGTCCTCTTCGTACGTGAGGACAACGCCGGACGTGCCGATGCTGCACAGCGCATCGCCCTTACGGACAATGCCGGCGCCTACCGCGCCGCAGGCATTGTCCGCGCCGCCGCCGAACACCCGGGTGTTCGGCGAGAGCCCGCACTGCTGCGCGAATTCCGGCAGCAGCGTGCCGGTTTGCTCCGTGCTGCCGACCAGCGGCGGGCAGAACCCTTCCGGAAGGCCGAACGCCTGAGCGATTTCCTCGCTCCAGGCCCCTTCCGGAACGTTCAGCAGCAGCGTGCCTGCGGCATCGGAGATTTCCATCTCTACGCGCCCGGTCATCCGGTAGCGCAGATAATCCTTCGGCAGCACGAACCGTGCCGCCTTGGCGAACAGCTCGGGCTCATGCTTTTGCACCCACAGGATTTTCGGCAACGTAAATCCTTCCAAGGCCGCATTGCGCGTAATGTCGAGCAGCTTGCCGCCGAGCTTCTGCTCGATTTCCCGGCACTCCTTGGTCGTGCGGGTATCGTTCCACAGAATCGCGTTGCGCAGTACATGATTCTGCTCATCAAGCAAAACCATACCGTGCATTTGTCCCGAGAAGGACACGCCTTCAATATCTTCCCCCGAAATACTGTTTTCCTGGAGCAATTGCTTCAGGCAGGCGATCGTTCCGTTCACCCATTCCTCCGGATTCTGCTCGCTGTAGCCCGGACGCTCCTGAATCAGCGGGTAAGCTGCTGTAGCTTCCCCTTTGATTTCTCCCTCCTTGTTCACCAGCACCGTTTTTACCGAGCTTGTGCCAAGGTCAATCCCTATAACGTATTTCATCCGTGACGCTCTCCCTTCATTCAACTAGTCAGTTAAGCCGTGCCCAACCAAGCAGGCCAAATACCACAAAAAGGGACGGCAGGCGTCCCTTTTTGCTGTTTCTATCAAAGATCAATCACACCGGTAGTCGTTCGTTCCGATTGCTTATTTTGTTCCGAAGATGTACTCGTTCAAGCGGGCTTTAACCAGCTCGAGGTGGTTCGATTTGTTGCGGATGTCGCTGTGCTCAAGAGCATAAGCTTCCAACGATTTGAAGTTGGCTTTGCCCGACAGGATGTCGGCGCCGATGCCGGATTTGAAGCTGGAATAGCGCTCTTCGAGCAATCCGTCGATGAATTTTTCTTCTTTCATTTTTGCAGCCACTTTCAGGCCTTTCGCAAAAGTATCCATACCTGCGATATGAGCGTAGAACAGATCCTCAGGCTCGAAAGAAGTACGTCTTACTTTGGCGTCGAAGTTTACGCCGCCGGAGCCGATGCCGCCGTTTTCAAGAATTTCGTACATAGCAAGTGTAACGGAATACAGGTCAGTCGGGAATTCGTCCGTATCCCAGCCGAGCAGCATGTCGCCTTGGTTCGCATCGATCGAACCGAGCATGTTGTTCAAGCGGGCTACGCGCAATTCATGTTCAAAAGTGTGACCTGCGAGCGTAGCATGGTTAGCTTCCAGGTTGAGTTTGAAATGATCTTGCAAATTGTATTTTTGCAGGAACGCGATGGTAGTAGCCGCGTCGAAATCGTATTGGTGTTTTGTAGGCTCTTTTGGTTTTGGCTCGATCAGGAATTGGCCTTTGAAGCCGATTTCCTTAGCGTAGTCGATCGCCATTTGGAAGAATCTTGCCAGGTTGTCAAGCTCAAGGCCCATATCCGTATTCAACAGGGATTCGTAACCTTCACGTCCGCCCCAGAACACATAGTTTTCAGCGCCCAGTTCAACTGCAGTTTCCAAGCCTTTTTTAACTTGAGCAGCAGCGTAAGCGAATACGTCGGCGTTCGAAGTTGTTGCAGCACCATGGACGTAACGTGGATTGGAGAACATGTTAGCCGTATTCCAAAGCAGCTTAACGCCAGTATCCTTCATGCCTTCTTTCAATTTAGCAACGATTACGTCGAGGTTCTGGTTGGATTCTTTCAAAGTTGCGCCTTCAGGAGCTACGTCGACGTCATGGAAGCAGTAGTAAGGAGCGCCGAGTTTTTGAAGGAATTCAAAATTAACTTCTACGCGTTCTTTAGCCAGATCCAGGCCGGATACAGTCTCCCAAGGACGGATCATGTTGGCCGCACCGAAAGGATCGGTACCGTTCATTGTGAATGTATGCCAGTAAGCTACAGCAAACCGGAGGTGTTCTTTCATCGATTTTCCGAGTACGACTTCGTTTTCGTTATAATGTTTAAATGCCAGAGGGTTGTTGGAGCCTGCGCCTTCATACTGAATTTTGCTAATGTTCTTGAAATAACTCACTTTTGAGTCCTCCCTGCATGATTTGGATTTTAGTAAGCCCTTTCATGGGCTCCCTTAATAAGATGGTTCAACAAATCAAATTTCGAACATGTTGTAATCTTGGATGCAGAAAACCTGATTGATTGAACATGATTTCTTAAGTAGCATGCCCTGTAGATTTGTCTGCATGCCCTTTTCAACTAGATCGTATCACGTTATACTTAGTTTGTCTAGTAAACTAACTAAGTTATTCAGTTACCTTTTTGTTTTTATGATATGATGGCAAATAAGAGCAAGTCTATACGGAGGATTATCATGAAAATTACCGGCGACCAGCAGTTGATAAAAAAAATGAACAAGAGCATCGTGCTGGACACCATCCGTCAGCGTCAGCCCTTGTCCCGTGCAGATATTTCAGCCGGCATTGGCTTAAATAAAGCGACCGTTTCCTCGCTCGTTTCCGAACTGATCGACAGCAATCTTGTTACGGAGATCGGTCCGGGGGAATCGAGCGGCGGACGTAAACCGACGCTTCTACTATTCAATAAAAATGCGGGCTTCGCCATCGGCATAGATATCCGGGTCAGTGATCTGCTGGCTATCTTGGTTGACTTGGAGGGGAATGTCCTCCATGAGAAAAACGTGCCTTTAACGGACTTCTCTCCGGAGACGGTTCTTGAGCAAATTCGAAAAACGATCTTGCTGCTTAAGCGAAAGCTCCCCGAGTCCCCTTACGGGATCGTCGGGATCGGCATCGGAGTTCCCGGACTCGTTAATGAAAAGAACCGAGTTGTTTCCGCGCCCAACCTGGGGTGGGACAATGTCGATCTAGCAGGTGCCCTAGCGGCTGAATTCAGCGACAACATTCATATTGATAATGAGGCGAACGCCGGGGCGATCGGCGAGAAGCTGTACGGTGCCGGCCGCGATTCGCTCAATTTAATTTATCTAAGTCTTGGCGTCGGGATCGGCTCAGGAATCATCGTCGGCGGGGAATTATACCGGGGAACTTCCAACTTCTCCGGCGAGGTCGGACATATGACGATTGCGGAAAATGGACCGCTCTGCCGCTGCGGCAACCGGGGCTGCTGGGAAACGCTGGCTTCGGAGAAGGCTCTGCTTGACCGTGCGGCAGCCCTGGACGGAGATGGCGAAGCTCCTGATCTGGAGAGCATCATGAAGGCGGCCAAACAAGGCGATTCCGCCGCTGTTTCCCTGCTAAACGAAATCGGCTCCCAGCTCGGCGTCGGGCTGGCCAATCTGGTCAACATTCTAAACCCGGAGCTCATTGTCATCGGCAATCGCTTGTCGTTGGCCGGCGAATTGTTTGAAGATGCCATGCTGCGCACGATTGAGAGCCGGAGCTTATCATATCACCGCAAAAAAACACATGTCGATTTCGCCAAGCTTGGCATCCGTTCCACGGCGCTCGGCGCCGCTTCCATGCCGATTACGGCTTTTCTTACGGACACGGACGTAACCATCGACTAGATCTTCTACAAAAAAAGCGCGAGTATCGGGAGACAAGTCCCCGCTACTCGCGCTTTTTAAATTAAACTTCCCCGCCTGTTATTCTGCTCGTAAAATGCTTCAAGAAGCGATCCGCGTCAACACCGGTACAAACGCTGATCTTCGGTTCGCCTTCCGTCGTTCCTACAGTTCTGCCGGTTTGTTCGCCCTCGGTAACGACCGTTACCCGCATCGGCTCCACCCGGACCAGGCTTGGATCCACGGCAACCCCTACCGCTAACGGGTCATGCAGGCCGCAGCCTCCTTTTCCCGGATAAGTCGATTCGTAAAATCCCATATAGAACTCGCTCATTTCCGCAAGGAAGATCGCATCGTTCCGGCCGGACGACCGCCAAGCATCCAACTGCGTTCTCGGCAGCAGCGTTTGCAGCGTAACATCCAGTCCGACCAGCGTCAACGGCAAACCGGATCCGAATACCACGGCTGCAGCTTCCGGATCAGCCACAATATTGGCCTCCCCGTATGGCGTAACATTGCCGGGCACGGTAACCGCACCGCCCATCACGATCACTTCCTTGACCAAGGTCACGATTCCCGGCTCCTTTTCAATCGCCAGCGCCAGATTGGTCAACGGACCCACGGCTATGATCGTCAGTTCGCCCGGATAGCGCGTTACCTGATCAATGATATAATCCGCCGCTATCCCCGGTTGCGCTTGACCCTGCGGCGGCGTACTCAGTGTGTTTCCAAGCCCGTCCTCCCCATGAACATGTCTCGAGTAACGGGCTTTCTCTCCGCGGCGCAGAGTTTCCTTGGCTCCTTCTATGACGGGAACCGGCTTGTCCAGCTTCTCCAGCACCGCCAATGTATTTCTCGTAGCTTCCGCTACCGTAACATTCCCGAAGCAAGTCGTAATCCCGATCAGTTCCAGCTCGGGGGAGTGTGCGGCATAGACGATAGCCATGGCATCATCCACGCCTGTATCTACATCCAGAATAACTTTTTTCAATGAGGATCCTCCCTACATGATGTGATAAAACCTAGAAGTCTATACGATCCTCCTGCTCCCAAATATACAATTGCCCTCATTCAGGATGCTGCAAGGCGGAAGCTTTTCCGCCGATGTCGTAAACAGGATTGCTCCGAATAAGCCGGATCGCTTCCTTCTCAGGAAGCGGCTTGCTGATAAGGTATCCTTGAATTACATCGCATTTTGCCCGTTTGACATACTGCATTTGCCGGGCCGTTTCCACGCCTTCTGCCACGACCTTGAGTCCCATCTTTCTGCCGATCAATACAATTGCCCGGGCCAAAGAACGGCTATCGTCATCGTTAGGCACATGCTCGATAAAGGTTTTATCGATTTTCAGCGTCGTAATCGGCATTTGTTTCAGATACCCGAGAGACGAGTATCCGGTTCCGAAATCATCGAGTGCAATTTGAATTCCCTTCGATCTAAGGAAGGAAAGATTCGGGATCAGTTGGTCAAACGACTCCACAATTGTCGATTCCGTAATTTCGAGTTCCAGTAATTCCGGTTCAAGCCCCGTTATTTCCAGCGACTCCATTACTTTATCGACGAAATTGTCCTGAATCAGTTGGATCACCGAAATATTGACCGCAATTTTATAGTGTCCGTGCCCTTGATCCTGTAACCGCTTGGCAAACATGCAAGCCTGCAAAATAACCCAATCCCCTATGGGAATAATCAGTCTACTGTCTTCCGCAACCTTGATAAACGTAAGTGGCGATACGAATCCGAGCTCCGGACTATTCCAGCGGATCAGCGATTCAAACCCAATGATTCTGCCGGTTTTCAAGCTTAGCTGCGGCTGATAGTATAACAGAAACTCCTCATTTTGTAATCCTTGCCGCAGATACTTTTCCAGTTGGACCCGTTCATTAAACGCTTGAAGGAATGAAGGATCGAAGATCATGTACTTCCCTTTACCCGCTTCTTTCGCGGCATACATGGCCACGTCCGCATTTTTCAGTATTTCCTCTGCGTTCGTCCCGTCTTGCGGATAGTATGAAATCCCGATGCTCACGGATACATAGAGATCGCTGTCATTGATATGAAACGGCGTTTTGAACCCGTCCAGCAGCCGATCGGCCAGCTCAACGGCCTGCTCCTTCCGCTCGATTTCCTTCATAAGAATGACGAATTCATCCCCGCCGAGCCGGAACAGCATTCCTTCATCTCCAATGATCTTGGAGAGACGGGAGCTGGCTTCTATCAGCAAACGGTCACCGAATTTATGGCCAAGCGTGTCATTTATGTATTTAAAGTTGTCCGTATCTACGAAGAACAGAGCCGCTTTCCCGTCGGGACGGGAGAAGACCAATTCCAATTCCTCCAGCAGATACAAGCGGTTTGGCAGATCGCTAAGCGCATCGTAGTATGCCAAGTGCTGCAAACGCTCCTGGGACAGCTTCAGCTCATTGATATCTGAAATCGAACCTATAAACCGGATGGATTCGCCCGCTTCATTAAGAACCGTCTTTCCTCTACCCTGAAACCAGCGGTACTCTCCATTTTTCATGCGCAGCCGATATTCGCATTCGAACAGGGACTTGCCATTTTTCTTGGCCGCCTCCAACTCGCGCTGATATTTCTCAATGTCATCCGGATGAACGATATCCGTAACCATCTCATTCGTCACGTGATCTTCATGAGAATATCCGAGCAGTTCGAACCATCGTTGGGAGTAATAATACCTTTTCCTTACCAGATCGAATTCCCAAATGCCTCCATTCGAGGCTTCTGTAACTAACCGATAACGTTCTTCGTTCCGGCGCAGCATTTCCTGATTCTCCAGCAACTGTTCATAGTTGATCCGCAATTCATCCTGAGTCGCCGTCAACTCTTCGCACATCGCCTCCAACTCGTGGTTGCTTTGCTGCAGCCGGAGCTCGGATTCCTTACGGTCGGTGATATCGATCATGGACCCGGCGAACCGAACGACCTGGCCTTCATGATTTTTACGGAGCCTGCCTCTGGCTTGGATCCAGATATAAGATCCATCCTTTTTGCGCATGCGATATTCGCCCTCATAAACAGGACTCTCTCCGTTCAAGTACTCCTGCCGCAGCTTTGTGATGCGCTTAACATCATCGGGATGGATCAGCTCCATCCAACCACCTAGCGTCGACTGAATCTCGTCCCGCTCGTAACCCAGCAGCTCGAACAGCCGATCGGAGACGAAGTAATCCCCAGTAGAGGGTACCGTATCCCAGATAACCGCACCGGATCCCAAGGTGGCCAATCTGAATCGCTCCTCGCTGATACGGAGCTTGTCCTCTTTTTTTATCAACTCATCGAACTGTCGTTCCATCTCTTCCTGAGTCGCCGCCAGCTCTTCATATGTAGCTTCAAGCTCCTGATAACTGTTTTGCAGTTTGTTCTCGTAAACCTTGCGATCCTGGATATCCATCCCCGCCACCACAAACACATCCGGGTCCCCGGACAAGCCGCGGATCGTGGAAGACCGGAACAGAAACACTTTGGAAGGGCTCCCGTCCGCGCATACCAGCGTCATCTCCCGGTTGTCCACGAACTTCATGGACAGCGCATCGTCGAGAAGGGTGAACAACTCTTTGTAACGATCCTTCAGGCCGGGGAGTTCATTGTACTTGGTTCCGATCGCGGCCTCTTCCTTGATCCCGGTCAGCCACTCGGCATATTTATTCAGGCGGACGGTTGTTTTATCGCCCTGCACGGCCCAGATAAATAGATTCGTATGATCCAGCACATCCTTGGAGAATTGCTGTTCCCCATGAATCGCTCTCCGAAGCCGGTTAATGTACAGTTTAAGGAGCACATAACTCAAGATAAGGAAGAAAACAAGAATGAAGCCGGCCAATATATAACGATTTCGGATTCTTTCCAAGTAAAAATCGGAATGCTTGAAGAAGTACCTTTCGTATAAAGCTTCGTAGCTTTGCTCTCCGCGCAGTTCGTCAATTCTTTTATTGATATATTCCACCATTTGAGGCGAACCTTTACTGACGCCATAAGCTATGTCCACTGGATACAAATCGTATAACACCTGGCGAATTTCCTTATTCATTCCCTCTTTGACCATTAAGTAATTGACGACCTGCTGGTTCTCGAACAGAAGATCAATCGATCCCTCTCTTAACGCCATCAACCCTTCCTCAACGGTCGGAAAACTGCTGTAATCATCCACTCCGGCGCTAACCTTGAGCTGTTGTTCCGTATATTGTCCCGCTGCCACGCCGATCTTGAAATTTTGCAGCGTTGCAAGCGTCACCTGACCTTCGAAGTATTCCCTCACATAGACGCCGGTATATGTACGCATAACGGGTTTGGAATATAGCAAATCATCCTTACGGCTATCCGAAACCGCCATCAGACCGACGGTATCGATCTCCTGGTTCTTGAGCTTATTATAGGCGGATTCCCAATTATCGAATGTATAATAAATCGAATATTTATCCTCTTCAAACAGCATCCGGGTCAGTTCCAGATCGAAGCCGGAGGGATATCCATGCTGGTTAAATTTATAAGGCGGGTAGTCGAGCTCGGTGTAGTAAGTCACATTATGCCTGGAACTGCCCTCTCCAAAAGCCGGATTATAGAAGGAAGTAAAAAGTATGATGGCAAAAATGAACATCCAAAGTATTCGCTTCATCATCATGCACCCTTTGAATTATGATCGTATACCCGGCCGCCTAGCAAAGAAGGATAGAGTGGGAGAACAAGGAGCGGGAGTCATTGTGACAGAAACAGTGACTATGGAGCTGTTTTCCAGGATATTCATCCTATTTCGTTTAATTTTAACATAATTTTGAAAGTTCAAATAGGCTTTTTTACCTAAAAATTCAAACGCGGAACCGCACGCAAAAAAGACCGGCCTCTACTCTGAAGAGAGAAGCCGGTCTTATAAGTCCTATTTTTTCGGCAATTTTTCGTGATTTTCCGCATCCAGGAACGGTTTATTGACAAAATAGTACATAAAGCCCATCAGCAATACACCGCCTACCAAATTACCCAGCGTAACCGGAACCAAATTGTGCACGACCCCGCCGAAGGAAATGGTGCCCGGATGGTTGAGTACCAACGCAATTGCGAATGTACACATATTAGCTATACTGTGCTCGTATCCCGAAATGAAGAAGCAGAACACGAACAGCATCATCGCAAACATTTTGGCGCCATCCCCCTGCAAGGACATAGGAATGAAGAAAGCCAGGCAGACCAGCCAGTTACATAGAATTGCCCTAAAAAACAGCTCTATGGTCGAGGTGCTCATCTTATGCTCTACCACATTCAGCAGGAAGCTGTTGACAGAGGAATCGTCAAAAAGTCCGGTCAGGTAGATCAGCAGCGCAAAGGCGCAGGCTCCTAATATATTCCCGATATAACTAAGAACCCACAGTTTAACGACCTGAAGCCATTTCAGCTTCTTTCGCAGCGCGGCATAAGTATAGTAAAACGTATTTCCGGTGAAAAGATCCCCTCCGCCATAAGCGATCAGGATAATTGCCGCGCCGAACGTAATGGCGGCCATCGGATAAGTCAGCGGGGATTGCTCCATGTAGAAAAAGTTTCCGCTCTTGAAGGCTACGATGACCCCGAATCCGATGAACATGCTCGCAAGCATGGCTCTGGCGATGTAACGAAGCTGGCTTTGCTTGAAGATTTTGTACTTTTTAAGCGCCAGCTCTTCCACTTTTAACAAAGATTCAGTTTCCATAGTGCCTCCCTTGTATTATTTCTCCTCATTTTCCATAAATCCTGGAGGTTGTCAAGCTTCTCCGCATTTTATTAGATACTCGTTATTTACTTTTTGCCCTTAATTGTGCATAATGATAATTAACAGCATATGATAATGATTATCATTATCTTCATTTGAACAGGAACTTATTTATTTTTCACATAAAGGAGTAGGAAGCCCATGAAAGTATCTACCCGTAAATCTTCGCTGCAAATCGACGATTACTTGGACCTGCTGAACCTCGCGGTCGGTCTGGGGGATGTTAAATGGCAGAAGGAGATTATCCGCAAGCTGGAATATATGCAGGCCGACTTACAGCCTAGGTAGGGGATGTCCCCTTCCGTCGGCGGATTGACAAATCCAAGGAAGATCCTGTATATTTTACAAATAACAAGATACCGAGATGCGATGTAACAATAAGGGAAGCACCCGTATTGCCAAGGCCGATTGTGCCTGGCTTGCGGGTGTTTTTTTGTCGTTCTCCGGTATCTCGCACCGGCTCGGCATCTTACGCCGGAACAAATGACAAGAGAGGTGTTTATCATGAAAATCCACACCCGACTTCCAGCGTATGCACTCATCTTCATCCTCCTGATGGGTACGGCTTGGGGAGGACGGCCCGCCATGGCGGCGGCCATTGAATTTACCGATTCGCTGAACGCCCAAGTCAACAAAGCGGCCGACCAGGCGGGAGGTACGAAGGGGACCAAGCTTCTCAAGCAGTACGCCGACTTTTCCAAGCTTCAAAAGGATTTGGCTGCTTTGGACTCTAAAACCTCCACACTGCGTTACGACAATGAGGCCAGGCTAACGGCTGCCCGCAAGAAGTTGAAGGAGATCGACAAGAGCGTCATCACAAAGCTGGACGAGCAGGTGAAGACGGCAAAGACCAAGTACCAGCCCCTATTCGACTCTTATTCTTCGGTAAGCAAACAGGCCACGGCCGCTAAGAAGCTAAAGGACAAAGCGTTGTACTCCTTGCTCAAGACACAAGCCGACGGACTAAAGGTCGCCAGCACCCTGGCAAGGCAGGACATTCGCAACAAGGAATCGGCACTGCAGGCAGCCAAAAAGGAGAAGACCCGAAAATCGGAGGAGATCCGCAAGATCCTGGATGAAGTCGACCCGCACAAAACCAAAATCAAGTCGGAAAAAAGCGCAATATCATCCTCCAACAAGTTGATTTCTACGGAGTGGAGCAATTTTAAAGCCGCTGTCAAAAAAGGGGACACAGATCGCAGCTCCGATACCCTTGCCCGCTTGCTCACGCTTTCTGCCCAAGTCCAGAAAAACAAGCAAAGCATTTTTAACTTGGAGGAAAAAATTGCAGCATCGATTCTGAAGGCTGAGAAAAAGCTGCCTTAACTAAGAAAAGGCGGCCCCTGCTCACCGGAGGTGCCAGGGAACCGCCTTTTATTCATGTATTAAATGACCTATTCTTCTTCCGGCAGCTCCCGGTCGTTAAAACGTTCATTCCCGACAAAAAGCTTGCCGCGGTATTCAAAAGGAGATATGCCCTCAAGCTCCTTAAATACCCGTGAGAAATGCCGGGTGTTCTCAAATCCGACTGCCGCACTGATTTCCGACAGCTTCAGCGAACCTGTTCCGATTAATTCCTTCGCTTTGCGGATCCTAACCTTCTTTAGATAAGTTACGAAGCTCTCCCCGGTATATGCCTTAAATGCCTCGCTGAAATAAGAATAATTCAAGGATACATAATTGCTCACGATCGCCATGTTAAGAGGGCGGTGATAGTTTGTCTCGATATAATGTACTGCATCCTTCATATCTCCGTGCTCGGTATGGGCCGAGCGTATCTCTTTAATGTATTCGTTCAGGCTGAACATCAGTTGTTCCAGGGATCGGAAATAATCATGGAAATGACGGAAGTTAGACAGATCTCCTACCTTACGGTAGAGCTTGATGACCTCAACAGACGCTTCTCCATACATCCGGAATACCTCATCAAGGACCTGTTCATTGATCTGTTTGCTCACGGCATTCAGATAATCAATATCCATCCCCGCCAAATGCTCAATTTTAAATATGTCATGCAGCAGTTGCCCGATTTCCTTCTCTTGATTGGTTCCGAGAATATTGCCCAGTTTGCGGATATCTTCCTTAGGAACCACATGGCGGGGACGTTCTGCCGGCAGCTCCTTGAACCAGATCAGATGCGTTTTCGGATAAATGAACGTGTAGCTCAGAGACTCCGCAGCCTGTCTGTAACACTTGGCGAGATCCTGCAATCGGCTTCCTTCCTCGCTCACCCCGATCAATAAACCGTCGAGCTCTTTTTCATCCGCCAAAATGGATAACTCCGCAAATTTACGCTGGGGCCCTCCTACTAAAATGACTCTGCCCTCATGATCCAGCAACGAGGCCTTCAGTTGACCGTCCACAGTTTTAAACATATGCTCGGCAAGCGACTTCAACTCATCCTTCTTCATCCTGCTGCCGTTCTCATACTTATAGGTCAGCAGAGCAACTGAAAACGGAGAATTATACCGCTCAACGTCTATTTCAGCGCTTAATTTTCTTACATCCTCTTCGGTAAAATCCTTCAATAGCATCAGATCCATCAGTTTTCCTGCTTGGATCTGCTGTCTGTAATTCTCCGTGACCGCTAATTGTTCCGCCATCTGCGAGCTTTTGGCCAGGTTATCCTGGCATTTCCGCAGCGCTCCGAACAATTCGTCCCGGCGGATGGGCTTCAGCAAATAATCAACAGCCTGATAACGGATCGCTGCCTTGGCATATTCAAAATCTTCAAAACCGCTTAATATAATGACCAACGGCCGTACCGTCTGAGCGCCCGGCAGCGGCTCTGCCAAAAGCTGCTCGATTAGGGCGATTCCGTCCATAACAGGCATCCGAATGTCCGTAATCATAATCTCGGCACCTTCGGCCCGGTATAATTCAAGCGCCTCAGCGCCCTGACTTGCCGTAATCAATTCAAATTCTCCTGGAAACTCGCGCTCGATCATAGTCTTAAGTCCGAATCGGATATTCTTTTCGTCATCGACGATCATCAGTTTTGTCATCCGTGCCTACCTCCCTGTTAAGAGCACCTTCGGCAGCACCATCATCACCCGGGTGAACCGACCCTGCTCGCTGAATACTTTTAAACCATACTCTTTCCCGTAAAAGATCCGGATTCGCTCTTGTACGTTGCGAAGGCCAATGCCATATGTGCTTGGTTTTGCTCCGAAACCTCCAGGAACTTTGTCGGTCAGACCGACCGTTTCCAATTCCTGATTCAATTCTCTCAGAACCTCTTCTTCGATCCCTACCCCATTATCGGTCACGACCATCCTAATCAAATTATGCTCCCATTCGTCAACCTGAATGGAGATTTCGCGTGTCCCTGACTCTTCTCCCGTCCAACCATGCTTAACCGCATTTTCGACAATCGGCTGCAGCGACATCTTGAGCACCTCCAATTCCATGAAATCATATGGAATATCAAGCCGGAGCTGAATAGGCTCATCAAATCGGATATTCATAACCTCGATATAGTTCTCAATATGCCGGATTTCATCGTGTAGCTTCACATACTCCCCGGACCATTTGAAGTTGTACCTCATCATACCGCCGAGGGAAGTCAGCGCATCAGAGATGGCCCTTTGATTCTCGATCTCGGCCAGCATTTTAATATTTTCTAATGTATTGTAGAGAAAATGGGCGTCAATTTGGTTGTGTAGCGTGCGCAGTTCCGCCTCTTTGGTCAGCGCCTGCTTATATACAGCCTGTGCTACCAGTGTATTAATGGTGTTCATCAGCTTCGAGAAATGATGGGCCAGTTCCCCGACCTCGCCGCCTCCGCGGATCGTGATTCCGCTGTAAGTTTCTCCCCGCCGTACCTTCTTCATTTCTTCCGTCAGCAAGCGAAGGCTTTTCAGGATAAAGGCGTTCATCACGTAAGCGATAGCCGTTACCAGCGTAATAAAGCCGATATTGGCGCCGATGAGTATATTGCGTGTATGTGATATTTCCTCCAGTACGCTGTCCATAGATACGATATTAAGCAAATCTGCATTAATCCGCTCGATCGGCTTGTGCAGCAGAAGAAATGATTTTCCGTTTTCCGTGTAATTGATATCCCATTCTCCGGTTGTCCTGTAACGCTGAAGCCGCTCCTGGATCACCGTCTTCATTCCCGAATTTGTAGCCAAGAAGGAATTTTCGCTCCGGGTAAAAATCTGGGCTTCGCTATCGACGATTAACATTTGCGATTGGCTGTCCTTAACGACAGAATAGGTTCTGGGGCTGAACTTATCGAGCAGCATATCTACCTGAACCATCCCCACATGACGATTTGCCGGAATGCGCACCTCGCGAAGAAGAGACACCTTTGGCGTTAATGCCGGAGACTGTCCCTTATAGCGATCAAGGATATCGGGGTCATTATAATGGAAGGACCAGGAATTTGTTCCCTTCATCTGAACTGCCCTCTGGTACCATACCTCGTCTGCCACGCGGCTTTCGCGCAGGAACATCGGCCAAATTTCAATAATGTTGTTGCTGGAAAACATGCGGAGATGCTCCACATTAGGGTTATAGTATTGAATGCGTGTCAGATTCTTGAAACTGAAGTTGCTGAAATTGACCAGTTCTGCGGTATCAGGCTCGCTGGTATCAGCCAGGTAATCTTTTGCTTCCTGATCCTCATATGCCACCTGCATGGCCCGTTCCATGGATTCGATCTGCGTTTGAATGTGCAGATCCTCCATATCGAGCAGGGATTGGTTCTTATCCCTCGCATCGCGTACATACATGTTATTAATCAATTCATACGAATAAAAGGACACCAGCACGCAAGGTCCCAAAATAATAAAAATATAAGCGGCAATCAGACGGCTCTGCAACGAGCGGCGCCCAAACCAATACATGAAGGAGTCCCAGATCGACGCCCAGCGCTTGCCCTTCTCCATAAGTAAATGGCTCCTTTATAAAAACACCCAAAAGCCCGCGGTTGGCGGGCGTTTTGGGCAAATCTCTTATTGCATGCCGAGCTTCTTCTTGTTCTCTTCGTATTTCGTTTGCTGGAAGGCTTGAACCTTGGCAAGGCCCAGGTCTTCTTGTTTCTTGACATAGTCCCCCCAGATTTTATCGAAATCGGTTTCGGAGGAAGCCATTAACAGCTTAGGAAGCGTCTTACTGCGCAGATCCTTGATTTTGCTAAGAATGATACCTTCTTCGGAGTTAGCTAATGGATCAATCAAGTCGAATTCGGAGACACTCTTCGTTTTACCGCGAGTCCAGTCTTCCAATTGCTTGTAAGGTTCAACCGATTTTGGTGCCCATTGTTCCGTAATGTTCGTGTTTTGCATCATCCAGAAGGTGAAGGAAGAACCGTATTCCTTGTCAAATGCTGCACGGTCTTTATTCATCAGTTCAAATGCTTCAGGCTTGAATTGGTCTTTGCCATCGATTGTATCATAGCTTACGCCTTTTTCGCCAAGGAAAAGATCCTTTTGGCCTTCTTCACTCATCAGGTAGCTCAGGAACTTGATCGCACGAGCTTTGTCCTTCACATCCTTGGAGATCAAGGTTACTGTCCAGCCGGAAATCGAAGGACCGTTCAGTTGCGGTGCATCCAGGTTGGTGTTGGCTGGTCCGTCAACTGCGATATAGATCTTGTTAGGATCTTGTTGGAACAAGGTACCCAATTGAGCTGCAAAGTCTGTACGTTGGTACAACATCGCGAAGTAACGTCCTTGGGCAATCTTTTCTTCCATTTGAGGGCGTTTGTCGATAAAGATATCCTTAGCCAGCAACCCGTCCTGGTTTGCTTGACGCAAAGTTTTCAACCAGCGAACGTATTCCGGATCGGTTTCACGGTTATACAGTTTGCCGTCCTTTTCTCTTGGAATGGCCAGGAAGTTCTGAATGTAACCTTCCAGGGAATCATTGCCGGTTGCCGTGAATTCATGCAAGCCGAGCGGGATGATCGGTTGACCGTCGATTTCCGGGAACTTCTCCTTGGCTGCCTTCAAAGCATTAAGGAAGCCTTCCGGTGTACGCATATCCGGGCTGCCGATCGCTTCATAGATATCCTTGCGAACTACGAAAGTTTGGTTAGATACATAAGTATCGCCATATTTTTCATAGTCTTTTGGAGATGAAGAGGAGTTCGGATAGCCGTAAACATTGCCGTCCTCTTGGGTATACCAGCCCAGCTTGTCGGGGTCGGATACTTTAAAGAAGTACGGGTCATACTCTTCAGCCAATTTGTTCAGCGGCTCAACGAGGC
The DNA here is from genome assembly GCF_018101095.1 of Paenibacillus sp. Marseille-P2973. Classification (NCBI taxonomy): domain Bacteria; kingdom Bacillati; phylum Bacillota; class Bacilli; order Caryophanales; family Paenibacillaceae; genus Paenibacillus; species Paenibacillus sp. Marseille-P2973. The sequence goes on from NZ_JAGQEH010000005.1 coordinate 184,599, forward strand.
CACCTTCGATCATTTTCTTTACGCCGTCTTCATACCAGCCAAGCGTAATGAAGTCTGGCAGTTTGCCGGAAGCGATCAGCGTGTTCAGCTTCTCGTTTTCGTTACCGGCTGGAACGATGAAGTTAATATCAACACCCGTCTTTTTCGTTACATATTGGGAAGTTGGATCAACGCCCCATTTATTCGGGAACCAGGCAAAGTTCAAATACCAGTCAAACGTAATCGGAGACGTGTCGGATTTCCAACCCGGTTCGTCAGCCGATGGAGGAGTTGCCGGTTCGGAAGTTTCAGCAGAATTTGCCGGCTTGTTGTTAGCGCTTTCTTTACTAGCGTTGTTTTTACCGCCGGAACAAGCTGCCAGAGAGAAAACCATGATGGCTGCCATCAGAAGCATCATCATTTTTTTGGACTTACTGTTCATGCCCATGCTTTTTTACCCCTTTTCTAAATATGTTGAAGTGCTATAAGTGCAACTCCAAAGCCGCCGCGAGGCGGCCCGGAGGAGTTACCGAAAGCGATGCGGGCACGGATTGCCCGTTTAGCCCTTGATCGAGCCGATCATCATTCCCTTAACGAAAAAGCGCTGCAGGAACGGATAGGCGAACACGATCGGAAGTGTGGTTACGACCATCGTTGCCAGCTTCACGGATTGCGAGGTTACCGTCTTGGTGACGGCGCTTCCCTGTAAAGCCGTAGTCATAATATTGGAGCTGGATTGAGCGACCACCCGGTAAAGGAAGGTCTGAATCGGCTGGAGCGACTCCTTATTGACGTAAATGATCCCGGCAAAGTAGTCATTCCATTGGTACACCCCATGAAACAGGGCGATTGTAGCAAGAACAGGCAAGGAGACCGGAAGAACCACCTTGAGAAAGATTGTCCAATCATTTGCTCCGTCAATCCGGGCCGCCTCTTCCAGCCCGTCGGGAATTTCCCGGAAGAAGGTCATGAAGATAATAAGATCAAAAAAGCTGAATAAGACCGGAATAATATAAACTAAGAAGTTATCGAGCAAGTGCAAATTACGTATCAGCAAGTACCCTGGAATCAGACCGCCGGAGAAGATCATGGTGATCGTCCCGAGCAGGATGTAGGTCTTACCGAAGATCAATTCTCTGCGAGAGAATGCGTAAGCTACCATAGCTGTGAAAAATACGTGAGCGACTACCCCAACGACGGTCTTGGCAACGGTGAGCCACATTGCGGTCATAATGCCGGCATTGTTGAACACGGCCTTATAGTTTTCGAGACTGAACACCCGCGGGAACCAATAGATACCTCCCAGCATCGCATCCTTGCCATCATTAAAGGAATTGATCAGCACGTACCAGATTGGATACAGGGTGACGAAGCAAATCAATAGCATTCCTAAATTATTTAAAAGATCGAAGATGACTTCGCCCTTTGTTCTACGGCTTGTTATAAACATGTGCAGGTCCTCCTTGGCCTAAAACAACGAGGTGTCGTTGAGTTTTTTGGATACTTGGTTCGCAATCAACAGCAATACGAGCGCAATTACGGATTTGAACAATCCGACAGCCGCTGAGTACGAGAAACGGCCTTGAGAAATACCTGTATAGTAGACGTAGTAATCGATAACGTTACTTGCGCTGTCGTTCAATGAGTTGCGCAATACCAAGATCTGGTCAAAGTTGGAGTTCAGCACACCGCTGACAGCAAGGATGAACAAGATGCTGATCGTGCCTTTAATTGCAGGAAGCGTCACGTACCACATCTGTTGGAAACGCCCGGCTCCATCAATCGTAGCCGCTTCGTACATCTCAGGCGAAATACTGGTGATTGCCGCCAAATAAATGATCGCGGACCAGCCCAGCTCCTTCCAAAGGTCCGATGTGATGACGATCGTCCAGAAATACTTCGGTTCAGCCAGGTATGAAATCGGCTGGTCAATCACATGTAAGGCCATCAGGATATGGTTGATGATACCTACATCCGCCAACCATGTAGCGAGGATCCCCCCGAGAACTACCCAAGATAAGAAGTGAGGCAAGTAAGAGATCGTCTGAATCGCTTTTTTGAAGCGAAGTGAGCGGACCTCATTCAAGAAAATAGCAAATATAATCGGTAGTGGGAACAACAACAGCTTGATCAAGCTGATGCCAAGCGTGTTCTTCATAACATAGCCAAAATTTTCATCCGACAAAAACTCTTTGAAATGCGTCAGTCCCGCCCAAGGGGCTTCGGAAATAGTTCTGATGATGTCGTAATCCTTAAATGCAATGATGATACCATACATAGGAACATAGTTGAAAATAATCATCCAGGCAATGCCGAGTAGCGCCATAATTTGAATATGTCTTTGCGTGTACAGTTTTTTCAGCCATTTGCGCCTTTCGGAAGGCGGCGTCTCTTTTTGTGTCATGGCTGCCGGTTGCGTAGTCTGTTGCATGTCCATTCCCTCTGACCTCCAAGCTGTTTCGTGGCTTAGTGTGTAAGCACTTTCAAAATCTATAGTCCTATTGTAAGGAGTTTCGCTAAAAGAGGTAATGCTCCAGATTTCGTTTTGGGGGTACCATTTTTCGGATGCCAAAAAAGTATCCATTGATTTCCTGAACGGGGCGCATGTATGATGGAACTAAGATGTACTCCCGTATACCGGACATCATCAGTTGAATACCTACCCGTTTACGGTTCATTTTTAGGGGGTCTTACAGTGGACAGAATCGAGTCTATCATAAATGCTTCCGCCTTGCTGAGTTCCATCGATTTGATGAATGTAGGTATGGCGATTACCGATCCCAATTTGAAGGACAATCCGCTCGTTTACGTCAACCAGGGCTTCGAGCAGATTACCGGATATTCCCGGGATGAAGTTTTGATGCGCAACTGCCGTTTTCTTCAAGGTAAAGAGACGGATAAAGACCATCTGGACGTCATTCGCCGGGCGGTCAAGGAAGGTCGATCGGATACAGTCACGATTAAAAACTATAAAAAAGACGGAAGCACATTCTGGAACCAATTCATCATAAGCCCTATTTTCGATCATGACGGCAGTCTTTTATATTTCATCGGACTCCAATTCGATGTCACCAAAGAAATGGAGGAGCGAGACGCTTCCAACCAGAAGATTCGCCAACTCTCTTACTTCGACCCGATTACGGAACTGTTGAACATGAACCGCTTTAAAGAAGTTGTTAAATCGGAATTGGTCTTGACCGGCAGCGAGCAGAAAACGGCTGCCATTTTGCGTGTAAACCTGAATCGGTTCAGATATATTAATGAAAGTTACGGGGAAGCGGCGGGAAATGAGCTTCTCGTGGGCGTGGCGAATCGGATCCGCAGCTGCTTCGGCGATGGTCCTGCCATCTGCCGCAGCTTCGCCGATGAATTTATTATTTTGTTATCCCGTCTCTCCGACCCGCTGCAAATTCATAGGATGGCCGTTGACTTAAGTGCACTGCTGAAGAAGCCGTATCAAGTGCACGGCGAAGAAATCAGCATCGGCTTCGGAATGGGGATCAGCATCTATCCGGATGACGGGCAGGATGTGCCTCAGCTGTTGAAACACGCGGAGTTGGCTATGAAGGAAGCCAAAAGCGAATCGTTAAGCGATCCGCATTACTTCGACTATTATTTAGTGGACAAGCTCCTGGAGCGCGTCCAAATCGAGAAAAAACTGCCCCGGGCGCTCACGGATAACGAATTCGAGTTGTTCTATCAGCCGAAGATCGATCTTTCTACTCAAGCCCTTACCGGGCTGGAGGCGCTGATCCGGTGGAATGACCCGGAGAATGGGCGAATCTCTCCCGCCTCCTTCATCCCGATTGCCGAGGACAGCGGATTTATCGTCGAGCTTGGGGAATGGGTGTTGTGGGAAGCTTGCCGGACCAATAAGAAATGGCAGGATGCCGGGTATCCCAAACTGCCGATTTCCGTAAACGTATCCGCCGTCCAGTTCCGGCATCCGCAGTTTGTCCGCACGGTTGAAACGGTACTGGAGCAAACCGGTCTCGAACCTAAATATCTGGAGCTTGAGGTTACCGAATCGCTGCTGAATGATCCCGTGCTGATCAAGGACCGGCTGGATTCTCTGAAGCAAAGAGGAATTTCATTGTCGATTGACGATTTCGGTACAGGATACTCTTCCATCTATTATTTGAAGGAGCTTCCGCTACAGGTACTCAAAATCGACCGGACATTTGTCCAGAATACGCCGTCCTCTCAGAGAGACAATTCGCTGCTCCAATCGATTATTCAACTTGGGAAATCGCTTGGCCTGACCGTGCTGGCGGAAGGCGTGGAAACCAAAGAGCAATTTGATTTCCTGCGCCAGAATGAATGCGATCAAATTCAAGGCTTCTACTATAGCCGTCCGGTTGACAGCGACACTATGGAGGAAATGCTCCGGATCAGCTTGAGCGGACCGGAACCCGAATCTGAAGCTTAGCATTAGAACGAGAACACAAAAAGGCAGTGCAAGGATCGTCTCCTTAGCACCGCCTTTATTTATTTCTATGGGATTTCAATATCCTTAATTGTGATAAATCTTGGTGATTTGTCATCGATTTACTTCTATCATGATTTTTTAAAAGAGAGTCCATGAAAAGAGGAGATACCGTTATGATCACTTTAAATGAGGAGAATTATTTCAAAGTCAGTGAACCGCTCCATCAGCTACCGATCAATACGTTATTTGCGCAGGCGGTTATTAATGGGCAAGTGCAAGGGATCGTATTCGTTGATGATATTTTGGAGCCTTCCGCCTTCTATATCGTACATCCCCAAGGCATGTCACTGTTGTTCGGACATACGGAGGACCTGCTCTTTCATCAAAAATTACGCGAGTATTTATTGGGCTCCCAAAGCAGGACTAAGCAGGAATGGCTTCAGGTGTATCCGGACAGCTGGGATGACTATATCCGACAATGGACCGCTTCGGATCTGATCCTAGAGGATTCCAGAGTCAATTTCACCTTTAACCGTCAAAAGTTTGAAGCCGCAACATCTCACTCCCGCTCTTATTCAGACCAGACTGCGATCATCATTCCTACGACCAAGGAAATATTCCTTGGGCTGAACGGGCGGGTGATTCCGAAGGATTACTGGAAGGACGCGGAGCAATTCCTTGCTGCCGGTGCAGGGTACAGCCTTATCGAGAACGGCGCGGCGGTATCCACCGCTTTTTCAGCCTACTTCGTCGGCAACCAATTGGAAATCGGCATTGAAACCGCCGAAAATGCCCGCGGTAAAGGATACGCCTTTCATGTCAGCCGGGCCCTGATCGCATACTGCCTGGAGAACGGATTGGAGCCGGTCTGGTCATGCCGGAGAGAAAATGAGGCTTCTTATCTTCTGGCACAAAAACTAGGGTTCATTCCGTCCTTGAGTATACCTTACTATCTACTTCCATCATGTAGTTGAGTGACTGCAGCCCCTCAGTCCCGGTTATTGTGTCTGCCGCTGCACTTCCCGCAGTTCCTTCCAGCGGATCAGCCTGATTCCCTCTTGCTGTATAACCTCTCTTACTTCAGGGTCGCGGAACAGCTCGAAGTCCCATTGCCGCTTCTCCCATTCATGATGGATGGAACGCAGTTCATCGTCCGCAAAGGCCGGGTGTATGATGATCTCCGATACCCCCGGCTTCAGGCTTTTTAAGACGTTTATCATATCACCTTTATAAGATTCATACGTTTCCCCGGGCTGTTTGCCAAAGGGGAGGCCGATCAAATAATCCAGGATGACGACTCCCATACTATCAGCCAGTTCGCCGACACGCTTTGCAATTTCTGCGGCTTCCGACGGGATTTTGTCCATTTCAGGCAGCGAACGCGGCAGCCGAAACGGCAGCCCGTACTGCAAGCAAACCTCAAATACGACATCCAGGAAGTGATTGCCGGTTACAAGCCCATACAAGCTGCCCATATGATTATCCAGGTGAGTCGGATCGACCCCCATCGATCGGGCCATTTCAATCTGATGGATCATTTCAAGACGGACTTGCTCCCGATCGGCCTGCGATTCAAAGGTCGCACAGTCGGCCGGAAAATAACCTTCCTTCGTAACCAGGCTGCTTACGTCTCCGCTCCGGGTCACCGGCCCCCATTTATAACCGCTCCATTCGCTGGTAAAGGTCAGATGTACACCTACATGATACTCCGGGTGAGCCGCGCTCCAAAGCGCAGCTTCCCTTGCCCAGCCGCAGGGCGTCATGAGCGTCGTCGAGGAAATTACCCCTTCTTGAAACAGCTGCTGGATCGCCAGGTTTTCGGCATGGCACATCCCGAAATCATCGGCATTGACAATCAACAGCTTGGCATCGGCTTCGTAGCCCAATCGTTGTCCCAGTGTCATCGCAATTCCTCCGTTCGCCAAGATAGCGCTTTATTGTATCATATGTGAGACGCTTCCCTCTTTTGCCTGAACCTTGCAGTATAGTTCCAAATAAAGGTTAATCCATCCAACTCATCGCAGCCAGCAGTCAAAAAAGTCCTGATACCCCTGCTTCATTACAGAGCTGGAGAACTTGGAGAAAGCATAATCCCGGTTATCCATCGAGACCCGCAGCGGAGAAGCCGCCGCCATATTGACCAGCTCAAACCAATTCCTCTCATTGCCCGCAAATGCATGGCGAGAGCTGATATGGTCGTAGCAAGGATGTTCCGGCTTGACGACGATTTTCCCCATGGCAAGCGCTTCGGTCAGCGGCATGGCAAACGTATCGAACTTGGAACAGCTCCAATACACCTTCGAAGAATTCATTAACGCAAAGATTTCATCTTGCGACAACGCAAACCGTAACTGGATATTGGACGGAATATCATATTTTTTCATGCTTTCTTTGTAGCGTAAGCCTCCGAAGACCATGAACACTTCCTTGTCCGGGTTCCGGCGGGCATATTCCAGCACCAGATCCGGACGCCGATTCTCCTCGTCCCGGCCAATCCACAAAATTCGATTATCCACCACGGAATCAGGATCAAAATGCCGGTTCGCCAGCTCCTCGCTGAAACCGATCGGAATGACGTCGACCTCCTTTACGCCAAACACGGTATCCAGCTGTCTTTTTAAAAATTCCGTCTGTACAATCGCCTTGTCTACAATACTGTAGAATGGCTTCATCATTTCATATCCGGTTAGAGCCGGATCGGGAAAGCTGTGCGGGAACAGCACGCTCTTGGGAAGAAACATCTTGAGGAAGGTAAACCCGGATACCGTATAGATGACATGCTCAATTCCTTCGCCATAAATTTGGTCAAGCACGACGTCGTAGTTGACGAGGTCTCCTTTTTCGTGCTCGTATCCCGGAATCCAGTCATGCCCGCTTACATGGCGCTCCGGAGAAATAAACACGATCTCGACGCCAAGCTCCCTGGCGATATTCCGCAGTCTTTCGGCAAAAACGCGAGGCCCCTGGGATTCGGCAAACTGTATTTTTCGCATCACTAAGCCGACTTTCTTCAAGCTCCGATCACCCCTTCTATCTCTTATATTTCCCCGCCTGCAGCCCGAGGCTGTTGAGAGGGGCTATCTCTGTCATCATTCACCAGCGAAAGTCTAACTAAACAACCAATTAGAGAATCCATCGTCTCGCTTCTTTGTGCCCGCAGCCGAGCTTCCGGCCAGACACTGTCCCCTCGTTTTAAATCGCCCGAAATGAGCAGCAGCATCCACAAAGAGAACACAGCGGCAAAACAACAATAAGCGATGATGAAGTCATCCCGGTCCCAATTGCGACCATGATAGGCTGACTGCTTCAAGTAGTAGCCGAGCAGCCTTTCCCGCTCCGACAGAGGCAAGGTTTTCGGGAACAACGGATGCGACATATCAATGAGATGGTATAAATCCCAGAAAGGAGAGTTCATATGCACATGTTCCCAATCGATAATGTACAATTTCCCGTCCTCTCCCTTGGCGTAATTGCCAAGATGCAGGTCGCCATGACTTAAAACCCTGATTCCGAGGAAAGCCTCTCCTTCCGCTAAGCCTCGAAGAAGCCCGTCCAAGCGCATCGTTGACCCGGCCTCCTCCAATAGCGCATCCACTTCATCCCGCCGTGTCTTCAAGGACATCGATATTTGCTCGATCGGCGGCTTGTTTCCTTGTCCGTTCAGATCTTTCCAATGCGATTCCGGGAAGGCGTGCCACCAGGCCATCTGCTTCACGACCTCTATGGCCAGCTCCACGCTGTACTCATGACGCAGCGGACCGAGATCCTCGAAAACCGACCAGCCCGCCTCCCCTGCTCCCTTCTCCGAGGAGGCCAACAGCCGGGGATATACCGGCGGGAACAAATTCAGCACATGCCGGTATATCCAAGCTTCCCGGTCCATGCTCTCCGCGTTCGTTAGCGGCTTGAAAATATAACTCCGTTCCGGCGAGGGATAGAACCGCTCTACGACTTTACCGTTCATGCCTTGATACAGCGGCTCTCTTCTCCAGAGCTTGCCTCCGTCTAATGTGCCGTCAAGCAGAACATAGCTGCTTAAGTTGTCCACAACAAGCCCTCCCTACGGCATTATTAGTCTATACACGCACGAAATCTTCTAAATTTTATTTAAGTTTAGCGTACAAAAGGTTTCAAACCATTGTCAAATCGGGAAAAGAAAACGGCAGGTTCTGCCGATAATAATAAGGGGAGGTGTGATTATGGATATTGCTGCAGCCGCTACGGTTATGAGCCGTACCGCTCTTTCCCAGGCCGTGGGGATCCGGGTGTTAAGCATGGCCAAAAGTCAGGCGGAGACACAGGGGTAAAATCTGGTCCAAATGCTGGAACAGAGCAACGCGAACCCCAACCTGGGCAACAAATTGGATATAAAAGTGTAAACCATGTGGCCGCGGAAAATAAGTTCCGCGGTTTTTCCATTAAAAAAAACGAACCGCCGCTCCGCTCACAGCACTAGTGTATGTTTGTTCCGCAAGGAGCCGTTCACCCGAACGGCTCTTTTATATGGAGAAAAGGGGAAATAAGGGACTTCCTGGGCCTTATTTTCGCAGAAATTAAGCATTGGCGTGAAATAGGGGACTTTTAAGGCCTTATTTTGAAGAAAAGGCCTACATTTTCCTCTTTATTAAATAGTTCGGCATAATAAGACCCAAAAAGGGCCTTATTTACGTCTCCAAGTCTCTATAGGTTGAAATAAGGCCCAAAAAGACCGCTATTGTCCTTAACTTCTTCCTGCAGGAACTAGCAAATAATTCATCATCACCTTGGGACGAAAAAAAAATGCCGATTCGGTTAGGAATCGGCAGTGTTAATGCAGTTATTGCTACACTTCTGGTTTTACCTCAGGATCCGTGGCAGTTTCAGGAGTCTGCGGTTCAGGTTTAGGAAGCTGATTCGAGCTGAACTTCTCGGACAAAGAGTACTGATAAGAACGGGGATTCTTAGGGATCGACAAGATATAGATGTCATATACAGATTCAGTCGTGCTTAGAGCACTTCCCCAAATATCCTGTTTCACAGTAACTTGTCTGGTTCCTTGCCCTTTACCTGCTTCAATCACTTCGGACTTTCCGTTCGAATGTGCACTGATTGCGGTATCCAAGTTCATAAACCCGCCTTGTTTAACAGCTACAACAGCATAAGATTGGATATTAGCATTATCACCTGGCTCGTAGAAGTTGACTTCAATATCCGTGTTGTTTACTGCTGCAACAGTCGCAGCATTAACCTTCTCTAGTGGAACTGGAACTACCTTGTCAGACAGCGTAATTTCCGCTGCGGAAGACAAGGCATTATTTCCGCCATAAATTCTTTCGGCTACCGAGAGAACGTAAACCCGGTACTTAACCCCATTCCGAATCGGATGACCGTCATAGTCTTGGGCGTTTGAGCCTAAAGTCTGGGTCAGCGTGCTTCCGGCCTTATAGACCGGAGTAAAATATTGACTCGCATTTGCCTTGGCCAAATCAAGCGTAGTTGTTGCCTTGGCAACGATAATCCGATAATGGTTGATATTGGTTTCGTCCGAAGCCCGGTTAAACTTAACTTGAAGGTCACGACCATCGCCGTAATCGCTGATATCTTCCAATACAGGAGTCGAAGCGGCTCCTACGCCGTAGTTGTTGCCTAACGTAATCTGGGATGATGCCGGGGATAATGTATTTTCTCCCGTATAACTGCCTCTGCCAATCGACAGAACGAACACGCGGTAACTGATTCCGTTGCGGATCAAATCCCCGTCAACGTCTCGCGCACTGCTGGACAGGACTTTGCTGAAGTTGCTTCCCGTATTCGCCTGAGTGTAGTATCTGCTGTCAACTGCATTTGCTTTGGCCAGCGTGAAGCTGTCGGATTTAGAAGCCTTCACCACCAAAATGCGGTAAGAGCTAATATTCGACTCATCGGACGCCCGGTTAAAGGAGACCAACAGGTCACGGCCATCGTTATAATCGTTCACGTCGCTAACATACAAGTTCGATACAGACCCCACACTGTAATTGTTCAGCAGGGTAATGGCATTCGATGCAGAGGACAACGCGTTATTTCCAGCATTGCTGCCGCTGCCGATCGCCATAACGAAGACGCGGTAGCTGACTCCGTTGCGGATCAGAGCACCGTCAACGTCTCTGGACGAAGAGTTCAAGTTAGGATTTTGGTTGTATCCCGTCTTGCTGAACTCGGTGTAGTTCGAACTGGAAACGGCATTCGCCTTGGCCAGTGTAAAGTTCGAATAATCGCTTGCTTTCACTACAAAAATTCGATATCCCGAAATTTTGGACTCATCGGAGATTTTAGTGAAGCTGACCCGTAAATCGCGGCCGTCCCCGCTATCGCCGCGGTCCTCAACCAGAGTAATAATCGGTGCTGTAACGGTTCCCACGCCTAGCGTAATGGCCGAAGAAGCTGAAGACAGTTTGTTGGACGCGCTCGTATTGCTCATGGAGAGTACGAACGTCGTGTAGGAAACGCCGTTCTTGATCAAATCGCCGGAAGTATCCCGCGAAGACGAGCTAAACGTTCCCGTCAAAGTTGTATTGCTTCCTGTCGGTTTGTTCACGGTAGTGTAATACTGGTTTGCATTGGCTGCAGCCAGGTTAAAGCTTCCAGCATCTTTGGTCTTTACGACAAATATGCGATAGCTCGAAATATTGCTTTCACTCGACGCACGGGTGAAGCTCACCGACAAGTCGCGGCCGTCCGTGTAGTCGCTGATATCATTGGCTCTAACATTCGTAGCCGCAGCTACGGAAACACCCGTATCCAGAGTAATTCTGGAAGAAGCATTGGACAATACGTTGCCCGCATTGCTCTTTCCGATGGCCAAAACATAGCCCACATAGGATTGATTGGACTGAATTAGCGCTCCGTCAACATCCTTCGATCCCGAGGACATCGTGATCGCCGGATCTGAGCCGTTTGGCCGTACCGTTGTATAATTCGCGGAAGATACCTTCAAAGCAGAAGCCAGATTGAAGTTTGAAGCATTCGCCGCTTTCACGATCATAACACGGTAATGGTCCACCAACGATTCGCTGGAAGAACGGGAGAAGCTAACCTCCAGGTCGCGTCCGTCTCCTGTATTGCCTACATCACGCAGGGTAACATAGGATACCGGATACAGAGTCCCCGGCTGTTCCGAAGAACCGCTGGAAACGATCGTTACCGTCTTCGCGCTGGAGTTCCAGTTCACGGCCTCGCCGAGCGCCTCGCTCACGAAGCGTACCGGTACCATCGTTCTGCCCTTGATCGCCTGGGCCGGAACATCGAGTGAAACCGTCTCGTTATTGATTGTCGCCGTTTTTGATTTAAGCTTTAAAACAACCGTTGTATTGTTCTTGGTTGCTGTAACGGTTTGTGTCCACTGATTCCAATCCACCGTAGCGTCCAGCGCTTCAAAAATCGCGCGGAGCGGTAAAAGCACGCGTCCTTGAACGGCCACCGGCGCCTGATCCGTCGCCAGCTTGCTGCCGTTAATATACACGCTGATAGGCGTAGCGGCTTGTGCTGTATTTTGCAGCAGCATCGGAACGACCAGAATCGCCGCTAAAAGCGTAGTCCATATTTTCCTCACAGTTTCATCCTCCCTCAATTTAAACAAAGCATGTGCTTCTCCATGACTATATGACGCATCGAGACAGATAAAAGTTTCTGCAATTTAGCATCCTAACAAAAATTACCCATAGGCGAAAATTTAGAACCCCAAAAACTGAAACTAACTAGCTTGCCCAGCCGTAATACCTGTAGAAGGCTAGTTACATCACTCAGACAATGAAAGAGGTTTCTCCTATATGAATATAAAAAGAATCGTCATTGTAGGCACCATGGCTTGCGTAATTACCGTCATTCCCGGCATTTCGGGACACACTTCAAGCAAAGCCTATGCCGCCGCTTTTCCGGCGATGCTGTCTCATCTGGACAAATCGAGGGAAACCGGAAAGGACCGGTTCATCGAATCCCTCGGCTTAACCAACGAGCGTGTATTGTATGACTCATTACTGGAAGGTCAGTCGCTGGCGGACATCGCGGAATCCAATGAGAAAGAAATCGACACGGTCATCCAACTACAGACGGAGCAACTCCAACAGCAATTGACGCAACGTTTTGCATCCGGCCAGTTGAGCGAAACAGCCTATAGGCTGCAAATGGAGGAGACGCCTGAGATTATAAAAGAGAGCGTTTACCAATCTTATCGCATCTTAGGGTAGAATCATTCGTTCATAAAAAAGGGCTGTTCCCAATTCATCCGTGGATGAAGGGAGCAGCCCTTTTGTTATGCGTGAATATTTTAATGCCGTTTCGGAATAAGCTTTACGTACTCATCGGACAGTTTCATCAATTGAGTAATGTAATCGTAGTCGCTGCGGTAAGCGGAAATATCCGACACCGGTTCCAGCGTGTCCAGCGATACGGCCGTACCGTCATCGAATCCCTGGCCAGGCACGAACATGACTTCGTTGTTGAAAAACGAGCCCGTCGGCAAATAGTAGCGCATGCCGATTACGTTGCGGTCGATGTTCAGCAAATCCTGGCCGAGTGCGGTAAACTTGTCATCCTTCAGGGAAACGCCGAGCAGGTTAGCCATCGTCGGCAGCATATCGACCTGTCCACCGGTTACGTTGGAGACAATACCCATTTGCTGTCCGGGTACATGCACGATGAACGGAATATTGAACCGGCTGATCCGGTCGTCATAAGGGATTCCGAGCTTCTCCGTAATTTCGGAGGCTCCGGTCTCGCTCGGCTGAATGCCGAAATGATCGCCGTAAATCGCCAGCATCGTGTTATCCCACATGCCGGCTTCCTTCAACTGCTCGATCAACTTCCCGATCGCGTAATCCGTGTAATTGACGGCGGTAATGTAATTGCCGAGATTCGTCCCTTTCAGGTTGTCGGGCAATTGGATTTTCACCTTATCTTTCGGTACCACGAACGGAGAATGGCTCGATGTCGTTACAAACTGGGCATAGAAAGGTTTGCCCTGGGTTTGCAGCTCCGTTAATTTTTCTACCCCTACACGGTACATTTCCTCGTCCGAGGCTCCAAAATCATTAAAATGGTCGTTTTCAAAGTACGGCTTGTCATAATATTTATCAAAGTTCAACGCAGGGTACAGTTTGTTGCGGTCCCAAAATGTCACCTTGTTAATATGAAACGTGTTCGCTACATAACCATGCTGTTGCAGTAAACGCGGCAAACTAGGAAGCTCCCGGCTTCCATACCCTTTGGACATAGCCACCGCCGCCGTCGGATAGATCGACGTATTGGACATGAATTCCGCATCCGAGGTATTTCCCGGTCCGATCTGCTGGAACGTATGCGGGAAATAAGCCCCATCCTTAGCCAGTTGATTCAGCACCGGAGTTACTTCCTGGTCCCCCACCTTTAGATGGATGGGGAAGTTCTGGAAGGATTCCATTTGAATGACGATCAAATTCATGCCTTGAGCGGCTCCGAAATGTTGTGGAATCGCTCCTGCGGCCCCCTCCCGATAAGGATATCCGGACTGCAAGCTCTGGATGTTTGAGATTGTCTCCTGAATATTGCCTTTCGCAATCATCTCTTCCTCTTCACGATTACGCAGCGCGGCATCCACCTGATAATTCAAAAAACCGATGCTTTCTGCGCGAACCAGCTCGTTGTCAATCTTTTTGCCGGAAGAGATAAACCGCCCGGATATCACCACACTGACGATTAGAACACAGGCAACTCCGATTCTCCAGCCCCAGCCGGTGCGGCGGCTGCCCTGTCCCCAACTACTGCTCCGAAAGCTGAGCGTGCGGTTTCGGCGATGCTCCCGAATGCGCCCCGCTACGGCAATAATAGCCAGCACTACAAAATCGGCAAAGAATAGAAACTGCTCCGGCCGAATCAGTGCATTGACGCTGGCCCGAATTTGCGGCACCTGATTCAATTCGCTTAATACCGCATAAGTGGGCACCGTCCCAAAATGTGCGTGATACAAAGTCGCAGCAAACAGCATAAATGAATAAATAAAATTAAAACTCCAAAAGACGGGTCCTTTTCGCTTTAAAGGGAAGATCAGATCGACCAGACATAAAATGGCCAGCACCGATAAAGCCTCCGCCGGAAGCCCCTTCCACTGGATCCCCTCGTAGAAGAAAGAGCGCATCAGCCCGATTTTTAACAGTAACAAAACGAATGTTAGAACAAACTTGCTCCGATTCGAAGATAGATAACTACTCATTGCTATATTCAACTCTTCTCTATTACAAAATAATAATTCAGTGCTCAATGAAGCAGCATGAATAATCGCCTTTACTATTCGCTATCCCGGCATATTCCGCATGATCCGCGGATAATTAGCTCTGTCGGGATAATAAGTGTCGGCGGGGCAATATGCGGAGTACGGATCAATTGATCAAGCTGCAGGACGGCCTGCCTGCCGATAGTTTGAAAGTCTTGACGTATTGTTGTTAGCGGCGGATTCGTATATCGGGAGATTTCAATATCATCGAATCCGATGACCGACAAGTCCTGCGGCACGGTTAAGCCCGCCTCCGCCGCCGCTTCGATGACCCCCAGCGCGCTCATATCCGAACAGCAAATTACGGCTGTCGGAGGTGCAGAACACTCCAAGAACTGCTTCATCGCGGCGTACCCGCTGTCTCTCGTAAAGTCGCCGAAGAAAGTATATTCCGAGCTATAAGGCAAATCCGATTCCTGAATCCCCTGGCGGTAACCCTCAAAACGCAGCTTGCCCACGTAGGAATCCTGGTAGCCGGCCACAAAAGCAATTTTCCGGTGCCCCAGTCCTGTTAAATAGCTGACAGCCTGCCGCATACTATCCACATTATCCGAAGTAATGAAGCCCGCCCTGCTTCCGATCAAATCCAAATCAATAAACATCGTCGGGATTTCAGACTGCAGCATCTCATCAAAATTGAGGTCGTTCCGTTGAAAACCAAAGATCAGCACTCCGTCCACATTCCGGCTACGACAATGGCGCACCAGACTATATTCCGGATTCCAGTCGATCTGGGCCAGGTAGATGAGGTCATAACCCGACTCTTTCAAAGATTCTTCCAAACCGGCAAGCAGTTGAACAAAATAAGGATGTGTTAAACCCGTCGTCAAAAAAAGCCCTAAAGTTTGAGTACTCCCCTTGACGAGCCCCCGCGCGGTTGAGTTGGGTACAAATTGTTCTTCCCTGACAACCCGAAGTACGCGCTCTTTCGTTTTGTCGCTCACATTTGGATAATTATTAATCACTTTGGAGACCGTCGAAACGGATACCCCTGCAGATTTAGCGATGTCGCGAATAGTCCGAACCATGTCCCACCTTGCTCTTCCTGAACTTATTTTCAAATCAATACAAGGATACTCTGTTTCCCCCAGGGATGCAATGAAGCGGATCTAAGGACTGCACTGCCCTCCCGTTCCTTCAGGCCAGACAGGTTACTAGATTTTCTCCAGCTAACCTACCCGAAAATGGGCATTTTGGGGTTGTTCATCTTATATAGCTGTATTTCCTACAGGTAATTTGCACGAAATCGGGCATTTTGAGAAATTAGCTGTATTTCCTACAGGTAAATTCCACTTTTCCCGCCTCTTTCGTTGAACGAGGCCAAATTAGATGCAATTTTTCCAGTTAATGTATGTAAAAGCGTGAACTTCAGGAAATTAGCTGCAGGTTTTGCAGTTATTAAGTCATTGAATCCCGCTGGAGAAATGTAAAAAAACAGCAGCCCGCCAATGGCGAACTGCTGCTGTGCTTCCTTACATATTTAAATGGCGTAATCCCGCATCGAAGTCACCGACAATGCGCCCGGCGTACCCGAAACAAAGGCGTCGCTTGCGTTATCGCCGCTGCGGCGGCGGAATTCCACGGTGACCGGCTGCCCAGGGATCAGATCGAAGAAGTTGTCCGAGAAAATCCCCTCTGCCTCGGCATGCAGCCATACCTGTCTCGCCAAGACATCCGTATTCAGCTTAAAGGCTCCACCCTGGCTGCCAGGGATTTCTTCTACCGTGATCTTCGCCTCAGGCAGAGTCAGTTCCCGATGCGATTTAAAATAGAAGTGCTGGCTGTCCAGTACCTGGCCGCCACTCTTCAGAGCGACATGCAATACAACAGCCTTGCTGTCATGCCCATTCAGCAGCTCTGCTGCCGAAGCGCTGTACACGATCGCCGCCGAGTCAGCTTCGATGCTGACAGCCCGGGACTGTTCGGACAGCAGAGCCCCGCTAAAGTCATACAGGGCTAGGCTAAGCTCGGCTTGCAGCTCTTCCCGCCGGTCGGATACGACATGGAAAGCTACTGTCTCCTTATCCGATCCGTCTACCGACAGCATGACCTCACGGAAGCTGCGCCGAACTACATATTGCAAAGCCTTCCAGCGGCCATAATAGTCCATGCTGGCCCAGGAAGCGACCGGCCAGCAATCGTTCATCTGCCAGTATAAAGTCCCCATGCAGAACGGCTTGTTTCTGCGATGCGCCTCGATCGCGGTTTTAATCGCCTCCGCCTGAAGCACCTGGCTCATATACAGGAACGCTTTGAAATCCCGCGGCTCCGGCAGATACTGCTCCATATATTCCTTAATGAGCTGGTTACCCCTGCCGTTCTTCTGATGCGCAAGCATAACCTCCGATTCCAGCTCAAGCTGCTCTTCTGTAGCATACTTAAGTACCGAAGACAGCTCGGGGAACGATTGGAACCCGTACTCGCTCATGAAACGTCCGACACGTTCATTGTAATTGGAGAACGGCTCGACCGCGTGCCATACGCCCCAATAGTGCACATCTCCCTCGCCCGTAACCTTAAGCGAGTGCTGACGATTATCATTCGTGATCTCCCGCATTGGCGAGGATGGCCAGTAGGCTATCCCGCCGCCCAAGCGCTCCACGACCTCAGGCAGAAGATGATGAAAGATCGCTTCGTAATCGGCCCAGATTTTCTCACGTTGTTCATGAGTATAGTCCTTCTTCCATCCCCAGCCGCCATCTTCTTCAAAGTGCGCCCATGCCGAATCGATTTCATTGTTGCCGCACCACAAAGCGATGCTCGGATGATTCCGCAGACGCTTCACGTTATATTCGGCTTCTTCGCGGACGCTTTGCAAGAACACTTCGTCTCCGGGATACATGCTGCAGGCGAACATAAAGTCCTGCCACACCAGAAGACCGTACTCGTCGCAAAGCTCGTAAAACACGTTCTCCTCATAAAATCCGCCGCCCCAAATACGAAGCATATTCATATTGGATTCCGCGGCCGAGGCAATCTCATGCCGATAACGTTCCACAGTTACTTCGGGAATGAAGCTGTCGTTCGGAATATGGTTGGCTCCTTTGGCAAACACGGCAACCCCGTTCAATTCAAAACGGAAGGTGGTTCCTGCGGGATCTTTCTCCCGGATCAACCGGATTTGCCGCAAGCCTGTTTTGACCGAACGCTCTGCAACCACTCCGTCCAAACCACTGCTCCGCAAGCTGGCATTGAACTCATACATGGCCGGCTCGCCAAGTCCCCGGCACCACCATAGGCGGGGATTCTCAATTTCAAGTCCCAATTCTACGGTCTGATGGCCCTTCTTCAAGGAAACTTCCTTTTCCCAAGTCAGCCCGTCGGCGGCAAGCACGAAATTGCCCTGCCAGTCGGCGTCAGCTTCAATTTCTACCACAGCCGTAAGCTTCGCAATTTGTCCGCTTACCTTGTCCTGCCGGATGAACAGGTCGGTCAGACGTGGTCCGGACCAGCCGATCAAATGCACCGGCCGCCAGATTCCGCTCGTCACCAAGCGCGGACCCCAATCCCATCCATAATGGTACGGCGCCTTACGGGCGAATACGCTGACCCGGTGATCCCCCAGTCCCCCTAGCTCCGACTGGTCGTTTGACGCCGGAAGGTTGTAGCCGAGCTTCTCGAGCTTCGGTAAGTCCTCCTTGATCGGCGAGCGCAACCGGACGTTCACGACATTATCGCCAGGCTCCAGCAATTCTTTAACTTCCGCACTCCAGGCTTTAAACATATTATCCGCGGACAGAACCTGCCGCCCGTTTACGAACACATCCGCATAAGTGTCCAATCCTTCAAATAGAAGCTCAACGCGGGAGAAGTCCTTCCATTCCTCCGTGAGCGTGAACGTTGTTTGGTATTCCCAGTCTTTCTTATCGATCCATTGCAAATCATGCTCGTTCGTTCCATAAAAAGGATCCGGAATTTTACCTTGCCGCAGCAAGTCGTTGTGCACCGTCCCCGGTACCTGCGCTGCATTCCACTCCGTCTCGTCACAAGCTTTAAAGCTCCAGTTTTTCAGCTCTTGTTGTTGATTCCTCATAAGCCCTCCATGAAAACGATGTCTTATCTCTCATTATCCCTGATTATCTGTAAATATCAATATTTTTGTTAGCTATTTGTTAGATCAGCACTAGAACAAATGACCCATTCCCTGATTTCTTTCTGTAATATAATATGAAAACACGCAGACAAAACAGCATAATCCAGGACAATAAAAAATAACTCAGCACATTTAAAGTCCCCTAACAAGTAGTATACAATTTAACTGTAAGCGCTAACAAATACCATAAAAGAGGGGCGATCGAAGCATGAAGAAAGGCATTCTACTTACATTTCTGATGGTTTTCTCATTATCCGCCATCCTGGCCGGCTGCGGCGGCAATAACGGAAACAGCAAGTCCGGAAACAGCGGAAATACCGGCAAATCGAACACGAACCAATCCGCAGGGGAAAACTCCGGAGCTAACAGCGGCGAAGGAACGGCGGAAAAGCTTAGCGGCAAGGTCACTTTCCTGACGAACCGCACGGATATGATCGGCAAGGAGTACGACGAATACGTCAAACGTTTTAACGAGAAATATCCCGATATCAAAATCGAATTCGAAGCAAGCCAAACCGATTACAATCAGCAAATCAAAGTACGAATGGCCAGCGGAGAGTTGCCGGACCTGATGTTCATTCCGGACATTCCGAATTCCGATCTTCCCAAATATTTCGCTTCGCTCGATGACTTGCAGTTCAGCAGCGAGCTGACCTTCAAAGACTTTAAATCGTATGACGGCAAGCTTTACGGAATCACTACCGGTAACTCGACTTCCGGGATCGTGTATAACAAAAAGGCGTTCGCCGATGCCGGAATTACGGAAGTCCCGAAAACCTGGGACGATTTCCTTGCCGCTTGCGAGAAGCTCAAACAAAACGGCGTCATCCCGCTCTCTTCCAACTTTAAGGATAAATGGCCGCTCGGAAGCTGGGTATACGATATGCCGCGCATCATCGAGAACAACAAGGATTTCCCTAACGAAAGAATCAATATGGAAGCTCCGTTCTCCATGGACAACGGCTACGGCAAAGCTATGATGCTGTTAAAAACGCTGAACGACAAAGGTTATCTGGAAAAAGACATCAACTCCACCAACTGGGAACAATCCAAAAAAGATATCGCTAACGGCAAAATGGCTATGTACTTCCTTGGCAACTGGGTTATCAACCAAGTTATCGGCGTAGGTGCCGAATCCGACAACATCGGTTTCTTCCCGCTTCCGTTTGACAACTCCGGCTCGAACAGAGCTCCGTTTAACCCTGACTTTTTCTACGCGGTAAACAAAGACAGCAAGAACCTGGAAGCAACCAAAGCTTTCCTGACTTGGATGATTGAAGAATCCGGCTATGAAGATTTCGCAGGCTTTATTTCTCCGCTGAAAGGCCGGGAATCCAAGCTTTCGCAATTGGCTGAATTCCAGGCAACCGGCGTGGAGATGCAAGAAGGCGTAGCTGATGATCCGAAGGTCATCGAAATCTCGAACAAAGCCCAAATCGATTTGCCTGCAATCGCACAGGAATTCGTACTTGCCAAGGACCCTCAAGCGGTTCTCGACAAGTGGAACAAAGCGTGGGCCAAAGCTAAAAAAGAGCTCGGTTATTAATCTTCAGGCAAAATGGGTTATCGGTGGCGATAATCCATTTTGCTTTCAATCATCAGACGCGGAAAGAAGGGATTTAAGGAATGTTCAGGACTATGACCTACAACAGACAAAAAAATATCATCATATTTACATTCCTGCTCATACCGGTAGCCTTGTTGCTGCTCTTCACCTATTACCCGGCCGCCAAGCTCGTCTTCTTCAGCTTCACGGATTGGGACGGATACAGCCCGGAGAAACCTTGGGTTGGATTGGATAACTATAAGGAAGTATTCTCGAATCCCGATATCTTCGGGGTCTTTACTCATAACTTCGCCTATTTTGTCATGGGATTAATCCAGAACGTCGTGGCGATTTATTTCGCCGTGGTGCTGAACGGCAAGCTCCGCGGAAGAAACGGCTTCCGGCTGCTCCTGTTCCTGCCCTACATTATGAATGGCGTTGCCGTAGCTTTTATGTTCGGCTATGTATTTGATACTACACAGGGCTCGTTGAATTTGTTCCTGAACAGTATCGGGCTGACCAAGCTGGGCGAAACCAGCTGGCTCGGCACCGCCGGACTCGTCAACTACTCGCTTGCCTCGACCGGCCTGTGGCGGTTTATGGGCTATAACATGGTCATCTATATCGCATCTCTGCAGGCTATTCCGAAGGACATTTACGAGGCGTCCAAAATCGACGGCGCTAACGCCTGGCAAACCTTTTGGCGCATCACCTTGCCCAATATGAAGCCGGTCATTCAGTTGAACCTGTTCCTGACCGTGACGGGAGCGCTCGAAGTCTTCGACCTGCCGTTCGTACTGACCAAGGGCGGACCGGCCGGAGCGAGCCAAACCTATGTGCAGCGCGTGGTTGAAACCGCATTCGCCTTCAACAATTACGGTCTTGCGTCCGCTATGAGCATCATCCTCTTGTTCTTTGTCATTGCGGTAGTAGGACTTCAGCAATTCGTGCTTAGCAGAGGAGGGAACAACAAATGAACGCGAAAAAATTCAAGATTACGGACGCGTTGAAGTACCTCTCTTTGCTGATCGGGGTCTTTGTGGTCCTGTTTCCTCCCTATGTGGTCATCGTAAACTCGTTCAAAGCGGATGAGGAATTCAACACGGCCAGCACCATGGCCCTGCCGAAGAGCTTCTTCAACTTTGAGAACTTCAAGGTTGTTTTTGAACGGGGCGGCCTCCTGAGCGGTTTCGGCAATACGTTGATCATTATCTGCGTGGCGCTTGTATTTAACATTATGTTTGGCACGATGGTTGCTTACGTGCTGGGCCGATTTAATTTCAGAATGAAAAAGGCGGTGTTCGGGCTTTACCTGTTTGCCACCGTTATTCCAAGCATTACGACCCAGGTAGCTACCTTCGGGATCATCAAGTCGCTCGGACTGTACAACACGATGGGTGCCCCCATCATTCTGTATATCGGAGCCGATGTCATCCAGATCATTCTCTATTTGCAGTTTATCCGCAACATTCCGGTGGATCTCGATGAGAACGCCATGGTGGAAGGCGCTTCGCTCTTCCGGATTTACCGGTCGATCATTTTCCCGCTGCTGACGCCGGCAACGTCGACGTTGATCATTTTGAAATCCATCAGTATTTACAACGACATGTACACCCCTTATCTCTACATGCCAAAACAGAGCTTGGGGGTCGTAACGACCGTTCTGATGCGCTTCCAGGGCATTAACATCGCCAACTGGAATTTGATCAGCGCCGCGATCCTGCTCATTTTGCTGCCGACCGTAGTGCTGTACTTTTTCCTCCAAAAATATATCTTTGAAGGAGTTGCGAGCGGTGCGGTAAAATAGGAGGCAATCTGCAGGAAAGGACGAGGGGTTCTTTTGATCAAGCTGATCCGTAATCTATTCCGGAAATCGTGGCTGTTTTTTGCCAATCTGTCGATGCAGAAAAAACTGGTGGTCATCTTCGTATTTTTAATTACGCTGCCGATCACCTATGTCAGTTACTCTTCCTACCGTACCAATTCCAACTCCGTGCTCGCCAGCACGACGGCGTCGGCAGGCCAAATGACAGACAACGCGATGGATAAAGTCGACAGGTATATTGCGGATCTGAAGCGGTATACCATCCTTCCCCTGTATAACAAGGACGTTCAAAAATATCTCGACCAGAAGGGGACGGATTGGGATAAGAACTCAAGCGTCAATATGTTTCTTATGTATCTGGCGAACACGAAAGAAGAAATCTCCGCCGTCTACATGATCGATCATTACAATTCGATTTTTTACTATAACAAGCCTGGGGTCAATGAGCTGTATCCTTACGAAAGATTGGCGGAATGGAGGGTTCGGACCGAGCAGGCCAGCACGGCTACAGTACTGACCGGCACGCACCCGATTCGCGTCAACGTTTCCGAACAACGGCAAGTTTTTACCGTCATGCGTTCCATCCAGTCTGTCAGCACGCTCAAAAATATCGGAATGATCGTCATCGATGTCGACATCAGTTTATTCGAGGGAATTATTCAACCCCTGAACACGGTAACCCATGGCGACACGCTGATCGTGGATGACCTTGGAAAGGTCGTCTATAACAGCGATCCGGCCGAGCTAGGCAAAGATTTAAGCGGAAGCCCTCTGCTCGCCCAGGCAACTGCGACGCGGGGCAACTTCCGGTTGGACATTGACGGCGAACCGTATATGGCGGTCTATACCGTTTCCGAGAGTACAGGCTGGAAGACGCTTGTGTATATTCCGCTTAAGGAACTGCTCGCTCCGATGAAGCAGAGTCGTAACGCCATGATGATCATGACGCTGTCGATCCTTTCTTTTGCCCTGCTGGTGGCGATGTTTATCTCGTATGCACTCACCAAGCCGATGAAGCGGACCGTCCAGTTAATGAAGCAGGTGCAGCGCGGTAAGCTGGATGTCCGGGTGAATGTGAAATACAACGATGAAATCGGGATGCTGGGCAGCCATTTCAACCGGATGATCGGCCGGGTCCGCGACCTGCTGCAGGAAGTGTACGAAACGGAACAGAGCAAACAAAAGGCCGATATGCTGGCCCTGCAAAATCAAATCAATCCGCATTTTATTTATAACACGCTGGAATCGATCCGCATGCTGGCCGAGCTGAATGATGACGACCGCGTCGCAGAGCTGACCTATCTGCTTGGACTGCTGCTCCGCTACAGCATTACTCGCAGCGATGAGGTCGTTACCGTGAAGCAAGAATTGCAGCATGTGGAAAATTATTTGCAGCTGCTTCAGCTCAGATTTCCGGAGAAAATCAGTTACTGCTTCCTGATCCCTGAAACGTATCATTCCTTGCCGATCATAAAATTGGTGTTCCAGCCGATTGTGGAGAATGCCATTTTTCACGGACTGGAAAAGCAGGCGGAACCCGGAACGATCACGATTACAGCCTGGAGCGAACGGGACGATGTGATTTTCACCATTCATGACGACGGGGTCGGCATGGACGAGGAAAGACTGGCATCGCTCAATCAAAGCCTAAAGGATGGAAAGACGGATAAATTCGGCATCGGTTTGCGTAATGTGAATGAACGCGTTCGTCTGCATTATGGAGAGAATTCGGGGCTTATCGTGAGCAGCAGACTTGGAGAAGGTACGATAGTTACTCTGCGTATTTCCGGCTTTTTGAGGACCGGGGAAATGCCTTTGCCGGAACCGAACAGTTATGCTTAAAGGAGGAATAGGCTATGCTGCGAATTGTCATTGTCGACGACGAATTATCCATTCGCGAAGGATTAGGCAAGATGATCGGCAAAGAGAGCGACCGGTTTCTTATCACCGGTTCTTTCTCCAACGGACAAGAATTGCTGGACTTTGCTCAAGACTCGGAATTTGACGCAGTCATTACGGATATCCGAATGCCGCTCGTTGACGGTCTGGAGTTGATCAAGGAACTGAGGAGCATTCGGCCCGAAGCCCGCTGCATTATCATGAGCGGGTTTACCGATTTCGAATATGCGCGGCAGGCGCTGAGATACTCGGCGGTGGATTATTTGCTGAAACCGATCAACAAAAAACAGTTATTCGGTTTGCTATATCAGTTGGACGAGGACAAAGAGCTTGCCTTGGGAAAAGAGCAGCAACTGCGTTCCGGCCTCCTCCTTTCTTACCTGAAGGGCGATCCGGCGCTCTGCGACCGACTTCCCGAGCTCATCTTGCCATTGCCTTATTTTTCGGTAACCGTCCTTAAGGGCAGCGATATGGAGGCGCTCCATTCCAGCGTCTCCCTGCTCCGGCGGCAGCCCCAATTCCGGTTTGACGCCGTGGATACCGGGGAGGAAGGCATCACCCTGGTCAGCTATTATAATGAGCTGCCGGATGCTGACGATATAGCAAGGCTGGCGGATTCGCTCCGGCAATTCCCCCATCCGGGTATTGTTATGGCCGGATCGAGCCTCGGATACAGCCATCCGTCGGAACTTGGCAGAGCCTATTACGAGGCAAAAACCGCCTGTGACCGCGGCATGTATGGACGGGAGGCCTGGGGCTATTCCAGCTTCAGCCCGGCTTACGAACTGGAGCCCGATGTGGCCGGGTTGTTCGCGCGAAACCGGGAGACGCTCGCTCAAGCCGTCCAAGTGTTAAATATTCCTCAAGCGCTGAAAAGCCTGGAGCTGCAGCTTCATGAACTTGAGCAGGCCAAGGCTTCGCGCGCTTCCATCCTTCAGCTTTACCGGTTTGCGATAGAAACCGCAGGCACCGAACTTCCGGAATGGGCTAAAATATTCGGGCCGGGACTTCCTTTGCAGTTGGAAGAATACTTGCTGACCTGCCTGACGTTCCATGAACTAAAGGACCGCTTTATGGAGGAGTTCTCTGAGGCTCTGCAGCAAATCCGCGAAGGCCGGCTGGCCCAAGGCGGCAAATCCGTAGAAATCGTCAAGAAGTGGATCGCCGAGCATTATGACCAACCCGCGGACCTGAGCCATCTAGCCAGTATGGTGTATTTAACGCCGAGCTATCTTAGCAAGCTGTTCAAGCATGAAACCGGTCTGACCATCACCGACTACCTGATAGAAGTCAGGATCCGCAAGGCGAAGCAACTGCTGGCTGAATCCGCGGAGCTGAAAATACATGAAGTCGGCAGCGAGGTCGGATACCCCGATCCGGCTTACTTTAACAAGCTGTTCAAACGAATCGTCGGCGTTACGCCGAACGAATATAAGAGGATCAGCAAGTCCTCATAAAGACTCAGAAACCCCATGGATGTTCACTTTTAGGTGGACATCCATGGGGTTTCATTCTTTTATAAGACGTCCTTGCCCTCCACATTTCGGAGAGTAAGCAAAGCAACCAGGACACCAGTCACCGCCAAGGCTGCGGGAATATAAACGATGGAATTCAAGGTAAACTCTGTACCGCTGCCGATATTCAAAACCGCCATAAGGATAACCGCGGAGACGATAGTTGCGGACGCCGAGTATTTTCGCATTCCGAAGTAAAGCGGGACAAGACTGATACAACTGGTCATGACCGCCCCGGACAGAAACCCGGCTCCGTAATTAACCAGCATACTATTCGTTAGCTCCTCATCAACGATCTGAGCGAACTGATTAAAAATATAAAATCCGGTGAAAATCACTACCCGGGAGAGCAAGCTGAACACAAAAGTAAACAGGACAACGATAGACATCTTTGCCGTCAGGAGCTTTTTCCGGCTTAAGGGGTACATGAACAGCACGGTCACGGTTTTGTTTTTGTATTCATTAATAATGAACTGCGATAACAATACGGAAGCAAAAATGATGAATATGAACGAAGCGGAGTTCGTCAACAGATACGCTTCTTTGTAGCTTTTCAAAGGTTCGTCGTAGTTTATCGCGATCAGGGAGCCCATGAATATGAGAATGGCGATAACCCCTCCCAGAATGGTACCCTTAAGTTTATACTTTTGCAGTTCCAGTTTCATTAAATTTAGCATTCCATTTCCGCCTCCCTTACATTACATCCTTAACCTCCACGTTCCGAATCGCCAAATACGCAACCAGGATCCCGATTACAGCGAATGTAGCGGGAATAATAATAATCGAATTTAGCGTAAAACCATTGGTTCCACTCGTGGAATTCAAAACAGATCCAATGATAATCGCCGACACGATCGTAGCAGGAACCGAATGCTTACGCATCCCGAAATAGAGTGAAGCCAGGCTGATGCAACTGACCATGACCGAATTCACGAGAATACTGACGCCCTGTTGCAACAGCAATTCGGTTTCCAAGGTACCCGGAATAAAATGGGCATATTGGTTATACCAATAGAAGCCGGCAAAAGCCACCACACGGGATATAATCCCGAATAGGAACGTAAACAGGAAGACAACGGCGATTTTGGCAAGAAGCAGCTTTTTGCGTTCCAGCGGATACATGAATAGCACAGTGATAGTACCGCTTTTATATTCATCAATAATATACTTGGCCAACAGCACGGACGCGAATACGGTAAACGTGATGGATGTAAAGGTATTGATAAAAGCAAATATGGCATTGTAATCGGAGAAAGGTATCTCTTCCGTAGTATCATAATTAAGAACGATCATAAAGAACATGATCAGGAAGGTCGCAATAAATCCGCCCACAATATTACCGCGAATCTTATTCTTCTTCAATTCCAGCTTCATTAAATTAAGCACTTAATTCGCCTCCATTCAATAAGGACAAGAAGTAGTCCTCCAGAGAACTGTTCTTCTTGTGAATCGACTCAATCATCACATCGTTCACAACCAGAACTTTGGTCATCTCATTCTGCGCAGTACGGGTATCATACACGCGGAGCGTATGCTCGTCGATGACTTTGAAATTGGTCAAATTCAATTGATCCGATAACAGGAATGCGGCCTTCTTGCTGTCGCTCACGATCAGCTCGATATATTCGGTATTCCGCTCCCGTACCCGGTCCATCGGAACCTCCTCAATCAAACGCCCGTGATTGATGACGCCGATCGTATCGGCCATCTGCTCCATTTCCCCCAAGATGTGGCTGGACACCAGCAGCGTGATGCCATACTCCTTGGACAGCATTTTGAACAGATCACGAATTTCCTTAATGCCTACGGGATCCAGTCCGTTGATCGGTTCATCGAGAATCAGCAGTTCGGGCTTGGTGATAATCGCTCTGGCGATACCCAGTCTCTGCTTCATACCCAGCGAGAAATCCTTTACCGGCTTATTGTCGATATTCGTCAAATTCACCAGTTCCAAGGCATCATCGATCGACTTCTTGTTGTAATAGCCCATGTACTCGCAGTGCAGCTCCAGGTTCTCCCTGGCTTTCAGTTTGTCGTAAAAGACAGGCACCTCAATGATCGTTCCCATCCGTCCCAGCAGATGGTACGATTTGGGGGTCAGCTTTTCCCCGAAAATCTCAATTTCTCCGCCAGTGGGCTTCACCAGATTCGTGATCATTTTCATAATCGTTGTTTTGCCAGCGCCGTTCGGCCCTAAAAATCCGTAAATTTCCCCTTGCTTAATGTTCATATTGACATTGGAGACCACTTCTCTCCCCTGAAATACTTTCGTCAATTGCGTCGTTCTTAGAATCGAGCTCATCTCTCGTCCCGCTCCTTTGTTTTGGGTTGGCTTCCTGTTCTTCATACTTTTATTGTAAAAGCCGTTTTGGTCGTATTTATTAATCAAATCTTACTTAATTCTTAAGTTCCTGATGGTTTAAAAAAAGCCTAAAGAAAGCAGACCCTCTGCTTCCTGTAGGCTTCAGTTCAACCTAATACCGGAATGGCTTCAGCTGAACGGTAAAAATAGTTTTCTCGTACGGCTTACTGTAGAGATGCACGTCTCCACCCAGGTTTTGAGCGAGCCTTTTGGTAATCGTAAGACCCAGGCCGCTGCCCTGGAACGATTTGTTCCGGGAATCCTCCAGCGTGTACATCCGGTCGAAAACCCGGCCCTGATGAATGACGGCAATCCCTTTTCCCCGATCCCATACGTCGATATGTACATGATCTTGATCCTGTTTTAAGGTCAGTCCCACGACATTTCCGTCGCTGCCGTAACGAATCGCATTTGAAATCAGATTGTGCAGAATCCGGTCAAGGGCGCCCTCATTGGCATACGCGTAAATCGGCTCCTCCGGAATCCGGATGTCCACTTCCATCCCTTTGCCCGTCAGAACCTCGTAAAAGGCAAGTATGTTTCTTCGACACACTTCATTCAAAAGAACCCGGGTCAGCGGCAGCGGCTGATCTCCCGACTCCAGCTTCGCCAGATCAAAGAATTGCCGGATCATTTCCATTACTTCATTGGCCTTCCGGCGGATTTTAACCAGCATTTCCGCCCTCTCTCCGGCTTCCATATCCGGATCGAGCTGGATCGTCTCAATGTAGCCCAAAACCACGGTAAGCGGCGTATTCAAATCATGCGAGATATTGGACAACATCCTGCGGATCGATTGCTCGGTTCCCGTTCGTTCCGCCAGAATACGCTGGTTGGACTCCAGCAATTGATTGATGTCAGTAAGAATCACCCTAAGCTCGGGATCTTCCGTAAAGAGCAAGAGCTTTTCTCCGGTCTTATCGGACAAAATTCGTTGCAGCCTTTCATGAACCCGTCCCAACTGGTGGCTTCTTTTCTTGTACTTGTAATGCTGTCTATAGAGAAGTCCGGACAAAATTAAAATAATGCCGATCAGCGCAAGGTCCATCATTCGCGTCCATCCCACTTGTATCCGATCCCCCACAAGGTTTTCAAGTATTTCGGGTCGGAAGGATCTTCTTCAATTTTTTCGCGCAGCCGGCGGATATGTACATTAATGACATTCTCGTCGCCCAAATAATCGTCGTTCCATATAAAACCGTAAATTTGTGCTTTAGTAAAAACACGATTCGGATTTTTGAGAAACAGCTTGAGAATCTCCGCCTCTTTGGCGGTCAGCTTGACCTCTTGCTCATCTTTTCGAACAAGGTAGTTATCCAGATCGATCGCCATCCGGTCCAGCATGATCATCGTATCCTGCTTCTCCTCCGGCTCACGCCGGGCGTACAGGGTCGATCTGCGGATCGCCGCCTTGATCCGGGCTGTGATTTCAATCAAGGAAAACGGCTTGGCAATATAGTCATCGGCACCGAAGCCAAGTCCCAGCGCCTTATCGATATCGCTGTCCTTGGCGGACATAATCAGAATGGGAACCGCACTGGTCTCCCGGACGGTCTTAATGACCTCCATCCCGTCCAGCTTGGGCATCATAATATCCACAACAAGCAGATCAAAGGGTTCGCTTCGAAATAGAGCTAGTCCTTCCTCGCCGTTATTAGCGGAACGGACCGTATATCCTTCCTTGATCAAATACCCGGCAAGCATATCTATAATAGAAGCATCGTCTTCTATCAGCAAAATTGTATGTGACATCATCCAACCACCTCTCAACTTTTCCCATTATACTATGATTTGAGATGGCATCGGAGCCGTAAAATTATAAAATAACAATTAACGGCGATTTCGTTCCAGAAACATGCAAAAGAGCTGCGTCCTCTTCACGGGGCCCAGCTCTTCTCTAAGTTTTATCGCCAAGGACAAGGATCATTTGCTGAATCTTCATCATCCGGGCTTCCTTCATGCAATCGGCTGCTTCCTTTGCAACTCTGCGTATTTGGCCTTGTTGTATTTATTGATCAATTTATCTAAAAGCAGAGATTGATTAAGCACTGCCTTATGGCGCAATCCGTATTGTTCAGCTAATTGGTTTAATTTTTGTCTCTCTTTTTCAATTTTCATTTTCATATACTCCTTATTATTCATAGCTCTCACCCTATGAATATATTATTGAGTGTTGCCAAACAATACATGTTGAGGCATTATGCATATTATAAAAAATTCCAAATTTAGAAAAGATGAAAATAGGATCAGCTTGTGAGCTGACCCTACATAAAATGAAATTCAAATCGGAAGGATTATTACCGTCCGCCCCATCCATGGAAGAATGGAGTAATCGTTGGTCCAGCAACTACAACAGCAAAACTAAACATAAGCATACCCGAAACCACCCAAGACATTTTCTTTTTCATAATCCCACACCCTTCTACAAAGTTCATAATATTCATTGCATTGAGTTTCCGAAGCATACCGACGATACATTTCAAACAATGCCATGCTATTAACCATGATGTCTTTGCTGCTTAATTTCATGGACATATTCATGCTGTATAAAATATACTTTAAGCCCTCTTCATACAAATCTTTCCTAAAGTTATAAAGGGCAAAGTTCTGAAAGAAAACGGAGTATCGAAAAAAATACGGGGGAACTTTTGTACCATCTTCCCCTATCGCTCTCCTGGTGAAAAAGTTGTCCTTGCCGGTGATTCTGTATTGTTCGATTTCATTTGAGAATTTGGTAAGAACATCGTCGATAAAGAATTGATGACGATTTGCCGATTCAATTAAAGTGATTAATCCCTCGACGACTTCATCTGGATGCGCTTCCAAAAAGGTGACATATTCCGGGATCTTTGAACTCTGACCACATTTAATATCCACGCATAGATAATTAGCTTCGGCGAACATTTGCAACTGTCGAACTTCCTCAAGCCCGGCGTCATCCATTCCCTCAAACCAGCTTAGATCCGCATATTTGGCAATCCATTTTCTGGACTCCTCAAACATCCCCCGGAGTTCATAGGTACCCGATTTATATAAATACGCAGTCCCATAATAAAATACGAGAGGCCGAACCGGTTTAAAGTCCTGGTCTTTCCAGATCTTTCGTTCATACAGCTTCCAGGTAAATTGACTAAGTTCATCAGCATAGTTTTCAACTTCGGCCCAATTAAACCTAACGGCGTACACCTCGGTTAACATTAATAGGCCATCAAGCGTTAGTGCTTCCGGCAGACGATAACAATAAGGGAGGAATTGTAAAGCTGCCTTAAACCCCTTCAGTCTGTCCGATTGATAGATTTGAAACAATCGATAATAACTCATGGCCAGCCGCTCCGAATGATTGGATCTTTCACTCTCGATCACAACTTCATACAAAACAGCGGCTGCTTCCTTCCACCCCTGCTCCAACATTAACTCGGCCGTTTCGAAGATTCCTCCGACCTGCTTCAAATCCTCAAGCAGACGACCTAGCACTTGTTCAATACAGTCCAGCCGATCTATCTCCGCACAACGGAGTAAAAACGGTCTGAGTCTCCGCCAATGCGGAGCGGTAGGGATAAAACATTCATCTACGTACAAATCATAGAAGTAACCTTCGGAGAGTCCCATCGCCATCGTGATACGATCGAGTTGCCCGAGGGCGATCGGCCGATTGCCATTTAATATACCGCTTAAGGTACCGACGTTCACACCCGAAAGTTCGGAAAATTGTTGAAGGGTTCCCCCTTCTCTCTTGATGTGGTCTTCCATTTCTGCGCGAATCGTGGTTGTGGAAATCAAATGGCGAATCACCCCCTTATCCAATTCGGCAAAAACTCCAATCATTATCCAAAATCTAGCATATGATGTATTTATATGTAATTATAATGTCAATATTTACAAACGTCAACTAGAAAATTGTAAATAAATAAGTAAAAAACAATAAGAATGTCATATTTTTATATAATTTGAGATTCTGTCTGTGATATGTAAGGTTTATGATCGTGAATTACGTCGAATATAGCAAAAAAAAGAGAGGAACCGGATGCTCCCGCACCTCGATTCCTCTCCTATGTTGATCACTCCGTTACCAATTGCGCAGCACTTGCGTTCGACTCCACCTGCGCCGGGTTTTTGCAGCCCGGAATCACCGCGGTGACCGCCGGGTGGCGAAGGCACCAGGCCAGTGCCCATTGGGCCATGTTCATGCCTTCCGGCACCTCGTTACGTGCGATCTGCTCCACTTCTTCGAGCTTGCGGCGCGTGTTCTCCGGATCGTGACGGTGCCGGACATCGGTCGTATCAAACACGGCGCCCGGCTTGTATTTGCCGCTTAAGTACCCGCTCGCCAACGGTACGCGGGCCAGCACGCCGAGGTCCTGCCGCTCGCAGGACGGAAATACCCGCTGCTCCGGCACGCGGTCCAACCGGTTATATACGACCTGAATGACCTCGGAATTCACTTTCGTCGAAGCCTCGGTCTGATGCAGGTTATCATTGCTTCCGATGGAGGTGCCGAGATGGCGTATTTTGCCGGCTTGCTTCTGCTTGTCCAGCATCGTCCACAATTCATCGCTATCAAAAGCCGCATCCGGCCCGCTATGAAATTGGTAAAGGTCAATGTAATCGGTTTGGAGCGCCTTTAAAGAAGCATCCAGTTGCACCAGCACGTCTTTGGCGCCATACATATCGGTCCGGGTAAACCGCTCATGGAAGTGATGCCCGAACTTCGTCGCGATAATCCAATCCTCGCGTTTGCGGCGGCCGATATAGTTACCGATAAACGATTCGGACAAATGATCGCCGTAGCATTCGGCCGTATCAATGAGGTTGATGCCAAGTTCCTGGCCTTTGTCGAGAATGGCGTCGACTTCATCCTGCGTAAACTGCAGGCCCCACTCTCCGCCAAATTGCCAGGTTCCGATCCCGATAACCGACACGTTCAGCTCCGTTTTTCCCAATCTGCGAAATTTCATATTGTAATCCCTCCTCTTGGAAATTGTACCATGTCCCCGTTCCTATGCAAAAAACGGCCTATTTCATCACTTTTTTTATCAGGTTTAGCTTCTTATCCGTGTAAGGCGGGAAAATAAAGTTGATTTTCACCCGCGTCGATTTCTTCAGCACACCTTTCATATGGGAGAAGGCTTCAAAACTGTACCTGCCATGATATGAGCCCATCCCGGATTGGCCTACACCGCCGAAGGGCAGATACGGTGTCGCCAAATGCAAGATGGTGTCATTTACGCAGCCCCCGCCAAAAGACACCGCCTCCATCACGTTGCGCTCGATTCCCTTATTCGCAGTGAACAAGTAAAGGGCAAGCGGTTTAGGTCGGGAATTCAACATCGAAATGGCCTGGTCCAGATGCTCGTATTCCAAAATAGGCAATATCGGCCCGAAAATCTCCTCTTCCATCACCTTGTCTTCCCACTGCACCTTATCCATCAAGGTCGGAGCGAGGTACAAATCCCCGCGGTCGCTCTCTCCACCTGTCACGACTTTAGAGGGCTCCAGCAGTCCGGTCAATCGCTCCCAATGCCGCTCGTTGACGATGCGTCCAAAGTCAGGGCTTTGTTTGGGGTCAGCCCCGTAGAAGGCCGTTATCTGTTCTTTCAGTTTAACCAAGAGGGCAGGCTTAATCTCCTTGTGGGCAAGCACATAGTCCGGGGCGACACAGGTCTGGCCGGTATTCACAAACTTCCCCCATACGATTCTCTTGGCGGTCAATTCGAGATCGGCGTCACTATGCACGATACAAGGGCTTTTGCCTCCCAGTTCCAAAATAACCGGAACAAGATGCTCGGCGGCGGCCTTCATGACGATCTTCCCGACCTGCGTGCTCCCTGTAAAGAAAATCCGGTCAAATGGGGCATGTATCAGATCCGAGGTCGTCTCCTTTCCGCCTTCGATGACCCGTATATAATCTTCATCAAAATGCTCCCGGATCAGCTTCGCGATGACCGCCGACACATGCGGGGTAAATTCCGACGGCTTGATGACAGCCGCATTCCCGGCAGCGATCGCCCCGGCTAACGGGTCCATAACGAGCATAAACGGGTAGTTGAACGGCCCGATGATCAGGGCCGATCCGTACGGCTCAGGGTAAATTACGCTTTTCGAGCCGAAATGCATGGCAGGGGTCCGCACTGTTTTCGGCTTCATCCAACGCTTCAGATGCTTCATCGTATGGCCTAAGCTGTCGAGCAAATATCCAATTTCCGTGGTGTACGCCTCATATTGAGATTTGCGCAAGTCCTGCCTCAACGCCTCCATGATGTCTTTTTCATATTTCTTGACGGATGATTTCAGTGTTTGCAGCTGCTTCATCCGGAATGCCAGAGGCCGTGTTCCTCCGGAAGCTACGAGCCGCTTCTGTTTGTCGATCAGATTTTGTATCGCTGAAGCATCCATCGTTTCATTAATATTCTGCACAGTGATCCCTCTTTTCGAATCGTAACAGTCCTGTTAAATAGTATACCTCAATACCGGATTGAGAGTGTGTGGATAGAAAGATTGATCGGATCCCGTAAGTTTACCTTGTGATTCCTTCGGAAATAATGGTGGGATAGCTCAACTTGCGAGAGGAAGACAACCTATGCGCTATCGAAGAAAAAGCAATCAGTTCACCAACAAAACTCAAGCATCAGCTAAGGAGCCGCCATCTCCAGCTAAGCCCGAATCAAGCTCATCGGACATCTTGAATTGCAATCTTAAGGCCAATTTACAGCAAATCAAAAAGATGCTCGGAAACAGCACTGACATTATTATTCGAGAAGTACCCGTTTCGGGGTCAAAAGAGCCGTCAATCGCCGTTATTTACACGGACGGGCTTGCCGATCCAAAGGAAATTAACAATTCAATTATGAGGCCTATCTCCTCTATTTCGGAAGGTTATAAAGATGGTTCTTCGTGTTCTTCTCCCTTGAACGGACAACACCTTTTGGACGATATCACTTCGGGATTAAAAGACTTTTCCGAGGTCCAGGACTATACATCGCTTTTGCACGACCTTCTCTCAGGAGATACGATCCTTCTATTCGAAGGATTAAATAAAGGCATCTCAGTCTCTACGCCCGGGTGGAAGGACCGCGGGGTCACGGAAACCTCGGCGGAGAACGTCGTGCGCGGTCCACGCGAAGCCTTCTCCGAGTCGATCCGGACCAATACCGCTTTAGTCCGCCGGAAAATTAAAGATCCTGACTTACGGCTGGAAACGCAGCAAATTGGGCGGCGCACCCAGACTAATGTCGGTATTATGTTTATCCAAGGCATCGCCAACGAGAAAATAGTCCAAGAGGTACGCGACCGGCTTGCTGTCATAGATGTAGACGGGATCCTGGAGAGCGGATATATCGAAGAAATCATTCAGGATAAAACCTTGACCCCCTTCCCCACGATTTACAATACAGAACGGCCGGATGTAGTCGCGGCCGAACTCCTGGAGGGGAAAGTCGTGATTTTGGTGGATGGAACGCCGTTTGTTCTTGTGGTTCCAGCCCTCTTCGTCTCTTTCTTGCATGCGGCAGAGGATTATTATCAACGCGCGGATATCAGCAGCTTCTTGCGTCTACTTCGGTATTTAAGCATATTTATCTCTTTGCTGGCACCGTCCCTGTACGTAGCGATTTCCACATTTCATCAGGAAATGCTGCCGACCCAGCTCCTTTTTGGCCTGGCATCGCAACGCGAGCAGATTCCTTTTCCCGCCTTCGTAGAGGCTATTTTGATGGAGTTGACTTTCGAAATCCTGAGAGAGGCCGGTGTACGTTTGCCTAAAAATATCGGCTCCGCGATTTCTATTGTAGGAACACTCGTTATTGGACAAGCCGCCGTGGAAGCGGGAATCATTTCGGCGGCCATGGTTATTGTAGTCGCAACTACGGCCATATCCAGTTTCGTGCTCCCCTCCTTCAACATGTCCATCGCCTTTCGGATGCTTCGCTTTCCGTTAATGTTACTAGCCGGTTCCTTCGGACTTTTCGGCATCTTCATCGGCGTGACTGCCCTGGTTCTTCATTTATGCAGCCTGCGGTCATTCGGAATTCCATATATGGCTCCTTTTGCTCCATTAATTCCCGATGGACAAAAAGATGCAATTATTAGGTTGCCGCATTGGCTGCTCCTGACCCGCCCTAGGATTATAAATAAGAAGAATGTGACACGCAGAAAGAGTACTCCCCCGGAAAAATCACGAGAGTAGAGGAAATAACATTCAAGCCAGAAAGCGAGTGAAACTTGATGAAGCGAATATCGGCGTTAATTCTGCTTAATCTCGCCGTTTCTTTATTTCTTAGTGGTTGTTGGAGCCGAAGGGAATTAAACGATTTGGCCATTGCGGTTGCGGCGGGCGTGGACAAGGTAGGTGATCGTTACCGCTTATCCGTCCAGGTCGCCATCCCCGGACAGGTGGCTTCGAAAAAGGCCGGTAGTCCCCAAGCCCCCGCAACCTTATTTACGACAGAGGGCGATACTTTATTTGAAGCGGCGCGAAGAATGACTCAAATCAGTCCGCGAAAAATATATTTCCCCCATCTCCGGGTATTCCTGATCGGCGAATCCATGGCTAGCCAAGGGATCGCCGAAATTTTGGACTTGCTGCTCAGAGATCACGAATTTAGAACTGATTTCTTCCTTGTAGTCACCAGAGGAGTAACAGCGGAGGAAACTTTAAAAATTATGACCCCACTTGAAACCATTCCGGCCAACAAATTGTTCAATTCCCTGCAAACCGCAGCAAAAGCCTGGTCGCCCAGCAAAGCGGTAACCTTGGATGAATTGATCAATGATCTTATCAAGGAAGGTAAACACCCTGTCCTGACTGGCTTGGAGATTAGCGGTGACAGGAATATAGGGCAGACCAAGGAAAACATATTAAATATCTATACGCCCAGTCAACTGCAATATTCCGGTCTCGCCGTCTTTAAGCTGGACAAACTGATCGGCTGGTTAGACGAGAAGGATAGCCGCGGATACCGGTTTCTGATAGGAGAAGTGAAAAGCTCGGTGGGCTTCGAACGATGTAAAAACCAAGGAAAAGTGGTATTGGAAATACTGAGAACAAATACGAAGACCAAGGGAAAGATTGTCGATTCGCGCCCTGAGATGGACATCAAGTTGTACGTCGAGGCCAATGTAGCTTCCGTGGAGTGCCGAGGCCTGGATCTAACTAAACCGGAAACGATCACAGAGTTAGAAACCCGGATGGAAGAAAAGGTCACGGGCCTCCTGGAATCGGTAATCGCGAAAGTGCAAAAGGAGTACAAAGTGGATATTTTCGGCTTCGGGGAAGTACTCCGCCGTTCACATCCAAGGGTGTGGGCAAAAATGAAGGAAGATTGGAACGAATACTATTTTCCGAACTTGAAAACTCATATTCAGGTTGACTACACAATCCGCCGGAACGGAACTACCGGTAATTCCTTCTTGAACGAACTCAAGGAGTGAGGAATAACCATGCTGAATATTGTTTTTATTTTAGTGTCCGCCGCGTTAATATCCTGGCTCGAATTCCCCCGAATGATCCGGGAAGGGGAACGCCGGGAAATCTGGGGGTTCTCGGTCTTATTGCTGATTGGTATTGGGCTTAGCCTGGCCCAGAGCTTCATGACCGAAATCCCCACACCTTTGATATGGATTGCGATGATCATCAAACCGTTCAGCGATCTTCTCTCCGCGATGGGTTTGATCCAATAAGGAAGGGGGCAGGAACATGCCGGAAGTAAAAATTTCATTACGTCAGCTCAGCATTTTAACTGCCCTCTACACGATCGGCAGCGCTATTCTGATCATTCCCTCCAGCGTGGCCAACATTGCCAAGCAGGATGCCTGGATCGCCGCGTTGGCCGGGTTGGGGTTCGGCCTTCTCATCCTGGCGCTGCATCATCAACTCTCGCGAATGTATCCAGGAACGAACTTATTGCAAATGTCCGAGAAGCTGCTTGGAAAATGGGTCGGCAAAACGGTTAATCTTTTGTTTCTGGTTACCTTATTTTTGGGCGGACCCGTCACGGTAATGTACGATATCGGCAGCTTCATGATCATCCAGATCCTCCCCGAAACTCCCATTCAGGCGATTCTGCTTCTCTTCGGAGCCATTATTGTATTGGGCATCCGATTAGGGATTGAAGTGCTGGCCAGGTCCGCTGAGCTGCTGTTTCCATGGTTCCTTCTGCTTTTTCTATCCATGACGGTTCTGTTGTTGTCAATCGTTAAATGGGAGAGGGCGATGCCTATTCTCGAGCACGGAACAGGTCCGATCTTCCCGGCTGTACTTTCTTTTTTAAGCATTGCCTATTTGCCGCATATTGTCCTGCTGATGTTCTATCCATCATCTGTCGCCCGCCCGCAAGATGCCCCAAAAGCGGTTTATATCGGGAGCCTGTTGGGGGGAGGGGTGCTTATTATCGTTATTGCATTGACAATTCTAGTGCTGGGTCCGGATCTAGCGGCAAAAAGCGCATATCCTAGTTATATGCTCGCCCAAAAAATCAATATCGGTAATTTCCTTCAGCGCATAGAGGCGATCATGGCTGTAATGTGGTTCATTACCTTATTCTTTCGCATCACTGTATATATGTACGCTATTGTTACCGGCATAAGCCAGTTATTTAATATTAAAAACTATCAGCCGCTGGTCCTGCCAATCGGATGGATTATGGTCTCTTTGGCGGTCTTCATTTATCCTAATATTCCTTTTAAACATGATTGGGACAAGAGGATTTGGACCCCGTATATTATCATCATTAGCATTGGATTGCCGCTGCTTCTCCTCGGCGTGCATGGCGTCCGGAATATGTTTTCAAAAAGTCCAGGAAAGACATCATGATAACGCGGGTGCAAATTAAATTGAAAGACCTCCAGATCCCGGAATGACCGGAAATTTGGAGGTCTTTCTAACCTTGAAAAAGCACTCAAGGCTTTACCTGTTGAATTTGAATCAGGTTGGTCGTTCCCGCTTGACCAAGCGGCAATCCGGCGGAAAGTACCACCATATCACCGGGAGTTACATATCCTGTCTTCAAAGCGCTTCGAATCGCCGAATCGAACATCTCATCCACAGCGGACACCTGCTCCCCCTGAAATGGAAATACCCCTGACAGCAGACACACCTTTGAGAGTACGTGCACGTCATGCGTAATTGCCAAGATCGGAGCCTTCGGGCGGTACTTCGAGATCATTCTCGCCGTAAAGCCGCTCCCCGTGGAGGTGATAATGGCCTTAGCGTCGAGTTCAAGCGAAGCGCTGACTGCGCTTTGGCTGATCACTTCGGTGATGTTGGTGGCATGCTGTTTTCTTTTGCGGTCGAATTGATCGTAGTAATCGATCATCGCCTCAGCCTGATGGGCCACTCTGGCCATCGTCCGGACGGATTGAACCGGATATTTCCCCGCAGCGGACTCTCCGGACAGCATGACCACGTCGGCTCCCTGCATAACGGCGTTGTAAACATCGCTGACTTCGGCACGCGTCGGACGCGGGTTGACCTGCATCGACTCCAGCATATGCGTAGCCACGATGACGGGTTTGCCGGCAAGGTTACACTTGTCGATCATTTCCTTCTGCATCATCGGTACGTTTTCGACCGGAACCTCGACCCCAAGATCACCACGGGCTACCATAATGCCGTCCGAAGCTTCCAGAATGTCGTCCAAATGCTCGATGCCTTCCTCATTCTCAATCTTCGAAATAATCTGTACATGGCCTGCGCCGCGCTCATCCAGAATCCGGCGGACCTCACGGATATCGTCGCCTTTTCTGACAAACGAGACCGCAATCATTTCGATATTCTGTTCCAAGCCGAAGCCGATATGGCGGATATCCCGTTCGGTTACGCCAGGCAGGGTCGTTTTGATCCCCGGCAGGTTCACGCCTTTGCGAGGCTTGAGCGTCCCTCCGCTGATAATGCGGCAGGTGATCTCCGAGCCTTCTACGGAGAGCACCCGCAGCTCTACGAGGCCGTCGTCGATCAGAATCCGGTCGTTCTCATGTACCACCTTCGGCATCTCCGGGTAGTTGACGGAAATCCGGCGGGCGTCTCCCTCGATCTCTTCCGTCGTCAGGATGAGTTCCTCTCCCGCAATCAATTGGCAGGATGCTTCCTTCAGTTTCCCGATCCGCACTTCAGGTCCCTTGATATCCATCATGATCGGAATAAACGTGTCCAATTCCCGCGCAGCCTGACGGACACCTTCGATCCGCCGCGCATGCTCTTCCGGCTCCCCGTGGGCCATGTTCAGCCGCCCGACAGTCATCCCCGCCTGAATCATCTCCTTCAGGATTTCCGGCCGGTCGCATGCCGGCCCCAGCGTACAAATGATTTTCGTCCGTAGCATGAAATGAATCCCTCCTTGGTCGTTTGCTCCTTATTCTACTTCAAGTTTAGAACCAGCCCTGTACCTATTATCACCCTTCGGATGGCAGCAAGGTGAAAATATCGGCAGCCTTTATCCCCTGCGCTTCGGCCACGGCCGGATAAGTTACCTGACCGGCCATTACATTGATGCCTTTGGCCAAGGCTTTGTTGCCGAGCGCCGCCTGGCGTATGCCCTTCCCGGCAATTTGAAGGCCGTAGGGAGTCGTGACGTTAGTCAGCGCGATGGTGGAGGTACGGGCGACCGCCCCGGGCATATTGGCGACCGCATAATGAATGACGCCGTGCTTTTCGTATACCGGCTGGTCATGGGTTGTGATCCGGTCGATGGTGGCAATGGACCCGCCTTGGTCGATCGCCACGTCGACGATGACGGAGCCGGGCGACATCGTCTTTACCATATCCTCCGTCACGAGACGCGGCGCCCGCGCACCGGGAATCAGCACGGCTCCAATCAATAAATCGGCCCTTTGCACAGCTTGGGCGATATTAAACGGATTGGAGATCAGCGTTTTGACCCGGCCCATGAACATTTCATCGATTTGGCGCAGCCTTTCCGCGCTTAAATCGATAATCGTCACTTCCGCGCCCAGGCCGACGGCCATCCGGGCTGCGTTAGTCCCGACGATGCCGCCGCCGATGACGGTTACCTTGCCCGGCTCGACGCCAGGAACCCCGCCAAGCAGCAGGCCTTTGCCGCCGTGCGCTTTTTCCAGAAAATGCGCCCCGATCTGAATCGACATCCGGCCCGCCACCTCGCTCATCGGCATCAGTAGCGGCAGCCGCCCGTCATCCAGTTGAATCGTCTCATAGGCAATCGCCGTCACTCCGCGCTCTGCAAGAGCCTTCGTAAGCTCCGGCTCCGGTGCGAGATGCAGGTACGTGAACAGGATAAGTCCTTCCCGAAAATAGCCGAATTCCTCAGGAATCGGCTCCTTCACCTTGACGACCATTTCAGCGGCCCAAGCTTCCGCCGCCGTTGGGACGATCCGGGCTCCTGCCGCCTCATAATCTTGATCGCCGAATCCGATGCCTTCTCCGGCACCGCTCTCTACCAGCACTTGGTGGCCCGCTTGCACATAAGACACCACCGAGCCCGGCGTCATGCCGACGCGGTGCTCGTTATTTTTCGTTTCCTTGGGTACCCCGATTATCACTTGCTCCACCGTCCCTTTACTCGTCAGGCTACTTCAACCCTTAACTTCTTACCTTCATGCCTTATGGCTTATCCCCTTATTACCCGAAAACCGCCAGTTCTTGCCTTTTATTCAGTATATTCCGGGTTTACGGCTCCGGTTTGCCAAAAATAGGTTTCCCGGGAAAGAATAGCGTTATCCTGCTACCACCTGATTTTTGTGATAAGTTCAAGGATTCGATCACGCTCCGGTAAACTTATCGGCCATTCCAAGATTTCGTTCCTGATGCGCTCCAGACTTGTATAACCTTTCGCTAACCCGTTCAGTCTGGCCGCAATCGTCGAACCGTCGATTTCTTCCTGCGAGGGATATAACTGGCTCAATTTAGCTAGCGCGTCCGGAAATCTTTTCAGATAATATTTCTGATGTCTCTCTTCGGCAGGATAAAAGACAGTATATGGTGCAATCTCGGTCTCCGGTCTGCGATCGCCGCTATCTATGCGCTGCTCGATGCAGTGTTGAATGGCGCGCTCCTGCTCGGCGTCATGGAACAGTAACAAGGACAAATATTGACGCCCTTTATAATCGTTGATATTAGCGGGATTATGATTGTCCCAAAATACTTTCAGCAGTTGCTCATACGAAATTTGTCCGGGATCAAAATCGATCTGAACCGTTTCCGTATGGTCTCCCATCCGCCGGTATTCCGGGTTATCGGTCGTTCCCCCGGCGTATCCGGTACGAGTTCGCATTACTCCCGGCAATTGGCCGAACAAAGCTTCCGGCGACCAAAAGCATCCCATTCCGAGCGTTGCTGTCTGATGTTGCGGGTGACTCTTAGTTTCCGATTCCGTGCGGCTGTTGTTGAATTGTTCCGGCCCCTCGTTCAGCATAGCTGGAAAACCTCCCGTTAATGTAGTCGGAAATTGCGTTTAACCGGCTATATTAGAAACGAGACAGTTCCCCTGTAAAAAGAAACCGTCCCGCTCTATATTTGTGTACGACCTCACATCTCCCGAAGTCTAGCATCCAGCATCCGGAACATCGCCTCGCGCTTTTCCTCCGGAACTTGGGAATACATATCCCCTACACTTAGCTCGAAATAACTTGTATCCCCGTCAAATTCTCTCACATTTCCGGTGATTCCGATCCCCGACGCTTCACATAACTCGATCAGCACCGGTTCGACTTTGGCCTTTGGAGCATCAAAATGTACATGGAACATATTTGATACAGGTACCGCCGGGCGGGTGTTCACGCGAGTGCAGGCATTGAAGCATTCCGCCAGCCGGACGGCATCCCGGTAGTATTGCTCCATTTTGCCGATCCGTTCCTTAAAATAGTGCGCGCTGCTCAAAATATACGGATATAAGCTGATGAGATCGCCGCCGTGCCGTCTTTTCCAAACCTTCGACTTTTCGGTGAAGTCCGCGTCTCCCGCGAGAATCGCCCCGGCAATCCCGCCGATCGTTTTGTAAAAAGAGACGTAGACACTGTCGAACAGCGCGCAAACCTCGGCGGCACTCTTTTGGTAGTACGGTAAAATCTCAAAAAGTCTCGCGCCGTCCAAGTGCAGCTTGATGCCTTTCTCCCGGCAATAAGCGGAGATCGCCTCCAGCTCCGAGTATTCCGGCAACTGGCCGCCGATTTCGCGCTGCGGCAGTTCCAGCAGAAGGCAAGCGATATCTTCCCGTAAATTTCGGACATCCTCCAAAGTGATTAGACGGTCCTTGTCCGCAAGCAAAATAGGCTTGATGCCATGCAGCTCCTTTAATCCGTCCTCTTCGTGGATCTCCAAATGGCTTAGAGGATGATAAGCCACTTGCTTGAGATTTCCCTCGTCGCACCAGATTCTTAAAGCGATTTGCTGCGCCATCGTGCCGCTTGGGAAAAACACCGCGCTTTCCTTGCCGAGATACGCAGCCATCTCGCTCTGAAACTCCTCGATGACTTGGCCTTTGCCATATATATCGCTCTCTAAGCTTCCCTCAACTTGCTCCAAGACCGATTTCAAGACTTCTACATTCCGGAGGCCCTGGCCCGACAGGCGGTAAGCGGTCCGGTTAAATGCTTCCGATAGGGTTTTCTGCTCATTCATCGCTGTTCTGCTCCTTTATTCTTTTTCCGAAAAGTGTTATCCGGTCCATTCGTGTCCTGTATAATACTCCTATTTTAACACTTCCACAGGCTAACGTAATAATCTTATACCTCGCTGGAAGAGACCTCCATTGAGTCAAATGGCATTCCTGTTTAATGACAAGCATACATTTGGAGAAGAAGGGGCGGGGGCTGACGGAACGGAGCCCGGCTTCAGCCCTTCATATTCTTTAAAGGAAGCGATGCTTGTGAATCTATTATCTAGCAGAACGAAGGGCTATCTTTTGCGCCGATCCTGTTTAAAAGCCTCCTTGATTCTCGCTGGTTCTCTTATCCAGGGATTCGGCATGGGCGTCTTTCTGTTTCCGCATGCCATTCCTCCCGGCGGGGCCGGAGGGCTTGCTTTGCTGCTAAATCATTGGTTTTCCTTGCCGATGAGCATCGGCTTCTGGCTGATGAACTTTCTGTTTCTTTTGACCGCGATTCCGTATCTTGGAACGATCAGCACTATAGGCACGATCGGGGTGATCACCACCACTTCGGTATCCTTTAACATCTTCGGCGTTTACTTCACAAGCCCGTTTGGCAACGTCTGGTTCGATCTGCTGGTCGGCTCGGTTCTGCTTGGGCTCGGCATCGCCGTTCTTCTATCCCAGCGTTTCTCCAACGGAGGCATCGGATTTGCGGCGCTCGCAATATCCAGGCAAAGGCATGCCGATCCGGGTAAAACGCTGCTGTGGATGAACGGATGCATTTTTATCCTTACGGCCTGCGTTATCGATTGGATGATTATTATTCAAGCCCTCCTATGCCAATGGATTTCCACCAGCATCGTGAGCTGGTTATATAGCGCCTCTTTCCCCACCAAACCCCTTTATGTCTGGCGTGGTAGAAAAGGAGGCTGAATCTGGAACGGAAGGTTCCAATCCAATCTTTAGGGAAACAGCTCCCTCCCGCTTTCGTTGGAAAAAATACAGCCATTTCTTTCACCACTCTGCCTTAAAGCCATTTCATTGGATAAAATCCAACCACTACGAGCGTATATGCCGCTTTATCCCTGAAAATCCGAGTAATG
Organism: Paenibacillus sp. Marseille-P2973; assembly: GCF_018101095.1. Classification (NCBI taxonomy): domain Bacteria; kingdom Bacillati; phylum Bacillota; class Bacilli; order Caryophanales; family Paenibacillaceae; genus Paenibacillus; species Paenibacillus sp. Marseille-P2973. The sequence continues at coordinate 229,170 of NZ_JAGQEH010000005.1, forward strand.
ATTGGATTTAATCCAATCATGGCATCAGACCTTGCAGTTTGTGCGCCGTTTGATTGGATTTCTTCCAATGAGCGACAGCAAATAAGAAGGCGGTGAACAACAAACAAGCCGCCCAAGGATATTACACCCTGGAGCAGCTTGTTTTGTTAGGACGCTCACACATCCTTATTACTAAGTATGCTCAATGAAAAGGCCGCCAAGAAGCGGCCTTTATCATGCGCTCACAAATTGGAAGATCCCGATTAGTACCATAAGGAAAACAATAACGAGCATTAGGATTATGGCTATTTTAAGAGGTCTGAAGCTCTTAGATCTTCTCTCCAACTGTGCCTCAACATGTTCCAATCGATCTTTAAGTTCTTGAATTTCATTTTTCCGGTCCATGATTACCTCCTTTATGCAGCTTTTAAACTATATATCTATTCAATAAACAGAGGCTGCATGCTCCTTCTATATAGAATGGATACGCGAAATGAGAACTGACCCGGTCCCCCCGGGTATCCCCTACCGCAGACTTTAAGTATAATGGAGGTAGATTTTTCTATTTGCAATCTGGAGGTAGAACGATGGGACTGTTTTCTTTTTTGAAAGGCCAATTTATTGAAGTCATCGAATGGCTGGACGAATCGGCGAATTCCGGCTCGATGGTGTACCGTTTTCCTGTATACGATAATGCGATCAAAATGGGCGCCAAGCTGATTGTCCGCGAATCTCAGGCCGCTGTGTTCGTCAACGAGGGACAGATCGCCGATGTCTACGGCCCCGGCACTTATACGTTATCCACGCAAAACATGCCTTTGCTGACCGCCCTTAAGTCTTGGCCGTATGCGTTTAACTCGCCGTTCAAGGCGGATGTTTATTTCGTCAGTACAGCCAATTTTACGAATTTAAAATGGGGAACGACCAATCCGGTTATTCTCCGGGATACCGAGTTTGGCGCCATCCGGCTGCGGGGCTTCGGAAGCTATGCGATCCGCGTAAAAGACCCGGCCATGTTCCTGAGGGAATTGTTCGGTACCCGCAGTGACTTTACGACCGAGCAAATTTCCGGGTATTTAAAATCGATCCTTGTTACCGGAATCAGCGATCTGATCGGCGAATCCCGCATTCCCGTGATGGATCTGGCTTCTTCGTATGAAGAGCTGAGCGCCCGGGCCATGGAACGACTGCAGCCGCATTTCGAAAGCATGGGTCTGTTCCTGTCGCTGCTGCTGATCGAGAACCTGTCGTTACCGCCGGAAGTCGAGCAAATGATCGACCGGAAGTCGTCGATGAACATCGCCGGCAACCTGGACCAATATATGAAATATCAGACCGCCGAAGCCATTCGCGAGGCGGCAAACAACCCGGATTCGGGTGCAGCCGGAACCGGAGCCGGTCTCGGCGCCGGCATGGCGATGGCCCAGATGATGGGCCAGATGATGAACCGGCCGGCCGAACCGGGACCGGCAGCAAGCGGCGGCGGCCCCGCAGCGGCAGGAAATGGGAATGCCGCGCAAACCGGAGTGCCGAAACGGTTCTGCACGGAGTGCGGTTCGCCGCTGGTGGAAAACGCAAAGTTCTGCTCCGGTTGCGGCACGAAAGTGTAGGGGATGACGATGGAAGCTTCAGCACCAAAAGAAGCCACCGCGAAGGCTCCAGTTACGTTTCCCTGTTCCGGCTGCGGCGGCCCGATGCTGTTCGACTCCGAGGCGCAAAATCTGAAATGCCAATACTGCGGGCGTGAAGAGGCCATTGAGGATTCCGGCAGCCAGCCCGTAGAGTACGATCTGGATTTGTCCGGAACGGATGAAGAAAATGCAGCGCGGACGGATTGGGGATTCCGGAAGCAGACGCTGCACTGCGAAAGCTGCGGCGGCGATATCGTGTTGCCTGAACTGGAAACCGCCGCGATCTGCCCCTTCTGCGGATCCTCGAAAGTTCTAAGTCAACAGGACACGGCCAGTATCAAACCGGAAACCGTGATTCCGTTCCAAATTTCCATGGAACAGGCCATGGCTTCGTTCAAGACATGGAAGTCGAAGCGATGGTTTGTGCCGAATGCCTTCAAGAACGGGAACATTGTCGCTCGGCTGTCCGGTCTGTATATTCCCTACTGGACCTTCGATGCCGATACGGACTCGGTGTATACGGCGGAACGCGGCGACTATCATTATCGCACCGTCACTCGTACCCGGACCGTCAACGGTAAAACCGAAACGTATACGACCCAGGAACGGTACACGGTATGGCACCGGGTCGGCGGGGAGTATGACCGCTGGTTTGACGATGTGTTGGTCCCGGCTTCCCGGCGTTATGACGGGAAGCTGCTGGAGAAGCTGAACAATTTCGACCTGTCGAAATTAAAAGAGTACCGACCGGAATATCTGAGCGGCTACCTGGCCGAGAAATATTCCGTGCCCCGCAGCGAGGGCTGGCAGCAAGCCAAGGTGCGCATCGACAATGCCATCGAAGTCGGCATCAAAAGGCAGATTGGCGGCGATGAAATCCGTGCGTTGCGTACCCGTACGCAATACAGCGGGCTTACCTACAAGCATCTGCTGCTGCCGATCTGGAATGCGGGCTATACTTATCGCGGGAAGTCTTACCGTTACATGGTCAACGCTCAGACCGGACTTGTTTCAGGCACTGTTCCGCGCAGCCCGTGGAAAATCACCATTTTCGTGCTGTTCTGCCTCGTTGCGGTCCTGATTGTGTTGTACTTCATAGGGCAAAGCCAATAAAATTAAAGGCCTATGCATGCGACATCATACTCAACAGAGAAAAAGACAGTCTCCCGAAATCGGAAGACTGTCTTTTGTTATGCTACTAATTATTTTGAAAGCAGATTGTACAGGATCTGCGCCACTTGGGCACGGGTCGATGCCTCTTGCGGGCCAAGCTTCCCGTTGCTGCCCGTTATAACTCCGGCTCCCGCAAGTTGCCGGAATGCCTCTTGCGCGTAGCCGGCAATCTGTCTAGCGTCGCTATAGCTTGCAAGCGAGGCTGCGGATTGCTCCGAAGGGAGCTCGCTGAGTACGCCAAGCGCACGGTACAGCAGCGTGATCAACTCCTGACGCGTAATTTCAGATTCCGGAGAGAACTTGTTATCGCCCGCTCCGTTAGCGATACCGAGCTTTTTCGCCGCCGCCAAATAACCGCTGTAGTAAGATTCCCCGGCATCGGAGAAATTGTCCGCGCCAACTGCTTCAGGAGAAATATTGTATGCCTTCAGCAGAAGCACGACAAATTGTCCCCGGGTCACTTTGGCATTCGGGCTGAAGTTGTTGTCATCAACCCCCGACGCAATGTTTCTGGCCGCCAGATAATCGATAGCCGGGTAATACCACGACTCCGCTGCGACATCGGCGAAAGCGACTTTATGGTATCCGATAATAAGTTGGGATAACTCGTTGACCGCAACATCAACCGTCCCCGTTGCAGGATTAAATCCGCCTCGCAATACCTCCAACTCACCCGACTCGCTGACCCGGTACACGATGATCGCATTATTCGTTTCGCCGGCTTGCGGCTGGTACGGAATGCTGATCTTAATCTTGCCACCGGTGCCTGCGCTCGTGATGCTCTTGTCGCCGGCAAAGATGGAGAAATCATACACAGGACGATCGCCAAGCGCCTGTTTACCTTCTTCCGTGAGCTCGGCTTTCGCAATCAGGATACTAATATCGCCGCTCTCCTCGGATGCGCTGAGCTTATCGATGGTGCCGGCATCCAACGTAATCGTCGCAATCCCCTCATAATTGATCACGACAGCAGCGCTTGTTCCGGCTGCCAATTCGTTAAAGGCCTTTCTTGGGATCGTAAACTGAGCCGTTTGCGTGCCGGCTGCTGCCGTGGCCTTGAATTCGATCACGGCTGTTTTGCCGGCTGCCTCCGCCTGTTTCGCGCTATCCGTTAGACTCGTCACGGCTGCTGCCGAAGCTAATGCCGTACTTGACCCTGTTGCTTCGTCCGTAACAGGCTTCACCGTTATTGAGACAACAACGGAATTGCCATTCGTTGTTACCGCCGGCTTTCCGCTGTCAGTTGGTGCAGTCGTACCAGTGTTCCCGCCGGAGCCGCTGCCAGACGATGAATTCGAACCTCCGCCGCCCGAGCCGTTTCCGCCATTGTTGCCACCGCCGTTATTGCTGCCGCCTCCCGGCGCCGGTGCGTAGGCTGGAACGATTACGGCCGTATCCGGGCTGGCATGATACCCCGTCTTGGCTGCATATCTGACTTGGTATGTCCCCGGTACCAGTCCGGTAATCGATGTGCCTGTCACCGCCGTATACTCTGCCGCACCCGACAGCTTATACTCCTGGCCCGGCTCGGTTCCGTTGATCCGACCGTCGTTATTGGCCGAAGTTGTCGGAGCCACGCCTGTCAGTCCGGCTGGGGCCGCTTGTTCTGCGGCATAGGCCGGAACTTCCACATCGGTCGGACGGCTTGCCTTGTAGCCTTCTTTTTCCGCATACCTTACATTGTAAATTCCCGGAACGAGCCCCGTAACCTCAATGTCCGTAGCGTATACGTAATCCGTAGCGCTGACCGGTTTATATTGCATCGCGGTCGTCGTTCCGACGATTTTGCCGTCATCATTGGCCGGCGTCGTTGGCGCCACGCCGATTAATCCCGTCGGCGCAGCCTGCTCGCCGAAGCCCGGGACTTCAACCCAAGTATCCGGGCTCGCTTTGAATCCCTCGCGGGCCGCGTATCTTACGGCATAGAGTCCCGGCTCCAAACCGGTAATAGCACCCTCTACAGCCGGTTTATAAGTGGAGTCGTCTTCCCGTTTATATTCCTGGGCAGATGTAGTACCCGTGATTTGACCATCCAGATTGTCGGCCGTCGTTGGCGCAATCCCCTTTAATCCGCTAGGTCCGTCTTGTTCTTGATCTTGCTTAGCCGCCGGAACCACAACTTCTACCGACTGGCCCGGCGCGTAGGAAATCGCGGTCGCCCCTTCTTTGCTGGTCGGTCCCTGATAGCCCGGTTTGGACGCATACCGCACCTGATAAGTGCCCGGAACCAATCCGGTTATCGACTCACCGGATACCGGCTTGAACTCGGATTCCCCGGCCAGTTTATATTCCAAGGCAGAAGTGGTACCCGTGATTTGTCCGTCATTGTTAGCGGACGTCGTCGGCGCTATTGCATTCAATCCCGTCGGCGTGGCTTCCAGTCTGGAATGCAACGATTCAAGCGCTTTGATGTAGTTGTTATATCTGGCGCCTACCGCGTATCCATCGCCTTCCTTCACGTAATCCGGTTGAATGTTGGTCCAGGAATACATCAGCTCGATATGTCCCAGAATTGGAGCGCCTTGGCCATCCGCATCCTTGTTATCCTTGTTGTAAGCAAACAGATAAGGAACCTGGAGACGGTCCCCGGAAATCACGGTTCCCTGTCCATCTACATAGCTGATCGTCGTCGGTTTGGCAGCCGTATTATTCTGAGTCTTGATATTGGTCAGATAGCTGTTGACCAGATCGACGTACAATTTGGCATATGGATGATTTGTCGTCCGGACTTGAAGCGTTTCATTGCCGTGAGGATTATCCCCTCTCGGTCCGCCCGTATTATTACCGGACTCCCGGACTTCCAGTCCCCCATCCAGCTTGGTATCCCAGAAATAGATTTTATCGATGCCCTGCTGCTTGGCATATTCGTTAATGTATTTGATTACCGCCTGCGTATTCGGGCACCACGATCCCCCGAACAGAAACAAGTAGTTCCCTTCGCTCTGCAAAATCTGTTGCAGTTGGTGATAGGTTACATGCTCATAGACGAGATCCCCGTCGGCTTCCGTAAAAATAGTCTGCCCGGCGTTCTCCCCGGCATAGTTGAGGTTGAAGGCTTCCTTAATATAATCGGATTCGTTGATCGTGCTGTATCCTTGCGCAGCCTTGAATACGGTGCGAACCGACTCTTTATACGCTCCGACCTTATTAGAATCCAATTGGCCATCCGTCAAAAAGTCATCCCAAACCCGGCGTTCGTCCAAATAGGTCACGATCGGTGCCGGATTCCCCTGCTCGTCTTTATGATCCTTGTTGTATACAAACAGGAACGGGGCTTCGATTTTGTTGGCGGCTACCGTATTGCCGTCCTTCGTGTAGCTGACGTTGTAAGCCGGGTCATTCTTGTCGTACAAATTCAGGTTTTTCAAATACTTATTGACCAGATCTACATATTTGTAAGCGAACGGGTTACTGGAATCCGCAATCTGCAGGGAATCCCCATCCAGCTTGGTATCGAAATTATAAACGGTATGAATACCTTGTTCTTTCGCCACCTCGTTAATGAATCCGATGGTTGCCTGAGTTTGCTCGCTCCACGCCCCGCCGAACAGGACAGCGTAGTTGCCTTCGCTCTCGAACAGATGGGCGATGTCTTCATATGTAGCCGTTTTGAACACATGGTTCTCGTCATTCAAATGCTCATACACCTTATTAAAATAATTAAAGTGACTAACCGCCGATTTAGCGATGCCGCTACTGTTTGCAACCTCAGCGGCGCTGGCGCTGGCTCCGCCGAATACCGGCACAGCCAGGAATGCCGCCAGCAGCAACGTCAACCATCGCCGGGACTGGTTTAATCTGATTTTGTTCATATTAACACCTCAATGTTCTTGTGTGATTTGAACCTCATTTGGTATTGCTTAATTAGCAATCTTCATCGGAGCTCGGCGGTGCTGGAGCCGGTTCCGGAGCAGGAGCCGGAGCTGCCGGTTCTGGTGCCGGAGCGGAAGTTGACGGCGAAGATGATGAGGAACCGGACGACGAGCTGGATGATGAAGATGATGACGACGAGTCGGATGAAGATGAACTCGAGCTTGACGCAGGCGCTGCGGCCGATTTGGTTTCGGTCACTGCAGGTGTTGTCACTTTAGGTTGATTATTCTGCTTCTTGATAAAAGAGACAGACGAACCGGAACCGGTGTTTTGCTCTTTAACAGCTGGAGCCGACGCTTGCGTTGACGGCGCCTTTTGTGATTCCGCTGCCGTCGTACCCGCTTTGTCCTTGCTCTCCTCGGAGGCCGTACTAGCCGTAGGTGCAGGCTTACTGTCCTGCTTAGCCGCGGATGCTGTCGTCTTGGACGGTGTCGATTCAGTTGCTTTGTTTACAGCGGCTGCATTGTTCGCCGAAGACTCCGATGCTGCCACCGTAGAAGACCCAGACCCTGCTGCCTTACTTCCTTCAACCTTCACAGGAACCGCTGTCGTCGCTGCTTCGGCAGACCCAGCCGTTTCACCAGCCGATTCGCTTTCCGCCACAGTCGATTCGTCAGCCGCAGACGCGTCCGGTGTGGCTGCTTCAGCCTGCTGCACGGATCCGCTATCCTCCGCATTGACAGGCTCTTCCGTAATCGGAGGCTCCGCCGCCGTATTATCTAAAGACGAGGTTGCCGGAGCAACCGGAGCGCCCTCCGCCGCGTTTACTTCCCTGGCGTGTTTATTCGCGGAAACCGCCGCAAATGTCAGTACGCCGAATACCAAAGCTGCTGAAACTAGGGATATCGCAATCTTTTTCATGAGTACACAATCCTTTCTGAGTTTAAAATTGTTGTTGCATCACCGCACTAATCTTCGCTGCTCACCCTCTTTGTCTGCTTCATCCGGATAATAAAAAAAGACCCAACAAGCCGCATAGATGCGTGCTCATTGGATCTCTGGCCGTCCAGTAGATCACTCTTTTTCATCATCCTGAATGATGTGGTTGATAGGTGCTTTTGTTTCTTGTAACCCTATATTAGGGTCCGATCATCGCAATGTCAATCATTATTTTAATTTTTCCTATTGGTTTTATCGGAATTATTTAACTTTTCCATCTCCTTGCGGTGTTCCGGCGTAATCAGTGGCGTATTCAGCGGAGTCTCAACGGCGTTTTCTGCCGTCCATTCATCCTTACTCAACCAGCAGTTGAGTTCCAGCCGAGTTACTCGTCCTAAGATACATAGCGTTTCTGCCGTCCGTGTTTATAATGAAGATAACGACGTCGTAATCTGATTTAGGAGAAGAAACGATGAACAACGGGGATAAAGTAGGTAAACGCATCGCCATGCTTCGCAAGGAAAAGAAGTTCTCACAAGAGGAGCTCGCCGAGCGGCTCCATGTAAGCGCACAAGCGGTCTCCAAGTGGGAAACGGGGAAATCGCTTCCCGAGACGGCTACGCTGCCCTTGCTCTCCACCATCTTGGGACATTCCATTGACAGCATCCTCATGCCGCAAGAATTAATCATTCTCTCCGCATGCTATACGGATGGACAGGAGAGCCATGAAGTTACTCACTTCTTGAATCAGTTTGTTGTCGGCAATCAATTGACGTTTCCCGTAAGCGAACAGACCCTTCCTTTTAAAATTCAAAGTGACCGGCTCAAGGTACTGCTCGTGAAATATGAAACTCCCTCCGGGGTTTATTCCGATTACGCTTTAAAAGGGGACACCTTGACCATCGGGATCGACTCACAAAATTTCATGACCAAGGACGGCGAACTGGACTTTATCTTTGCAGCCTACGGCAATGAATCGGCTTATCTGAACGTGATGAAGAAAATGACGCATCTCCAGTATTTCCGGTGGGATGAGTTTCAGGCCAATCATGAGTTATTCCCAAGCCTCATCGACAATGAAGGGCAAGACTATTTGCTGCTGATTTACCGAAATGCCGAAGGTCTTCACGCCGTCAGCTGCCAGGAGGGTGAACGCATCCGCTACAGCCCGGATCGAATGTCATTATTTTGGTACGACGACTCCAGCGAGAGTTACATTATCGAACAGGTTGACCGGCTGGGCTTCGGCAAAGGAATGGACTGCTCTTGGGGCGGCGCGATGTACCTGTCCCTGAAAAGTATGGGCGTTCAGACTTCCTATGAAAAAATTATGGGCGTCTCCGGGGCATGCTGGAGAATCGCTTTTACCCCGGCCTGGGACTACAGCTCCGCTGATGCCTTAGTAGCTTACGATTATGCCGTTCCCGCCTTTGCGGCCTATGGCTTTCAACCGATCTGGGCGGATCGGATCAGCCAGAAAGAACGAAAAGCGGAAAAGCAGCAAGTGTTGGCCAGCATTCGCAAACATCAGCTTCCTATTGCCATCAACCTGCGCGTCGCACCCGAGTGGGGCGTCATTACGGGATATCTTAATAACGGAAACACCTTGCTCTGCCGATCCTATTTCGATGACGAAACCTTCCGGGATCTTCATGATGATCCCGAATTCCAAGCCTCCATGGAAGAGAGCAAAGGTTATCTTTATGTCGATCAGTGGCCGTTCGCCATGGTACGGTTTGGAGATCAAGGCCCGGTTCCTTCCGACTTCGACAACCTGCTTCGTTCACTGCATACCAAGGTAGACTCGATGAGCCAAACCGAAAATCGGGGTTACCGGATGGGATACTCCGCTCTGGAGACGTGGAGAGAAGGACTGCTGGATGAGGCATGGTACCATACGGCGGAGGATTCGGATATTTCCCGGAGGCTTAGCGTCAATCATTTTTGCATGATGGCCCTAACCGACGCCCGGAAATGCGCAGCTGCTTATTTGCGTGATTCCCTATTCATCCCGCAAGGTGAATATGTCTCTCAACAGCTCTCAGAAATGGCCAGAATTTACGAAACCGTGCATTCTCGGCTTTCGGCTTTTTATGAAGCCATGCCAAGTGATGAAACTTTAAAAACCTCTTTCTCGGTCCGGCAGGCTTGGTCGAATGAGCAAAGAGCCGAACAGGCACAACTGCTGGAGTGGATGGCAAACCTGGAGAGACAGGGAGACGAGCTGGCGAGGCTGGTTTTGGAAAATGCGAATAACAGGCTAGCCAGCGACAAGCGTTAGTTCAGGGACTAGTTCAAAAAGGGGGTTATCTCCGCACCTTATCCTCATCCGGTGCGGAGATAACCCCATACTTTTGCGAACAACATTTATTTTATGATATCTTCCAGCTTGTTCATTAATTCCCGTAATTGATTAATCGACGTGACAATCTCTACTACATGCTGCTGCTGGACATGCGAACTTGCCAGTACCTGCTCAACCGATGCCGCGGATTGTTCCGTGAAAGCGGCCACCGTGGTAACCTCCTGGACGACGGTTTCAGAAATTTGGCGCAGACGTTCATTCATTTCGCGAACCTGTACCGCCTGTTCCAAGACCCCGGTTGAATTCGACTCGATTCCGGCAAACAGCTGTTCTGCATTCATCGCCGATTCTTTGCCCGCATCCACAACCGTACGGCCATGCTCCACTAAATCCGTCGCCTGCCCGATGCGGCTTTGAATGGATCCGAGAATGACCGAGATGTCCGTAGATGCCTCCTGAGCATGCTGGGCCAACTTCCGGATTTCCGTGGCCACCACCGAGAATCCTTGTCCATGTTCTCCAGCTCTCGCCGCTTCGATAGAAGCATTCAAAGAAAGCAGGTTTGTCTGGTTCGCAATGTCCTTAATAAGGTCCACGATGCTTTCGATTTTCCGGTTTTCCTCATTCACTTCTCCCATAACCAGGGAAGTATTTTGAACGATTTGGTCGATTTCATGGATTTTCTCCGTCAATTCGTCCATTTTGACTTTGCCTTGAACCGTAAACTCGGAAGTCGCCTTCGATTGTTCACTCATTTTAACGGAAGCCTGGCTTGTGGCACTTACATTCTCATCCACACGATGGATAGCCTCCGATATATCGGAAATGCTGGCGGACCCAGTCTCGATACCGACCGCGATTTCATTGAAGGCGGTTACGACCTGATTGGATATTTCCCCTGTATGGGTGGCATTCGCCTGCAAGCTTAGAATCGAATGACCCAGCACTTCCACCGTATTTTTAACCTCTCCCAAGACTTCCTCCGTCCGATTTTGCGCAACCGCGGATTCCGCCGCGCTGGCTTCCGCTTTCCTTCTCATTTTAGCGCCGATCAGGCTCTGTGCAATCAAGGCCGTTAGGGTGACGATCAGATAACCATTTAAGTTAATGTCACTTTCCGTTGACAGAAATTCTTTGGTCTGCAAAAAGTAGTTCGTCATCACTATCGCAAGCAGGCCGCTAAGCAGCAAGGGACGATAATTATGATAAATTGAAATAAGAGCCAGCGTAAAGAAAATAAGAAGCAGGCTGCTGTATCCCGCGCTCGCATTGATAAAAAAGAAGGTAATGATGCTAAGCCCGATCGATACGAGGTACATAATATAACGAACCCCTATTTTTCTCCAAATCAGAATCACGCACAGCAGGGCGACCGGCAGTCCGGAAATAGCCAACGTCTGTCTTATGTGTGGAACCGACAGTACAAGCCCCAGAAAAAGAGTTCCCCATAGCAACCAAACCATTAATTTGTTCCTTCGGTGCAATTCGATTAATTTCTCTGACATCACAATCACTCTCTCTCTGAGCTGTTTTATTCTACGGGGTTGCTATATTACATAAATACTTGAACACTGCACTGTAATTCGACATACTCGAACAAAATCCCTCCACCCTTTTCATGAACTCTACTATCGTTTTTTGAGCGCTGCTTTCCTATTAAACTCAAGCTTATTGAAAGCGATATCAAACAAATGATAGTATAAGGATTGGGAGATTCTCTCTACCTTATTTTGAAAGGAAGTACTCAGTCTATGGTCAATACAAAAGGGAAATGGGCATTAATTACGGGCGCAAGCCGGGGCGTAGGCTATGAGACCGCCATTTTTATGGCGCAGCAGGGTTGCAATCTCATCCTGCACAGTAGAACGTTGGAGCATACGAAGGCTTTGGAAGAAGAGGTTAAAAACCTCGGCGTGGAAGTATATAGCGTGCAGGCGGAACTCGCCAATCACGAGGAAGTGGTAGCGATGCTGGATGAAATTGAGGCAAAAGGGACGCAGGTCGACATCGTCTTCAACAATGCCGCCGTTCAGATCGCCTACCGGACCGATTACTGGAATACTCCGGTGGAGGACTTTGAACAGAGCTTCCGCATCAATTTCATCTCTGTCGTTACGATTTGTAACCGGCTTATTCCGAAAATGATTCAGCGCGGCTTCGGACGCGTTATCAATACAACCAGCGGCATCCGCAATGAACCGGAGCAAGCGGGGTATGCGGCCAGCAAAGCCGCGCTGGACAAATTCACGAAGGATTTGGCCTCCCGTCTGGAAGGCACCGATGTCATGCTGAACCTGACCGATCCGGGCTGGTGCCGGACCGATCTGGGCGGACCATCGGCCCCTAATGACGTGAAGAGCGTCATCCCGGGGATTGCGATCGGCGCCTTTGTCGACGACAAGAAGAGCGGGCGCTTCTTCCCTGCGCAAAGCTTCACCGGCTTATCTCTTGAAGAAGCCGTCGTGAAAGCGGAGCAGATCGAAGCCCAGCCTCATGTTATTTAAGAGCGTACTGTAACTGTAAATAGCATAAAAAGGCCCGTATCCGGATCAAAACATGTCCGGGATACGGGCCTTTATTTTTGGAGTCCGAAGTTGATTCATGTGTCTCCTGGGGAGTGTATGAGCGCATTTCCCTTCCCTGCTTAGTCGGTGCCAACTTGCTCCATGATCGCCGCCGTTACGGCCTCCCAATGCTGCTTCATTTCCTCCCGGGCCCAAGCGTCCGTCAGCTTCTCCTGATGAAAGCTGATTGTCGTCTTGTCGGCATGCGACGGGTTGGGAATGAGTCGAATTTGGAGCGTGGACGGCTGACTCCACCCTTTTCGTTGCCAGGTCAAGCGAAGCTGCTCCAGCGGCTTTACGACGCGCAGCTCCCCAAAGTTTCCTTCTTCGGTCGTATATTGGTGCCCCGGTTCGAGCTCCAGCGACGACAAATCGCCCAACCACAGCTTCAATCCTTCCGTGGAGAGCAGAAATGCCCAGGCCGCCTCCCGGGAAACGGGAAAAGTCCGGCGCACGCCGATCTGAAATCCGGCCGCTTTTGTTTGTCCTATCATCGAATCCACTCCTCTCAAAAATTAAGGCGTAAGTCCTCTTACGAACAATTCGATGCTCGAATCCAGAAACTCCGTCAATGCCACGCCGGCAATGCCTTCCGAACCGTACAGATGAGCCATGAACGCACCGTAATTCATCCACATGAACGTAATCGCCTGCGCTTCCGGCGAAGTAGGAGTCAGCTTCCCCTTCTCCATCATCCCGGTAAAATAATTAGTCAGCAGTTCCCGAAGCAGCCGCGGGTGCTTTTGTGCCTTTTCCCGCGCGGCGGATAATTCCGCTTCCTGGAGAACGACGCGAATCCACGTCCGATTCCGATTCATGATTTCATGGTACGTTTCGGCGACCAGCCGCAAATCGCTCCGCAAATCCCACACCAGCTGCTCGGCAAAAATCATCTCCATGGCACCGGTATAATAAAACCGGTCAATCGCCTCGTCCAGTAAATTGGGCTTGCTGCCAAAGTTACGAAACAGCGTCATCTCGCTGACTCCCGCCTCAGCCGCAATCTCCTTGGTGGAAACGCCATTGTAGCCCTTTTCCGCCATCAAAGAGAGCGCCGCCTGCATCAGCTTTTCCTTGCTGGTCAACTTTTGCTTGCCCGCAGGCTTTTGTTTACCTGTCGACTTCTGTTCGCTCGTCAACTTCTGTTTGCCTACCGGCTTCTGTTCGCTCGTCAAGTTCTGTCTATCTCTTAATGTCTCATTAAATTCCATGCTCGCTCCTCCAAAATGTTAGTCAACACTAACATATGGATATTATATACGCTGCCTTTCTATAAGTCAAAAAAAGGAAGTAAAAAAGACGCCGTACAGGCGTCTTTTCTCTTGAAATTACCTTTCTGGTTCTGCATATAAAGCACACATCCGCCGTTCCGTCCACCATCCAACAGTTCGTTATCTTTCTTCGCCCCTACTCACTCGCGCAAAGGGCAGCTTGTTGGATTTTTTCCAATGATATAGAAGTTACTTTTGCTTTGGTGATGTTTGGTTGGAAAATATCCAATGAAAAACGAGTGTCCGTGCCGATTTAGAGTTATAGAGAGCTTTTCATTGGAAATTATCCAATGAAAATGCTGTTTGGGCGCTGAATCAGCCATCTGGTTGGATTTTTTCCAATCATCCCTTGATCGATCCGGCGACCATCCCCTTCATGATCTGCTCCTGCAGTATGAGGTAAACGAGAATCGTCGGAAGGACGGCGATCGCCATCGCGCCCATCGTCAAGCTGTAATCGGTACCGAAGCCGTCCGAGAACAGGGACAGGCTGAGCGGCAGAGTCTTGAGCGCCTGCGTGTTGATGAACACAAGGGCGAACGAGAAGTCGTTCCAGAACCGGAGGAACGCCAGAATCGAAATTGTAGCGATGATCGGCGTGCACAGCGGCAGCACGATTTTTCCGAAGATGCCCCACCAGCCGTTGCCGTCAATCATGGCCGCCTCCTCAATCTCCCGGGGGATCGAAGCCATGTAAGCCATGGCCAAAAAAATCGCGATCGGCAGCTCGAACGCCGTGTAAGGCAAAATTAGCGCCCCGTACGTATCCAGCAGATGGATTTTATTCATGATGATAAACAGCGGCACAAGCGTGCTATGGATCGGAATGAGCATGCCCGCCAAAAAAATTCCAACCACCGCTTTTTTGAAACGGAACGGGAACCGGGCCAGCACATAAGCCGCCAGAACGCTGAGCAAGATCGTAAGTACAACCGCGGCCAGCGTGACAATGGTGGAATTCACCATGGCCCGTCCCATGTGCCCAAGCTCCCAAGCTCTAACTATATTCTCCTTCATCCAGACGAGCGGCAGGCCGTAAGGCCGGTTGAAGAAATCCTGATTCGTCTTGAACGCGCTGATAAACAGCCAGTATAACGGGTACAGCGTAATCACGGAATACACGAGCAGCAATAGCTTGCCAAGGCCCGATAAGCCCTTGACCGCCAACTGTCTGCCGGATAGATCCCGTCTCATCCCGCCGTTCCCGCCATTTCCTTTTTGAAGGCTCTGATCGTTGGTTACCCCTGTTTTCAAGGCCGGCTCTATTTTCATGTCGCCTTCTCCTTCCCGACTAACCCGATTTCTGCCGGGTCAGGATGTAATTGATGCCGATCAAGAGCGCACTGATGAGTATGATCATGGTCGACACGGCGGAACCGTATCCGTACCGGTACACGTCAAAAGTGCTGTTGTACATATAAGTCGCGAGCAGCTCCGTCGAGCGCGCCGGCCCGCCGCCGGTCATGACAATGACATGATCGAAGGCCTTCAGGCTGCCCGAGATGCACAGGACGAGCGTGACGACGACCGTGCCCCAGATCATGGGCAACGTTACATAAAGGAGTTTGCGCCAACCCACGGCGCCATCGATTTTGGCCGCATCGTCGACCTCGGGTGAAATATTTTGCAGAGCGGCAATAAAAATAACCAGGTACGGCCCGACATTGCTCCAGTTGATCGGTATGGAAATCGCCAGCATGTTGACCTGCGGATCGGACAACCAGGCCCTGGTCCAGGACTCTAATCCGATCATTCTCAGCACCGTATTGGCGAGCCCGAATTGCGTTTGGTAGATATATCCCCAGATCAGGCCGACGACAACCGTGGATAGCACCATCGGCATGAAGACGGCGGAACGAACGAACCGGGAAAAGAGTGTATTCTTCAGCAGCAGCAGGGCCAGCAGGAGAGCAATCGGAATCTGTCCGATGATCGAGGATGCTACCAATATCAAATTGTTGCGGAGCGCCCGCCAAAAGATTCCGTCCTGAAACATTTCGCGGTAATTGTCCAAACCGATAAAGCTCGCCGCGCCGAAGCCCTTCCAGCTGAAAAATCCGTAATACGCCGACCAAAACACCGGCACGATAACGAACATCAAGAAGAGCAGCAGGGCCGGTAGCAGCGCAACGGCAATGAATCCCTTACTTCGTAATGCGGTTGGCATGAATGCAGCCTCCTTTCTTAAGCAAACAGTCCATTGTGTCATAAGGCTGACTTGGGGAGGGCTGGCCTCCCCCGTCCAATCCTGTATCTAACTAAAAACTGCTCGCCTTAAGGAGTAACTGATCTAGCCTGCGCATCCTGTACCTTCTGGGCTACCGATTCCGGCGTACCGCCCATCATAATTTCCTGCAGTCCGTTATTGATGACATCCGCCGCATCGGCGGACAGATAAGCGTCATAAACCGGCGTAATCCCCGTTTTCTTGACCAGGTTGAAGGCTTTATAGTACAACGAGGTAACCTTCGCCTGATCGATTTCCGTATCATACATGACCATGGAATTGCTCTCGGCAATCGCTTTTTGAGCTTCGGGGCCGCTGACGGCATAGATCAGCTCCAGCGCCGCTTCCTTGGCCTTGCCCTCCGTCCGGCTGCTTAACGCAAGCCCGCCGCCGGCTCCGCCGGTAATCGTGTTCGGGTCGCCCTTGCCGCCAGGAATCGCCGGAAGGACGGTGACGTCGATCGCTTTCATCTGCTCTTCCGTGGCTGATGCCGCCAGGTTCGTGAGCGTCCAAGCGCCGCTGATCATCATTGCCGCGTTCCCCTGGATGAAGTACTGTTCGGCCTGGGTATTGTCGATGCTGTTCGCGCCTTCCTGGAATGCCTTATTATCCACCAGCTGCTTGAAGTAACCAAGCGCTTCCACAAACTGCGGATCGGTAAATTTGGCGTCCTTCTGGGCTACCGCATTTTTGAACCAGTCGGTCCCGGTCACCCGGTCGGCCAGCGAGCCGATAATCGTCGATTGCGCGACCCAAGGCGCCTTGTTTCCCAGCGCGATCGGCGTAATCTTGTTCTCATTGAACACTTTGATCGCCGTCATCATTTCATCCCATGTGGTCGGTACTTTTACGTTATATTTCTCAAACAATGCAGTGTTGTAATACAAAATCGAGGTGGCCGACATACCGAGCGGAACCGAATATACCTGGTCCGCTTCGAACTTATACGCGTCGAAAGCTCCCGGCAAAAACTTATCTCTCCATTCCGGATGTGCGTCCAACGCTTCTGTAACCGGTTGCAACAATTTCGCGTTGTAAAGCTCGGAAGAATGGCTTCCCGCATACACAAAGAACAAATCCGGCATCTCATTGGCCGCCGCTACGGTGCTCAAGCGCTGACGATAGCCGTCCGGCGGAATCGCCTGCGCATCCAATTCCACGTTCGGATGATCCTGTTTATACTGATCGATAAAGCTACGCACGGTTTTCGCCCGCAAATCATCGCCGGCAAAATTGTGCCAGATCGTCAGTTTTACCTTCTCCTCTTTGCCCTTCGATCCCTCAGCTTTTTCCCTGCTCTCTCCTCCGCACGCCGAAAGCAGCAGTGCAACGATTAGCAGCAGCAGACCTATTTTTCCTTTGGCTTTCATCGTCAGTCCCCCTTGATTGGATTGAGATTGTATGAAGCTCCTTGTTGATTAGCCCTAGTATAAAAGAGGGGGCCGTTACTCCACAGGGGAGAAACTTCAGTCGATAGAGGGACATTTTTCAGGTCTTTCCCGATACTCGGACGGGGTAAGCCCCGTGAATTTCTTGAACAGGCGGTTAAAATACTTCAAATCCTCATACCCGATCCCGTTCGCGATCTCGCTGATTTTCGCCGTCGTTTCCCGGAGCATAGCCATCGCCCTTTGCAGCTTCGCACGGGTAACGAATTCAATATAATTTTGCCCGGTCTCCCGTTTGAACATCGCGCTGAAATAATTCGGGTTCATATGGACATGACCGGCTACCTGATTCAAGGATAGAGATTGACCCAGATGATCGTGAATGTATGAAATGGCGCTCTGGACAGGGCTGATTCCCCCGACCATGACCTGGTGCTGGTTCATGAGCGATTCCAGATGGGCGAACAGCGCCTCTTCCGGGGCGCGCGCCAGCTCATCCAAATCCAGCTCCTCCTCCGAACCGCTAAAGGAATAAGCATGGCCGATGGAGGAAGCGGCGCGCTCCAGCCAGCGCCGGCCGGCAACGGCAAGCGAATGCAGGTAAGCGCGGACCGAGCCCGGCGTCGCTTGTTCGTCCAGGCGGAGCCGCTGCAGCTGTCCGCAGATCCATGCTCTCAGCTCTTCCGGATCGCCCGCCCGCAGCAGCAGGGAGAGGGCATGCTCCTCCTCCTGGGAGCAAACGGCGCGGCAACCTTTGCGCCTCCGGATTTCATCGTACCGGAGCGTCCGCTTCGGGTGGAGCAGCCAGTGGAACTGGGCGGTCTCCTCCGCGGTTTCTACGGCGCTGCGCAGACCGCGGGCCGATACCGTCGGCTCTCCGCAGGCAGCCAGAATCGGGCAGCCCAGCGACTGCTCGGCGGACCGGATCGCCGTTTCCACGGCGCACCAGCCGTCACCGCAGTTACGCTCCCGCCGCACAACCAGCAGAAGGCCTTCTCCCCAAGGCAGCCACTCGCCTTGGAGCCGCCCTGCCAGCATGGCACCGATCTGCTCGGTCAACGCTCCGGATGCCTGCTGCAGACGTTCCCCGCCCTTAGCGCATTCAGCATCAGGGTCTTTCTGGTTGTTGGCGGTGATCCGCCAAACCTCCAACCTTTCTCCGCTTTCAGTCAATCGGAGGTCCGGATACCGCTCCCGAAACTCGCGTTCCGCGATTTCCTCATCGGCTCCCGTGCCGGAAGCAAGCAGGTTGCGGAGAAAGCCCTGATTCACCAGCCGCTGCTGCATGGCGCGAAGCTCCTTGAGCCGCCTCTGCTCCAGCACTCGACTTCTCGCCTGGTCCGCCGCCTGCACGATTTCGCCCGGGCGGCTGGTCTTCAACAAATAATCGCCCACTCCCTCCCGAAGCGCCTGCTGCACATACGAAAAATCATCAAAGCCCGTAATGATGATCAATTCCGTATCCGGAAACTTCAGCTTTACCTCGTGGGCCAGTTCCAAGCCGCTCCTTCCGGTCATGCGGATATCGGTCATGACGATCTCCGGCTGTTCTTCCGGGATTCGTTCCAGCGCTTCTTCAGCCGAAGCCGCCGGCTCCATGACCTCGAACCCGTGCTCTGCCCAAGGAATTACCGTACTTAGCCCGGTCCGGATAATGACTTCATCATCGACAATCAACACTTTCATGGCTGTTCCCCCTTGCAAGGAATCGTAAAACTGACCCGGGTCCCTTCTCCTTCCGTACTTTCCACGCACAATCCGGAATCCTTGCCGTAATGAAGCAGCAAGCGCTTGTGGACATTACGCAGTCCATAGCTTCCCTGCGGAGAGCGCGTCGGCTCATATCTCGGATTCTCGGCCAGTTGCTCTCTCAACCAGTTCAGCCGTTCGGCGGACATACCCACGCCGTCGTCTTCCACATACAATTCCAGCCGCTGTCCCTCCCCCTTGATGGAAATCGTGATCGTCCCGGGCAGCTTTTGCTTCAAGATCCCGTGAAGCATCGCATTTTCCACCAGAGGCTGCAGCAGCAGTTTTAGCATGAAAACCTCGTTCAAGCTTTCATCGCACAAAATTTCTAGCGTAAATCGATCCGGATAACGGGCTGATTGAATGTTGGCGTAGTTGCGGACATGCATAATTTCCTGGTGGACCGTGCAATATTCCTGGCCGCTATTCAGACTAAACCTTAAAAAGTCGCTCAAAGAGCCGACCATATCCGCAATCTTCGTATCCTGGTTCATTAGCGCCAGCCAATGGATCGAGGACAGCGTGTTATAGAGAAAATGAGGATTAATCTGTACCTGAAGCGCATGCATATCGGCTTCCTTTTTCAGCGACTCATTCAATTTGACCTCTTCGTTCAGCTTCACAATCCGCGAGCTTAGCCGGTTATAGCTGATGATCAGCTGACCTACTTCATCGATCGATTTGACCGGGAGGGCCGGCAACGGCTCGTCGGGACTGGCATTCTTGAGGAATCTCGTTAATGCGGATAAAGGCTTGGTAATCTTCTGTATTAAAAACAAAACGGAGAAAATAACGAGCAAAATGGCCCCGGTAACAGCTACTGCCGTCAAGGAAAGAAAATACCGGTTCTGCGACCGGTATTCCTGTGCCGGAATCAGGCCGACCAGCTTCCAGCCGACCCCGTCCATCGTCCGGTACAGAATCGTCTTTTTGTCGCTGCCTTCCCCATAGTTAAGGTCTCCGCTTATCCCGTCCAGCTCCCCGATCCCCGGATAGTAATGGTCAAGCGGCAAGTTCGTCCCCATGTCCGCAGGTCCGGCAATGATCCGGTTCTCCGCATCCAGCAGCAGAACAAATCCGCTCTCCTCCATCGCGGCCTGACTCACCTGATGGGCGACGACCGACTGATCCAGATTGATCTGGAGCTTCCCGATCGGTTTGTACTTATCGGTGCTGCGAACCGGCCGGGACAGCGTTATCACCTCACGCATCCCCTCGAAGGTCCACTGGCGATGAACGGGGGACCACCATTTCGGATGACGTGCGTAGTATCCTGATTCCGTCCCGGTAATGTCCGCGAAATCCGAACGGATCAGAGACTTAAGCGTGATGCTGCGTTTGGCGTCGAGCGGCTCGATCACGATATTGGCAACGTAATCTTTGGAGAATGCCAGACTGTTCAACAGCAGAATGATGGAATTCTGCAGCTTCAAGTCGCTCTCCGGTGCTTTTAAATAGCTTTGGACGCTGCTGTTTCCGATCAGAAACAAGGACATATTCTCCGCATCCCCTACCATCGTCCCGAGATAAGCCTCCAGTTGGCGAAGCGTGTTCATCCCCGATATTTTGGCCTTTTCTTCGGACACGCCCTCCGCCATTTTGTAGGAGAACAATCCGAGAAACAGCAGAGGAACCAGCGTGGCGAAGATGATTAAGAGCGACAACTTATGCTTGAGCGATTTCCCAAGCCACTGCTGCATGCGGCAAGCTCCCCCCATTTGGAACAATTTTTATATAATATACCATTGGCAGCGCTTTCTCGGAATACTTTTTACTAAGCGTGCTTCTCTTCAATTAGCCACCCCGAGCTTGGCATGAAATGAGACCCGGTTTAAAACAAAAAACACGCCGTGTCCGGCGTGCTCTTTGTTTGTGATTCATATTCATATTCATATTCGTATTCTTAAATCTATTTTCTAGTAACCGTAAATCCCTTTTCCTCCAGCAGGTTCACGATCCCGATGTCTCCGGCCATATGTGCCGCACCCACCACGATCAGATAGACGGAAGATTTTTGGCCTTTCAAATAGCCTTCGATTTTATCGGTCATTGCAATGTTCCGGTCTACGAGCATCGCCTTGTTGAATTCCTCGTTCTTGCCCATTTCCTGGACCAGCTCCAGCAAGGCCGCGTCGTTACCGGTTTTCCACATGTCCGCCATAGCAGTCACGCTGTCGTCAACTTGATCGAAGTTATTCAATACGGCAAGCAAATTGTCTTCCTGCAGCTTCGGCGAAAAGCCGTTAAACATGCCCAATTGGGATTCGTACGACTCCAGTTCGATAATCGGAAGCTTGCGCTCCATCGCCTTCGTAAGGAAGTAAAGATCGATGCCGGTTTGCCCCTCATATCCTGTTTTGGAGGCCTGGAGCGTTGAAAGCGTCGTTTCGACCACCCATGGCTTGAATGCATCCAGCGCATCCTTAGGCAGGCCGTTTTCCGCTAAAATGTTACCCAGCTTGGCGTAAGTCGTCTCGGAAATATGATCCTTCAGTGTGGTTCCATCCTGATAGGCACCCAGCTTCATGGCCAGTTCCTGGGTTTCCGGATCGGCGGCCTTCGCAATATCGACTTCTACCCCAAGGTAATCGGCCTCTTCAAAGGCTTGTTCTATAGAAGGATGCAGCGGGTAAAAGCTGGCGTCCGCCAGGTGCATCGAACCGAGCAAATATACCTTATTGCCGGCATTCTCGACCTCCCACAGGAATCCGCGTCCGCTTGCCGCTACCTCCTTGCTCTTCAGGATTACGGTTCGGGACGCCTCATCCCAGAAAACCTCGTATCCGGCTGCATCCCCGAACGAACGTACCGGAAGATATGTAACTCCTTCAATCTGCTTTGGCGCGGAGCTTAACTGAACCGATTGTCCATTGACGACGGCTGCATTCCGGCCGTTCTCAAGCTCGATCGTCAGTCCGTTTTTCGTTCCTTTGACAAGTTTGGACTTGGCATCCTGTTCAAACTTGAAATTGAGCGCCTCAAACAGTTCCTCCATAGGGACCAAGGTCATCCCGCGATCGATCACCGGCGCATGTCCGTCAAATCCGACCCGCTCCCCATCCACTTGCAGTGCCACCGGTTTGGCGGCAGCGGAGGCCGCTGGCGCAAACAAAGTCACCGCTAAAAGCAGCGATAAAAAGGAGGCTGCTATTCTCTTCATTCCCATCTTCCAAATTTCCCCTCTCATAGATATTCTTTCATAGATTATATCGAATTCATTCTATGAAGCCAACCCAAGCCGCTTAAGAGCCCGGGTTATGCGCGCCATAATTTCGACACATGAACAAAAACCGCGCAAAACAGGCCTGCTGCGATGGTGAAAAAATACGGATGCTATGCTACAATACTGAAATGTTCTTAGGGAAATTAAGTAGGAGGTTATTTGAATCGCCATGTTAATTATCGGCATCGCCGGCGGCACCGGCTCCGGAAAAACAACAGTTGCCCGCTCCGTCATTGAGCAGCTTGGATCGGATAAAGTTACGTTTATATCGCAGGACAATTATTATAAAGATCAGTCTCACTTAACGATGGATGAACGTCAGCTGACCAATTACGATCATCCCTTCGCGTTTGACAACGAGCTACTGATCGAGCATTTAACCCTTCTCAATAGCGGACAAGCCGCCTATGCGCCGGTATATGATTTTACCCAACATACCCGCTCGGCCTCGGATACCGTTCATCTTAAACCAAACCGCATTGCCATTGTCGAGGGTTTATTCGTGCTCTATGACGAAAAACTCCGCAATTTACTCAATATCAAAGTGTTTGTGGACACGGATTCCGATGTTCGCCTGCTGCGTCGTGTTCTGCGGGATATCGAGGAACGGGGCCGCTCAATCCACTCCATCCATCAGCAATATCTAGCCACAGTGAAGCCGATGCATGAGGCGTTTATCGAGCCCTCCAAAAAATACGCCGACCTGATCATCCCCGAAGGCGGGCATAACGAGGTCGGCATCCAATTGTTGACCATATTAACGGAGAAGTACTTAACCGGCGGTGAAAACTGGCTGGTTTAGAATACTCATCCTATTTCATACCGCTAATCTCGCAAACCGGACCTATATGTATAGCCTGTCAGGATACGACCTCATAGGCTTGCAGCATGGTCCGGTTTTTTCCGCTTTTCTTGGCTTCGTAAAGCAGTGAATCCGCCTGCTCAAACAAATCCGAACGGGTCCGTCCTGCCCGGTATTCCGCCAGTCCGATACTGACCGAAATCCGGCGTCCGTCCATTTCCTCATGCCCGAGGCGCCAGATGTTCTCTCTAGCCTTTTCTGTCTCCCGGTAAGCCTCTTCCAGCGTTTTCCCCGGAAATATCACAACAAATTCCTCTCCGCCGTATCTTGCGATAATTTCATACGGGGAGAAGGATTCCTTCAGCGTACTCGCTACCCGGGCCAGGATGATGTCCCCTACCGCATGGCCGAACGTGTCATTGACGCTCTTAAAGTCATCGATGTCCAGGACTGCTAGCTGAAGCGGCATTTCGCAGTTATTGCTTTGCTCGATCAACTGATCCAGGTACTCATGCAAAGTCTTGTGATTGTAAAGGTCGGTCAATGCATCGATTTTTACCATCCGATCCATCAACGCATTCTTGACCACCAGTTCCTGTTCGCTTCTTACCATGCGCATGAGGTCGTTCAGTATTTCCTCGCCCCTCTGAATAATGCCCCGCAAGATGTATAGCATCCCGACCATGGCAAAGATAAAGGCCGAAATCTCATATCCTCCCATGCTCTCCCGGATCCGGGGGAACGCCCAGTACACCATTCCAAAAGCCGCCATATTGACTGCAAAGGCAAAATAAAGCCTTTTAATGTTGAAATAGAACATGGAGACCAGTAATGAAAGAAGAAATATATATTGAAGATGAATCGTCTTATTGGCAATCATTAAAGCGGAGGCGATACAAGTGCCGCTTAGAATAATGAGCAAGGGCTGATCGATCCGAAACCGGTAGGCGACCTCATTGATTCCCAACACAAGGAGTTGAATAGCGGTTGGCAGGAACATCGTATGGACCAGATATTCGGAAACCCGATCGGGTTCAGTCGTAAATTTCACATAAAGGGCGACCATTTCCGCAATTACGGATATGCCAAGGACAACCCAATAAGTGATTAATATTTTTCTATGCAATGCCCGTGTATCGGATCTCATTATATAATGCTCCTCTGCTTCATCCACTCATCGATTTGCTCAATACTCATCGGCCTGCCGTAAAAATATCCCTGCATATTGCGGCAACCGAGCTGCAATAAAAAATCGACGTGTTCTTGGTTCTCGACTCCCTCGGCAATGACCTCCAGATGAAGATTCTCGGCCATGAGAATGATAGCGCTAATAATGGCCCGCTTGGTCGGGCTCTCCAAGTTATTCGTAAACAGGCGGTCCAGCTTAAGCGTATCCAGAGGAATCATGTCCAGCAGGCCAATGGAGGAATAGCCTGTCCCGAAATCATCCATCGAAATCTTGACCCCCATATTTCGGATGCCTTCGATTTGCCGGATAATTTCCTGGATGTCATACAGCACCATCGATTCCGTAATTTCGAGCTCCAGCCATTGCGGATCCAAGCCCGCTTCGTCCAATATTCTTTGGACCGTCTTCTGCAAACTTCCCGTCTGAAACAAACGGACGGAGAGATTCACGGAAATCGGCTCCAGAACTCCTCGTGCCTGCCATTCCCGGCATTGTAGACAAGCCTTCTTGAGCGTCCAGTCCGTCATCGGTACAATCAGGCCGGTCTCCTCGGCGATAGGTATAAATTCACCCGGAGATATAATCCCGAGCCGGGGGTGATTCCAACGGATCAAGGCCTCCCAGCCGGCCAGACAATTTTCCTTCACATTCCATCTTGGCTGATATACCAAAAAAAATTGCTCATTATCCAGCGCCGGGTGAAGGTCCTTCTCCAGCTCCATTTTACGAAGCTCCTGTTTTCCCATTTCCTCGCTGTACACGCAATACCGGTTCTTTCCCGCTCCCTTGGCTCTATACATCGCCGTATCCGCAAATTTCAGCAAAACGGAACGGTCCGTATCGTGGATAGAGCTTATGCTGATCCCGATGCTTGCCGTAATGAACAACTCGTTACCTTGAATGGAATATACTTTTTTAATGCTCTTCAGAACTTGTTCCGCTAACCGTTCGGCCTGTTCCTGATCGCATGGCGCTACGGTAATCAAAAACTCGTCGCCGCCCATCCGAAACACTTCGAGCCCGCTATGCACGAATTTACTTAACCGTTCGCCTACCTGCTGGATGAGAAAATCCCCAATATGGTGACCCAGCGTGTCATTTACCGCTTTGAATTGGTCCAGATCCATAAACAAGACCCCGATGCTCTCTTCACCGGTATGCCTGTCAAAAAAACGGTTCATTTCATTCCGGTTAGGAAGTCCGGTGACCGTATCCAGGTAAGCCATCTTCTCCAGGAAATACCGGTCAAAGAATAACGCGCCCCACGACACCAGAAAAATACTAAAGATAACTATAGTAACGCCCAGCAACAGCATATAATCGGCTACAGGCTCCGGCTCTAACACCGCGCCCGCATGCTCGGTGAAATTGGCGGCTTTCATTCCCGTATAATGCATCCCGCAAATCGCAAGCCCCATTAGGCAGGCTGACAGCCACTTCAACCAGCTTGTTCCGTATTGGGTCCGGAACCGCAGCAGCAGAAACATGGCCGCATAGGAAGCGACTAGAGCAATGCCGGCGGACAAGGTCCAATACAACGGATCGTACGATATATGTGCAGACATCATCATTGCTTCCATGCCCACGTAATGCATGATTACAATCCCGCTGCCCATAGCGAAGCCGCCGACGGCAAATTTAATCCAATCTATATTTTTAGGCAGGGTCAGATAAAACGCAATAAATGAAGATATTATGCTCACCATCATCGAAAGCAAAGTGAGGCCTATATTATATTTGACAGTCATCTTCAAGTGGAATGCCAGCATGCCGACGAAATGCGTCGCCCAAACCCCCGTACCCATTACGAAGGAGCCGGCCATGATCCAATAAAACCGGGTCCTGCCCGTCTCCCGCGTAATTCTCGCTGTGATGGTTAGAGCCGAATAGGAAGCTAATATGGCAATAAAAATGGATAACACAACGATATAGGAGTTATAGCTGCCTTCTAAATACACTATCTTCATTCCTGCCTCTCATGATGCCTGTTGTGGATATCTGTAGTGATTATAATATGATAGTAATTCAAATGAATAGAGGATCATAGGCTTTTCTTGCGTAGGATCCAAAATATTTTAAATTTGAGTCCCGTCTATGGATTTCGAAGCCGAGATCATAGAAAAAACCGGCATCGGATTCATTCATCCTGTACCGGTCTTTACTTTTAGCTTGTCTCTATTAAACGCTCTGAAGCAGTTCGCTAACCGTCACCAGTTCATACCCTTCGGCTGTCAATTCGGATACTAAAATTCGAACGGCTTCCACGGACTGGGACCGGTCATCGTATCCATCATGAAAGATCAAAATACTGCCCGGTCTCACCTGCTCCCTGCTTTTGTCAACAATATGCCGGACGCCCGGCATCTCCCAGTCCGTCGCTGCTCCGTTAAGAGCCCCGATCGCCTTGTAGCCAAGCTCCTCAACAACTTCCGCTACCAGCTCGTTATATGCAAAATAAGGCGGACGGAACACTTTCGGAGCGACTCCGGTCAACTTCTCAATCAGCTTCTCGGTCTGAATCAGCTCTTCTCTGCATTCCTGTTTGAGAAGCTCCGGCAGGCTCGGATGCGTATAGGTATGGTTTCCGATCTCATGACCCTGCTCGTGAGCCTCCCTTACCAACTCAGGGCTCAACTCCATCTGGCTGCCAATCATAAAAAAGGTGGCCTTTGCTCCGGCCTCCCGGAATATATCCAACACCTGGGGCGTATAGACCGGGTTGGGACCATCGTCAAAAGTGAATGCAACCGCTTTCCTTTTGATCGGAACCTCATTGATTATCTCGAAATTGGACATAATTCTGACTCTCCTTAGGAAGATTGGACGCTGTACAAGGAAAGGATAATACTACGCTGCAAGTCCGTCAATCCCGAGTTTCTTATTTTCCCTTCTTCAAAGCCGCTTCCTGCTTCGCAGCAAACTCTTCGGGGGTAATCGCGTTGCCTAAAAGCGCTTGGATCAGGTTGTAATGCTCTTCCGCGGCGACCGGTTTCATTTGCACGTCCAGATACAGAATAACCTTGCTTGCATTGTTCAACTCGTTCAGCACATCGGTGAACATTTGCGGCAAATTCACGCTGGTCGTATCGACCTTCGTTCCGGGGATTATTCCCGCTTCGGTTACCGAAAGCTCTCCCCACCGTTGCACGAAGAAGCTGACGAACTTCTTGGCGTCCTCTTTCACCTTGGAATTTTCGGCTACGAACAAGCCGACGCCAACGCCTCCGACCCAATCGTCGATGTTACCTTTCCCGCCTTCGATCGTCGGGAATTTAAAGAATCCGATCTTGTCCTTGAACTCCTGCGGAATGTCCGCCCTCGTCGTATAGTTGGGAACTTCCCACGTTCCCATCGCATACATCGCTGCCGTTTCATTCATAAATTCCAGTTTGGCCTCATCGTTGGACAATCCGTTAAAACCTTTGACGAACGCGTTGCTGTTCACCAGTTCCTGAGCTTCCCTCGCAGCCGCAATCAGGCTGGGATCACTAAAATTGCTGCTCGCAACCGCCCGGTCCTGCACATCAGGACCTCCAATCCTGTCGGCGAGGTACATATACCAGAACGATCCGGTCCAGGCATCCTTGGAGCCAAGGGCAATCGGAGTGATCCTGTTGTCGTTCAACGTTTTGATGATAGATTTTAATTCTTCATAGCTTTGCGGCGGTTGAAGATTGTATTTGGCGAATATTTCTTTGTTGTAGTAGACAGGAACGATGTTCAGTTCCACGGGAAGTGCATACGTCTTTCCCTCAAAAGCATAGGCTTCCGTCGTACCGGCCACGAATTTATCCTTCAGTTCCCCCTGCAGAAGATCATCGAGTGAAGCAAACATCTCGCCCTTCACATAGGGCTCAAGGAATCCCGCCGCCCAGGTAAATCCCACATCGGGCAAGCTGTTGGACGCGGACAACACTTTAATTTTGTTCTTGTACGGCTCGTTATCAAGAACTTCGGTTTCGATGTTAACGTTAGGATGGGCCTGCTCGTACTCGCCGATAATTTGATTTACCAGCTTGTTTTGCGCGGAATTGCTGCTGTCCGGCCAAAGATGCATCATTTTAATCGTCACTTTATCGCCGGTCGAAGCGGCGCTACTGCCCGAGTCCTCCTCTGCGGATACGCCGTTACCGTTCAGGTTCGAATCTCTATTCTTAGTACCGCTGCTGCAGGCAGCCAGAATCAAGGCCAACACCAGCAATAACATGGATGCCGAAAACGCCTTTTCTTTCATGCAAGCCTGTCCCCCTTATCGTTGCGACTAAAATGTATGCGTTTTCCCTCTGAACCCAGTGTAACACCCTGCCTTATAAGGACATAAGGGTACAGCTTATGGATATTGTTCCATTTTATTTGGAATCGGCGCCAGGCCTCAGACTTCGGGATTCTGGTTCCTGACCTCGCTCCGGTACAATCCGGGACTGTGCCCTTCGTACTCCTTGAACACTTTGTTGAAGTACTTGGTCGTCTGATACCCCACGCGTTCTGCGATTTCCGCTACCGACAGCCTGGTCTGCAGCAGCAGTTCCTTGGCCTTTTGAATCCGCACACGGGTCAGGTATTCAATGAATGTCATCTGCATCTGCTCCTTGAACAGAACGCTGAAGTAGCTTGGATTCAAATGGACGTGATCGGCCACTTCGCGCAGACCGAATCCCTCATTTAAATGCGCCTCCACGTACTGAAGCGCCTCCCTGACCGGTTCGCTGACCGGCTCCATGTCGTCGGTCGCCTGGATCAGCTTGCTATCGACGATCCGCTGGATTCTGCTGATCCGGTTACGGTGCTCTCCAGCCTCCAAAGCCTGCTCCACGGCTTCGATCAGCTTGTCCTTGCGGATCGGCTTCAGTAAATATTCGACCACGCCCAGCTGAATGCCCTGGTGAGCGTAATCGAATTCGGCATATCCCGAAATGAGAATTACCGCAGGTTTATAAGTCAGAGAAGCCGACTCCAGTTGCTTAACCAGATTCAATCCCGTGATTTCCGGCATGCGGATGTCGGTAATCAACAGATGTACCGGCTCGTTCTCCAGTATCGTAATGGCATCCCGGCCATTATCCGCCGTCTTTACCTCAAAGCGTCCGCCGCCCCAGGCCTCCAGCATATTTTTCAGTCCCTGTCTGGTTCGCGGTTCGTCATCGACGATCAAAATCGTTTTCGGTTTAAACATAGTCCATCCCTCCCGTCTGGATTGGAATTACCAGGCTGACTGCAGTCCCCTCGTTCTCGCTGCTTTTGATCGAAAGTCCGGGTGTTTCTCCTCCCGAGTCGCCGTAGTAAAGTTTCAACCGCTGCTGTACATTGAAAATCCCGATACCGGACCCTTTGGCGGAAGGGGTCTTGCCAGTATTAAGCGCGGTAACTATAGTACGGAGCGTTTCACCGTTCATCCCCTTGCCGTCATCTTTAACAGTGACGACCAAGTGCGCGGCATCTTCGGCAAGCGAGACATGCACGGCAACCGTACCGGGCCCGATTTTGCCCTCGACGCCATGGAGAATCGCATTCTCGACCAGCGGCTGGATCAGCAGCTTGGGCATATTTATAGAGGCATAAGCAGGCGATGACGAGATCGACCAGGTCAACCGCTCGCCCAGCCGCATTTTCATAATCAGGAGGTAGCGTTCAATATGCTCCAGTTCATCCCCCAGCGTGACCCATTCTTCCTTGTTCGGACCGGTAATCGTATACCGGAACAAGTCGGACATCGCAACCACAAACTCTGCGAGCTCTTCCTCCTGCTTCTCCTGTAACGACCAGTAAAGCGCCTCCAAAGTATTGAACAGGAAATGCGGATGGATCTGGGCCTGGAGCGCTTTAAGCTCCGTTCGGCTCTGTATGATCTCTTTTTCATAGACCAGTTTGATCAGTTCGTTCATGTGCTCAACCATCTGATTGTAGGTATGATTCAGTTCGTTGATCTCAATGGTGGATGAAATTTGCGTAGTCGGCTTCAGACCTCCGAGCCGCGCACTGCGCATCGTCTTGATCAATTTAAAAATCGGGCGCGTAATGATCGTTGACATTAAAAAGGACAATACGATAAACAGGAGCGTGCCGATCCCCGCTGAAACGAGAATTGCCGTGCGGAGTACGGAAATACCGTCCGTAATGGCGCTGACCGGCGTCAGGATCAGGAAACTCCAGCCTGTAACCTCGGACTGCTGCTTGACCAGCATGTATTTCTTCTTGCCGAGCGCCACGATCGGTTCGCGGGCTTCCATCAGCATTTGGATCGAATCGACCGGAAAACGGTCGTCATTCGTCGCGATCAGGCTGTAATTGTGGCCGACGACCAGCATCGTCTCGCCCCCGGCTTCCCCGGCCAGCGATTCGCCGATTTTTAGCGCGGCCCGGTCCATCCGGACAAGCAGATACCCGCCTGATGTAAACCATTGATCCATCAGACTGACGCTGCGAATGGCCAGCAAGGAATTCGGATCCTTGGGGTCGATGCCGGCCCAGATCATCCGCCCCTTGCCTTCTCTTGCCTTCGTAATCCAGTTAAGAGTTATTTTTTTCTCCAAATTGCTGCCATCTAAAGGAAACAGACGGCGATACTCGCTGCTGTACAACTCGACCGAGGTAATACCATCCGCATAGGTCTGAACGATTCTTATGCTGGCAAGCAGTCCCTGCCGCTCGGAAAAGGTCGCTTGCTTCCCGTTTTTTTCGTTGAGCAGAAGTTGTTGTACATAAGCGCTTGTAGCGACCTGGGTCGTCAGCGAATCAATCTGATTGAGCACCGCCTCCAGCCGGCCGTTTGCCTGAATCGCCGTCTGTTGAATATGCTTTTCCGCATTATTTTTCAATAGCCGGGAAACCGAATCGAAAGTGACGACACCCACTACGAACAAAATAATCATCATCACAAACAGGAACCCTACCAGCATCTGGTTTCGCAGGGTATTCCATCGGCTAATACGAGCTTTCATGTCCTTATCCGCCTTCCTTCGGTTCCGTCCTGCTGCATATTGCATTCGAGTTTATCTAATTCTAGGCTGGCTGCGGATTCCCCTTTTTTTGAGCTGGGCTGCTCATGAATTAAGCCGTCTCCGGCCGGTACCCTAATTATCGCTTTTTAACAATGATAGTGTTATGGTAATTTCTAGAATGAAAGGTTCCAATATGAAGGGAGAACGAAAATGAGGATTTATGTCGCCCTGCTGCGGGGCATTAACGTCGGCGGCAAGAACAAGATCAAAATGGCCGATTTACGAGCGGAGCTGGAAAAGATCGGGCTGACCCGGGTACAAACCTATATTCAAAGCGGAAACGTGCTGTTTGAATCGGAAAAGGACGAGCCCTCCCTTCGTCAGGACCTCGAGCGGATGATCGAGGCGGTATTCGGGATCAAGCTGACCGTGATGCTTCGAACGGCGGAGGAAGTGAAGGGGATCGTGGAACAATGCCCGTTCCCCGAGGAGCTTGTGGCCGAGGCAGCGGCCACGCGTGTCGGCGAAAGCCTGCATGTCGCCATGCTTACGGAACCGCCGGCCCCGGCGGGAGTGGACAAGCTGGAGGCGGTGGAACGCGGCACCGATCTGTATATCATCGCGGGCCGCGACGTATATTTGTTGTTCCGGGACAGTATCCGGGACTCGAAGCTGGCCGCTAACCTGCATAAGCTGGGGGTAGAGGCAACAGTCCGGAATTGGAAGACTATGAACAAGCTCGTTGAATTGGCGGAGGGAATGAAGCGCGCTTGAGGCGGAGCTGTTCATAAAAGACAAAAGCGACCCCGGAAGGTCGCTTCTGTCTTTTTAATTCAATAATAGACCAAAATATAATTGCTAAGGCTAGCCAATTGGACATTCTCGTATTGCTCATCAGATAAACTGCTTAAAGCCTTCCCCGTTTCGGTGGCCAAAGCTTCCTCATCTACCTTGCCCGCAAGACGAAGCACAATATAAGTTTCCCCTGCTTTAACTTTCTCTTCCAGCTTGGATCCGAACTCCTGTACACTTTTTACTTCCAATCCATTCGCCTTGTAATATTCCATGGAATCGTCTACCGCCGCGAATTCAGGTATTTCGGCATCTACCCAAAACTCGTTGTTGAGCGAATAATTAAGCGTTTGAGCCGTATCATCACTAGAATTGAACAACAAGTAAGGCACCCCGCTATTGGTCTCATTATTGGTGGAATCCACATGTACCCACCCGTTATTCAGCTTCACTTTGTTCCAGGCATGCGGCACGCCTCCCATGTCTCCGGTCACCACGACGCTTTCCAGACCGGCCAGATCTCCCAGCAGCTTGTAAACAGAAGCGTAGGAGGCACAGACTCCGACCTTTTTAACCAGAATACCGTAGGTTGTAAAAGAATCATCGAATTTCGAGTCAACGGTACGGTAGCCGTTTGCCTTCGCATCCTCCAATGCCGCGTCGTCATATTTGGTGTTTTCGTTCAGATATTCGTAAATGGCTTTGCTCTTATCCTCCGCCGACATCTCCGCAGTAATGACGGAAGCTACGACCTTCTTCGCCTCGTCGATGATTTCCTTCTGCTTTTTCTTAATCGAAGCTGCCGAGTCATTATATTTGATATGGAGGGTCAGCGTTTTGTAATCGTATTGGAAACCTTCTACGCCAAGCACAAGAGGATTTTGGTACATCACCTTTAGAACCATGTCGGATAAAGTCTCGAAGTTCTGCGCCTCCGGGAAGGCCTCCAACGACACCTCTTGCACAGTGTCTATCATACTTAGAGCGACGATTTCCTCCACAGCCGAGTCGGCGTTCACCGGAACCTCTTTGACGATCTCCGGCACTTGAACTTTCCCCTTGTCGCCATCCTCCACTCTTTTCTTCGTATTTTCCTTTTGCGACTCCGTAATGTTCTCCGGTTCCCTGCCTTGCTGCGCACCCGAGTCTCCTTCTTCTATGACCGTAGGAACATTCGGATCGGGAATATACTCGGTGTCATTCTTGGGTTCTACATACCCTGTACTCGGCTTAGCCCGACGCTGCTGCTCATTTAATTGATCAAGATCGGCGGCGGTGATGTTCTGTACGTAGACATACCCTTTTAACGCCGTTCCTTCCACTCCCACATAAATGGTGGGCCGGTAATCCTCCAGGTTGGTGCGGGAGGTATCGTAAATCAGGTTTCGGCTTTTCACGGAACCGTCAATGAAAGTAACCTCGGTCGTTGTCGGCAATTGTGAAATATCGCTATAGGCTTCGTAGGTGATGTTCCCCTCCCAATCCGCCGGAATCCGGGAAGACAAAGGATACGTGCTGACTACGTTACTGAAGTTTGACTCTTTGCCGCCGCGAATCGCGGTGACGTAGTACTCGCCGTATACCCCCGCATTTTGAAAGGAAATGTAATCCGGATCGGTGCGATCCTCGCTCGAGTCATAAAAGAACTCTGTTGCCTTTACCTCTTCCAGCAGGCTCGGAATTCCTCCGGCATACGCCTCTTCCGGCCCGGATACCGGCAAATTCTCAATCGCCAGCAGGTCGCCGAACTTGGAATCGCGATAAATCCGGTAAGATTCGGCTCCCTCGACAGGGTCCCAAAGCAGCTTGAATTCTCCCTTTTCGTTGATTTCGTATCTTAATGTCGGCACTGGAATTTCGGATTTGATCGTGAAAGGAATGATGATCGGCTTCTCCAGCTTGGAAGGCTCCGGAGCGTCCAGATCGTAGTTGATTCGTATGTAGTAAATCGGGGCATTTCCCCATCCTCCAAAACCGTCGAGCGTATCGGACGAATCCAGCACGCTGCCCAGCGGACTGATCTCCACCGTATCGGTTTGGGTCATGTTCTTAAAGAAAGTGGAGGTTAGCACTTGGCTTTTGGGTAGTGCCTTAATGTCCGTATGTACGGTAACCACTTCCGAGGCCATCAGGTCATCGAACCTGCTTTTGAATTGGAACGTAAACCTTTCGTCCTTCGCCACATTGTACATCGGCATCATAGCCTGATCGGTATCCGATCCGTACTTCTTCTTGACGTCGAGCACGCTCAATTCTCCGGTAGCCGTATCTACGGCCTCAAGTTTATCGCTTTCGTTGTTCTCTGTCAGAGCCACCTCCGCAACGGAGTTCAAATCGGTTCCGGCATTTCCGAAACACCCCGTCAACGCTAACATGACTCCAATTAAAACCAACCACAACCTTTTCACTTCAACACCTCTTTCGTAAATAATTCATGCACCATTTGCACATCAACAATGAACTCACCCAATTTCCAGAATATAGGATGCCAGTGCCTCATACGCTAGGATACAATAAAACACTACATCATTCCATAAAAATTTCCTTTCATTCCATAAGGATACAAACAATCCATCCGTTTGCCTGAAACGCAAAAAAGGGCGATCGTCAGATCGCCCCTACTTCGTTTATAACGCTATTGTTTTACCGTCATTAACGTTAAATCAGCTTATGCGCATACCACTTCTTGCCGCGGAAACGCCACAGGAAGAGTGCTCCGCGCACACCCCACTCGCAGTTCATCGCCAGCCAGACACCGAGAATTCCGAAGCCCAGCACAATGCCGAGAATGTATCCGAGAATGACCCGGAACAGCCACATCGTCATCATCGAGGTAATCGAGGTAAACTTGGAATCTCCCGCAGCCCGGAGGGCGGACGGCAATATAAAGCTGATAGCCCAAAGCGGCACCTGGGCAATGGTATTAACCAGCAGCACCAGGAAGATATCATCGACGATTTCAGGCGGCGGATCGAAAATGCCCACCAACGGCCGGAATAACGGCATCAGAATCAGTCCGATTAACGCGAGAGAAGCTGAACCTAGCCAGAGAAAAGATTTGATAAATTTCCGGGCATCCTCAATATTCCCCCGCCCGATGCACTGGCCCACTACGGTGACGATGGTCAAGGACAATGCACTGGCGGGAATTTGAAACACCATGGCCAGCGAGCCGCTGATCGCATTGGTCGCGATGGCGTAAGTGCCCAGGCTGACGATAAATACCTGGGTCAATAGCTTGCCCCCGTTGAAAAACATCTGTTCGGCCGCGAACGGAACGCCGATGAACATGATTTTTTTAAGCATCGATAACGGAATATGAAAAAGATCGCGGATTCGCAAATGCAGCGTACCATCCAGTTTAAACAAGTAATACAGCGCGCAAGCGGCCCCCGCATAGCGGGCGATATTTACCGCGAGCGTCATCCCAAGTACACCCATATCGAGGACGTTAATAAAGACCACGTTCAGCAATACGTACAGAAGATTCATGATCAGTGACAGGGCTAGCGACGCACGAGTCTTGCCGACTCCGCGGAGCGCCCCGCAGACCGCCTGAACCACCGCGATACCTACATAGGAGATGCTGCTCCCGATGAGATAAATCCGGGCGCTATCCAGTACGTCCGCCGAGGCTGATCCGAACAGGACATTGAGCACCGGGTTATGAAAGCCCATAATCAGGAGCCCGATCCCCAGGGCCAGCATGGACACTGAACTAACCGTACTCGCTGAAGCCCGGGACACCATCAGGTCATTGCCGCTGCCTTTATACTGCGCAACGACCACCGTCCCCCCGGTAGCTACGGCTACAAACACATTGATGAGGAAAATATTCAGCGAATCGACCATATTTACCGCACTCACAGCCGCCACCCCGGACGAACTGATCATGGCGGTATTCACCAGATTCAATCCGACGATGAACGCCTGGTCGATCAGAATCGGAAGAAACAAAGCTATGATTTGCCGGTAATCCATCGACTCCCCGGTAAAATATTTGTCCAGGAAGCCCTTCTGTTGAAAACGCAAGCGAAGCTGCTTCAAGATCATCACATTCTTTTCTCTAAAATGGAAAAAACCCTTCGTGTGAAGAGCTCTTAATCAGTGTATCGGTTAAATTACGACAAGATATGAATATATCCAGGTCTGCGCCCGATGCGGATCAATACCTGTTTGAAGATATCACTGACCGCAGGTTCTGTCAATGAAGGCGTTCGCTCATCTCATCCCATTTTCGGATAAACAATAGTCCCATCTTCCTCAATGATCGGCATGGCTCCCCATCTTCCAAGCTGATGTTTAACGAGCTCTGGTTCACCTTGGGAATTGTCTATAATGTGGTATACATCCCACCCATTTACCGTAAGCCAGTTGCTGATTAGCAGACGGTGACAACGCGCCGGATGCCTTTCTGAACACATATAAGCGAGATTCATCGAATCTGCTTTATTCACAAGTTCCTCAATGCCTGCAGAGAATTCCTCGCTCAACGTATAGTCCGCATAATTATGAAAAGATGGATTATTCCATCCCTCGTTCAAACTTGTTCCCACCAGGGACGATTCCCCCCGCCTCCCGCCAAGCTGCGGAAAGTGCTGGTACCCGATATTTCCTCCGGACAGCCATTTTACCATTTCTTCTTTCTTAAATTGGGGATGCTTCCTGCTAGCGGGGAAGGCACGAACATCGGCGACAAATTCTATATTGGCAACGCCTAACATTGCGATAAAGTCCTCTTGTGAATGATCGGAATGTCCAATTGTAAATATATTCATTAAGATTCCTCCATCCACAGGTCTCCTCTTATTTAACAACCGTTAAGCCAAAAGCGAGTAAATGGCTTTATGTTCTACATATCCATTGTTTCTGGTAGTGAACCACAAGGCCAAATCAGTCTTGGAAAGTACCCCATAATAAAAAAAGCCCGGCAATGCCCACCGGGCCTCACACCCGCCACCTGCCTGCGGCTTGTCTGACTTACGCGTACAACGAACCCAATAAACCCTATTTATTTGACCAAAATACAGCCGACTGTGATTCTAAGGAACTTCAGTACCCTTATTCCAAACAAAGGGACACTTTTCATGCCTCAATTTGCTCAATAGCGCCGCTGGAGTTCGTTAAATTTGGTAATGAGCCATTTTCCTGCTAATAAGAACACTACGGTTCGTTAGAGTGAGAAGGCGTGCGTAGTAGAAGAGCAATGTGGCTGGTGGGAGGAGGAGTAATGTGGTACGCGGAAATTCCTTACGGACATAGGAGACCTTAACTAGCTGGTTTTTGCGTCCTAAACATTCTAATGGTCACAAGAGCCCTTATTCGTCCGCAAAGTCCATTTTCTTCGAAATTCGGCTCGATTAAGGGCTCTGGTGTCCTTTAAAATAGTAAACCCCCGTTTTGGGAAGGTTTAACGTCTCTCACGTCCGTTAGGATCGTGAGCAGCTGTTACTTTACGCCATAGAGTGAAACGTGAGACTAAGCCGTCTTCATTTTCCAGGCTCCGTCTGTTTCTGGGAACCGACATCGGTTTGATCCTCAGACTCCTGCTTAGTAAATTCCATAACTTTATAGTCGATCCCCTTCACGGTAATCACACTTCCGTCAGGAATGGATTGCTCCACGATGACGGTAACCCGGCCGGGATACTGTTCCGGTGTTTTTATTTCCGGTTCGGAAGCGGGATCCGTCCCGGTAGTTCCGGTATTTGTGCCTGTACCTGGAGCTCCTGCATCTGTACCTGAAGTTGCCGTACCCGCACTTGAATTTCCAGTACCAGTAGCTCCAGCACCTGAAGTTCCTGTGCCGTCAGTTCCTGAAGTGTCCGTTGAATCTTTGGTCCCTGTATCAGCAGATTCCGATTTCCCGGTTGCCGGGTCCGCTACCTCGCCGGTCGCAGGATCCGTTTTCTTACCTGCCGCCTCATTTCCTTCGACCTCTCCCTTGCTTCCATCACCATTCTGGGATGGGTCAACTGCATCTCCGCCATCGTTTGCCTCCGAGTTCCCGTTATCGGGAACGCCGGAAGAACATTCGGAGGTGAATTTCAGCATGGACAGCTCCTGCGGCTCTTGACCCGTTACCTGAATGGACAGTGCGCTTGGATCAAATACTTTGCACTCGGCCAAATCATCGAAAGGGAAAATCAGGCGCGTTTCTGCCTTGCCGTCATCCTTGGTTTTCAATGGCTCGGCAAATACTATAGGTTCCGAAACCGGATCCACCGGATCACCCGCTCCGTCGGTCGTTGCAGGGGGATTATCATCCTTCCCGATCACGCCGGTCTCTTTCAATACCCACAATCCTCCGACGATAACGATCACCAACAGGCAGAGCACTGCTGATGCGGCAACGACGGCCTTCCGATTCTTGACCAATAACCGGCTCAGCGGAGATGACAACTCCAGCTTAGCCTTGTCGAATACAGACCCCAGCGCCTTTCCTGCCTTCGAAAAATAGTTCCGTCGATAATCGCGGCTCTTGAAGGCGGACTTATCATGTCTTTTGAAGTAGGCCAAAATCGCTGAGCCATAGGCAGGAACCAAGCCCCGGGGACGCGAAAAATGCGGGTGCGCTTGAGACCACAGCATAAACTGATAAATCATTTCCTTGTTATCGGCATTTCTGCGTAAATAGTCAAACAGCGCGACATACTCCACAAAGCCCGACTCCGACTCCCGATAGAAGGCTAAGGCAAGTCTATGGAATTCAGAAGGCCTGATCTCGCCCTGAAGCCATCTGCGAACAATCTGTTGAACGCGGTCCACTTCCATCAAGCCTAATCCGTCAAATACCTCAACGTCCGGTTTGTCCTCAGTAAACATCCGGTGGAGAGCGTACAGCATAGCTGCATTACCGCTTAAACGAGTATCCTTCTGATCCCGCACCCAGGCCTTGCCGTCGATCCGGCTCAAGAACTCGGCACTTAGCAGCTGCTCTTTGGTAAGCCTGTCCAAATCCAATTCGCTTAGCAACGTCCGGCTAGCTGCCCTGGATAAGGTCTCTACCATACCCGAATCCTGTAATGCGCTATCCGCCGGAGAATGGCCCTCAGACCATTTGCCGGTTTCCAGCAAAATCAGATTCACGGCACGAAGCAGCTGCGAATTGCTGCGCAACATATCCAACAACCGGTTGCGCGCAGCCTCCTGAAACGAAGGGTTGTAAAGCACCCGCGGGTGTTTAGCCCCCCAGGAGTAGATCAAGTTCAAAATTCCCTTGATATCTCCCGATTTATTGAATTTATCTTGAATATAAGGCTCAAATAAAGCTCTGGAGAGCCCCTCGTTAGCCAATATACTCGTAAAGAAAGCGGCATCCAGACCAGGGTGCCCTTCAATCAGCGCATAGAATGCATCGGCCGCATCCCGCCGTTCCTGCAGCAGAGCATTTTTCAAAGCCCGGACGTAATAAGCGATGATCTTATCCTCCTGCCCGGCTCCTTGAATGCTGAAATAATCACGGAAGCATTCCGCTACAGCAAGGTCGGGGATTTGTCCCTGGCTGACCCGGTCAAACTCAAGATCAAAGCGGGACAGGAATAGATCGTTCAGCTCCATTCTCGTTTCCAGGGATCCGGCCGGCTGCAAATAGTCCAGCAATCCCCGCAAAACCGCAAGCTTATGATCTTCATACATCGCGTCATCGCCGGATTTCACCTGATAGAATACGGCCAATTCATGATAGCTGGACAGGGCCGACTTGCGTTCGCTGCCCATTCCTTCCAGCATTTCATCGGCAAAAACAAAGAAATCTTCCAGCCGGTCCCTGTGCTCCAAGCTATTCCAGGCAAGATCGAGGTACGGCTGACGCGACCAATCCAGATCCATCTGTCCGGTCCGCTCGGCAGCCAAATCAAACACAAAGTCTTTCTCGATATTGCGATCATGAGGGCGCAGGCTCCCTTTTTCCACAAACTGAAGATGAATATACTTCTTGTTGGTCGGTTCCTTAGCATAAGTAAGGAAGCCCAGACGTCTGCGGAACTCAAAAGGAAGGCAGGAATACAAAATGTCCAGCAAAGAGAGCGCCTCTTTGGAAATGTCCTCAATAGGGACGTTCAGCGAGATATATACTTTCTTTCTGCCCTGGCCCGAAGCGGTCATTACGGCGAACAACAATTGTTTGAAAAGGAGTTCATCCAGACCGAGCCGGGCCAGACGTTCCTTCGCGGAAGCTTGTCCCGCTTGTCCCGCAAGTCCCGCAGCAGCCATGCTCCCTTCCAAGTGCGGAATTTGCGGCAATTCAGGCAGTTCAAGCCCGCGCTCCACATCATACCCGCCTTCAAAGGCGGCTTCGATCAAGGACTTATAATTCGTTACAATCTCCTCGGAGCGTTCTCCGGGGATGACATAGTTATGCGTAAAAAAAGCGCTCCGCAAGCCGGTGAAATCCACCGGCTGGTAAATGCTGCGCCCAAGCACGGTTTCGCCGCCTTCGGCATGAAACAAATGGACGGACTCGGGATACAAGGCTGCGTCCTTTTCGCTGCGGGCAGTAAGTTCGGCAGGCGCATCATACAAGCAGAACGGATGAAGGATCTTCTTGATGAATGCTGCGTCAAGACCGGGAGATTTGGCTACCGTATCGAAGCCTTCGGCGGAGCGAAATATGCCCCGCCGCTCCCGGGTGTACATTTGCTGCTGGATGCTTCCTGGAGAGATGGACTTCAATGCAATTCTCTCCCCTCGATGTAATTCAACTGGTACAGCAGCCAGATAAACGGCTCATCCACCCGGATCGGGCTGACTACGCCTTGCAGCTTCTGATCCACCGGATTGCTCCCGAGCGCGGAAACCGCGAAATACGCCGTATTAGTAAAGTACACATCCATCGTGCCTTTAAACGGACGGTCGACCTTCTCGATAAAGCGCCGGATCTCTCCGTCGATATTTTCAAATTCGGCGACATTAAAGCTTTTACGGTGAACGACATTGTTGAATACGTTACTGTTCGATTTGATGTATTCCCCATCCCCATCGCTCAATGCGCGAAGCATATCGCTCTTGGTCAGGACGACGGCCGTTGGAATATCGGTTTTCCCCTTTTCCTCATAGGCGATGAAATCCCCGAACATCGTCAGCACCACGTCCCGCGGTTCATCGTACTGGGAGACCCATTCACCCGGCTCCCCGCCGATATTGATGCGGATCTTCTCGCGAATCGAGCGGATTTGCAGCGGATCGACCATAAATAGAATGCCGGAGGAATTCTTGATGTGCTG
Source organism: Paenibacillus sp. Marseille-P2973 (assembly GCF_018101095.1). Classification (NCBI taxonomy): domain Bacteria; kingdom Bacillati; phylum Bacillota; class Bacilli; order Caryophanales; family Paenibacillaceae; genus Paenibacillus; species Paenibacillus sp. Marseille-P2973. The sequence goes on from NZ_JAGQEH010000005.1 coordinate 270,376, forward strand.
GCCCTGCAATCCCAGATAATCCTGATCCACCATTCCCTCGCCCGCTACATCAAAGAAGACCAGCGTCAATGGCGGCTTCCGGTCATCCTTAAACACAAACTGAAAAATAAACGGCTCCTGCATCTTCTCTTTCTGAGTCGAAGCGAGCAGATCTCCGCGTTCGAACAACGGCTCCTCGTACATACTGCGGAACTTCCGGCTGATCTCCGCATTCAGCGGCATACAGGCCGCATCGAAGTGATCCGCCGTCGTATTCTGAAGCGTATGAATCAGAGAAGTCATATACACCGACTTCCCGACCTGCGAAGCTCCGATGATGGAGATGATGTTGCTCGGCACTTTGCCGGCGGTAACCGGAAGCTCGTTATGGCAGTGCGGACATAACCTCCGGCGCGTGATGATCCCGTAGCGGTCATTTAGCCCGATCAGCACGTGATCCGAATAAATCCGGTGTTCCTCCGGAACCTGATGAGGAGCGATAATCGCCTCCATATCATAGACCGTGTCCAGGCCAAAGCGCTCCCGGTACTTGTTCAACGCTTCGTCCTCGCCCAGGGCGTAGTCCTCGTCGTCCTCCCGGTGATGTGCCGCCCGGAACACTACTTCCTCCGGTGAAAACTTACTGAAGCAGTAAGGACAGACAATATCGTAGAATAACGGCCGCGGCGCGGCCTGTGGTTTCTTCTTGAACATCTCGAAAATGCCCATGGTTCATTCCTCCTTCAGGCTCTGCGATTACTCCGCGATGAGCTCATACAATTGTCCGTATTTGCGCCCATCCGTAAAGAACAGCCGGACGTAATCGCCTTTGCCCACCTCGATGACAGGCAGAACGTTTCTCCCCGGAGCAAAGTCCTGCAGAAAATGATAGACGGTCCCATCCTCCTTGCCTGCCGGATACCCACCCTGTTTCTTGACGTAACAGAGAACATCCTTGCCGAGCGCCGTCTCCGTCATCACTTGAATCTGAATGCTTTTATATTTGCGGAACAGGCTGTTCTTCTGCGTAACAGAGTAATAAATCCGTGCTCGGCCGGCATTCATCACCAACCGGTTCTGCCCGTCCTGCTGATGGATCAGCTGCAATTCGTCGTCTGCCGTCAGGCATCCGTATACCGTATATAATACGCGTCCAATTCCGTCCAGACGCTCGCGATAGCCGCCGTTCGCCTTGTATTCCTCCCGCGTGTAGAGCTTCATGTCCGTCTCCGCCGGCAATGTATCCAAGGAGTCGTCTGCGGGGCCTTTGTGAATATACACCGCCTGGACTCCCTCCGGCCAACGCCATCGCAGGCATATCCAGTCTTCATCCAGACTGTAGTTCATTTCCCGAATTAACGGAGTTGACGGTGCCGCATCGATAACCCGCATGTTCTCTTCAACCTCCCTTGCTCTAGAATCCCCGGTTGACTCCGTCCCGCGGCCGTTCTCCGATGCCATTGCTGGCCGGGGAGCTATGTCCGTTCCGACGGCGCCCGGTTATTCTGCCTTGGTTCTCTTTTACAGGCACCACCAGCGTAAACAGGGCAATAACCCCCGCCAGCAGCAAGCAGGCCAACAGACGGACGATTACATCAATAAACTCTTCTCCGGACAATCCGAATTCCAGAAGCAGCCCCGCCAGGATTCCTCCTGCCGCGCCGCCGATGCTGAAGCTCTTGGCCAGATACCGGTTATCAAACATAATGCCGAGCCCTAATCCGATCACCGCTCCGATCAGAAGGATCGATAAGATTCGCAGCGCCATGTAAATGCCGCTATCTTCCGTCGGACCCGTCCGCTTCGTTACAAGGGTACGCTCCCCTATGTTGTCGTATATTTTCTGGAAGGCAAAAGTCAGCTGATCCGCTTCGGCCACATCCTGATATTGTCCGCCCGTCTGAGCGGCAATTTCTTTAAGCAGAGCGGAGCCTTCCGCATTATCCAATCCGAGACCTATCGCATTGATGGCGATCCCGTCTTTTTTGTACTCGCTGAGCGCATTCGCCGTATCCACTTCGCTATAACCGTCCGACAGCAAAATTACCAGTGTTCCCCGGCTAGAGGAGTTTCGCGATTTAATCTGGTCCATCGCTTCAGTCAGAGCCAGATCAATGTTCGTTCCCCCCTGCATCGGCTCAAGGCCGTCCAGTCTGGAGAACACCTCTTCTTTTACCCCTTGATCCTTCAGTCTGACAAAGGGCTGAATCAACTGGACCCTATCGTCAAACACGATGATGGCCGCCTCTTTATCCTGATCCATCTTGTTAATCAGCATTTTGGTTGCCCCGTAACGGCTATTGTCCGGATCGCTGGCCTCCATGCTTCCGGAGTCGTCGATGACAAACACGATATTCTTGACCTGCTTCAGCCCGCCGAGATTCAATTCATAAACGAATTCAAGCGCCAGGCCTACGACAAACACCATCACCAGGGTTGCCGGAACGACCAGCTTCCAAGAAGCGCCTACGTATCGTTGGCGCCAGGAAGACCCGTTTAGCCGCGGCTTGGTCATTTCAGCCACCAGACAGAATACGCCGATGCACAGAGCCAGAATCCCGAAATACAAACCGATGATCACCATGCCGGGCAAATCGCCGGGAAGGCGATTCAGCAGGATTTCGCCGACGACAAAACCGACGGCCCCCCCAACCAGACTGAACAACAACAGGAGCAAATTGATTTTACGCCTCATCTTGTTTGCTTCCTTTCCATTGATTTAATAGTTCTCTCAACGCAGTTCCGGCAGGCTGTCGGGTTGTATACCGTGAAACTCATAACCGTTCGCAAGATAGGTCTCGTAATACACCTTGCCATTGCGGTAATACATTAGGTCCTCCAAATGAAAACCGCCCATCAGGTTCAGCTTCACTACGCCGCTGCTGCGTCTCTCATGAAGGCATCCGAGCTTATAGATCCGCGACGTTTCATCGACGCCAAACACATAACGGACGAATTCACTTTCATAATCCCCGAAAATATACTTCTCTTCATAACGGTGTTCCTGCGTGTAATCATACAGCCGCAAATGGATGGCGGCGCGGTCTTCGAGGGTTCGATACAGCTTCTTGAACAATTCGTCCTTCGAAAGAACTTCCTTATTGCTGTAATCAATCGTAACATTCGAACGCTGCAGCAACTCTTCTTCAAACGTCAGCTTGAAATAGGATGAAGTCAGCAGAGTGTCCCGGCAAACCGAAATCAGTTTCGTCAGAAGGCCCTCTGTTCCGTTATGATCCAGCAGTTCCCGCTGATTACCAAGCATTCTATCTTCAAAAAATACGCCAGGTCCGCGCTTCGCCTTCCATTCGTCGATCACGCGTTTTGTCACCAGCTCGTAGTATTCCATAATATTTTGGCCGATGTAGTCGTCCGCCCAGGTTACGCTCTCCTGAGCCGCCTCTTTTAGTTGGCTTTCCAGGCTTTCCAGTTGAGTGATCTTACCGCCGTAACGCTTATGCAAGGCCTCGACTTCCGCCTCGATCCTCGTGATCAGCTTCAGCTTCATCTCCAGAACCAGCAGTTTCCGCTTTCTGTAATAGACGGTCTGGAACAGCTCCGAGATGCAAGCCCGCAAATTACGCTTATCCATAAACGGCACCCGCTTAAAAGACAAATGATCCACGATTCCTCCGGAAATCTGGTCCAACTCGGCCTTCGCCAAGTCCAGCTCCATTTGCGTTTCCCGGTACAAGGCTTGCAAAAACGGCCTTATTCCGCCGTTCTCTTTATGCTCACCACTCCAGTGAAACAGCTGGAACAGGCCGATAAGCGGGTCAGCAGCCATGCCGGTCCGTACCGCATGATCCAGTTCTTCCGCTACATTCAGCTGTTCCAGCCGCCGCCGGGCTGTTTCTTCGTAGTTGCTTCGGAAGAAGGCGGCACAACCGCCGCCGAACAACGCTTCCTCCGCCTCCCGAAGCGACATTTGACGTATAGCCGCATAGCTGACCTCGTTAGTCATCAGGGCATGCATCTCGGAAATCGCCTCGACATCAGGTACCAGCGTGGATACCCGTTCCTCGATCAATACCGGGTTTACGCCGAACAAAGCCAGCCTCTGCTGCTCGCTTGCCCCCGGGTCCTGTGCCATATCTGTCATCATCTGACGATAGAAGTGATAGAGTACCACCAAGGCAATCGATTGGTTAGGCCGCTTCACCTTGGCTAAGCCAGCCGAAACGTATCCCTGACGACCCGATTGAGTCATGATGTTATTCTTGAACGAAGTGTTGTTGTAGCTGCTATTAGCCGGATCAAAGGCCTGTTCTTTGTATTTCCGGTTCTTCAATAGACTGATATGGCTGATCATTTCATAGCTGCTATACAGTTCGCCCGCCGACATAATCCCCCGCTCGTTGCGATCCGACAGAACATACACCAGATCAAACAACGGGGCGGCCCGGTGGGTCACCGGAATCGAAAGACCGTCTTCCGTGACGTGCAGATTGGCCGTAAAAGAATAATCCGGCTGCTGCATATAATCGAGCTCCCGCAAGAAGGCCACGCCCGCCGAACTGCCGTAGCCGAACGCCTCCACTTGTTCCCGCTCGCTGATCAAGGCGTACAAATCCATCTGCACCGACTTGAACGATTGACCGAGGATCGATTCCGCCAGCAGCGAAAGCTCGGGGACAAACACATTAAGCGGGTCATCGACCCGCGTAATCACAGAGAGATGAATCCGGTCGAAGGAAGAATAGAGCCGGCCGTATTCCGATATACTGCTGCTGACCTGGCGAATAGCCCGGTTTAATTCAAACAATCCTTGCCCATTGCGGTAAAACTCCCGGTACATGCGGGGACGAACCGTCTTCGGATCGTCCCCTCCCCCTATACCGTCGAGAATATGCCTTTTGACCGAAACCGAAGAGCTGCCCTCTGATTGAGCAGATACCCCTTGTGCGGTCATGACATGTAAATACATAACCCCTTTGCTGTTATCCCATTTTCGGTCATTGAGTTCCTTGACTACGTCGATCGCCTCCGCGGTCTTGTCACCAATGAACAGAAACAAAGCGGGATAATGAATGCTGCTCTGATCGTCGCCCTGAAGGGTCAGGCGTTCCTCATTCCGGTCATAATCTATTGCAAATTGCTCCAATTGCTCCTTCATCGCTTACTTCAACCTTTTACGAATATCGTTTAATTGGGCGGCTATTCCCTTGTAGAATTGATACAGTTCCTCGCCGTTAGCCAATTCGATCTTCTCATATTCCAACGCATCGCGGGCTTCCAGGAAATTCACGGTCAGCTCATCCAGCTTGGACAGCAGCGGCGCGATATCCTCCGAAGCCGTCATTTCCGAAGCACGGCGGGACGCCTTGCGCAGTAAAGTATTCCGGCTCTTCTCATCCAGCCCGCGGAAATGAGTAAACACCTCGTATTCCGCATAGTTCCGGCTCTTCATCAGGTTGGCAAAAGGCTCCCAAGCCTCTTCCTCGGCGTCGCGATCATAGACATAAAGGGCGCCCTTCTTCACAATTGTGCCCGTATACATCGCCTCGATAAATTGCTCCAGCCATTTCTCCTCGTCGCGATATTGTCCGAGCAGTCCTTCCAACCGGTCGGCCATTTCACGAATCGCATTATACTTGGCCAGTTCGCTGCGGACCGTAGCGATCAGTTCCGGCGAGCGAATAAGGTTCTCTTGGGCTAGATCTTCAGTGATACTGCCGAAGATATCTTTACTAGCTGCGACCTCCAAACCGTCGGACAGCAGCCGCTTCAGCTCGGTCAAGGCGGACTTCACCTCGCCCAGATTCGGCTTCGGCGCGTCAAGACGCATATCGTATCCGGCCAGCTTCCGATCCAGATCAAACGGTACGGTCTGAACTACGGCAAACCGGTTGCTTGTATTTTGATCGATACTCTTCTCCACAATGATCTTCAAACTGCGGGCTTCGCCAAACTCGCCGCGAACACGCGCATTGTAGCTCTGCACCCGCTGGTTCACATAAACATCGCCCCAGGATTTCTCGGGAATCGGAGAAGGCAGATACGTCCAGTTATTCTTGTCGGTTTGCACCAGATGGCGTCCGATGCCTTCCTTATCGAGAATCGTACGTTCATAGCTTTCTTCGTACACTTTAAGCGGTGTATAGACGAAGAGCGGCACACCGTTGCGGGTGTTAAGCCAGAAGATGCGGTTCTTGACTTCGCTCTCCTTCACCGTGAAGTGGGATTTGCCTACCGCGTTATTCTGATAATTGCGGATCCCCTTCAGAATGCTCGGAGCCTGAACCGGAACCGATACGAAGCCCCAGGCCGGGAAGTTCAAATTCCCGGTACTGTTAGATAAATGGAACACCGGTACGGCTTCATCGTCCAGCTTGCTCGCAATATTGCGCTCCACAAACTTCTCGATGGATTCATCCTGCCCATACTTAATGATCAGGAATTCCTCCATCGACTTCGTGATCAAATCCCCGAACTTGTCGCTAAGGAAGGAAGAGATCGAGCTGACAATGTCGATTTCCTGCTCCTTGATCCACTGATTGGAGTGGTTCAACAGCTCCGTCGAGAAATCGCGGATCAAATCGTCCACGTCCTTCTGCTCCATCAAATTATTAACGACCTTGGAGATATCGGGAACGCTGACGATGTTCCAATAGTACGTTTTGTTCCCTTTATGATCAGACTGCTCCTCCCCGTTAATGAGGATGTCTCCGTTCTTGGCAAAAATAGAGCTGAGCGCGTTCAACACTTCCGTAAATACGTTATAAATCCGGTTATTTTCCGAGTTAAGCAACTCGTAAAGATCCTCGTAGAACTCGATCAATTGCTCCGTACGCTCCGTATCGGCATGGAGCCAGTACTCATTGATTTTCGCTTCGATATAGAAGTTCTTCTTCTTATCCTTGGATACGAAGGCGCTCTTTGCGTCGCTCAGCTTATCGGCAGCCTGCTCTTGCGCCGCTTCGATCTCGCGAGGAATGCGCAGCAGATTCTCCCGCAGCGCTTCAATGTAGGACAGAAGCATTTTTAGCAGGCAGAAGCCTTTCTCCGTATAGACCAGCCGGGACACGTAGAACGGCCCTTGCTCCGGATGAAGAAACAGCCGGCGGACCTGATCGCGGAACTGCTCCATGATTTCGCCGGGAAGCTGCTTCTTCGCCTTGATGTATTCTTCGCGGGCCCGTGCCAGGAAATTCTGCTCCAGCTCGGTATCGATATTTACCACCTGCGATTTCACCACATTGGCATGGCTAAGCCGTTCGCTGTTCTCATAACCGGGAAGCGGCTCGGGAACGCGCGATTCGAAGGTTTTGGCCATGCTGTCGAGGTCGATCCCCAGCTTCCGGGCAAATTTCTCCACGTCCTCCTGGTTCGGAGCCTTCTCAAACATGCCTTCCATCTTGTCAAACAAACGGTAAGCCAAATACGTCGTCATTTCTTCGATCGGAAGAACCGCCGACGAAGCGCCGATAATGTTGTATTCGTAGTTGGCGGGATAGATTTTGTTCATCTGCGCGATATTCGTGCGAATGTTACTGATGTAGTCGTGGATGGCAAATTCCTCTCCGGATTGCTTATCCTCACTGGCCATAAAGTTCGTGATATTCTCGGCCGTCACGTTCATGCAGTAATCGTAGGCATTCTCCAGCAGCTTACCTTCCGTATTCGTCGCCGAAATCAAATGGCAAAGATTAAACGGCGGCAACGGGGAATTCACGGTAAGAATGTTGCCGTACTGCTGTTTGAACCGCTCGCCGCGGCTATCCACGTTCATCCAATAGTCCAGTTCCTTCAGCGCGGCATACCCGTTCTTCTTAATATATTCCCGGGTATGCTCGCTCAGGCTCTTGTTCGAAAGGTTGATATCCGGGGTGAACAAATATCCGAGCGTATTCACCCGGTCGATGCCCGCTGAGCCGTGATCGCGCTCGATGATGCCCCGTACGATATAGGCGATGTCCAGGAAGCAGCCGCTGCCGGTTCCGCCGGATAAGCCGGTAAGGAGAAATACCATCAGCTTCTTGTTGGTGCCGACGGACAACGTCTTGATCTTCTTATCGATGGCTTGCACCACTTGGGTAATTTTCGTAAACAGCAGCAATCTTCCGGCCTGGCGCACGCCGGCCGCACCGTTCATCCCATCGGTGATGCTTAATTCAGGCGACAGCCATTCCGTAATGTAAGGCTCAAGGATACTGCGGTTTTGCAGTAATCCCCCGATTTCGGCGTTCGATAACAACACGAATTCATTGATCGGGTCGAGGCCGATGCCTTTATATTTCTTGGTCCGGTCCTGTTCATTCGTTTCAAATGCCAGGAACTCCACATTGTCCGGCTTTTCCCGCTTTTTCTTGGAAAGCGGATCTTCCGGGAGCCGGAACCGCCGGTTAATCTGGTATTTCAGCCGCAGCAGCGCATCGATCCCCGTGCCGCCCAAACCGATGATCAGCATCGGGTTGTCGATCGTGTCGACCCGGATCTTATCGCTGACAATGCCTCCGCCTAATGAAACGTCCAATTGTTGAATATGTTCTCTTACTACGGGCTTCATATGTGTTCCCCCTATTCGCTTTTAGAACAACCCTTACACGAGATATTCGATAAAAATCGTTTTGTCCACACTGCTCAGCGGGAGGGTGATACGATCCCCGCCTTTCAGCTCATAGCCTTTGCTTGCGTCGATGGCACGCCCCGACTTTTCGATCGTTCCGGCGGTGCCACTCGTTATGATGATCCGGTCATTGCTGCCGGGGGTGAAGACGATTCTTTCCGTCTCCTTCAGTTCAGGCGCCAGCTGCAGGAGCTGGTGAAGATTAAATTTGCCGCGGAAGGCGGTTAATTTCTTGTACTGCGGATAAGACTTTTCGTTTGTATTCTCATCGCGGATTTCGAGGACGATTTGTCCCACAAAACCGCGGTTATTCTGCTTCACCTTCCGGAATATGAAATATCCCGCAACCAGCAGGACAAGAGCGGCTGCAACCCCCAAAATCACCGGCAATAGCGGAAAAGGCTTCTTCTCTTCCCCGCCGCTTGGCGTGGAGGCTGGAGGAGTCGCTGCTGCCGATCCCGCCGGCTTAGCGGTTATTTTGACGGGAGGACTCTCGCGGTAAAAGCTCTTCTCCTCCGCCTTCACCACCAATTCATATTCATGCTTGTCAGGAATCTTGTAGGTTCCTTCAAACTTGTCGCCCTTATTGTCCAATTTGATTTCTTCCGTCTTACCGGAATCGAGATCGGTTACCTTCAGGACCGCGGCCATATTCTTATACATTTCGTCGTTGGCCAGCTTCTGTCCGTTACTGGTCAGATAGGAAGAAATAGCGACTTCATCTCCCGGTTTGTAGCTTGTGGAAGGCAAGGGCTCCATGGCCAGTTCCAGATCGTAATTGAACACGAGATTAATATCGATTTTGTCTTTCGATGTTCCCTTGACCTTCAGTTTCCAATCCCCTTCGCTTGGGGACAACAGCTTGAGCAAGGTATAGCTCTTCGAGTTGGTAACCACCACGTCGCCGGACGGAATCGCTACCGCCTTCCCGGAAGGGTCGATGAGCTCCGTCTCCACCGGCTTGGACGACATGATAGAGATATTCGCTTCCAGTACGTTGGCGTTCGGAACATTGACGGTGACCTCTTGAAAATTACCGGTACCCGTCATGCTCTGGATCGGTACGATTTTCAGCTTTAGATGACTGGCAAAGATTTCGCTCAAAATTTGCGGAAGGTCCTCCGCCGAATTGGTGGAGAAGGATTTGGCCGCGGTTTTATCGGACAGGGCAGCCAAAGCCTCTTTATTTAACTTGCCGTCGGCGTTCAGCCCGATCGTGTAAATCGGAATCCCCGCCTGCTTGGCCTCTTCGACCGAAGCATTCAATTCCTTATCGGATTCACTCTGCGTTCTACCCGAGTTTTTGTCAAAATCGTTATTCCCGTCGGCCAGAACGACGATCATCGGATCGTGGTTCGGGTCCGCACCGTTCTGAAGCACTTTGATCGCTTCTTTTACACCGACCGCAATATCCGTGTAAGGCCCTCTGTCCAGGCCGTCGATAAATTGCTTCAAGTCCTCCTTGTCGCCCGGAGTCTTGATTTCAAGCAGGGCCTTTTCTCTCTGGATTTTATCGGTAAAGGCGACGATGCCCACTCTGTCGCCATTAACCGACAGCATATCGATAAACATCTTCATGGCTTCATTACCAATTTTATTAGTATCGCTCGTATTCATGGAGTTGCTGACATCCACAACAAGCACGGCATCGATCTGCGAGGTCTGTCCGGCGGCATAAGCCCCCGGCAAACGGAAGCTGAAGAGAAGCAACATCAGCGATAATGCGAGCAGCAAACTGCGAGTTTTTATTTTTCTTTGGAACATGTGTAGTACTCCTTTACTGAAAAATCGTTATGTTATTGCCGCTGCATGATTTGACAAATCTCCCCCTAAGATCTGCCAATGCTATGCCAATATGATATAATTAACGCCTGTAAAGTTCAATTATTTTAAAGGTTGTTCAAAAAGACATCTTTCCACGACGAAGCAGAACATGAAGCGGATTCGACGTCGAATCTTGAATTCAGCCGGGCCTTCCGTTGCTCACGTACCTCATGTACGCTCCGCTACTCAGTCCCTAGCTTCATCCAACCTTCTTGGTCCTGAAAACCTGTCTTTTTGAACTCGCACTTTTAGGTATAATGGCCTGCTCGGCCTATAAAAGAAGGAGACTGTATATGATTACTTACGTTTGCCTGGCTATTTTGTTTCTTTTTGTCATTGCAAAATCAATCATATATTGGAGACGCAATAAGAATTCGATTGCGCCCGAAGAGCTTGACCGCAGGCTGGTACTCCAAATAAACCGGGATAGTGATAACCATGGACAATAAGATTCCTGTACAAATTAAACCTACTATTAAAACGAAATATGTATATGAAAAGTTAAGAATATGCAACAATTGCCATCGCTATACGATTTTACGCGAAGATAATTGTACGTTCTGCGGGAAGCCCGGTCTTCTTCCCCTGCGTGAAAAGGCTGCTGCAACCGTACGCCGCACCATGCGCAATGAAAGGCTGGCCGCGATACTGATCACCCTGATCAGTATCTTCTTCGGCAGAAGCTTTCAAGAGATGGCGATTGGGCTGGCCGGAGGGGTCATTCTGACCGGGTGTCTCTGGTTTGTTCAGCGCAGGCTGCTTCCGCGGGCCGTTTCCCGGGAAATAGCCCGAATGTTCCTGCACGATCGTCAAAGAATAGCGGACGGACTCATCGCTAATCTGGACCGGGCCGTCGAAACGGGCAAAGAAGATAAAGCCCGCTCTTATGAAATGCTGCGGGAAATCGCCGCGCTGGTCCATGATGACACCATCCGGTCGCTGCAAATCATACTGCTGCAATCTTTTGTGCTTCGTAAGGATATGGAGCTGGAATTGGAGCCGTTGCTGCAAAGCCGATTTGATCCTGATCTTGCCCGCTATATCGGCGAATTAGCAAAAATCAAACGCGAGCTGATCAAAGACAGGACCTTTCGCTACATATTAAAATATGAACATGAAATTGCCTCCTTGGAACGCGGAGAAGACATTCTTGCCGGGGTGGCCGGAGCCGCCGTAAGGTTGAAACGTTACGTCCTGAGCTACTCCGACTTCATTTCGCGGTATGCGCGCCTGCTTCCCAAAGAGCGATTCTTGCGCCTTTACCGGGTCATAGCCACAAATCCAAACGAGCCGTGGACTTCCCTGGCGGATGAGGTTTACCGGATTTACAATGAGAAATACCAATGGGATGCCGATTTTCAGCAAATAACACCAAGGAGCATTTCCTTATGATGATTCGTAGATTGGTCTCTCTGCAAAGCCTGCTTCTTGCATCATGTGCCGTTATGCTGATTCTTATCGGTCTCAAGGGTTATGGAATTTCGCAAAAGATGGCCTGGTTTGACGAGGCCGAGCGCCTCTATGCGGAGAAGGATTTAATCCAGGCCGAAACCTGGTATTTGAAAGCCCGAAACAACACCTCTATAGACTATAGGGAGGACATCATCTCGGCTCGTCTGAAAGAGCTGGCTCCGATTACGGATATGAAACGGCAGCTGGCGGAGTTAAGCTCGCAAGGAGCTAAGGCCACTTCCAAAGGCGATTTCGATAAGCTTATGGATGTCTATGCGAAGTTATCCCTGCTTCGCAACACCTATTATACGGGGAACGGGCCTTATAGCGAAAATTACCGTGAAATTTCGAAATCGAACAACGTTTCCGAGAAGTTCGTCTCCTATTTCGCCCAGTTCAAGGACCGGTTCTACGCGGATATGGATCACAATCTGGATACCGGCGATTATTCGAATGAATCCTTTAAATGGAATCTGCTCCGGATCCCTTTCAACTTTTACGGGGACAGCTCCAAGCAAATCAGCGAATTAAGCGCCAAATTCAAAACCTACGACGCAAGAAGAATCAAAGCCACCGCGTCCAAGGGCCTTTATGACACTTTATTCGCTGAAGCAAAGGATATGCTGGACGCCTACAAAAGCCATCAGTTTGAAGCGCCATGGATCACAAGCACAACGAAAGAGCTTATTGGAAGCCTGCTGGAATACGATCTGAAAGAAGAAAACTATGCCGCCTTCGCCAAGCATGCCAAACAATACAAGGAATTCGCAAACCAAGCCGACCCCGGGTCGTCGCTGACGGAATATGCGGAGGGCCAAATTGCGCGATTGATGAAAAAAGCCAAGAAAATGGCGGCACAAGGGGAGTATCAGGAGGCCATTAATCTCTATAATGCACTGAGTGGTTACCAGGATACCGGCGAAGCCGTGGATCAGGTCAAGCTGGCCTGGATGGCTGCAGAACCGTCCCAACTGCTCCCTATTCGAAGTGAGGGGGACAGCTATCAACACGTAAGCGGGGGTACTGACGCTTACGGCTCCAAGATATATGTCACGGCAGCCGATGAGACAAACCGGATTTATTTCGGCAGAATGAACGCCCAGGAACAAGTTCAGGTGCTCAGCAATACGGATATAACTTCAAATGCGACCATCCGGCAGCTGTCTATTGAACGTAAATTAAGCAACAAAGAGACCCCTGTCCTTCTCGTTGAAGCCGATTCCGCAAGCAGGAACGCGCTTTATGCGTTGTTTGAAGTTCAGGATGACCGGATTGAGCTGATCCTGTGGGTTGAAGCGGACAATCTGACCATCAACCCGGATGGCAGCCTCCTTGTAGAGAATCCCGCAGGATCGGGCGAGGGACAAATCGCCATTTACGAACGGTCAGGCTCCTACTATGAGTTTACCGGCGTCAAGACCGTTATCCCGGAGATTGCCCCTGAAGATATCGCTCAATATCCGCAGAAAAAGGTACGCTTCACATGCACGATCTCCGCGCCGGGCGAATTCGAAACTACGGCATGGGCCGGAGACAATTATATCGTGCTGACAGGTGACTTCCAATTCTCGGAGGGACCCGCTGTTATTACCGGTACGTTTGTTGAATATAAGGACATCATGATCAATGAGGACCTGCTAAACGTTCCCGTAGTTCAAGTGGATTCCGTTGAGCCATCTACGTTGCCCTGACTCTTCCGGGATAATGACCCTCGCTCCATTTTCGACTTCAGATAGGCCGTGAACCTGAATTCAATGTAATGATAGGACAGATGCGATATCAGGACCGACAGCGCTAACGATAACAGCGCGTAGATTCCGAAGGAAACCGCATTTGTCCCTATCATGGCGGCGAATTTGGGCACGGCTATTTTTAATGGAAACATGACCATTGTATGCCACATGTACAAACTGAAGCTGATCCTTCCCAAGTAACGCATCACGCTCGTTCGTAGAAACCGGGACAGCAGCCCATACTCCATCAGGATAGGGATAAACAGCAAGAAGCTCAGCACAAGCGCGGCCCAAATCGGAACCTTTAACGTATAGTAGGACAGATAGATTGCAGCCAACAGAATTACGCCATTAAAATAAAACGCTTTGACGGGTTTCCAGTAGCTCTTAATCTGTGTCTGGCTGAAATACGCCGCGACACCTACGGCAAAGAAGGAGAAGTCTTTACGATAATAAATAATGATGATCGCAGCGGCAGCTACCAGGGCATACAGTATGCCCTTCCGAACCCTGGGCAACTTGGAGCTGCGGTAGATTAGCCAAGCCAATCCAGCAATAATATAGAAGAATAACTCGTAACTCAGTGACCAGGCAACGATCTGAGCGATCGGAAGCGGGAACATTCCGGGCAGCAGAAGAGCGTTGGATATGAAATGAAACGCGTATTGCCCCGGTCCGATTCCATCCATCCATTTATATTCGATCACCGGTCCGACCGCGAAAATAATAAGATGAATCGTTATAAATACGGGATAGATCCGCAGCAGCCGGTTGACGGCAAACTCCCGGAACGATCTTTTATTCAACAAGCTTTGGGTGATCAAGTATCCGCTGATTACGAAGAACAGGTTTACTGATATAGGCCCGGCCTCATTGATCATATAAAGAAAATTTTCCTTGGGAATCTCGGGAATGTATCCCTCGATCACGGCGGAAATATAGATATGATAGATCACAACCGACAGGGCAAGCAGTCCGCGCAGTCCCATCAGCGTATAATTCATCTTCTTCACGAATCCTTATCCCCTTTGCCAAAAACGGTCAAATCCTCTCACTCTACTTAATCACAGGATGGCTATCTAGTCCACTGGCGGACCAACCGCAGCCCGTCTATATGCAAGAAGACACCCTTCCGGGTGCCTCCTTCGCTAATACAATACTGTTTATAGTCTCTTGGCAAATTGATTCAGCCGTTCGGACATTTGTTGAATTTCCTCAATAAACGAAGACATGTGCTGGGCCGACTCCGCTTGTTCTTCCACCACTTGGTTGATCCGGTCGATGGATTTCCCCATTTCCGCCGTAACCTCTCTGAATTCTTTTAAAATCCCCTGTATAACTCTGGTGGAGGAAACCGTCTCATTGGACAGCTTTCGGATCTCCCCCGCTACAATGCCGAACCCTCTTCCTTTATCCCCGGCATGAGCTGCCTCAATCGAGGCGTTAAGCCCGAGCAAATTCGTCTGATCTCCGACGGCTTTTACGATGGAGACGACTTCATCCGTCTTGTTGACCTGTTCCTCGGTCGCCCGGGCGAGGGCAAGGAGCTGGTGAGTAAAGCCCGCCAAGTCATTTGAACCGCTCGCCATGCGGGACAGCCGGGCGTTTGCCTGGGTCAGCGAGTCCGCGATTTGATCGGAAATGTCCCGGAGTTCGCTCTGCTTGCGCAGTTGGACCGCAATACCGCCGATAACATGTCCTTCATGGTCATGCAGCGGGGTAGCCGTCCCCGTAAATTCAAATCCGTAAAAATCAGCAGGCACTTCTGCCTTCAGGCTTATATTGTTTTTGATTGCGTTCGTCAGCGGTTCATCGGGATGCAATAACTGGTCGACCTTGATTTGCAGGTCGATATTCTCCCCCGGCCAATAAGCGACAAACTTGTCCAGATCGCAAATCGCGATCGACAAATCCATCGGAACGGCCTCCTTAATAACAGGTATGATTGCCATGAAGTCTTCCAGCGTTCTCTCTTTATCCATTCCCAAACCCCATTCTTCGAATACTGCAATGAATTATATTACAATATACGCCCTGCTAAAGTAGTTCTACCAGCTCATAACATCTTTCCTTGGTAATCCGGGCTTTGGCGGAAAGCAGCTGCAAGGCCTCCATCGTCCCGCCCTTATACTCTGCCGCTTCCTTCTCGGCGGTTTCGTCTCTCTCTGTAATCCACTCACGCTGCTCCTGCTTCAAGGCTGCCATATCCTTCTCGGAAAGCCGATCTTCCAGTTCCCCATAAATTTCGTTCAGGGCCGCATCCCACCGTTTATAGGTTTCATTGGCTGCCTGGGTCATCGATACGGTGGTCCCCTCCTCGTTCAGCTCCTCCAAATCCGCAAGCCCCTTCTCGACCTCATCCAGCTTTTTCGTATAATCAGCCCGCAATGATTCGCTGTTGGTTGATTGGTCAGCTTTATTCGATGGCTGGTTCCCGTTCGTTTGCTGATCATCTTCAGAAGTTGCAGGTTCCTTCGTTACTTCGTTCTGGTTCGTCTGCCCGTTCTGACTCGGAGGTGTGCTTTCAGTCTCTTTGTCCGAATTTCCATTTCCGCATCCCGCCAAGATACTGCACGCCAGCAAGCTTAAGATCAGTATTTTTCTCATCATTCTCCACCCATTCTTTTTGGATTTTTCTAATATAAGGTAAAACGAATATACAGCCAGGATTGTTGCGATATCATTGACAGCCTTTCCGGAACGGCCTGTATAATAAGAAGGCTTAGCCGAAGTATCAATAAAGAAAAACGGTATCTTTTCATCTAACCGACAAGGAGAATTACTAAGTTATGTGGTTTCTATTCGCTTTACTGACCGCCCTCGCTTGGGGAGGCGCAGATTTGTTCTATAAGAAAGGCAGCGACTCCCGCGATCGGTTCAGCCATATCAAAATCGTTATCATGGTCGGGCTCGTCATGGGGGTTCATGCCACAGGGTATATGCTGTTTAAGGGAATTACGCTGGAGCCGGCCGACCTGCTTCGCTATTTACCCGTATCGGTCCTTTACATCTTATCGATGACGATCGGGTATATCGGGCTCCGTTATCTTGAATTGTCTATCGCCTCCCCCGTCCAGAACTCCTCCGGGGCTGTCACCACGATTCTGCTGTTTCTGTTTTTTACACATTCATTAAATACGCTGGAGGTTACGGGCATAGTCATTATTACCCTCGGCGTGATCGGTTTAGCAGTCTTGGAAAAAAAAGCCGAGCAAATCGCGCTTCGAGCCAGTTCGACCAAGATCGATCCGAAATATCAAATCGGCATGATGGCGATCCTATTTCCGGTTCTATACGCTCTGATCGATGGGCTCGGCACGTTTGCCGACGGGATTTACCTCGATGAACTGAGCCTGATCAGCGAGGACGCGGCCCTGCTTTCCTACGAATTCACTTTTTTCGCCTGCGCTGTTCTGGCCTTCATCTACCTCCGGTTTGTGAAAAAACAGCGGTTCAACCTGTTCCAGGAGCGCGTCAAAGGCTATGCGGCCGTATTTGAAACGATCGGTCAATTCTTCTATGTATTCGCCATGTCCAGCAACGCCATCATTGCCGCGCCGCTGATTGCTTCTTACAGTATCTTTTCCGTCATTCTGTCCCGGATTTTCCTGAAGGAACGACTGAACAAGGCGCAGTACGCCGTCGTTATAGCGGTCATTATCGGCATCGCCCTGCTCGGAATTGCGGATGAATTGTAATATACTGGAGGCGAGAGGTGATTGAGAGATGAATAGAATCGGTCCTGATCCGAATGCCATTTTTCCTAACCCAAGCATGAAAAGAATTTGCTATATCAAAAATGTGATCACCAGGTCTAACATTAGTATCGGCGACTATACGTATTATGACGATCCCGATGGTGCGGATCAATTTGAATCCCACGTTACTCATCATTATGAGTTTTTGGGCGATAAGCTAGTGATCGGCAGGTTTTGCGCCATCGCCAAGGGCATCGAATTCGTCATGAATGGCGCCAATCATCGGATGAACTCCGTAACTACGTACCCTTTTAATATTATGGGCGAAGGCTGGGAGACCGTTCCGGTCTCATTGGACCAGTTTCCCTTCAAAGGAGATACCGTGATTGGGAATGACGTATGGATCGGTCAAAATGTGACGATCATGCCCGGAGTCCATATCGGTGACGGCGCCATCATCGCAGCCAATTCCCTGGTGGCCAAGGATATCCCCGCCTACCATATCGCGGGCGGTAATCCGTGCCGGATCATTAAGAAGCGGTTTGACGATGAGCTCATATCGTATCTTGAACAGCTAAAATGGTGGGATTGGCCTGCAGACAAAATTTTCGATAACCTGGAGATTCTGTGCAGCTCTGACCTTGAAATGATTAAAAACGTGAAGTAGAAAACAAGCCCGGTCCATATTCGGACCGGGCTTGTTGAGACGCTACCCTTGTTTCAGTTTGTATGGATCTCATTAATATCAAAAAACATGATGGCATTATTATTCACAACCACAAGCTCTGTTTCTGAAAGTGGAATCACCTGTGAAGAAGAAATCGTTCCATGATTCATCACAAGCTTGAATTTCATCTTGCCATCCGAAGCATCAAGGGCATGCACCGTGCCGCCTTGCGTGGAAATATAGACCGTTCCATATGAATCCAGCGTTAAAGTCGATGGGAAAAAGCTATATCCCGATTTTTCCTCCATACTCGGCAGGCGATAGACCCAAAGGATCTCCCCGGTATCCGGGTCTATTTTTTGTAGAGTTTTATCGTCTTTGGTTACCTGAAAGGAATCGGTAGGTTCTATGGATACACTTGATACCGATTGAAGTGTGCCATTCACAATACGATAAACCCCGGCATCGTCCAAAACGGTGCCGTTATCGAGCGGAATCAAGCCGGAATGCGATTCCGGGAGCAGCATGATGATTTCCCCTTTGTCATTAAGAACGACCAGATGATCGATATAAGAAATAAAAATTTGATTGGAAGCATTCGTACGAATATTGATGGTTTGTCTAACAGCCGATATGCTTTCCTCCCCTTTTTTCCATTGGGAATGAAGCCACAGACGTTTTCCCTTTTTATCATACGCTGCAAAACCTTCGGTCGTCACTACAAGCAAATTACCCGATCGGTCTAGAACAGCCTGCGTTGGATAAAATACATCCGGGGCGGCTTCGGTATATAACGGAATCCCCTTCCATACAGTACCGGTATCATTACTTTTGATCGTATACCCTTTATTCGTGGCTATTGCCGATATACTAATAGGGGAATTCTCGGCATTTAACGGCCATTCCTTATGTATTTTTCCGTTGTAATCCATCTGTTTGACTGAAGTGAAATTGGTAAATATCAATGCATCGTCCGGAGCAACGAATCCCTCATATTGCTGATAGGGACTGTCATCCTGGAACGACCACTTCAGCTTCATGTTGCCGTTATGCTCAAGGACCGCCGGTTTGCCTCGGTCATTAATTACTGGGAGCTCGGTTTTGACCGCAAGCTTCGGAGTTTCGATCTCGACTACATGCATTTCTGCCTTCCAATCGACGGAAGCCCCCAGCGACTCGCTGATAAAGCGAAGCGGTACGTAAACACTGTTCTTTACGAGTAGGGGCGGCCTGGATAAAAAGATGGGTTGTTTATTCTTGTATGCCGTCGTTTTGCCGATTTGAAGCTCAATCGTCGTGTCTCCTTTTTCTCCGATGATCTTCCCTTCCTTGGGCAAATAAGTCACCTTCGCCTGAAGCGACTCGAAGATCAATCGCATGGGGACATACAAACTTCCATCCCGATTGATCGGGGCCTGATCCGTGTTCAAGTAATTGCCGTCAAGGACGATCCAGTAACTCTCGGAATCGGCGAAAGCCGGACGATGAAGAGACAAAATCAATAAAACTATAAAGACACCTGTCGTTATTCTCCTGATCATATATTTCCTCCTGTGGTATTTTAGGGATTTTTTATTAATTCGATCCCTTGGAAAAAATTCCTTCATTCTTTCCATACCGACACTTGCCCAATGCTGCACAAAAAAAGAGCTTCACCCTTTGGAGGCGGGAAGCTCTTTTATCGTTTTGAAGATCTTGCGCGACGTCTGTTACCGGGCCCGTTCTTGACTTACGTCATTGTAAAATTTGATCGAGTAGATGGCACAAATCCCGACAATAACATAAACGATCCGGGATAATGTGGAGGTTTGCCCACCGAAGATGCCAGCCACCAGGTCATATTCAAAGAGGCCGATCAATAACCAGTTAAGTCCGCCCACAATCAGTAAAGTGAGTGCAATCGCATTTAGTGTTTTCATTTCAGCCACTCCTCAGATAAGAGTTTTTCATTAAAAAAATGCCCTTTTCCATCCAACTTTATACATCCGGTCTTGTGACAAAAAAGGAAACATGGAATTCTGAATCCATCCATTCCACTCCGGATGTGAAGGAGACGCTCTATTTTGATATACTCACAATACAGAAACCTCTATGTAATAGAATTTAAGAAATGAGGAAGAAAATGCGGGGCAATCACATGAACGATAATGAGGGGGCTATTCCGGAACCGTCACTTTCGGAATGGCATGAACTGTTCAATTTATGCGCAAATGCTGTAGATGATAAAACGATTACGGTACGGTATGCAGAAAACGTCTTGAAAGCGATCCGGGGCGTTAAGCCGGAGCTCAAGCCCGGCTTGGGACTTATTTATGATCTGAATGCCGCTCTTTACTGTCTTAAGCTGTTAATTTTACCTGCCAAGTCAACCTCCACTACTTATCATGCCAATTTTATGGGCTATTACAATTCGGTGGCCGTAAAGGAAATGCAAGAGTCCATCGGGCAAATCCTTGGTGAACCACTACCTCTCGGGCCTGAACAACAAGGATGGACTGTTGTCCTGCAAACACTGGACTTTATACGCAATGAAATGCTGAATGCACAGCAGGATCAGATTTTCGGAGAACCTTATTATCAACTCTGGCAAGCCTGGATTGTGCCTAATATAAAAGATAAAAATGTTTTTTTGCGCGAATTGGAGCTATTGGAGCAAGCGGGGAAACAACCCGGTTCAAGTGTGCATCAAAAAGCACTAATTCGGGCCCAATGCTGGATGTACTACCGCTTATCCGATGATCGGATGGCTCTGGAGCTACTCAAACAGGCGCAGGAGAATACGAAGGATTATTATGTTTTCATTCTGAATATTCTGGGCTTAATGCTGATGGAACAAGACTGGACCCGATTATTGGACTGGCTTATTACGGTCGGACCTCTGCTAGAAAGCCGGTACAAAGACGTCATGGACAGTTATGCAGGCTACTGGAGCAAGACGGTAGAACAGCTTCCGGAATGTGAGGAAAGGATGTGGAGCACGCTCAGAGAGATGCTCCCTTATTCGGAGCGTATTTACGAACAGCTTATGATCGAGCTGGGGCAATGGAGGCAGTGGATGGACTTGCAGCTTTCCAATAATGTCGATCCTCTCGCTATTCGTGCAACCGATCTGAAGCCCCTGGAGAAAAATGCTCCTGAGGTATTGCTGCCTTTTTATCATCAGGCTGTAGAGAGATATGTGCTCGAGAAGAATAGAGGCAGCTACAAGAAGGCTGTAAGGCTGTTGAAGCGGCTCTCCAAGCTGTATACCAAAATGAAGCTTACCGCGCGATGGGAGCAATTTATCGACTCCTTTACCGACAAGCACAGTCGTCTTCGTGCTTTACAGGAAGAGCTGAGGAAAGGAAAACTAATACCATGACCCGATTCAAACAAGCTATATCCATCGGTATCCAGTTGAGCGAACATGGGGATGCGTTATTTTTCGGTACGGTAAACGACCGAAATTTCGTATCCGGACTATCTTTGAAGCACCACCTGTTCGCCTGGCACGAGGAGTCTTATTACGGGACGGAGCTGGAAATCTCCCAAATCCAAGATATCGAAATCGTACTGCTCCCGGCCGAGCAGGTCATCCCTTTCCTGGCGAATTGCGAACTGCTCCGGCATATCGACTGGACCTGGCAGCCGCAGGCCCAGCCACTCCGTCAAATAGCTCCCCTGCTGGCCGTCTGTCTGGAGGAGAAAGCCTATATCCCCAGCTATACAGCGGCTAAATCGGGTAAACTGGCGTGGGAATGGGACTTGAGTGCGTCCGCCCAAGCAGAACTGGACGCGATCAACTATGACGAGATAGATCCGGATTTTATAGATAGAGTGCGCGCCGCCTTCTCCGCTTCCGTTTTCTATCGTTATTACGGCACTCAAGAAGCCGCTGCCGATTTGCGCCGGGATTACCCGCTGTTGTTCAGCAAAGAACGCATGTCCGCAGGAAGCGATGAACAGAGCTGGCTTATTGACATCGGCTGGAAGCCGGATACTTCCCCCTTCCGTCCGTTGCTGCAGCTGCTTGAACCCGGAATGGAACCGGAAACCGAATTTGATCCATCGGCTGACGAGGACTGGCGACTTCAGCTTGTACTGCAGGACAAGCTAAATCCTGCGCTGCTCGTGCCCATAAGGCTCGGCACTGACGGCCGATGCTTCGGCACTTGGCCCGAGACGTGGTCAGAATACGTCCGCAGCCTCTCCGCCAATTGGCTGGACCGCTTGCAAGCCTGCCTGCCGGAGGCCTATTTCTCAGCAGCGACTGCCGCCGGCGATGTCTTTGCGGAACCGCTGAACGACCGGGCGGCCTGGCAGTTTCTGACCGAAGACAGCCGGCGGCTGCTGGACGCCGGCTGGCAGGTGCTGCTTCCTTCCTGGTGGGAAGCAGCCAGCCGCACCAAGCCGCGAGTGCGGGCCAAAATCTCAGCGGGTGCCGGCGGCGGCAAATCCGGCGGCGGGGAATCGCTGTTCGGGCTGAATTCGCTCATCGACTTCGATTGGCGGATCGCGATTGGCGATGCCGATCTGACCGAAGCCGAATTCGCCGAGCTGGCGGCCCGCAATGAAAGACTTGTCCGCTTCCGCGGACAATGGATTCCGCTCGACCCCCGGCTGCTCGCACAAATTCGCAAAGCCATGGCACGGGTCGACTCATCGCGGGGAATGTCCTTTCAAGAGGTGCTCCAGCTTCATTTGCTGGGTGGAACCGAAGGTGCGGCAGACCGCCTGAACCCGCTGAGCGGTACGGACGATTTCGCAGGACAAATCCGACTTGAAGTGGAATTGAACAAGCACTTGAACCAGCTCATCCGGCAATTGGGCCAACAATCGGAATTGCCCAAGCCCGAGCTGCCGGCCGGACTGCGGGCGGAGCTGCGTCCTTATCAGCATGAGGGATTCGGCTGGCTTGTCCTGCTGGAGCGTTTCGGCCTCGGGGCCTGCCTCGCCGATGATATGGGACTCGGCAAAACGGTGCAGCTCATCACCTATCTCCTTCACTTAAAGGAGCGGCAAGGCGAAGAATCCGGACAGCCGTCTCTGATCATATGCCCTACCTCTGTGCTGGGGAACTGGCAGAAGGAGCTCAACCGCTTTGCACCATCACTGCGCGTGATGCTCCACTATGGCGGAAGACGTCTGGACGGCGATTCTTTCCGCGAGGCTGCGGACCATGCCGATGTGATCCTCACCTCCTATGCTACCGCCGCGCTGGATCAGGAGTTATTGAAGGAATATGCTTGGGGAACGATTTGTCTGGACGAAGCCCAGAACATTAAAAATGCGCAAACGAAGCAATCCTCCGCCGTCCGCAGTTTTCCGGCCAGACACCGGATTGCGCTCACCGGCACGCCGATCGAGAACCGGCTTTCGGAGCTGTGGTCTATTTACGACTTCATCAGTCCCGGCTTCCTGGGTAGTGCATCGGCTTTTCAACAACATTTTGTTCAAGCCATTGAGAGGGAGCACAATGAACAACGTACGGCCGATCTGCAGAAGCTCATCAAGCCGTTCCTGCTCCGCCGCAAGAAGAGAGACCCGCACATTCAACTTGATCTTCCGGACAAGAACGAGATGAAAATGTACGTGAATCTAACCGCCGAACAAGGGGCCCTCTATGATCAGACGGTAAATCAATTGATGGAACGCATGCAGAAGCTGGAGGGAATCGAGCGCAAGGGAGCTATTTTAGCAGCGCTCACTCAATTAAAGCAGCTTTGCGACCATCCTGTGTTGATGACCAAGGAGCCCATCCCTTCGCCGGAAGATTCCTCGAAGGACGGAAAGGATTTGGAGGCGCTCATCAGCCGTTCCTCCAAGCTGGAGCGTTTGCTGGAAATGGTCAAGGAATTGCGGGAAGAAGGAGAACAGTGCCTTATTTTTACGCAGTATGTAGGGATGGGACAGATGATGCAGCGAGTGCTTGAGCAGGTACTCCAAGAGCCTGTTCTCTATCTGAACGGCAGTACGCCGAAATCCGCCCGGGATAAAATGATCGAGCAGTTCCAAGCGCCGATTGAGACGGGAAGCGCCCAGGCCGGCACCAAAAAGCCGTGCGTCTTCGTTCTTTCCTTGAAAGCCGGCGGTGTCGGCCTGAACCTCACGGCGGCCAATCACGTGTTCCACTTTGACCGCTGGTGGAATCCGGCAGTAGAGAACCAGGCGACCGACCGGGCTTACCGCATCGGGCAAACCCGCGACGTACAGGTGCATAAATTTATTTCGCTGGGCACGCTTGAAGAACGCATCGATGAAATGCTGGAAAGCAAGCAGCAGCTCAGCGACAACGTCATCGCAAGCTCCGAGGGCTGGATCACCGAGCTTTCGACCGAGGAGCTGAGGGACCTGTTTTCACTCCGGAAAGAGTGGGTCGGCCAAGATTAGGGAGGGCTCTGTGAGAACTCCCGGCTTTCCTCTTCCCTTTTCTACCTCACCACGAAACTATTCAATACTATTTACCAAAGAAGTAAAATCAAGTATGTTCATATAGAACAGTTTTAACGGGGGTGTTATATGAGATATAAAGGAGCAGCCTTGGGTGTCCTATTGCTATTAGGAATTTCAGCGTTTTTCCTCTTCCCTAAAAATACTCACAAAGATCTGATCCTCATCCAAGAGACGGAGCACGGCCTTTTTTACAGCCCTACTAACGATTCCGAAACCACTCAGATGATCGACATTTTAGCCCTCGAATTCGACGCACACTACACGCGCCTGTCAACGATGTTCCATTTTGAATCGGAACGCAAACTCCCTGTTCATGTGTACCCGGATTACGAAGCATTCCGTAAAATGATCGGCCGCGATACGGAAGGCACCTATGATGCAAGAGACAAAACGATTAAAGTGTACACTCCGGTGAACCTCGAAAATCCGAATACCCGAAAAGCTTTTACCGATCAAATTACGCATGAACTCGTTCACGCTGTCATCCAGCAGGTCAACCCGAAGGTCGGGCGTACAAAGTGGCTTGATGAGGGGACCGCCTATTATGCGTCCAATCAATTTGAAGCCGAGTTTGAATCTAAGCTCCTGTTCGGTTCCGCCTTTTTAGATTTTCCGGATCTGGAGCAGTTTCAGCGGTCTGACTATTTCAATAAGGCTGGGGGAGCAGCCTACTTTTACAGCGGCACCTTGATCGATTACATCATTGATGAATACGGGATAGACGCGCTTAATGAAATCATCCGCAAACCTAATCGAATGGAGAAAATTCTGAATACGTCTCTCGAAGAATTGTATGCTGAGTGGAAATCCCGGCTGCAGAATCCAGAAGACTAACGGCTTCAAGGACTCTTCCCACATAAAAGACTCCTTAAGAAAAAGCCGGAATCCTGGGATCCCGGCTTTTCTTAAATTATAGAACGCAACCATTGCCGATTGTACGTCCAGATTACCTCAAATGCTATTCGCTCTCCACGTACTTAATGCCGTCGCCCTGAAAAAACTTGTCTTTGTATGAATACTCAATTTCTAGTTGGCCGGATGAAAGCGCCGGAGAGAACCATAAAGGTATAATCGCGTACAGTTTATCATTTCGAACCTCGTACCGGAAATATTGACCATATGCCGGGCTTTCATACCAATAAGGCTTGTCGGACTTAAAATCCTCTTCTGGAATACCATGCGGAATGGCCAGCTCTTTATGATCAATCTGGATGCTGGCCCCCTCTTTCGTAACTTTTCCCGGCACGACATGTTTTAAAGTATAGGTTTGCCAGTCCTCCAGAGGGATCTCCGAGAATTCCTCACTATCGAAAATATATGCATTTTCCTCTTTAAATCCTGTTCCGTAACCCGTCGTTAAAATGATCAATAATTCGTCCTTGCCGTCCTGATTCAGATCCTGAAGATAAACCTGAGGGGCATAGGATGGATTGCCGACATTATACCAGAAAGGAAAGTTGCGGGTTATCTCACCAAGGGTTATCCGCATTCCCCAGTATCCGCCGTCCGATTTTTTACCCCATATTTTGACCTTCTGAGTTCCCTTCACATATTCGGTCAATAGGTCTTCCCGATCAACGATATTGACCTCTGACTTCTGAGCATTCCATTGAACCTCTTTACCCAGAGCCTCGGCTGTCGTTCTTATGGGGACCATAACCCTTCCGTTCACGAAGCTTGGAGCTTCCTTCGAGCCGATCTTAGATCCGTTTACCAGCAAAGTGATGGGATTCTGAGCAAATACGGTGGCCGCTGTGCCGACGAGTATACCTGTAGTAAGTGTGAGGATAAGCGTTAGCTTTTTGTTCTTTTTCATAGACACAATTTCTCCTGGTAGGGGATATTTGGTGATTTTGCTATTTACCTCTACCTATTATACATCGATTTAGGGCGTGCGATAGGAAAATACCATATAAATCACCCTTCTAAAAGTCTTAATCTAATAAGAAAAGCACCGACCAAGGTCAGTGCTTCTCGATATTAACTTAACCATCCGGTAAAAGAACAACAGGAACTGCCTGCCCAATCTTACTTCCGGCGGCGGCCCTTCGTCATACGGTTATAGGTCACCAACGCCGCAATAATCATGGCGACAAACCCGATATCGCCCGCCAAGCCGCGCTCTAGTCCGAACAAAATGCAGAGGTTCGTCACCAGCGTATTCGTCAATAACGCAGTTGCAATCAACAAAACCGGTCGCCAAACATTATATCCTCTCAAATGTACTACCCCTTCGCTTAGGTATTCTTCTAGGACAATTTGAACTCGATCCAGCCGATTTGCAAGCCCGGTTTGACGAAATCAAGCGTCAGCTCGTAGAGACCCGCTTCCAGCTCGACTTTTACGAGCCGTTGCCGGAACCATTTGCCTTCGGTCCCGTTCGTTTGGACGGTAGTCATTAATTGGCCGTTCAGCATGATATTGCAAGCGCTCTGAGCCAAGTAGTCGTCCGGGGACATCATGTTCACCGTAATCCAATATTGACCTGCTACGTCTGCCCGAATGAACGTCGATCCATTAGCAACCGGTTCAACCTGTGCTTGACGGGACAGCTCTTGCACCTGTGCCGGCTCGGAAGAAAGACTTGCCGCCTTGAATTGCTGAACCGTTGCATGAAGAACCTGCTTTCTGGAGAATACAGGTGCATTCATGAGGAACCGGCAAATATTCATCGCGTTCCGCTGCAGTTCACCACGGGTCAGAGTTCCGTTCTCGAGAGACGCCAGCGTATTGTCGTCATATGCGTTGATTTCTGCGCCGTAATTGCTGACAACCATGTAGAGATCGTTTTGGGCACGAACCATGAAGTTCGTAAACTTCCGGTCGGCCGGACCTCCATTAGCGACATCATTCATTACAGCCCACCAGTCGGTCATGACGATGCCATCAAAGCCCCATTCCCCGCGCAGAATGGTGGTGTTGAGGTCATAGTTCGATGCGGACCAGTGCCCGTTGATCGGATTGTAAGCCGTCATGATCGAATTGGCTCCGCCTTGCTTAACCGCCATTTCAAAGCCCTTCAGATAAATTTCCCGCAGCGCGCGCTCGGATACGACCGAATCCACTTTACTGCGGTATTTCTCCTGGTTATTGCAGGCGAAGTGCTTCAACGTAGCGTTAGAGCCGCCCTTCATGATGCCGCGCGTACAAGCCGACGCGAATACACCGGTAACCAACGGGTCTTCGGAGAAGTATTCGAAGTTCCGTCCGTTCAGAGGACTGCGCCGGATATTAAGACCCGGTCCGAGCAAGGTGTCGATCTCGTTTCTGAGCAGTTCTTTGCCTTCCAGGACGTAAAGCTCTTCAACGAGCTCCACATTCCAGGTAGCAGCCAGCAAGGTGCCTATAGCAACTTGAGTTGCCTTCTCTCCGCTGTCCATCCGGATGCCGGACGGACCGTCCGCCGTACAACCAACCGGAATTCCGTAGTTGAACAGCCGGTCGCTGACACCGCCAAAAGCCGAAGCCGTACCGGAGGTGACAAGCGGGCTGACCATTCCCTCGCCCCGCACGAGTACCGCCAAATCATGATCGCTGAGTTGAGCGATAAAGGTCTCCAGGCTGACTTTTCCGTCCGAAACATCCCGCAGCGTATAACCTTGATCCCCGGTTTGTTCCAAGGTCTTTGGAAGACGGCTTTGAATCCGGTCCGCCAACGAGATCTTGCGTGTCGGAACCTCTTCATAAGTGAGCTCGTACGAACCGTCCGCCTTTTGCGTACCCGGTCTCATCCGGGAGTAGCTCTCGATCGGTGCTAGCGCTTCTTCCATCTGCTCCACGACTTCCAGCGACTCCACATGGTACCCGCTTTGTCCATCCACGCCGATCTGCACCAGGTCCTTCACACTACCGCCTACATAGAGATGATAAACTCCGGCTTCCAGCACAAAGGCGGAACGATGCCCCGTTACGCCGCCGTCATCGTAAGAAGCCAAAGAACGTACCGGGAAGCTTAGCGTAAGGCGCTGCGATTCACCCGGCTGAAGCTCGTTCGTCTTGCCGAAAGCGGCGAGAACTTTGGACGGCTTGCCCAGTTTGCCTTGCGGTGCTTCCACATACACCTGAACGACCTCTTTACCGGAGAACCGGGTCCCGGTATTTTGCACGTTTACGCCGATTTCCAAATACGCTTCCCCTTCCCGGGAGACCACTTTAGCCTCTTCGGAATCGAGCTTAAACTGCGTATATGAAAGACCGAAACCGAATTCGAAATGAACCCGATCCGGGCAGAAAGTTTCGAAATACCGGTATCCTACATAAATATCTTCCTGGTATAAGTTCTTGAACTCATTGCCGTAATTCCGTGTCGACGGATAATCCTCAATGGAATAAGCGATCGTATCGGTTAATTTCCCGCTCGGCGTCACTTCTCCAACAAGCACATCCGCAATTGCGTTGCCGCCCTCCATACCGCCATGCCAAGCATAAATCACGCTCGAAATCGGATTCGCATATCCTGCGTCGTCCAACCAGCTCATATCGATAATGTTGGAAACATTCAAAACAACGATCGTTTGTTCAAAATAGGAAGTTACCATGCTCAGCATAGCCTTCTCATCATCCGTTAAACGATAGCTTCCCGGCGCATCGGCATTATCCTGATCTTCGCCCGCGGTGCGTCCGATGACGATGATCGCCTTGTCCGATTGGCGCCGGGCCGATTGCACCAGTTCTTCGGTCAAAGGCATCTCCTTCTGATGCCATGGTTCGGCAGCCCAGCCGCCTCCGCCGTTGTCGAACGGATTTTGCTCAATCCATTTTTCATAGACAGCCGCTACGTCTTCGTTGACCTTAATCTGCTCTTTGCTCCGGAGTCCGTCAAGCAGGTTCGTGGTGTAGGCCACATGGACGCTTCCGCCCGATCCTGTACCGCTCCGGTAATAGTTGACCTGGGTCCGGCCAAAAATTACAACGTTTTCTTGATTTTGAAGCGGAAGAACTTGTCCGTCATTTTTCAACAACACGGCACCTTCGGCAGCTACTTTTCTGCTGAACTCGGCAAAGCCTTCTAATGGAATTCCCAGTTTCTTTGTAGTCAATTTGTTCTCTCCTTATGTCGTTAAAAACGTTTTTGTCGTTATATATTAAGTTACCTTATCTCTATTGAAAATTCCAATCTTTTTGAGGGTATTCTCGTTTTTTTGTAAACGCTGCCTTATAAAAAAAACGCCATGTTCCCGGAAAACAACCGGTTCATGCCGTTTCATCAGCTTATACTCCTATGCATTCATTCCTGTGAATCTCCGATCGCCGAAATGGCCTCGCGATAATCTGCATACCGTTCTTCCCATTCTGCTTTGCGGGACGGGAAGTCGCGCAAAGCCAACAAGGCGGCAATAACGTCGAGGCAAACATGCCAGCCTGCCAAATCCCGCGGCGTATGGTCGGTAATCCTTGTTATCTTCTCAATGAGAAGAAGCCGGCAGCCCTCCGCCGTAGGGAACAGTTCAAAACGGACGCGGTCCTGGTCCCAAGTATATTCCAACACGTTATAGGGTTTAACCTCCAGAAGGGTCATCTCCTCGAAGCTACCGTTTCCCATATCAAACTTGATCGCTCCGCCTTCGACCAGTTCATCCACGCTTAGTTCCGGGAACCATTGCTTCAGCTTGTCATTTTCCGTTAAGAAAGACCATACCTGCTCGGCGGGATGCTTCAAGCTGCGCTCAAAAGTTGCGGTATACCCCTGCTGACCGTGACCTGCTTTTTGGATAGTTGCTATGTTCATGGATTGGATTCAGCTCCTTATTTCCTGTGGACTGCGACGATTCCTCGAGTTTTAGTATACATTCCGCGCCCCCATAATTGAAACCAGGAGTGAACCCTTGCGGCAGTTGCAGATTCCTTAGTTTCGAAGCTGTGGTGGGTGGGTTACTTCTTGAAATTGAATTTCGCACTATAAGACAAAACGACAGAGATGGCGAGAAGACAAATCGGAACGATGCTGATAAGCACCCGGAAGGTCAACTCCGGCGCGGGTCCCGGATTGTCGCCGCTCTCATAGCCGAGTATCATGCCGACCACAAAAAAGGCCAGCGCAGAGATCAGACCGCTCGAACGCGTAATAAACCCGGCCACCGCGGTATAAATTCCTTCTCTTCTTAACCCTGTTCTTTCCGCATCCTCATCGATGATCCGGCCGCTCACGATCGGCGGAGTCACCAGGAAGCCGGCCAATCCGAAGCCCGCCGCGACACCGGCCGCAATTCCGCTGGCCAAATCGTATCCGAACCAGAGCGGAATCATTGAAAGGCCATAAACGACGAGGGATAAGCGCCAAGCCTTGACCCCGTTCATTCTGCGGATGATCCAATACCAGACGAAGATCAACGGAATTACCGATACGAACACGGCGGCCAGCAAAATCGAAACTTGCGCCTCGCTGATATGCAGCACGTATTTTGCGTAAAAAGGAATCATCGAGCTGAGCAGTCCATTGACCGTCTGGGCAAAGGAGTTCGAAATATTGAACACCCAAAACTTCCTGTTCTTCACCGTCGCCTTGAACGCGGGGATTAGCTTCAATGGCTCCCCTTGGCTGGCATCCGGCTGCTCCCGGACGCTCAGTACCCAGACGGACATCGCTACCCCGAAGACGCAGGCATACAACACCGCCATCATCGAGAAGTTTAGGGCGGCATAAATGAGGGGCGTTACCGCCGTCGCAATCAACAACGCAACAATCTGATAACCTTGCTCCACGGCCGAAGCCTTGGCGCGAATGCGGTCCCCGCGGAACAATTCCGGAAATAGAGCGCCGTAGTTTACCCACAGCACGGTTGCAACCGTCTCGTACAGAATCAGCGTAACCAGAAACCAGACGAACAGCCCATTCTCCGTCAATCCGCCGGGAGGTGAGAAGACGAGCACGAAAAACAGCATAAACAGCGGAATCGCACCCATAACCCAGGGCCTGCGCCGCCCGAATCTCGTCTTTGTCCGGTCCGACCAGTAACCGAAGATCGGATTATTCACGGCATCCCAGATCAGGAAGATCGTACGGGCCAGGGTCGCCAGGCCGATGCCGAGCCCCAGCTTTTCCACATAGTAATAGCTGTAAAACGAACTGAAGGCCTGGCTGGGCACCATCATCGCAAACATGCCTAGCGCAAATGCGTACGGGGCATTGATCCATCTGTTCTTCTTGTTCATAGAATCCCTCCCGATCGATAAAATAGCGGAACTTCAGACTTCCGCGGCATTTCGTTAGGCATTCTAGTATATTCTTTGGGGTTGTGAACAAGATCATTTTTCCATAGTAAACGATAGAAAAATTCTACCAACAGGGCAGGCGGCTGCTTGCTGCTGGCGGAACTGTTCTTTAAGTTAAAGTATGGCCTTGGACAGAGGGGTGCTTGGACCAATGGACAGGGGGTTGCTTCCTCCTCCCGACAAATTAACTGGATAAAATATAGTTATTATTCATTGGGGCTTGCCTTGCCCAAATTACTTATTCAGTCCCCCCACTACTTCGATGTCGTAGATGCTCCACTTCTCTGTACCAGCACCCGAGTCCTTGGCAAGGCTGAAGATCGTTTGCTTCTTGGTCCCTTCTGCCCCCGTCTCTACCAAAGTAACTATGGCGTCGCTTCCGGTTTCCTCCACTTCGAAATAAGCATCTTCGCCGTCCAACTCCAGTTGCAGATTGCCTACTGTCCCGTAGTCCACTTCAAGCACGGGCCGTTCACCGCTCGCCTCGCGGAATTGACAAAGTTCGTCAAGACGCTCTTCCACATTCGGCGGCAGTCGGTCGTCTATAATGCTTAATGCCAAAAACTCCATTACGGCCGCTTTTGGAGTAGATGGGTATTCCAACAGTTCCACCGAGGTATCGGTTTGTACAAACTCGCCTTGCTCCAACGTGAAATAGCGGGTAACCCCGTAATAAAAGACATCATAGCTGCCCCGGCGCTGTTCATAGCCATCAAACTTTCCGTCCTCATCGTCGTCCATCAGCATATCCTCGCCCGAACCGCTCGCAGAGGCGCTTTAGGCCAAATTCTCCAAAGTATCGCCCGAAATTCCAACCAACCCAAAGCCGGTCATACTGACCCAATTCGTGAGTCCCAGGTAAATGACCTTCTCCTCCCGGTCTTCCAACTGGACGAGCCGGATTTCATTGATGCCGTATCCGCCGCTATTCAGACTATCTCCAATCTGATGTATCTTTCCGCCCTGATTTCGTAAAACGTAAATCTCGTTGAACTCAATATCCTCTTCACTTTCATTTTCCGCTATCTCAGCATCTCCAAATGCTGCTATCGCTTCTTCGTTCCCATCCAAATCTATATCTTCCTGTTGAAAATAGATTAGTGAGAGATCGCCTCCTAACCCTTTCTCTTTTAAATAATTTTTAAATAACATAGCAGTGTCCTGAGGTTCGGATGACTCTGCCTTTTCCGCAAGCTCACCGCCCCCCGCCGAAGCGGTCTCCGCAGCCATTTCGCCGTCACCCTCCGCATTAATCCCGTTCCCTGCCGGGGTCACGGCGGATGAATTCCTTTCTGCGGCTTTGCTGCAGCCCGCCAGAAGCATAACCAAGGCCAAAGCATAGACGATAAGCCTGAGTTTTTTCATATAAACCTCCCTGGATTCTGTCCCATGTCTGTTCAGGCAGGATAGCCTTGTCCCTCCGGTATCTATCCTCATTCCCTATTTGTCCTATATTCTACAGCCTTTTGGGTGTTTCCTCCATACATGCGCACGGGTTGGTGGCAAGGAAAAGGAGAATCAGGCAAAATATTATTTATAGCAAATGAACTTTTCCTTAGGGTTACGACTCTTATAGGGGAGAGAGGTGGAGCCATGAATGCCGTCAGGCAAATTAAACAAGCAAAAAGGGGAAATAAAGATGCCTTGCTGCAGCTGATTCTCGCCGATAAAGACGCTTACTACCGGCTGGCTCTCGCCTATACGGGAAATGAGCATGACGCGATGGATGCGATGGAGGAAATGATCGTCCTGCTGTATGAGCGGATTCATCAGCTACGGAATGAGGATGCATTTTATAGCTGGAGTAAGACTGTCCTGGTCAATGTATGCAAAGCTCAGCTTCGTAAACGGCAACGGCTTGTTCTGCTGGAGGATTTGCAGACTGCGGATGGAGCGGACCCTAGCGGTCCCCCCCTTACGAGCGACCCTTACCAGAACAGCGATCGACAGATGGATCTTCAGGAGCTGATGCAGCAATTAAACGAACCGCAAAAAGAAGCGATCCAATTGAAATATTTTCACGATCTGGATTATAGGGCGATAGCCGAGGTGATGGAGGTTCCGGTGGGAACCGTGAAATCAAGGATTTTTCAGGGACTGAAGAAGCTGAGAGAACTGTATGGAGGTGAAGCCGATGAATAAGATCGAGGAACGGTTGGCGGAGGAGAAAAAGAGGATCGACTCCATTACAGCCCCGGAAGACCTGGAGATGAGGCTCCGAAAAGCGCTGGACAAAGCCCCATCTCGAAGTAAAAGGCGGGTTCCGCCCATTTGGAAAGCTGCGGCGGCCGTCTTGCTTTTTATCGTTATTCTCAGCTTCAACTTCCCTGCCTTTGCTTATTACGGCAAACAACTGCTCGGGTTCGACGGGTTAATTAATGGCACGCTGCAAGAGCTCAACGATCAAGGAAAAGGACAAACGATTGAAAAAAGGATGACCCTTGAGGACGGAACCCTGCTCACCATTGATGGACTCATGACGGATGCGAACCAATTGATCCTGTTTTACACCTTGTCCAATCCTCAGGGAGTATCGGAGGCGGATGCAACTGGAATCTTCAGCCCGGCCAAAATCACCGGTTTTCTGACGGATTCCTTCGTGGAATCGGGTGTCTCCCAAATGAATGACGAGCATACCGAGATAAAGGGTACGTATACTTTCGAACCCGTCAGTCCGTTCGCCAAAAAATTAACGTTGCATTTCCGCCAGCAGCCGTCATTTGGAACGGTAAAGGACAGTGAAATGACTTTTGCCTATGATCCCAACAAAGCCATGCAAACCGAGGTCAAGCAGCGCATTCGCAAGACACTGGAAGTCGACAAGGGTACGATTACCTTTCAGACAATTACGGCTACTCCTACGATGACGATGATCAAGGGAACGCTGAACATCGACAACTTCGATCGGATTCGAAACTCCCTGGACGGAATTGAATTGATAGCAAACGGACAACCGGTAGATCAAGTCGGCAGCGGCCGTCAATCTTCCTATGGGGGAATGAAATTTGATATCCGCTACGATGCACTTCCTCAGGACTTGAAATCTTTGAAGCTGGTTATAAAAGAGTTCGTCGGGTACCGGAAGCTGGACCTCAAGATCCCTCTTCCTTCCCCCGCCGATCAACCGG
This sequence comes from Paenibacillus sp. Marseille-P2973, assembly GCF_018101095.1. Lineage (NCBI taxonomy): Bacteria > Bacillati > Bacillota > Bacilli > Caryophanales > Paenibacillaceae > Paenibacillus > Paenibacillus sp. Marseille-P2973. The sequence goes on from NZ_JAGQEH010000005.1 coordinate 305,070, forward strand.
TGTTGCTGGAAGACAAGGAACTGTGGATTAAAAAGGTGTCATCAACCTCGCGCGGTATCGAGATCACGATTGCTACCGAAGAGGACGTGATGCTGGACGGCGTATTCATCCAGGCGAACGGAGAGAATATCCCGCTGAATACGACCTTGAATCAACACGATACCAAGTTGCCGGACGGAACCATTCTGAAGGAGCGCACCCTGTTGTTCGATGCCTCCGTTCAACCGGAGCAGTTAATCATCAAAGGAATGCATTACATGAAGCCTTTCAATATAAACATCAAAATCCCTGTGGACTAGACCTTCACACAAAACAAGGAGCTGCTCAAAGGAGCAGCTCCTTGTTCAATTAAAACCACGTTAAAGGCCACCGAGTTGGGCGGCTAGGAGTTTTTTTTCAAATCTCCTTACCGTTCCGCGCCTGTGTCGGTCTTGTCATCGAGAATGGACTCAGCATACTCCATCGTATCCGTGGTAGTTTCTTCAATCAATCCGTTATCCAGAGTCACATTGCCGCCCCCCAGGCCTTCGTTGATCATTCTGTCTATGTCCAGGAAGCGCTCTTCTCTTCCATCCTGCTGATCTTTGTTTTCTGCCATCTCTGCATCCACTCCTCCAAATTAATCCGAACCATATAAGTAAGTTTGCCCGGATTGGAAGGCCTCATTCCAGAGCGGAGGCGGCTAACTGCCAAAGTAGGTATAAATAAATGAAAATTCATCAAAGCCAAGGCTGAGATCGACCTTATAATCCAGCTTGAATGTTACGGCAGTGTCCGGATTGTCCGTACTCCTGCGGAAGCTTCCGTTCACCACTAAATGAGTCCAGCCCTCCGTTGGGGCAACTATAATAAGCTGCTCTAAATTATTAGCTGGTATCCGAAATCCGTTTAACGCCCCTTCGGCAGTCTGTACATATTTTGACGTAGTGACCACATTGCTACCCGTTTCTCCGAATGCAAACCGTTTCGGTGTGTTGTTTTTTTGCTGCTCTGCCTGATTGCTTGCTTTGCAAGCTTCGTTTTCAGTGAAAATAGGTACTCTTGTAATAGTGCCTTGCGAAGAACTGTTGTCTATTACAACTCGACTCGTCACTTCCGTACAGTCCTGCAAATTTACAGTGGGCAGTGGCTCTCTTTCTTTTTGATAAATAGACACTAGCTTCTTGTTCCCCGGCTCAAAGGACACCTCATAGTCTTGATCCCCATCATTATGGAAAGTCAGATAACTGTATAGTTTACCGTTCTTAAAACCATAGTGTGCCACATTCAATGTTAAGTCTTGATCAGGGAGATATAAGGTTTTTGAGCGTGTCTCTTCGTTCAATTTCAAAGTCGTACTGATTTCCGGAGGAAGTACCGGCCATTGCTCCTCCTCGCTTGTGTTGGTTAATGCGTTTGCTTGTGTTATAGGGAGCGATTTAATATTTACCGAGTAAGTTACTTGGTTCCAGGTGACCTCGTTACCAAGGGCTTGACTAATGAACCGAAGCGGCACCCATTGCCTTTGCTGGTAGGTTATGTGGGGAGCAGTGGAAACCTCAATTCCGTTGATCACCATTTTCCCCTTATCAACCATATATTCAATGTTACGCTCTCCTTTTGTTGACTTAATTATCCTCTGGCTGCTATCCCAGCTGACCGTGGCACCTTGAGCCTCAAAAACAGCTCTTAACGGTACGTACACAATTCCATCCCGAGCCAATGGATTCTGCTCCAAATGGATCTGCTGGCCGTTTAAATAGACTGTTACTTGACGTTCTTCGGCCTTTATAAGGCTAGCCGGGAACAGAGTTAGGATGATAAGCGCGATAAATAAAGCGAGCCCGCGGGCAGAAGTACTTTTCTTACGCAACGAGGCAGCCACCTTTCCAGGTACATGTAATTTCAATAAATTCCATATGTATCCTTATTCAACATCACTTCTCAAAATCCTATTGCTTGAAGATTGAAGAATGAACCATCTAATGGGAATAAAAAAGATGACCCCTGTGCAATACAGGGATCATCTCTTATGGTGCTGTTTATTTTTATTGACGAATCATATAATCGAAGGCACCCAATGCAGCGGTGGCACCCGATCCCATCGAAATGATGATTTGCTTGTAAGGACTGTTCGTGCAATCGCCGGCGGCAAATACGCCCGGAAGCGTGGTTGCGCCATGGTTGTCCACGATAATTTCGCCCATACGCGTACGTTCTACCGTACCCTCCAGCCAATCGGTATTAGGAACGAGGCCGATTTGTACAAATACGCCTTGCAGCTCGACATGCTGCGTTGTTCCGGTTTCCCGTTCGATGTAATCGATACCGTCCACTTTATTAGTTCCGGTGATTTCTTTGACTTGAGCGTTCTTAATCACCGTTGTGTTCGGCAGGCTGTTCAAGCGGTCTTGAAGCACGGAATCGGCTTTCAGTTCAGGCATGAATTCGAACACGGTAACATGAGCCGCAACACCGGCAAGGTCGATTGCCGCTTCTATGCCGGAATTACCACCGCCGATAACGGCAACGTGTTTACCGGCAAACAAAGGACCATCGCAATGCGGGCAGTAAGCAACGCCCTTGTTCTTGAATTCGGCTTCACCCGGAACGCCCAGATTACGCCAGCGAGCCCCGGTGGAAACGATGACCGTCTTACTCTTGAGCACAGCCCCGTTTTCCAGCTCGACCTCGATGAGATCTTTCTTCTCCAAGCGTTTCACGCGTTGAGCCTTCATGATATCGATATTGTATTCCTTGGCATGCTCTTCAAGGCTTGCGGCAAGCTTAGGACCTTCCGTGTACTTCACACTGATGAAGTTCTCGATGCCCAAGGTATCGTTGACCTGTCCGCCGAAGCGCTCAGCAACGATCCCTGTCCGGATGCCTTTGCGCGCGGAATAAATCGCTGCGCTCGCACCGGCAGGTCCGCCCCCGACAACCAATACTTCAAAAGGCTCCTTGCCCTCAAACTCGGAAGCGTCGGACGTTCCCAGTTTGGCAAGAATATCGTCCACGGTCATTCGGCCGCTTTCGAAAAATTCGCCGTTCAGGTGAACGGTCGGCACTGCCATGATTTCTTTGCTCTCCACTTCGGACTTGAACGCCGCTCCGTCGATCATCGTATGCGTGATGTTCGGATTCAGAACGCTCATCATGTTCAGGGCCTGCACAACGTCAGGACAGTTGTGGCAAGACAGGCTGACATAAGTTTCGAATTGGAATTCGCCTTTGATTCCCTTAATGCGGTCGATGACGCTTTGTTCCGCCTTTGGAGCTCTTCCGCTGACTTGAAGCAAAGCCAATACCAGGGAAGTAAATTCGTGTCCGAGCGGCACTCCGGCAAAAGTGATGCCGGTGTCCTCACCCGGACGATTTACGCTAAAGCTTGGTGTTCTAGGTAAAGATGCCTGCTCTACCGTAATGCGGGAAGACATGCTGGCCAGTTCGTTGACCAAATCCGTCATTTCTTCCGATACGGAATCGGAGCCGGTACTGACCTTCAGCAGAACATCGCCTTCCATAAGCTCAAGGTATTGTGCCAGCTGGTTTTTTATGTCTGCATCCAGTTTCATTGTATTCTCTCCCTTAAATTTTACCTACAAGATCCAGGCTCGGTTTCAAAGTTTCGGAGCCTTCTTTCCATTTAGCCGGGCAAACTTCGCCTGGATGATTACGTACGTATTGAGCAGCTTTGAGCTTGTCCACCAATGTGCTTGCATCGCGGCCGATGCCGCCAGCAGTGATTTCAACAGTTTGAATCACGCCGTCCGGATCGATGATGAACGTTCCGCGGTCAGCAACGCCTTCTTCTTCAATCAACACGTCAAAGTTGCGGGAGATCGCATGAGAAGGATCGCCAATCATGATGTACTCTACTTTGCCGATGGCTTCGGAGCTGTCATGCCAAGCTTTGTGCACGAAGTGGGAATCCGTGGATACCGAATACACTTCGCAGCCCATTCCTTTCAAAGTCTCGTACTGATTTTGCAAATCTTCAAGCTCGGTTGGGCAAACAAAGGTGAAGTCGGCCGGATAGAAACATACGACGCTCCATTTTCCTTTCAAGTCTGCTTCTGTTACCTCGATGAAACTTCCGTTGTGAAATGCAGATGCTTTAAATGGGAGTACCTCTTTACCAATCAGTGACATATGAACCTACCTCCAAAATATTATTTTAATGGGTTAATCTCTTGTTTATATTAATTATTATATGAGAACCCTTCTCAATGTTCAAGACTGTTCATAAACTCTTCATCTTTCTGTGGGTGAAAACGCTTATAACTTTAGTTATCACTGTATCCTATACTAAAAGCTATGATTTCTCTCACAACCAACATTTATTCTCGAAGAAAAATTTATTTAACCCATTTATGCAATAACGGCCCCTCTTCTCCGAACACCGGATCTTTATCCGGGACAGGTACATTCCTAACTTCGGCGATCGCTTGCGTGCGCTCCTCCGGCCTGCGTTCCCGCAAATTAGGTGATTTTCCTTCCGGATAAGCGCCTGCCACTGCAAAGTCCGGGCTGCTTGCCAGCTTCTTGTGTGCGGTTCCTGCCGGCAGCACGATGACATCTCCGGTTTGCAGTTCTAGCCGCTCCCCCGCCTCGCCGCCAATCAGAACGGTCGCTACTCCGGATTTAACGCCAAGCACCTCATGCGTGTTGGTGTGGTAATGGTGGTAGTCATAGATGCCACCGGTCCAACTGCCGCTCCACCCATGGCGCTGAAATGCCTCTTCCATCCCGTCCGGGTTATCCTTGAATACGCCCAGGTACACAATTACCGGCAATTCGGAGTTATTCGGGACCTCCCCATCGTCCTTAACAAAAAAAGATCTGACTATCCGTTCCATGATCGTCAACTCCCTTTCCCTCGTTGGTGTACTCGTAGTACCAGTACCCTTCGAGCGCAAGGGTTAAACCCAAACCGAAATGATAGGATGACATAAAGAAAAAAGCCCCCGTCAAGGCGGCTTCTATGTTCTATATATTAATTTTATCTGCGGCGGCAGCGGTGGCAGCAACGGCAGCGGCAATTGCATCCGTGGCGTAATTTTTTTCTTCCTTTTGTCCGACGTTTTCGCGGTCCCGAAGGCCCCTGTTCCGCTGGACGTTCTCTATTCTTGTCAGGGCAGGTGGTTTGCTGCTCGTTGCTAGTTTCTTGATTATCGCAGGGAACGAGCCTTCCCCATGAATCGATCCTGTACTTGTACATCATCACCCCTCCTTTGATTCATTGTATTCCAGGGAAGGAGGAGTGCTTGGACCAATGGACAGGGGAGTATGTCCGCAAAACTATTTATATAGCGATAAAAGGCATCATTCCACAGCGGGTGCAGATTCCGCTGCCGCAATGATGCGCCGCATACAATTCAGATGATGTTCTTCTTCTCTCAGATGAAATGTGAACATCCCCCGCACATACTTAACCCGCAAGAACGGCTGGGCCACGAGATCATTCAGCTTTCCGTCCGAAGCAGTAATAATCTCGTCCACCTGGCTTCTCAGCCTGGATACAATCTCCTCGTAGGCCGGCGGCTCTTCTGTCCAAGCACTCGGCCTGCTTCCTTTAGGAAAAATAAAATGATATTTCTGCGGTATTCTCCTAGATTCATTGATTTTAGGGAAAATGCCATGGTCCCAGGCCACCAGAATATGGCCCAAATTCCACCGGATGCTGTTGTTAAACCCGGATGGAACGATATCGATCAAATCGGGCGAAACGGACTCCGCCAAAGAAAGGGTCTGTTCCCGGAGTTCCCGAAACTGCCTGAAGAACTTGCTTTCATTCATCATAATTTCCTCCCGTCATTTCAAAGATTGTGCCCCATATCATCGTAAGGTACATATTCCCTCTAATAAGAGGGAATTCCTCCAAAATAATAGAATCATGAACCGTTATAGCGGGTTTTGATGTCTGGAGTCCAGGCTTACACTTACCGGCGTTGAATTGCCCTCTATAGGTTGGTAGAATATAACTTTATAGGACTATACTTCTATCTAAGGGAGAGAGAACAATGACAGCCCAACGGCAAGCGGCAATGGAGTCCATGATCGACTGGCTGGCGGATGAGCACGAACTCGGCCGGAAGCCCAGCAAGATCGAAATTGCAGGCGAATTTGATTTGCACAACATGCACTATTACATATTCAAGTATAAGAAAAACATGCTGGGAAAATGGCTTCTCGGCGTTTGCGGCGGTTATGAGCAGCCCTCCGACACCGAGCATTGCGGCCATGTGTTCAGCGAGATGCAGCTCTATGATCCGGCAACAGCGGAGCAGCAATCGATTGCGATGGTAGAAATGATCCGTGAATACTGGATGAAGCAGGCGGCGGCCATCGAGGCCGAGCAAAGCCAAAGCGATGAGAGCGAGCCGCAGAGCGAATCGTCCGGTATTTTCAACGGATTCGTGCTGCTGAACTCGGCTGAATGCGATCTGGAACAAATCAAGAATAACCTGCTTCAGGACTGGAACATATCCTATCCGGCAGGAGAGGACGGCCGCGAGTCCAGGGAGCAGGAAGGGATTCTGGTCTTTGACGTAGACGGCTTCACTCTGGCCGTCAGCTTTGTTGATGCGCCCGTCCCGGACGGTGAGGCCGAACATTACGCGCAGGGCAACTATCTCTGGCCCGGAGGCGCGGACGTGGTTAAAACCCATGTCGCCCAAATCATCCTCGCAGTCTTTACCCGCTGGGGTTCCCCGCTCGACAGCGGCAAAATGTACGTCAAGCTGGCCGCCAGCTGCCTGAAGCTTCCTAATGCCATAGGACTCTATTCATCCGGCACTGTGTTTGAACCCGACATGTACTTGAAAATGGCGGATATCATGAAATCCGAGGGCGAAGAAGAGGAAGAGTTCCCTCTCCTCAATCTGGTCCATTTTGGCTTGGTTCGCACGGAATCCGGCACGAACGGATACACGAACGGTCTGAAACCGTTTGGCAAGGAGGAAATCGAAATTGTCGATAGTCAGGCCGATCCGGCCGATCTTCGCGAATTCCTGATTGATATTTCAAATTATGTCATACAATACAACGTCACTTTAAGACATGGGGAAACGATCGGCTTCAGTGAGGAACAGAAACTGCCGATTACGCGTTCGGAAGGCGTGTATGTTGATGGAGAAAGTCTAAAGATAGGTTTTTGACGAAGAAAAAAAGGATAGAGCGCCCATGATCAGGGTCTGCTCTATCCTTTTTCGAATTACTATTTTCCGCCCGCGGCGGTCAAAGCCTCCGCCATTTCATTATAGCCGCGGCTTATAGCATGCTGCAACGGCGTTACGCCGTCGTTGTCCGCCAAATTCACGTCGGCTCCGTACTGTATCAACAAGTTCACGATTTCCTGATGGCTGGTGCCCCCGTCTCCAAGGATGACGGCTTCAAGCAAGGCGGTCCAGCCTAAATTGTTGACGTGATCCACATCGACGTCGGAGTTTGCGAGCAGTTCCCGGACAATTTCGACATGTCCGCGGTCGGCGGCCGGAATAAGGGCGGTCCCTCCGAAGCGATTGGTAACGGTCGTATCGGCGCCTGCCGCAAGGGCCGCTTTGACAAAGTCCAGCTTGCCTTCCGCCCCTGCATAAAGCAGCGGATTATCCAGACGATGGTCCCGGATGTTGATATTCGCCCCCTGCTCAGCCAGAAAATGAAACAGTTCCAGTTGATTATTGTGAACGGCAATCATGGCTGAGGTCCGACCATTCTCGTCCGTAGCGTCGATATCCGCTCCGTCCGCTAGAAGCTTTACAATCGCCTCCTTGTACCCCAGTTCCGCTGCCTTCAACAGATCTTTGTTCAAGTTATCCATTTCGTTGTTCACCACCCGGTTTGTTTGCTGTTCTTCACTTGATAACAAGGAATTCATGTCCATCCTGCACCCCGAAAGAACGAGTGCCAAGATCAAAAGAGGAATACCGCGAAACATAACGGACCGGCCCCTTTCTGTTGATTTCAAAAGTTTCAGCATTTCCGGCAGATTACTGTACAATCAGTTCCGCTTGGGATGAGCCGGCCCAGTCGCCAACGGGAGTAACGGTATAGGTTGCGCCTTTTTCCAATTTGCCGCCTTGCTCCAAATCGAATACGCCCGTCGCGCCTTTACGGCTTGAATATTTATAAGCCGCCGTCAGCTTGCGCCCCTGCGCATCGGTTAGCTCCACGCGGCGCCCGGAGAACATTTCATCTCCCGGATCGGCCGTCAATGTAAGAGTGAACGAGGTATCGTTCGTGGCTTCAGCTCCGGCGATTTGTAGCGGCGCAATATCTTTGGCTATGAAGGTCGGGTTAGCGATATCCGCCCATTCCGAGGTTACCGTGTATTTTACCCCAGGCTGCAATGCCTGGCCTTCCGGCAAGCGGAATTTAGGCTCTTGCTTACCGTCCGTGGACTGGGTAAACGGCACGTATTTTGCGATCATCGGCTGTCCGCCTTCCGGCGTAATCGTCACCGCTCTGCCTTGACCGGAAGAAATGATCTGATAAGTCTTTCCGTCCGCTCCGTTATTCTCATCCAGCACGAAGGCATTAGCTCCGCGGCCTCCGCTATAGGCGGAGATGACATAACCGTAGTCTACGACCCCGTTTTCCTTGAGGGCCTCCAATTCGAAAGTATCGTTCGCAATCTGTCTTGCTTCGGTCATATCCAGCTTCACTGCATTGCCTTCAAAAGTCCCCGCCGCTTGGCCCTTATAGGTCAGGTTGTAAACCGTTCCCGGCTGTTGGACAGAGGTCGGAACAATATAAGTGGCTTTCGAACCCGTTTTTAAGCGCGGCATGTTGGTTAAGGTAAGCCCGCCGTTAAAGGCAAAGTCTTCTTTGGCCTTGGCAAAGGCTTCATCATTTGCGGTCAATGGAGCATCGAAGGTCACGATTAACGTGATGGCATTCAGCGCACGCACGCTTGTAATTTTCGCCTCCGCCGAAGGAATCGCCTGGCGTGCGGTATTCAGCAGATAAGCTGCCTCTCCGCGGGTGACTGTAGCATCGGACGAACCGGAACGGCTACCCCAATGGTGGACCGATTTCAGGTCCCGGTTCAACGCTTTGGCCACGATTTGTTCCAGCTCCGCGCCAGTCACGGTTCCCTGCGGATAAAAGCGTCCATCCTGCACCGGCATAATATCCCGTGCCGTCAATTCGGCGGCATAATTGCTGTACCAGGCCTCCGGGTTTACATCTTCGAAGTTTGCCGAAGGATCTCCCTTCCCTTGCAGTCCAAATGTCAAAACCACCATTTTCGCCAGCTCCGCACGAGTGATCTGGTTTTCAACATGGATGGATCCGTCTTCATAACCGTTCATTACAGAAATTTGGGTAAGCTGGTTAGCGGCTTGTTCGATTTCCTGTGCGGATAATCCCGCTGAAGCCGCCTCTGCGTTCAAGGCACTCCATGGAAGGGTTGTCGTTCCTAAAGCCGCTGCCACCATCAGTGCAGCCAGCTTGGCAGAGTATTTGTTCATCGGTAATCCTCCTTAAGATCAATGAGTATAGTTGTGTTATCACCATACCCGTATGATAAAGGAGAGGTCTAAAATCTAAAGAAACCCGGGATAAACAGACTCTAAAATATTTATTAACAATTTCTAAACTCGGTCATACGGAAAAACGATAACCCGCTCCCCAAACGGTTTCTATATACTGCGGATTGGATGGATCCGCCTCGATTTTCTCCCGCAGCCTCCGAATGTGCACGGTAACGGTAGCGATATCCCCATTGGAGTCCATCCCCCAGATTCGTTCAAACAGCTCATTTTTACTGAAGACGCGGTTCGGATGGGTGGCCAAAAACTCAAGCAGACTAAATTCCCGAGTCGTAAAGGGCACCTCCCGATTCCGCACATAAACCCGGTGAGCCGCTTTATCAATGACGAGCCCGCGGATATGAATTTCGGGCCTTTGAAGCGGCTCCTGTTTGCCCAACAGCCGTTCGTATCTCGTCAGGTGGGCCTTGGCTCTTGCAACCAGCTCGCTGGGGCTGAACGGTTTGGTCACGTAATCGTCGGCTCCGAGGTTGAAGGCCCGGATTTTATCGATCTCTTCTTTTTTCGCGGAAACGATCAGGATCGGTACTTCCTTGGCTTGCCTGATTTGGCTGCATAACTCAAAACCGTCCATCCCGGGAAGCTGCAAGTCGACAATAATCAGATTGTAGTCCCCTTGGAGGGCAAGCCGTAAACCCTCGGGACCCGTATGGCATAAATCAACGTTAAAGCCGTTCAGTTCAAAATAATCCCGCTCCAGTTGAGCGATCGTGGTTTCGTCTTCAATGATTAGAATCCGAGCGGCCATAGCCTTCCTCGCCTCCTTCGTTCGTTATCCGCCGCAAAGTAAAGAACAGGCTGGTGCCGGTTCCGAGTTCGCTCTGTACCCGGATCGAGCCACCGTGCCCTTCGATAATCTGACTCGCGATGGCCAGTCCCAGCCCGCTGCCGCCCGTCGAAGAATTCCGGGAAGATTCCGCGCGGTAGAAACGCTCAAAAATATGAGGAACCGCTTCGGGCGGAATGCCGGCCCCGTTGTCTCTGATTTCGATGGTTACCCACTCCGCAGAGGTATGGACGGAAACTCGAATAATCTTGTGCGGCTTATCCATGAAGTTTTGGGCGTTTCCGATGATATTGAGTACCGTGCGCTTCAGTTTCTCCAGATCGGCAAGGACCTCGATCCCCTGTGATGGACGTTCTCCCCATTGCAGGGAAATCTCGCTCTCTTCCAAGACATAACGGAGCTCATCAATGCAATCGTCCAAAAATCCGACGATATCTACAGGCTCAAACGCGAACGGGACTTGCTTCAAATCCAGCTTGGAGTATAGAAACAGCTCGTCGACGAGCTTATCCAGATCGGCGGTTTTGGAATAGATGATGTTTACGTACTTGTCCATTTTCTCCGGCGTATCGGCCACCCCGTCCCGAATGCCTTCGATATATCCCTTTATGTTTGTGATAGGGGTGCGCAGATCATGCGAGATGTTCGAGATGAGCTCTTTTCGGTTTTCCTCGTCCTGCAGCCGGAGTTGGACCGATTCGTGCAACCTTTTCCGCATATTCTCGAACGCTTCGTTCAATTGGCCGATTTCGTCCTTCGAATGCAAATCCAGCGAAAATTGCAGGTTGCCCTCCTTAATGTGATCCGCCGAGTTTCGAAGCAAATCCAGCGGCTTGACCACGCTTCTGGTAATCCATCGGTATAGCAATACGTTCGCCACCACGACGACGCCGATAAGAAGGAAGACGAGAATCGGGAGCAGCTTACGGGTCACTTCGCCGAAGGGACTTCTTTCTCGAATGACGAAAACACTGCCCTTGGCGCCGTCCGAATAGCGGAAATCGAATTTCGCGTAAGCGTAGAACCGCTCACCGATATTGAAGGTATTGCGAATCTGGTTGTTATTTAAGTCATATGGCGGCAAATGCTGCTCTAATGCCGGTTGGTTAATCGTAAACGACTCGAACACTTGATTGCTTTCCCGGCGGACGAAGAGTCCGGCCCGCACCGTCCTGAGCTTGAAATCATAGTCTTTCAGAAGCTCCTTATCCTGCAGCTGGTCCGGCTCATTTTTGGCGAGATATTTCAGTTCCAGGAAAATGGACTCCTCTTCTTCGGTCAAAGGGTTAAGCTGATAATGCACCTTATAAAAATCCCGGATGCCGTGGATGTCGCCTGTTGCCGCGATCGTAAACAGACCTGCGGTCACGACAACTACCAGCAGGCTGATGATAAGCATGCCCGTGTATGACAGCAATAATTTTACCCTGATGGACAAGCCGCTCACCTCACTGCGATCGATAATAAAAAATGTAACCCTAGTATGACACATCCCCTCTTTAAAGGAAATCCGGAAAGGAATATGCCTCATTTCGAGATTTATATAAGAAAAGTACGGAACATTCTTTAATTTCGAGTAAGACGGTGCTTCCCTGCCGATGGTATCATTTGGGACTGAAAGGAGGACTTCACGCAATTAAATGTAAGCGCTTAACCTACTTAACCAAACTTTTACAGGGGGAGTGCAATGAATGCGTAAAATCATCAAACAAGCCATCTCAATTTCCATCGCAGCGGCTCTGCTGATCCCGTCAGGCTGGTTCGCCCAAGGCGGCGGAGCAGCTGCAAACGCAGCAGAAGACACGGTAACGGTTTACCACGAAACCTTTGCGAACGGCGCGGGTATTGCCGGTCAGTCCGGCGGCGCGAAACTTACGCCTGTCACCGAGAAAGTATTCGACGGCAATGACGATGGGGCGGCACTGTATGTGAGTAATAGAGTCAACAACTGGGACGCTGCGGATTTCAAATTCAGTGACCTCGGTCTCGAAAACGGCAAGACATATACGGCAAAAGTATCCATCTATGTCGACGCCAATGAAAATGTGCCCGAAGGGGCCGCAGCCGCGCTCCAAACCGTAGAAAGTTATGAGAATTACGCGGAAACAAGTTACGAAGCCGGCAAGGCAGTTATTTTGACGAAGGAATTTACAGTCGATACGAGCAAAGACAAGGCCTTGCGCATTAATTCTAACGCGGCTGGCAGTGCGGTGCCTTACTACATCGGCGATCTTCTAATTACAGCCAAAAATACAACCGGAACTACGGAGAAGGAAGTATACCGCGAAACCTTCGCTAACGGCCAAGGAGCGGCCGTCCAGTCTGGAGATGCCAGCCTTACGACGGTGACAGGCAAGGTGTTTGACGGAAATGAAGATGGGGCCGCTTTATACGTGAGCAATCGAGCAAATAACTGGGACGCCGCAGACTTCAAGTTTACCGATCTCGGCCTGGAAAACGGAAAAACCTATACGGTAACCGCTGCTGTTTATGTTGACCCTGACGAGGTTGTGCCCGCCGATGGCAAAGCCGCGCTCCAAACTGTAGAAAGTTATGGAAATTACGCGGATGCAAACTATGAAGCTGGCAAAACCGTCATTTTGACGAAGGAATTCACGGTCGATACGAGCAAAGACAAGGCCTTGCGCATTAATTCTAATAAGGAAGGCAAATCTGTTCCCTTCTACGTAGGTGATGTAAGAATCACCGAAAAAGTAGCCTCCGGCGGTGAAGAAGAACCGCCTAGAGAACCAGCTCTACCTTTTACAACTATCACTTTCGAGGATCAAAAGACTGGCGGATTTGTGGGCCGGGGCGGCGTTGAGACGCTCACCGTTACTGATGAAGCCAACCATACCGAAAACGGCTCTTATGCCCTGAAGGTGGAAGGCAGAGAAAAGGACTGGCACGGACCGTCACTCCGCGTGGAGAAATATGTGGACAAAGGCAGCGAATATAAAATTTCTGCCTGGGTCAAGCTGATTAGTCCTGCGAGCTCGCAGATTTCATTGTCTTCCCAAATTGGCGATGGAAGCGCTGCGAATTACCCTGAACTTGCCAAGAAAACAATCAGTGTCGGCGACGGCTGGGTGCAGTTGGAAGGAACCTATCGCTATAACAGCGTGGGGGGCGAGTATTTAACGATCTATTTGCAAAGCCCTAGTGTGGACACCACCTTCTATATCGATGACATCAGCTTTGAGAAATTGTCATCGGAGCCGATCGAAATTCAGAAGGATCTGATTCCGATCAAAAATGCCTACCAAAACGATTTCCTGATCGGCAACGCCATTTCAGGCGAGGATCTGGAAGGCTTACGACTTGACTTGCTGAAAATGCACCACAATGTCGCTACCGCAGGCAACGCCATGAAGCCGGATGCGCTGCAACCGAAGAAGGGCGAATTTTCCTTCAGCGGGGCGGATGCCATGGTCAATAAAGTTCTCGCGGAAGGCATGGAAATGCACGGACACGTGCTCGTATGGCATCAACAGTCCCCAGCCTGGATGAATACGACCACGGAGCAAGGAAACACGGTACCTTTAAGCCGTGATGAGGCCCTTACGAATTTACGCACTCATATCAAGACCGTCGTAGAGCATTTTGGCGACCGAGTGATTTCATGGGACGTTGTCAACGAAGCGATGAGCGACAATCCGAGCAACCCGACCGATTGGGAAAACGCGCTGCGGACGGCTCCTTGGAAAACCGCCATCGGACCGGACTACGTAGAGCAAGCATTCCTGGCAGCCAGAGAAGTGCTCGATGAACACCCTGAGTGGGATATCAAGCTTTACTACAACGACTACAACGAAGACAACCAGAATAAGGCTACGGCCATCTACAGCATGGTTAAAGAAATTAATGATAGATATGCGGAGACGCATCCCGGCAAATTGCTCATCGATGGCGTCGGTATGCAAGCGCATTACAATGTAAACACCAATCCGGAAAACGTCAAACTATCCCTGGAAAAGTTCATTTCTTTGGGCGTGGAGATCAGCGTTACCGAGTTGGACATCATGGCCGGCGATAAGTATCAGCTTTCCGAGAAGCTGGCTAGCGCGCAAGGCTATTTGTACGCACAATTATTCAACCTTTATAAAGAAAACGCCGAGCATATCAAACGCGTAACCTTCTGGGGTCTGGACGATGGCTCAAGCTGGAGAGCGGAGAACAATCCACTCTTGTTCGATAAGCAGCTTCAGGCCAAACCGGCTTATTACGGCGTCATCGATCCAGATAAATTCATTGAAGAACATGAGCCGGATTCATCGAATGCTAACCAGTCCACTGCGAATTATGCTACTCCTGTCATTGACGGAACCATCGACACGGTATGGAACCAGGCTCCAGCCATGTCTCTGAACCGGTATCAAACGGCTTGGCAGGGTGCAAACGGCGTAGCTAAAGCCCTGTGGGACGATCAAAACTTGTACGTTCTGATCCAGGTGAATGACGCGCAGCTCGACAAGAGCAATGCAAATGCTTGGGAGCAGGATTCCGTCGAGATTTTCCTGGACGAGAATAACGCTAAGAGCACGTTCTATCAGGACGATGACGGACAATTCCGCATCAATTTTGATAACGAGACTTCATTTAGTCCGGAAAAAATCGGCGAGGGCTTTGTTTCAGCCACCCAGGTTTCCGGAACGAACTATACGGTTGAAGTGAAGATTCCGTTCAAAAAGATTACCCCAAGCAACAACGTGAAGGTCGGCTTTGATGCGCAAATTAATGACGCCAAAGACGGCTCCCGTCAAAGCGTTGCCGCCTGGAATGATACCACCGGCAACGGTTATCAGGACACCTCCGTATACGGTGTGCTTACCCTTACGGGCAAACCTGGCAAACCGGGCGATAACGGGAACGGCAACACTGGCGGTAACAGCGGCGGCAGCGGGGGAACTAGCGGAGGTTCGGCGACTCAACCGAAACCAGTTGAACCGGCTGGCGGCGTAATCAAACCGGAGGTAAAAGTTACAGGAGGAGTCGCCACGGCGACGGTTTCCGGCGACAACCTGAAGAAGGCCCTTGAGCAAGCAGCTCCAACGGCTAACGGTAAGAAACAAATCTCCATCGAAGTTCCTCAGCAGGCAAACGCGACATCTTACGAAGTGCAATTACCGATTCAAAGCCTGAATAGTCAGGAAAACTTCGTGATTCTATTGAAAACGGAGCACGGCACAATCGAGATTCCGAGCAACATGTTGTCCAATGTGACAGAGAATGCAGGGAAAGTCTCCATCCGCATCGCGAAGGCTTCGTTGGATGAGTTAGATACAGCTTCCCGGGAAGCAATCGGCAACCGTCCGGCGCTTGATCTGAGCATTGCTGTTGATGGCAAGGCCATTGCCTGGAACAACCCGAAGGCGCCTGTCACGGTAGCTATTCCTTACAAGCCAACAGCAGCGGAACTTAGCAATCCGAATTCCATCGTAGTTTGGTACATTGCGGATAACGGCAGCGTGACCCCGGTTCCAAACGGCAGATATGATGCTGCAAGCGGAAATGTCGTTTTCCAAACGACCCACTTCAGCAGCTATGCCGTTGCTTATGTATCCAAATCATTCGGCGACCTGCAGAACGTGCCATGGGCGAAGCAAGCCATTGAGGCCATGGCCGCGCGCGACGTGATCCGAGGAACGGCGGAGAATGACTTCTCCCCTGCCTCTTCCATTAAACGTGCCGACTTCATTGCCCTTCTGGTCAGCGGCCTTGAATTGAAAGGCTCCGGCAAGGGTCAACCAGCGGCATTCAGCGATGTTCAGCCAGACGCTTCCTATAGCGATGAGCTGGCGATTGCGAAGGAGCTTGGGATCGTGACCGGGTACGCGGACAACACGTTCAAACCGAACAGCCCGATCTCCCGTCAGGAGATGATGGTGCTGACAACCCGCGCATTGACGGCCGCGGGCAAGCAAGCCGCAGGCAGCGCTACTTTAGATGCTTATACGGATGCGGCGCAAATTGCCGACTTCGCTAAAGCCAGCGCAGCTGCCCTTGTGCAAGCCGGCATTGTCAACGGCAAAGACGGTAAGATTGCACCGGCCGAAGCGCTCACCCGCGCCGAGGCGGCGGTGATTTTGTACCGGATTTGGAAGCTGTAGTTGACGACAAAGAACTAAGCTATGAACAAAGAACCCGCTCATTTGAGCGGGTTCTTACCTTTTTCCAAAGGCTCAGGATTTAACTTCCTCATCAAGGCTCTCTACTGCCGTAAAGAATACGTCCAGAAGCTCCATGGAGAAATTGTCTTTTACATAACCGGCCATTTGGTTCAGTTCTTCCTTGCTCTTATATTCCAGGCAGGCGCGGCCTTCGCACCATAACACCGAACAATTAAACTTCTGTCTCAAATGCTCGATGACGTAATCCTGATCCACCCATTCACGAACACCCATTATGCTTCTTTCCGTCTCCTCTCTTCTACTCTATTTTCGGTTCTTTTATCCGAAGCCTATCTTATCTCTATTATTCAAATTTTAATTATTTTTTCGGTGAGATTTATCACACATAAACTTCATGGCAGTCGATCCGCAAACAGATTATGACCAGCCTCCGACATTCCGCTCAACCAACCCCGCTAGGAAATCCAGCCACTCCGGCTGGTCATTCAAGCATGGTGCATATTGATATTGATCGGCTTTTCCGCCGGAGGCACCAAAGTGGCCCCGTCCTTCAATATCCAGCTCATACAGTGTCTCCAGACAGTCGGTCACGAAGCCGGGGGCAAACACCAGGGGATTTGCGATCCCTCGTTCCGGCAGGCTCCCGATCACCTGTTCCGTGGAAGGCCCAATCCATTCCTCCGGTCCAAAACGAGACTGGAATGCAATCTGCCAGCTGTCTTGACGCCAGCCCATCGCCTCGGCGAGCAGCCGCCCCGTTTCTTTGCACTGTTCCGGATAAGGGTCCCCGGTATCCGCATATCGCTTGGGAATGCCGTGAAAAGACAACACGATCTGATCCGGCTCCCTGTCCAGCTGTTTCATGCAGCGGAGCAAATGCGCCTTCATTACGGAAATGTACCCCTGATCGCAATAATAAGGCTCAACGAACCGCATCGCCGGAACATACCGCTTGAGCGCCGGGCCCCTAGAGCTGTTGCGGCCCAGCGCCGCAAAACAAGCTTGATCATATACGGAAGCCGTTGTCGTGGAAGAGTACTGAGGGAATAACGGAACGATGAGAACACGGCCGATTCCCGCTTGTTCAAACTCCCGCATGGCCCGCATGATGCTATTTTCACTGTACGCAAGTCCCAGTTCTACTTGGAATCTCGGCCCCAACCTCCCCTGCAACCCGGATTGCTGGCGCTGGCTGTATACCAAGAGCGGAGAGCCCTCCTCGCTCCAGATTTGCCTGTATAATTGGGCCGACTTCCGGGGCCGCGTCCGGAGGATGATCCCCCGAAGTACCGGCTGCCAGACCAACGGATTCGTATCCACGATCCGCCGGTCGGACAAGAACCGCCGCAAATAAGAGCGCACCGGCTTCGCCTCCGGCCGTTCCGGCGTTCCGATCTGGGCCAGAATGACACCGATTTTAGGATTGGATCTCAAAGGCAACAACTCCGTTTCTATGGTTTTCGGTATAAGTAAATTACAGGAAACATACACGAACGATGCTGTATTTACAGCCATTTTAAGGCAACCCTTCTCCTTTTTCAGCGACATAAAACTCAAGTGGGCCATATTTTAAAAGTGCCTAACTTCACAATTGACACCCATTAAAATTTAAAATAATATACTCTAGACCGGTCGTTATAATTTTAAGGGGATCATCTGTATGAAGAAGAAACAGGATACCAAGGAGATCATTTTGCAATGCGCAACCCGCTTGTTTCAACGGCAAGGCTATAACGGAACAGGGCTTAATCAGATTATTGAAGAAAGCGGTGCTCCCAAAGGTTCCATCTATTATCACTTTCCAAACGGGAAGGAAGAAATTGCGGTCGAGTCCATCGCGATGATGAGAAAGATGTTGATGGAAGGAGCCGAAAAGGATTTAGCGGAAAAAAATTCGGCGATCGAAGCATTCCGGTATTATATCCATAATATCGCCGCCGTTTTTGATAATCAGGGGAGTTGTGCGGAGGGGCTGTCCGTCGGACTGATCGCATTCGAAACTGCCTCGACGCATGAGAAGCTACGCAATGCCTGCGAAATGGTGTTTAAAGATTGTCAGTCTTTATACGCTCATAGGCTTGAACAGTGGGGATTCAAACAAGAAAGAGCCGAAGAATTAGGGGTTACGATTACGGCCATGATCGAAGGGGCTTGTCTTCTGTCGATCACCTATAAATGTGGAGATCCGCTGCGAATGATCGCAAAGCAGCTGGAGTTTTTATTAGACAAATAAACAGAGAGAATGTGGGAGGAACCAGAATGGATATGAGCAATACGCAAGCGAAGACGGGAGAAGTGGCAATCGGCAATTTACGTACCGTTCCGATCATCATTTCCTTCGTTGTTGCGGGATTTATCGGCTTGTTTAGTGAAACGGCTTTAAATATGGCATTGACAAATTTGATCGAAAATTTCGGTATTCATGAAACGACAGCACAGTGGTTGACCACCGGATACTTACTTACACTCGGCATATTGGTCCCGGTATCAGGGCTGATTATGCAGTGGTTTACGACAAGACAATTATTTATTACGTCGATTATGGCTTCCATCATCGGCACGCTCATCGCAGCGGTCGCTCCAGGCTTCGCGGTATTAATGATCGCACGCGTTGTTCAGGCTATAGGTACAGCGTTATTGCTTCCTTTGATGTTCAATACGATTTTGTTAATCATTCCGCCGCATAAACGCGGAAGCATTATGGGGATCATCGGTCTGGTCATTATGTTTGCGCCTGCCGTGGGACCGACCATTTCAGGACTGATTCTGAACAATTTGACCTGGCACTGGATTTTCTGGATTTCGCTGCCGTTGCTGGTCGGGGCACTTATTTTCGGCTGGTTCTTTATGCAAAATGTAACGACTCCAACAAAACCAAAAATCGATGTGCTTTCCATAGCATTATCCACGGTCGGATTTGGCGGAATCGTATTTGGATTCAGCAGTGCCGGAGAGGGAGGCGGCTGGGGAAGCCCCACCGTTATTGCTTCTATCGTCATCGGTGCCGTTGCGCTGGTCCTCTTTTCAATCCGGCAAGTCAAGATGCAGCAACCCATGCTTAACTTGCGTGCATTGAAGTATCCGATGTTTACAATCGGTCTGCTTTTGATTCTGGTCTGCATGATGGTCTTGCTCTCCACGATGATTCTTTTGCCGCTTTATATGCAAACATCGCTGGCTCTGACGACTTTTGCCGCAGGACTTCTTCTCTTGCCAGGCGGAGTCATCAATGGTGTTCTTTCGCCGGTCATGGGAAGATTGTTCGATAAGTTCGGACCTAAATGGCTGGTGTTGATCGGAACCGTGATCGTCCTAGGGGCTATGGTCGGGTTCTCGACGATTTCGATCGAAACGAGCTCGGCGTTTATCATTGCCCTGCACATCGTTACGATGGTGGGTATATCCATGGTGATGATGCCGGCGCAAACCAATGGTCTGAATCAGTTGCCGCGTGAGCTGTACCCCGATGGAACAGCCATTATGAACACATTGCAGCAAGTGGCCGGTGCGATCGGAACGGCAATCGCCATTTCTATTATGTCTTCCGGTTCGGAAAAGTTCATGACTACCGTTAAAGATATTTCAAATCCGTTAAACCCGCTTCTCGCATTTACGGCGGGAGTTCAGAACGCATTTATATTTGCGATTATCATGGCCATTATCGGCTTTGTGATCTCGTTGTTTATTAAACGGGTCAAAGTCGAGCATCAAATATAAGTTCCCGAACCAGCCTTGCTATCTAGAATAGTGAGGCTGGTTTTTTGTTATACAGATGAGCCGAGCCATGAAACAAAAAAAACGCCGATAGATATCGGCGTCAGCGTGTTAGGTCCTCTCCTAGTTGTTTAAGTCATCGAACATGGAGCCTACTACAGTTACTTTTAGGGAGTCCATGGTCTCAATCCCTTTTAAATTACCTAAAATAGAATAAGTATGATCGATATCTTTCAATTTGACATCCTCGAACCAGACCTTGATGTTGTACTCACCGTCCGGCATGTTTGCATGCGTGTAAAGCGGAATGTTATCCGTATTGACCACGATCGTGATTTTCGAAGTCTCGGTAATCTTGTAAATATGTTGTCCGGCTTCTACGTACTCCCTGTATTTATACGACTTATGGCTTGTTTCGGTTTTGGATTCGCTGTAGCCCTCAAGTACCTTCTTCCAGAATACATGGGAGTCTTCGCCGCGCACATCGGTATGTTCGATTTCTTCTACCTTCTGATCAAAGCGGGACTTATCCTCACTCCGGTCCAGGACGCGGATGAGCTTCTCCCCATTTACTCCTTTACTATCTTGTACGGACAGTACGCCTGTCTTTCTCTCAAAGCCTCCGCCTTTGGGTGCCAATCCTTCGTTATGAATATTGACTGCTTGTTTCTTGTTGTTAATATACATTAAATCCGATTCATAACGGAACGAGTTAATCAAGGCGTCCAGTAAGTCCTTATGATCGTCTGTCATCGTGCCCTCCGCCGGTTTTTTATCCTTAAAAACAACCGTATTCAGGGTAAAGGTATAGCTCCCTGCCGGATTAAAATAGTAGCCGGATTTGATCGGATAAGCGTATTTCTGAAGATCCTTGTCGGTGGCAAAAACAGCTTTGTCATAGAGGGACTTCTTGTTCGTTCTGCTCGCTGCCGCCTTCCTGGACTGACTGTACTCCTCTTCCATCGTCTTAGTTTTCGTCGATTTCACAAAGCCACTGGCCTGCTGAATAAACTCTCTTTCGTATTGGCCGGGAACTTTGGTCCACCCATATTCCTCACCAGCTTCATCTTGATGGTGCATCCAACGAATGACAGAGTAATAGTAAGGTTCATTGGTCCAAAATAGATTTTTGGTCAAAGAATCCGGCTGATTCTCCTCGATCTCATCCCTGTACTTGAACTTGGGTACGACCTCCCGGCCATTGTACACGTACATCTCATAAGGCTTGGTAACGGTGTCGCTGTTGAAACTTTCGGTTACGGTTCCTGAGCTTTTCTTCGGGACACTTTCACACTTTTGAGCCTCACCTTCGCCGGTACATTTATTTTCATATGTCGTATACGTATACTTTCTACTTACGGAGCCATCGTAAAAGATCTGTCCAGTTCTCCGCAATGGATTCCCTGGGGATTCAAGATTTATGTACTTCCGGTTTTCCGGATCGTCATTCTTGCTGTTGATACCGAAATCCTTTCTCAAAATCGTATAGGTCACCACGGGCGAACGGGTTATCGTTTCGCTGTCCTCATTGACTGGCGGATTATTCAATATCTTAAAGTCTCTCAACAAATCCTCCGTTTTGTTGTAGACATTTAATGATCCGGTAGCATTCCCGTCCCACGCCGCATCATCCAAATCCGGTAGTTGTAAGGTTACCGTATTCTCGGGAAGAGGAAGCCTTACTTTTTTGGTTAGCATATCGTACGGATAAGACTGCGGTTCAGCCACTTTGATCGCCCGGGGATGGGAATCCAGAACATTGTTGCTGAGAATCGTTTCTTTCGGAACGTCCCCCTTCTCGTTGACTTTAAACTGGATACGGACAGCGCTCTCCGGCATAGTGAACGTAGCACCCAGCCTTCGTTTACCGCCGGGGTCTATGCTGATCGTACCCGATGCCGAAGCTGCCCCAGCATTTCCGCTAAACTCCAGTTGGTCTGTTTCTTTCGTTAACGATCTGTCGTCGCTTACCCGAGTCAAAACCCAAGAATAAGCGGGACTGACCTCCTTCGGGAATGTAGAGTCCACCAATACCGACACCTCCACCCGATCCCCGGCTGCCGCCGACGTCGGCAGATCGTCAAACTCTGCAGAAATATCGCTCCCTTTCGTTGTTGCGAATGAGGCTATGGGAACATCCATGTAAGTGTTGGATTCCAAATATACTCTCCCGAACCCCTGCGATAGGTAAGTCGGAGGCTGAATGACGTGGACGTACTTAATCCATCCACCAGTTGGAGCACCGTTTTTATAGTAAACTTTTCTATCCTTATAATGGAAATTCTGTTTGTTATACATAAGATAGTCGCCATATCTAACACCAGCATACTTCTTATTTAGAGCAGTGAGGATCTGTTGTTCGAAGTGAAGCTTGGGATTGAGTTCTTTGAACTTATCCGTGATTTGACCGGTGAAATTCGATGGAAAATCATCGAATTTATAATCATCTACATTATCTACTCGTGGTGAAGGTATTAATTGAAAGTTATGAATCTGTACACCACTCCAACCCGCGTCCCAGGGAAACCCATCCGTGGATACCGGATCACCAAACTTATTGTATCCGGAATACCTGGTCATGTGCTGCCCATGATGAACGATAGGAGTTCCATGACTGGTTCCATAGACAATATCAAACCCAGAGAAATTTTCCGGATTCTTAATAGCATCGTTTATTTGTTTCTGTACTAGGGCAGCATTAAAAGAGCCGTTATCCGTCTTGACAGGATAATAATTTTTCAATCCGTACAGTTCTTTCATATCTTCGTTTGCTCGTTGCAACACAAGCTCAGGGGTAAGCGTTTTAAGATAATCCAACAAAGTGTTCTCCTCTTGGGAGTACACTCTTCCTTGTGGTAAGAAGCCGAATAAGATTATCATTATTAGAAATAGAAGGCTATACCTCTTCACGATTTCACCTACTTAAACCAAACATAAATAAGAATATCACCATATGTTTTTGATTTAACGACTATTTTAAAGGTATCATCCTGAAATGTCTTTTCCTCCAGTTTATCCTCCTCTTTTTCCTTTTGTTTAACATAGGCCATTATAGAATCAACAGTTTTTGGATCTATTCTCTGACTAATGATCTCCTCAGCATCTTTTTTCTGTTGATCAGGGTCATCGTTTACAAACCCAAAACTTATAGAAATTCGTAGAACAGCTCCCTTTTTGGTTTTAGGATCGTAACCATCATTAAACACCCCCAAACCCGACTTATAAATATTATTAAAACTAAACCCTTCTACCTTCAGTTTCTCGCTCTTTCCCTCCACATTTCTGCTAGCTTCAAATTCCTCCCATGTTGTTGGTTTCTCTGCATTACCAGTATCTTCACCTGTTGTCGAGCCTGTTGATCCGCTTCCCGTATGTATTTCCACGATGTAATTCAAGGAGTCCCATTTGACCTCCGCTCCTAGCGCCTCACTCACAAACCGCAGCGGCACGAATGTTCTGCTCGATTTCCGGAGCGCCACGGTATCCATTTGCTTGGTTTTACCGTTGACCGTGTAACTTTTTTTGCCCAAAGTGAGTACAATCTGGTTACCCTCCAGGCTTACCGTTACTTTCTGGGCCTTGCTATTCCAGTCCACTTTTGCGCCAAGTGCCTCACTCACAAACCGCACGGGCACTTGCACCCGGCTATTCTTGTCCGCAAAAGGCTGAGCATCTGGGAAAATAATCTTCTCCCCATCCACCTCCACGCGTAAGGGCAACTGGGCTGCCGAAGACAGAGCTGGAAGTACGGTCAACATAAGAATAAGAGACATAAGAATGAATCCTACTTTTTTCAGTTTCATGAATAGACATCCCCTTTAAAGGTAATATTTCCCTAATCCAACTCTTGCTATTATACAAACAACTCATTCCATAGACAATCAAATTTGGGTAAATAAACCTCTTAATGATATTGATTCCAATTATTTATATTGCTAGAATACCCACATAGATACTCTTGTCGGATTGGACGGTGAACCCAGTGTGAAAGTAGATCTTGACCGGATTATGAATCTGGCCGATCAAATGAAGCGGATGAATCTCAACATAGAGGATCGGGTGCCGGGACTAGTACGGGAATTAAAAGTAATGACAGAGAATCTGAGGCGCGACTACTCTGAATCGAGAAGCGTTCAAACAACTATAGATGAAACAGAACGTCTCCTCGAAGAGGTATTTAATCTATCCAGGAGTATAAGCAACCAACTAGATCAGAAAGAGAAGTCACTTCGTAAGGTATCTGCCCAATATGCCGAAATAGAGAAAAAAACGACCTTGATGTTAAAGAGAACAGTCAAATTCACGATAACCGGCTGGGAGACTGGGTTGTTGAAATCAGGCAAAAGCAATGTTATCCGGAGTAGGCCATCAATGGGAAACGCCGGGACAGAGACGCTTAACTGGAAGGATACATTCAAGCGGTTTGTTCAACAGCCCCTGATGTTAGTAACAGGAGCACCTCTCTTGCAAAGACTAGAGCATGTAAAAGAAGACGAGCGGATATCTCACCTTCTACGGCAGATGGAGTCAGGAGATTGGACCGAAAAGGAACGCGCTTGGCTGGAACTGATACAGATTGCCGAAGCCTTTGAGAACATCGCACGCAGCCAACGGGCATATGCCATTTACAAAACCTACGGCAATGGACCCTATATGGAATCAGCAAGACTGTACGTTAGGGAGCAAAGAGAGAAACTAAAGCAACTGGGCGTCTCCGAAAAATGGTTTGGAGCTAACGTCAATCTGAGTGGCCATTATTCGGGCTCACCGCTAACGGCATGCCAATATAATCCGCTGAAGCACGATGCTTCACCCATGCCGGAAGAACCTGAACTGCGATTAATGATTGCCGCCGGGCTTTTGAACAATCCATACCGCACATGGGTCCATCTTACCTATGGATACGCCGAGTCCGCTATCAAAAGAATGGAAGCGGAAAGAAAAGATGCGGACAGGATCCTGGAAAAGGCCGTAGAATATTATAACCAGAAGCGACAGGAAAGCAGCACGGCGGACTTCCAGCTCTATTATGTCTCTTTGACCCTAGCCCTTAGAATCGAGCACGGAGCTGAACAAATCGGCAATCTCGATTATTGGCTCGGCCAGCAGCTCTCGAATGAACGAAAGATGGAAATCGCCCAAGCGCTCCGGGATGCTGGGACCGAAGAGGTTGCAGTAAACAGTCTGTATATCCTCACTCCTACCTATGAACAGGCCCAATCAGACCTGGCGGGCGGTTATGGCGCCGGCGCACCAAGCGTAGTTCCGCGAAGAAGCCCAGGAATGCCAAAAGTGAAGACACCTGACATAGCGTCTGAAACGCTGCCTAGCAACAAATTAAAGGTGAAGCTGCCAGCTCTGCCTGCGGCGGATCTACGTAAGTTTTTTCAAGACATGCGTAAAGATCTCTGGAACTGGGGTTCGAGAACGAATCTTGCCACCACGGGACCTTCTGTTGACGGTATTCCCAACAATAGCTCTAAGCAGCAGACTTCTAGTCCTTCAGTAAACCAACTCCAGTATCGGCAAGTATTTATGGATGGAGACGGAGATAGCTCCGGGGGGAGCCCGAAGAAGCCTGGGGATTTGTCTGGGAAGGCGGCGGGGGCGGGGAATAATAGTTGGAAACTCGAAAATTTTAAAAATACAGATGACTTTAAAAAAGGAACAACTAGTAATGCAGTAGATCATATTTTCGAGGGTGAAATTATTAAGGGACAAGCAGTTGGATTTCATTATGAAGGTATGCCAAGCAGTAAGGGAAAAGTTATTGGAACTATCGACCCTCCTAATGAGTATGGGGTATATAGGGCAAATATAGAGGTGGACGGAATACCGAAAAGTGCAAAGTCTACTTTTTTTCCAAAGGATTGGACACCTCAACAAGTTATTGACGAAATAAATATCGCCTTCAACAACAAGATGGTTCACAAGAATAATAGATATAGAGGAACTGCAAGTACAGGAATGAAAATTGAATTTGTTATTAAAAATGGAAAAATCACCTCTGCATACCCGTTGTACTAAGGAGAATGGAGTTAAAAACATGATTAAGTACTTTTATATACCTGAATATAATGAGGAGTATAATGAAGTCATTTTGGATTTTAGTGTAGACAAGTCATTGAAGAATGGTTATCTGATCAATAATTCTTTGGGCTCAGATATATTTGGGGACTTCGCTGTTATTAAAGAAGAAGTGAGTAAACTACTCGAATTGCTAAAAGGAAAGATAACTTCCTATGAAGGTGGAGGAAATGTAAATTTAATAAATTCTGACAAGCATTTTACAATTATTGAAGATATTTTTGCAGAAGAGGATGAGGAGGACAGTGTATGCAAAATTGAAACGGTGGAGTTTGTAAAGATAATATTAGTTTGGGCAAGAGAAAACTTTCAGTACAAAAGTCAGCGTGGTGTTGTAATAGAAGACAAGGGTGAAATAGCAATCAACTGGATAAATGAACAACTTGATAAGATATCCGAATTGGAGAGCCGGTAAAGTAATTTATATAATTTGGTGAGTCATTGTTACTTGTAAATATACGCCCAATTTCTCATGTATGACTATGCTTAATATCCTATTTAATTCAATTTTTTTTTCAAAATAAATGCTCTCCTTGTGTTGACGTACCTCAATAATTCCAAGTAGCAGACATTAATAAAGCCCTTAACAGATGTAGAACAATTTGATGACAGAACCCACCTTTAAAATGTCGCTAATACAAGAACCCCTGGCCTCATAGGCCAAGGGTTCTTCCTGCTCTGCCCCATTCTCCGGTACGGCAGACGCGGTTGATACTTTTACTTTAGAAATTCACCTGGAAGTTCGTAATGTTCAGTGTACCCGCGGTCACGCTCTCCCCGGTTCCGGCATATACCTTGAATTCGATGGCCCGGATGTCGGTTGGGTCCGAGAGCGGCGCATTATTTACCCAGTTCGTGGTTTTTGATTTCCAGATGGGGGCATTGAATGCATATTCCACGTCGATGGATTCCCCGGCCCCGATGACCCGTTCGACGGAAGGATCGGTTGCGGTTTGGCCCCCCGTCTCTTCCCAGATCCAATCAGTGCCGGTCCGCAATACCAACGAAACATGGATCGGCTTGGTTCCTGTGTTCGTCAGGGTACAGGACACGCTTCCATAGCTGGACCAGTCATCTCCTTTTCCAAGGCCGGGCCTGGTTTCGGTAGCGACTCCGGCTGATATGCTGTCGCTTAAGGTAGCAGCGTAATTTACATAGATGGTTTCACCATTTAACCCGCTTGAAATGCTCCCCGTAAAAGCCGAATCCACAAAGTTCCAAGGATAGTAGCTTGCCGTCTTGGGGCGGTTCATTTCCGCAATCTCAGCCGCATAGGCACCGGCCGGCAAATCAAAGCTTACGGAATGCAGTTGAAGACCCCCTACCAGATTGCCGCCTCCTCCTTGAACTCTAAAAATAATCCGGTTCACCTCCTTATTCGTCAGCGCCGTTAAAGGAACCGTGGCCATCAAGGTCGTTTTTGCAGGAATTTTAATATACTGTCCAAGTTCCACCCACTTCCAGGCCCCATCTTTTACGATCGGCTGAAGCTGAATTTCAACCGGGTTGGGATTGGTCAGGATGAGGTTCATATTGGTATACGAACTCCAATTCGCCGCCGGGCTTGGATCCAGTTGAATGCTCGGGTAGTTCTCGGCCTGAAGGTTGAAGCTCATGCTTAACCCGCCGTTCTCAAGTGGAGCGAGCTGTGCTACGGTAGGAGTTGTCGGCTCATCATCCCCGTTGATTCCTACAAACCACTCCGAGTAGTCGTCGATGATTCCCGGATCCATAGGCTGAAGCTGTCCCGGATCGCCGGTGGTCACCGTAACCGCATTACTCGCTGAAGATACATTCCCTGCGTCGTCAAAAGCTTTTACCGTGAACGTATAAGCTGTGTTCCCTTCCAACCCGGAAGCTGTATAACTAGTTGCGGCAGTCGTACCGACGAGAGAGGTTCCATTGTTGTATACATAATAACCTGCTACGCCAATGTCATCCGTCGATGCCGTCCACGACAGGCGGGCGGTTGTGATGCCGGGAACTACGGATAAGCCAGACGGCGCAGTGGGAGCAGTTTGGTCGTTGCTGTTAATCGTCGTTACACTTGCCTGGTTGCTCGCCTCGGATAAATTGCCTGCGGCATCGACCGCTTTTACGGTGAAGGCATAGTTTGTATTGGCTTTTAGCCCTGTAACCGTATAGGTAGTCGAAGTGGTGATGTCCACTAATGCTCCATCCTTGTACACGTTATAGCCGGTGACTCCTACATTATCTGTCGATGCCGTCCAGGTGAGCGCTACGGTAGAATAGGTTGGCGATGAGCCCGACAAGTTCTTAGGCTGTGACGGTGCCTGGTTGTCGGAGGTTCCGCCGCCAAAAACCGAGCTGATCTCCGACGTGGCCTTTATGCCATGAGGGCCGTTGATGATGGCATTGCCTTGCTCGGTGTAGCTGGTACCCGCCCAATCATTCGACATGTCGAGATACTCCAGCCCTGAGCCATTTCCTTTCCATGACCATCCGAGATAACCGACATTCTTCTCCTCGCTGTAGCTCATAATCGTCGCTTCATCCACGTCACCGTTCGTATGCTTGATTCCGAATTCACCGATGACGAGCGCGAGGTTCTTGTTCAAGACATTATCGATATTGTTCTTAACGGTGGTTGCGTTACCTCCTGCATATTCGTACATATGGATTGAGAACATGGTGTTTTTGAGCGGATCCGAGTTAAATACCTGAGTCCCGTAATCGAATACCGATTGCGGATATTGCCCCCACCCTGCACTGTCTACCATAATAGTGTTCTTAATGCCGGCATTGCGAAGCTTCGGGATTACGGATGTGTAGCCTTGGGCCCATCCTGCTCCATCCCAGGTTCCATACCATTCATTCGCTATATTCAGGATGACCGTCTTTTCTTTTCCGATCAATGCGCTTTTCATTTCAATCCAATAATTCGCGATGTTGTCCAGTACCGCCTGGCTGTCCGAGCCCGTTCCGTCATGGACTTCAAGCACCGCGACTAACTTGTTTTGTTCGCATAAAGTAATGATGCTCTGGATCGCGGAAAGACTGTCCTTGGTCCACTGCTGTCCGTCCGAAAGAACGATTCTTACCGTGTTGGCTCCGGTTGCAGCAATAGCGGGAATAGCTACGGAGAGCTGATCCTTGTACCAGGTATGCGCATGATTCACGCCTCTCATCACAAAAGGATTCCCGTTAGCGTCATAAAGCGTCGTGCCTTCAATATAAAATCCTGTGTTGTTTGACGAGGCAGGGTTCGTTGTAATCGTTAGCGGGTTGCTTGCGGATGATGCATTTCCGGCGGCATCCCTGGCTTTTACCGTAAAGCTATATGCCGTGTTCGCCGTCAGTCCTGTTACTGTAAAACTTGTAGTCGTACTCGAGCCTGCCAATGTCGTTCCTTGATAGATATCATAACCAGCCACACCTACATCGTCGGTAGAAGCTGTCCATGACAGGCTCACAGTCGTATCGGTTTTTGCGGTGCTCAAAAGATTAGCAGGCACGGTAGGTGCCGTCGTATCCGGCGTCGTTGTCGTAACCGGCGTAAACTTCCACTTCTGCTGGGGATTCCCGTTGTCGGTCCATTGCTGGACATTTGCCCCATCTTGCGTATAGCCACCGACTACATCCAAAGCCTTGCCGCTGGACTGAACGATCAGCTTATAATATCCGCCGCCCACGTCCGTAATTTTCCACTTCTGATTCGACTGGCCGCTGGCGCTCCATTGTTGAACATTTGCTCCGTCATTGCTCTGCGATCCCGCTACTTCCAACACCTTGCCGCTGGCTTGAGAGATCAACTGGTAGTATCCATTTCCGACATCGATGACTTTCCACTGTTGCCGGGGCAGGTTGTTATCGGTCCATTGATGCACATTGGCCCCCTCTGCCGCAGCACCCTCGGCTACCTCCAAATTTTTTCCGCTATGCTGGGCTGTAAGTTTATATATCGTACCGGATACAATATCATTCTGCGGTATTTCCGGCTCCCCGCCTCCCGCAAGCACTTGGAAATCCCAAAGGGAATATCCCCATTGCGTTCCTCTTTCTGTCCCGTACATTCTTACATATCGAGCGGATTTTGCATCAAAAGAAATGGAGTCGATGCCGCCGTCTCCCAAGGTTGTAGCATACACCGTGTCCCATTGATTATTATCCATGGACGTTTGAATCTGATACGATTTGCCATAGGCCGTCTCCCAGTTCAGCAAAACACCGTTAATCTCCGTAACTGCACCGAGATCAACGCTGATCCATTGCGGATCGGAATAATTGGACGACCATCTGGTTGAAGTATTTCCGTCAAACGCCCTGTCCGGGGTTTTATCGTTGTCCTCTACCGAGCTTGCCGTTGCGGTTTTATTCAGAGCCACATTGGTTGCAGCCTTAACGCTCATGGACGGCATCACGCTAAATATCATTCCAAAGATGAGCATGCAGGCTAAAATCTTTTTCATGAATAGACCTCCTATTCGGATATTTAAAATTCAAATCGAAGCCTCGCTAATTTCCCCCTTGCATAAGATCCTCAAAAGAAAGCGCTATCTTTTTTTTAAAAGGCAATTGACGATGGTGGAGTGTAGGTTGCATTAGGTCATTGTAAACGTGATGGAAAAGCTGCAATACTTCTGCTGAAATCACAGTTGCAGACGGAAGGTTCAAGCTGGAGTTCATTCATGCTGAGAATGGGAATGTTGTAGGACGAAGAATTAATGCTTTTGAGGATTAACGGCGTGTAACAAGTTTCGTCGTCGGAAACCACCCCCTTCATAACAAATTTTCCTATCCATACAAATAAAACGGTTACAAAAAGCGAGGCGTTTTACTAAAATTATTCATTTTAGTATCCACACTTTATTATTTGTTATCATAATTGTCAATGTACTGAAATAACAAAGTGATAAAAATTATTGAAAACGAATGTTGCAAAACACTCAAATAAAAAAGCACCGGCCTTTGGCCGATGCTTTTTTTTTGCTGCCTGGGCAGCTTATTTTTCTTTTTCGAATCTTTTAGATAAGACCGGATTTCTCTAACAGCCGTTGTACCATGACTGCGACCTCCGCTCTGGATACAGGCGCTTTAGGATCGAGGCGCAGATCGCTGCGTCCCGAGACAATGTCCGCCTGCAAACAGTCGGCAATACTTGCTGCAGCCCAAGAAGAAATGACGCTTGAATCCTTAAAGGAGCCCAGCAATTCCTCATTATCGGAACTTTGAAGGCTGTTGTTCAACCCTGTCAGCTTGATTGCTTTGGCCAAAATCACCATCGCTTGTTCCCGAGTGATTTTTTCCGTCGGACGGAAGGTTCCGTCCTCGAAACCGTTAATCAGGTTATACGATTGGGCGGTGCCTACAAAACTGCTATACCAATCCGCCGATTTTACGTCGGAGAAGGAAACTGCATTGTTTTCCGCTTTTAGTCCGAGTCCGCGAACCATAATTGCTGCAAACTCTGCACGGGTAATCTCTTTGTCGGGGTTAAACTGCCCATTACCCACTCCGCTAATGACCATGCGGGATCCCATATCGTTGACGGCCTCTTTGGCCCAGTGATGCTCAACGTCCTGGAAAGTAATCGGATGCCAGATGACAGAGTACGTACTGTTCGTCAAACTGTTGATCTTAGCGTAATATTTCCCGCCGTCTACAGTGACTTGCGTAGGTACATGACGCACTGTGCCATCCGGTTCAACAACTACAGCTGTGGTCACCTTTGAAGGGTCGACCCCTTCAGGAAGGGCGATCGTCCGTTCCACATAGGCATTGAATTTGGCTACGTCAATGGTCTTACCGCCATATGTGCCGGTGATGGAAAATTCGACTGGAGAAACAACCAGTTCAAAGGTTCCTTTCTCGGATGCCGACTCCGCCAGCTTAACCATCTCTGCTGCAGGTTCAGCAATCTTCACCTGTACTTTAATATCCTGCAAGGAAACTTCGCTGCCGATCTGTGCAGAAATAGCGTCGATATTGATCTGGGAAGCAGGCAGAGTGTAGGAAGCGTCATTCGTCCGGATGACGAGAGTGGCTTGCTGATTCTCCATGTTTTTAACGATTTGGCCATTTAACCCGCCAACCGCAATATTGGATTCTCCAAGGATCGGGATGGTTACAGTCGCTCCCTTTCCTTCCTTGGACAGTTTTTCTTCCAGTTTGTTCGGATCTACAGTCACCGCAACCATTTTCTTATCGCCGATTTGAGTTGTCTGGGCTGTACCCGCGCTCTCAACCTTGCCGTTAACCCAAACTTCTACGTTTGTATTCGGGGTTGATGGTTTGGATGGGGTTGGCACGGAAGGTACGGTCGGTACGGATGGTGCAGTTGTTCCTCCTGTTCCTCCTGTTTCCCCAGGCCCTCCAGTTCCAGGCGTTTCAAGATCCGGTTGTGTTACGGTCACTTTGACAACGGAGCTCGTTGCCGAAGACGTCTTCTCACCGGTCATGCTCAAATCGGTGTTGGTCACTACAACATAGTAGTATGTTGTTCCCGCTGTTCCTGTCGGTGCTGAGAGCATGGCATTCGTCTCGCCTGTCAGCAGCGTACCGTCTGTCGTACTGTTACTCGTATTGCTATACCATTGATAGCTCAGTATGCCGTTGCCCGTGGTCGTTGCCGTTACACTAAGGTCGGCTGTGCCGCCCACATTCACCGTCCGGTCTACCGGCTGGGCCGAGATGGCTGGGACTTCCGCATTCGTGAGTGTATTGACAGTCACTTGTGCTATAGAGCTTGTTACCTCAGCCATCTTCTGGCCAGTCATATTCAAGTCAGTATTGGTCACTACGACATAATAGTACGTAGTTCCGGCAATATCCGTCGGTGCGGAGTACGTTGCGCTCGTTGCGCTTGCCAGCGGAGTTCCATCCGTCGTGCTGTTCGTCGTATTGCTGTACCACTGGTAGCTCAACGTACCGCTGGCGGATGCCGTTACGCCCAGGTCGACTGTGCCGCCTACGCTCACCGTACGGTCTTCCGGCTGAGCCGAAATCACAGGAGCCTCCGCATTTGTCAGCGCATTAACACTCACTTTTGCAACCGAGCTCGTCACGGTTGCCGACTTTTGGCCGGTCATACTTGCATCGGTATTGGTTACTTCCACATAGTAATATGTCGTGCCCACCGTACCCGTAGGTGTGGTGAACGTAGAGTTCGTCGCGCCTGTAAGCGGCGTACCTTCTACCGTACTGTTCGTCGTATTGCTGTACCATTGATAGCTCAATGCACCACTGGCGGATGCCGTTACGCTCAGGTCAGCTATGCCGCCTACGCTCACCGTACGGTCTTCCGGCTGAGCCGAAATCACAGGAGCCTCCGCATTTGTCAGCGCATTAACACTCACTTTTGCAACCGAGCTCGTTACGGTTGCCGACTTTTGGCCGGTCATACTTGCATCGGTATTGGTTACTTCCACATAGTAATATGTCGTGCCCACCGTACCCGTAGGTGTGGTGAACGTAGAGTTCGTCGCGCCTGTAAGCGGCGTACCTTCTACCGTACTGTTCGTCGTATTGCTGTACCATTGATAGCTCAATGCACCACTGGCGGATGCCGTTACGCTCAGGTCAGCTATGCCGTTTATGCTCACGGTCCGGTCTTGTGGCTGAGCCGAAATCACAGGAGCCTCTGCATTTGTCAGCGCATTAACACTCACTTTTGCTGCCGCGCTTGTCACAGTGGCCGACGTCTGGCCGGTCATGCTTGGATCGGTATTGGTCACTTCCACATAGTAGTACGTCGTACCCGTCGTACCCGTAGGTGCGGTGAACGTAGCGTTCGTCGCGCCTGTCAGCATCGTACCTTCTACCGTACTGTTCGTCGTATTGCTGTACCATTGGTAGCTCAACGCGCCGCTGGCCGTTGCCGACACGCTAAGGTCAGCTATGCCGTTTATGCTCACAGTTTGGTCCTGCGGCTGACCCGAAATTACGGGAGCCTCCGCGTTCGTCGGTGCATTTACCGTTACCTTGCCGTCAACCACGGTTTTTTCCATTTCTCCTGAGTGGATATCCGTAAAGGTTAAGTGATCCGGGTCGCTCTGATTACCCACGGTAATCGCTGTATCGCCTACCTGAGCATTCTCTTTAATCTTGAAGGTTACATGAAACAGGGGATCACCTGCTTCAAGCGCATGATCTCCGCCTTCGGCATCCACCCATGCCACCTTCACCCAGCCTTCCTCACCATCTTGTCCGAACATGAAATGATCACCGGTCTCTCCCGTGACATTCTCCACTTCAAGCGCGTCCGGATCATAGTCCAGCTGCATTCCATAAGCTCCGGTTGAACCCGTTGATTCCAGAATAGATACCGGCACATTCACCGTTTCTCCCGGGACCCCGGATGCGGTTCCGATGCCAACTTTAACTGTAGGCGTTGAACCCACCGTTACCGTACCGGAATTCAATTGTGTGATATTGCTCCAAAATGCATCATTATCCGTATAAGTTCCGGAAGGTATACCGATAGTTGATTCACCAAGCGGTGCATTTTCCTTTATTTTAAAATGAATAACAAAGACCTTTTGCTTTCCTTCAAGGAAAGACATACTCTCACCAAAGTACTGTGCGAATACCTTGAACGTTCCATCCATATTGTTGTCCATTTGTGAGGAAAGAGAGTCCACTTCATATGTCACCGCATTCTGAGATACGAGTTCAAGGACATTCCTATCGTAATTCAGATCCAGATCATATCCCAAAACTTCTTCATCCCCCGGATCGATAGTAACCGGAACATCCACGGTATCTCCCGGAGCTCCCGAGACGGCGCCCACCTCAACCGATACCGGAGAGGCCGGAAGAGCCAGAACAACAGAACGGAAGGGAACCAAAAGCAAGCACAATACCGTAAACACCAGGAATGTTTGTCTGAAATAATTAGCCTTGCCATGGATGCGATGTATCATTTTCCTGCCCCTCCCAAGTAAATCGCCATAATCATTTGAACATCCGTATTATCCAGAACTTGATTATCATCCATATCCAGAGCTTTAAATTGATCGTCCGTCAAAGTAATCTTGCCCTTCAAATATTGTGTAATCATTAGGGCGTCGGCTGGAGTAACCAATCCGTCGCCATTGGCGTCGCCTTTCAATATCGCCTTTGCCTTGACGGCCTGATTCACCGTAAAGGTAACATCCGTCATCCGATCCGCCGAGACCTTAACCGTCGCACTATAGATTCCCGGAATCAAATTGTCTTTCGCCTTCACGGTAAACGTTGTAGCGGGAGTTCCATCATTCAAAGTAGTAGAAACCGGTACGGTAACCACGAATTTATCCGCATCCACACCGTTAAGGCTCACACTTAGATTGGCCAAGTCCCCAGTCCCTGTCCGGGTAACGGTTACGGACTTCGTCTCTTGACTTCCAGGCGCATAACCTGCCTTCAGTTCCGTAAAATTTTGATCTCCCAGGGAGGCAACGGTATAAGTAAGCTCGCTCCACTGTGCATATAACGTAACGTTGGCCGGTCCCATGTTGAATTGGTCTCCTCCCGCATACGCTTGTCCGCTGCCGTCCTCTTTCGTGTTCCAGCCCGTGAACACATAACCGTTGCGCTTCAGGTTTCCGGAGTTGTCCAACACGGTAACCGGACTGCCTTCCGGATAGCGGTTGCTGTCCGTAGGTACCGTGCCTTCCAGGCTGCCGTTGCCGTTATAAATAACGCTAGATGGCGCTTGGAACGCACGCAGCATCGGGTAGGTATATCCTTCGTCGATCGACCAAATGTTACTGAAATCCCAGCCGTAGTAGGTAGATTTCACCTTCATCATGGCCGTCGTCGTCGGCTGTCCTACTTGCGCGAATGGACCGGGTCCGGCGACTTCTACGTTATACACGCTTTGAGCAAGCGAATATTGATTGGTTCCCAGCAGGCCGTCGACATGCGAGCCGTTTCCAGTCACTTGGCCGACTGCATAGGTGTTGGTGACATTCCCCATGCTTCTTCCTGCCATACCGCCGACGTAATCCCCTGTCCCCGTAACGGTGACCATCGCGTAGCTGTTGCTGATTTCAGGATAATCAGGCCAATATCCCTCGCTGCTTCCTACCAGACCGCCGACATAGGAGGCTCCGCTCACGGACCCACTGGCGTAACTTGTTCTAACGGAAGCCCGGCTGTTCATCCCGACTAATCCGCCGACGTAATTGCCGGTTCCCGATACGGTGCCCTCTACGCTGCTGTTTGTAATAATACCGTTACTTGATCCGACCAGACCGCCCACGTATTGGGTCCCCTGGACTTGTACATCCTCCACACGGACGTTACTGATCTGGCCGCCTTGGCCGAGAATGCCGAACAAACCGGCAAAATTAGTACTAACGTTTACTTTTACCCCGCTGATTACATGTCCATTACCATCAAGGCCCCCGGCAAAATCTTTGTACATCCCCGGTACCCCGATCGGTTTCCAGTGATCCGTATAGGACCCCAAATCGATGTCGTTTGCAAGTTTATAAAAAGCTCTCGTATTCACACGAATTGCATCGAACTGCGTTGCCGTCGTTACGATGTACGGATCATCTACCGTACCTGAACCCGCCATGGCTGCCGTCCACTGCGCATATAACGTAAAGTTGGAGGCACCCATTACAAGGTTGTCCCCTTCGTCATACTTCGTACCGCTTCCGTCCGGTTTCGTATTCCATCCGACAAACATATACCCGTCGCGCGTCAGATTACCGGGATTGCCCGGAACCGGTACGGCAACTCTCTCGGGATTACTGACACTGGCTGGTGACGTGCCTGTCGTGTTGCCGTTGCCGTCGTAGGTCAACGTATAACTCGTTTGAAAAACGCGCAGCTTAGGATATTCGTTAACCGCGATGGACCAGATCGTGTCGAAATCCCAATAGAAGATCTTAACAAAGGAGGGGTCCTTCATCTGAGCCGTAGTAAACGGCATTCCTTTGTTATTATCGTCGCTTTGTCCGGTCGTTTCCTTGTCATAGATGCTGTTTTGAACGCCCGAGTAAGTACTCTTTCCGACCAAACCGCCAACATCGCTAGCTCCGGTCACCCTGCCGACAGCCAGGCTATTTTTGATCGGGCCCCCGTTCAATCCGACGAGACCGCCGACATTACTGGTGCCTGACACAGTGTTATCGGCGTAGCTATTTTGGATATTGCCGTAATTGGTCGATCCCGCCAATCCGCCGACATTACCTGTCCCCGTTACACTACCGCTTGCGTAGCTGGTATTCACGGTGCCCCCGTCCATTTTTCCGATCAGGCCGCCGACATCCTGTACTCCTGTAACTGTACCAACAACATAACTATTGCTGATGTCCCCGTCGCTCTGCCCGGCGAGACCGCCAACCATACTCGATCCTTTTACTTGTACATTCTGCAATTTTACATTCTTAATTTTGCTTCCGTAGCCGACATAACCGAAGAAGCCTACATATTGTTCGCCAGGCAAATTAACTTTCAACCCGGTGATCGTATAGCCAGCCCCATCGAACCCGCCCGTAAACGGGTTGCCATCGAAACCGATCGGTTCAAAATTCGAAAATCCGCTCAGATCGATATCTTTGCCGAGTTTATAGTAAGCATTTAGATTATTTAGCATACTCGCTAACTCGCTTGCCGTCGTAATAATATACGGATCATCTGCCGTGCCTGTACCTCCGCCAGCCGCTTTGACTCCACTCTGCAACCATGCAAAGCAAGCCAGCATCGTACTCGTAACAAGCACTACAGCCATAATAATCGACCATTTCCTCAATTTTTTTCTAGTTTCATCCATCCTACATTGCTCTCCTCCTTCATATTCTCTATGATATTAATCACTAATTCTCACAATTCGCTAACATTCGACAATTTCCGAGATGAACTATTTTGAATCAACGAACACTATGCTGCGGAATACCCACATAGGAATGCAAAAAAAGGACTCCGTCCCCCATTCGGAGGTCGAAATCCTTAATATAGACGCATATTCATATATAGCTGCTTTAACGTTGCCGGAGGCTCCACACCCAACTCTTCTATGAATTCCGCCTTCATTCTCTCGTAATGTGATAAAAAGGCTGTTCGATCCTGCAACCCTATATAGGTTCTCAGGAGAATCTCATGGGCTTCCTCATCAAAGGGTACATCGTAGAGCACCGACAGCAGAAGTTCAATCGTCTCATGATAATGGCCCTGATCAAAATGCCATCTGGCGACTTTTTTTGCAAGACCCGCAAAGTATCGGGACATCCTCTCCCGCTCCGCCTCGCACCACGGGTAATCGCGGCTTCCGAAAAGCGGCCCCCTATACAGTTGAATGGCCTTTGTTGCCACCTCAACCTGGCGAGGATTCAACTCATTTATATCGACAGCGGCTTGCTCAAACATCACGTAATCGCACGGAGCATCACATTCCATCCGGTAGAACCCGCGCTGGGAAGAGATACGCACGCCAATCCCGCCATCCCTCAACGTCTTCTTCATCCGGTACACGGCCATATGCAGATTTTGATTCAGCTTCTCCGAAGATATAATTCCCGGCCACAGACTGTCGCAAAGAGTCCACTTTGAAATATTCGTGTTTCGATGGACCAGTAAATAGGCAAATAGCTCTTCCGCCTTGGCGGTAGGGAAGCGGATGGGTTCCGTTTGCTCTGCCGGGTACACCTCGAAGCCTCCGAGGCATACGATGCGGGAAGGAGCTTGTCCTGATTCTGACACTGCAGCGACGTTACCCTTCTTTCTTTTTACTACTCTATCTATGGTCCGATACAGCAACTCCGGCTCCACCGGCTTAAGCAAATAGTCCAACGCATGGACGCGAAACGCCTCCAAAGCATACTGATGATAAGCCGTAATAAATACGATCTCCACGTCTTCCAGCAGCTCCAATATGCGCGACGCTATCTCCAATCCGTTCATCCCCGGCATCTCGATATCCAGAAACACGATATCCGGTCCAAGCTCCTTTGCATCCCTAAGCATCTCGGAAGGATCCGTGTAGGCACCGACCACTTGTACATCGCTTCTTTCCCTGACCAGTTTGTTCAGTATATTTAATGAGGGTCTCTCATCATCAAGCAATACGGCCCTTAACATCGCACGTCACTGATTTCCTGAAAAAACTGAAACGCCCTGCTTAGAAGACTTGGCCCGAAGTTGGACACTTGTCCACTCCCCTTCCGAATATGAATGTACTCATCTTTCCATACCGTACCCTGATTCAGGTTAAAACAATCATCAGGTCAGGTTCCTTGATTGGAAAACTATTATATCAAATTTTAAATAAATATTGATAGTCATCAACAAAACTCCTTGACCCATCAGCGGTGGCTGACAGATCAAGGAGTTACCGGTGCAAGACTTCCCGATTGTTTACGTCAAAGGTGATTTCGCCGCCCGAATGCCTCGCGAAGAAATGCTTCCTTCTCCCCGGAGATTCATGCACACGATCGCTGTTGAGACTTGCCTGATAGTCTTTCACCCTGCCTTCAAAGACCAGTTGAAAATTTCCGGCATACGGCAGCTCGCTTGGTTCAAGCAAGGAGGGATCTTTGTCAAAATAAAGGAGCCTCCCTCTCTTCAGAACAGAAGCCACAAACTGTGAACAGAAGAAAGCATGCTTTCGCACGACCGGTTTCTGAACCATCACGCCAAATAATCCTATGAAATTATAACGGTAGCGTTCCCTCTGTACGTAGATCTCTTGAACATACCGACGCATGATTTGATATTCTTCCTTGGTTACGGTTAAAGAATAGACAGCACAATCCGCTTGCATAAACAGAACGGAGCGAAGATCCTCCCGCACGAATCCTCCTATAAAAGGATTTCTCTCGGTCTTTCTCCCAAAACTATATACCTCGGTTAAAGCTGCATCAAAAGCGATAGAGGCATGATTATAGCGCTGTCCGGTATAAGACTTAATCATCCGGTTTAACACCGTTCCCGTATCCGTCAAAAGGAGATATATCTTTCGTTCCCCGGTCAACATCCTCACTTCAACTTACATCCTCTCGTACCATCCTCTTGTAGCATAGGGATTTGATCTATTCCTCGCTCTGGTATTCCAAAATATCTCCAGGCTGACACTCCAAAGCCTGACAAATTGCTTCCAAAGTAGAAAAGCGAATTGCCTTTGCCTTGCCGTTCTTCAAAATAGAAAGGTTCGCCATTGTAATTCCGACTTTCTCCGAAAGCTCTGTTACGCTCATTTTCCTCTTAGCCAGCATCACGTCAACATTGATTATAATCGCCATTATATTCACCTCAGACCGTTAAGTCATTTTCCGATTTGATATCGATCGCATTCTTGAGCAGCTTCTGGAGTACCGCCGCAAAGACCGCAATCACGAAGGAAGCGAAAATAATGACCAAGCCGATAACAATGATCCCCGGAGCGTCGTCCTTCTCGGCCATCAAATAGAGGAAAGGCTCGCTTGCCGCAAACAGGATACTGATGGCGAAGGCGCAGTATTTAATTTTCTTTAAGGTTCCGACGGCCAGTTCGGAGAAAGCCTGATTCCTGTCAATATAGCTTAACAGCTTAAATGCCTGAACCAAGGCAAAGAAGAACGGGATTACCGAGACGTAAATCACGATAAACACCGGATACACCCAATAGGGAGAAAAATAGTCTGCCGCTTCCGTAACGATCTGCGGCAATCCAAAGATGCACAAGGCAAGCACCGGCAGCCCGATCAGAACAACAACGGCCTTCAAAAAGAGTGTTTCTCGCTTCACAAAAAAGCACCTCGCTTGATTTATCGATATTTTGATTATACACATTATTTATCGATAATCAATAAATAATTGTTAATTATCATGATATTATTATCGATTAATCAGCGAGTCATAATGAAATAAAAGGGCATCGAATTCATCATTATGGCTGATGAACCCGATGCCCTCATGCCGGTGCTTCAGTTTGTGGGTAGTGGTTTACTTCCTTGCTCCACTTCGTCCGTCAGATCTTCCGAATCTAACTCCATATTCTCATTCTCCATATAATAGTCCTTCAACTCGTCTTGAACCGTACTCTCGGTCATCGGCACGTGGTGCCGGTAGGCCGACCGACAGATCATATGCGCAGCCACCGGAGCCGTCAGGAATACAAAGAAGATTCCCAGAATGAGGCGGATGCTGAAATAACCGTCGGAGATTAAAAAGTACAGCAAGGTTCCAAGCAGCGCGCACAGCACGCCGAGCGTAGAACTTTTAGATGCAGCATGAGATCTTGTATATACATCCGGCAACCGGACATTCCCGATCGCGCTGATCAGACTGAAGATCGCCCCGATCAGGATCAGGACAGCTCCAATGACTTCACCGCTTCCGCTCAATGACAACACCCCTCTCCAGGAATTTGGCAAAGGCGGTCGTCCCTATAAAGGATAAAATTCCGATGAGCAGAATCAGGTCAAAGAAAGCATGCGTGTGAAAAAGGACGGAGAATACCGCGATACTGGCAATGATATTGATGCCGACCGAATCCAGCGCCTGCACGCGATCCGCACTGGACGGCCCTTTCACGATCCGGTACAGATTAGCCATGATCGCCAGTACCAGCAAGCATAAAGCAATAACCAAGATTGTCTCGAATATCATTTTCTTGTCACATCCTTTATTGCTTTTTCGAAAATCGATTTGGACTTGATGACAGATTCCTTAGAGTCAGGCATATTCAGGCCATGAATATACAGCATCTTCGAATCGGTGGATACTTCTATCACGACCGAGCCCGGCGTTAGGCAGATCAATAAGGATAGCAGCGTGATCTCCAAGTCCCCTTCCAAATCGGTCTCCACCTTAAAAATCCCCGGCTTTACATCCAGCTTGGGCTGAAGCACATGCTTCATGACCATGATGGAGGAAGTAAACAATTCGTGGATGAAAATCACGAACAGCTTGCCGACAGCCGCTAACGTAAATAAATAATACGGCTTCTTAAAAAACCGTCGCATGAAGAATAAAATAATCAAGCCGACAAAATAGCCGCTGATGAAGTTGAGAACACTCGTCTCATCCTGGAGAAACATCCATAAATATGCGATGAATATATTGAGCAAAACCTGAATGGGCATAGCCTTCTCCCCCTTTAGTCAAACACGGCTTGAATATAGAGACTCGGATTCAACAACTCCTCGGCAGCCTGGGTCACATAGCCCGCAATGCCTTCCGCTCCGATCCCGAGGGCGAGGCTGACGACGGTGAGCAGAACAATCGGAAGAATCAAGCCTTTCGTCGTCCCCAGCTCCTCCTCTTCGCTCAGCTTCATTTCACCCCAGAAAGCATTCATGAACAGCTTCATCATAGAGTAGAGGATGAATAAGCTGGCAACGAGCCCGATGGCCCCAAGCCAAAAGTAACCTCCCTCAAACGTACCGCGGGTAATGAAGACTTTACCTAGGAATCCGCTAAGCGGCGGAATGCCTACCATCGATAGTGCGGCAAGGAAGAACATCCAGCCCAGCCCGGGGTGCCGCCGGATCAAACCGCTGATTTCCTTCAAGTCGCTGGTTCCGGTCAAATGAATCACCGTACCGCCGATCAGGAAGATGAGCGCCTTGATGATCATGTCGTGGATCAAATAATAAATCGACCCGGTGATGCCTGCAGATGTTAAGGAGACCAGACCTGCCATAATAAATCCGACGCTGATGACGACATTGTAGGTCAGTATCTTTTTCAAATCCCAGAAGCCTATCGCCCCAAGCCCGCCTAAGATCATCGTGAGCGCAGCCAATATTCCTATGAACCAATGGGTAATCTGCGGTTCGTGATAGAAGATCAGCGTAAACATACGGAAGATCGCATAAATCCCTACCTTGGTCAGCAACGCGGCAAAGATAGCGGCGATCGCCGTCGGAGGCACACTATAGGACCCCGGAAGCCAGAAGAATAACAGCAGCCCCGCCTTTAGCGCGAATACGATTAAGAATAAAAAGGCAACGGTAGTGATCAGTCCGTCCTGACCCACTTCGGCTATCTTGAGAGACAAGTCGGCAAGGTTCAAGGTGCCGGTGATCGAGTATAGATAAGCAACTCCCATCAGGAAGAAGGCCGATGAAATGATGTTCGTGAAGATATATTTTAAAGACTCCCGAAGCTGTCTCTTCTCCCCGCCGAAAGTAATCAATACGTAAGAAGACACCAGGAACAGTTCAAAGAAGACATACAGATTAAATAGATCCCCGGTTAAGAACGAGCCGTTGACCCCCGTCACCAGGAACAGGAACAACGGATAGAAGTACAGCTTCTGCTGCTTCCTGCCCATCGTCGGGAAAGCATAGATCAGACAACATAAAGCAACGATGGACGTGGCCAACAGCAGCAATGCGCTGAACATATCTCCAACAAAACTGATGCCATACGGAGCCTCCCAGCCGCCCAACTGCAAGGTTTGGATCCCGTGATGATGAATCTGATTGATTAATAGAACAGAGACGGCTGTCGTAGCGAGCAAGGCAATTAAGCTTAGTACCCGCTGAAGCTTGATATTGGTATGAAAAATTATGAGCACCATGCCTATGATTAACGGGAGAACAACCGGCGCGATTAATAAGTTATTCATGCTCCTCCCCCCTTAGCTGTTCCAAATCATCGGTCCCGAAGCCCTGATAAGCGCGATAGCACAGAACCAGTACCAATGCGGTCACGGCAAAGTTGATGACGATAGCCGTCAGCACCAAGGCTTGGGGAAGAGCATCCGTGAAGTCCGTAATTTTTTCCCCAAGCAGCGGAGCAGCCCCTGTCTTCAACCCGCCGGAAGTAATGATTAACAGATTAACGGCATGACCAATGATGGATGTCCCCAGGACAATCCGCAAGAGATGTCTCGATAAGATCAAATAAGTGCCGATCGTGACTAAGATCCCGACCAGGATGACGATTAATGTATCCATATTAGCGGTCCTCACTTATGCTCAGAATAATATTGACCGCAGTGCCTATAACCGCCAAGGCAACCCCTGTATCAAAGATCAAGGCGGACGCAAGCTCAGTCTTTCCGAAAATCGGCAAATTGAAATAGTCGAACGCCTGAGTCAAGAAAGGCTTACCGAAGATGACGGACGTCATCCCTGTCCCGATGGCAATCAGCACGCCGATGGCAGCGAGTTTCTTGAAATCCATCCGGATATTCTCCCTGACCTTATCGATGCCAAAAGAAAGATATAGAAGAACAATCGCCGCTGCCGTGCTCAGCCCGCCAATGAAGCCCCCGCCGGGATGATGATGGCCGTTCATGAATAGATAGAACGAGAAGGTCAAAATGATCACAACGGCTACCCGTGTTACACTTTGCAAGATGACATCATTCTGCTTCATGTTCTTTCCCCCTTTTAGAACGTTGACGAATCAATACGTATAC
The DNA here is from genome assembly GCF_018101095.1 of Paenibacillus sp. Marseille-P2973. Taxonomy (NCBI): domain Bacteria; kingdom Bacillati; phylum Bacillota; class Bacilli; order Caryophanales; family Paenibacillaceae; genus Paenibacillus; species Paenibacillus sp. Marseille-P2973. Next base: position 349,626 of record NZ_JAGQEH010000005.1, read on the forward strand.
ACCCAGTCCGGCAATCGCTAATACCGATATTTCCAGCATCGTATCGAAGCCCCGGAAATCGACCAGGATTGCGTTTACAATATTTTTGGCGCCGGCCAGCTTGTATGAATTCTCAAAAAACGAGGTGATCGGCTCGAATAACTTATGACCATTCGCGGACAATCCCAGAACGGTTACCGTCAGGCCGACCGCGATCGAGATGAATAAATTCGTCCATTTAAACGAAAGGCGTTCCATGCTTTTCTTCAGCTTCGGCAAGTGATAGAAGCACAGCAAGAACAGTACCGTGGTCACCGTCTCTACAACCATCTGGGTCAATGCCAAATCCGGAGCCCGGAAGATCACAAAGAACATGGAAACCATATAGCCTAACGCCCCAAGGGCAACAATGGCTACTATTCGATTACCTGCTAATAGCACCGTTAATGCGGAGATGATCATACAGATCACCAGCCCGGCATCAAACACACTAATCATCGCGTTATTGGAGAAATCGAAACGGAGCCCATAGAACCATAAGAGCGAGCCCATCAATAACAGGACGAAGAATACGAAAATATAGAGCAAATAGTGTCGCAGCGAGCCCGTCATATACCGGTTGGTCAACGAAGCCGACCATCGCTCGGCACCTAATAATCCTTCATTGAAAAAGTGATTTAGCGTCAGGCTCTGCGGGAATTTACGGGCCGCAGGGAGCCAACGCTTCTTGGCCATATAGAGCAGGCCCCCGAGGAGAATCACGCCGATCGTCATGAGCAGCTCATAGTTCACGCCATGCCAAGCGCTGATCTTCAGATCGTAAGAAGAGACGGTCATCATAGGCAGAACTGCGCTTAATGCCGGGGCAAGGATATATTTGCCCAGCACATTCGGGAAGAAGAAGATCAGTAAAACAAGCAGGCCAAGCACAATCGGAGCGATCAGCATGCCGATCGGCGCCTCATGCACCTTGCGGTTCAGCCGCTCGGGATGATATTTTCCCCCGAAGGTTTTGAACACGAAGATCATGCAGTACACAAAAGTCATGATGCTGGCTACCCAGGCAATGATCGGGAAGAGCGTACCGATGTTATTCAGGCCGAATACGCCTGCTTTGGATACATCGAGCACCGCGGCAAAGAACATTTCCTTACTAAGAAAGCCGTTGAACGGCGGTAACCCGGCCATGGACAGGCCACCGACCAGCGCAATCGTGAACGTGATCGGCATCACATGCATCAATCCGCCTAAATAGCGGATATCCCGCCGGCCTGTCTCATGGTCGATGATGCCGACCACCATAAACAGACTTCCTTTAAAGGTAGAATGATTAAACAAATGGAAGAGAGCCGCAAAAGTAGCTACGGTAAACACGGTTCCGCTCTCGCCGGGGCCGAAATAGACGGCTAGGGAACCGATCCCGAGCAGGCTCATGATTAAACCTAGCTGGCTAATGGTCGAATAGGCCAAGAGCGGCTTCAAATCCGTCTGCCGCAAGGCGGTCAATGAACCATATAACAGCGTAATGATCCCGACGCCGGATATTAGCCAGAACCAGACCGGGCTGCCGCCGAAGACGGGCGTCATTCTTGCCACCAAATAAATGCCGGCTTTAACCATCGTGGCCGAGTGGAGATAACTGCTTACAGGGGTAGGCGCCTCCATCGCGTCCGGCAGCCAAATGCTGAACGGAAATTGCGCCGACTTCGTAAAGGCCCCTAACAGGATACATAGCATGGCAGGAATAAACAGCGAATGTCCCTGGATAACCTCCATATTCGCAATCAATTCCCGAATGCTATACGTGTCCGCCATCATGATCAGCATAATGAAGCCGGCCAGCAGACCGAAACCGCCAAACACCGTAATCAGCATAGATTTCATAGCGCCTTGCCTGGAGCTTTTCCGCTCGTACCAATAGGAAATTAACAAGAAAGAAGATACGCTCGTCAGCTCCCAGAACCCGTAAAAGGCCAACAAGTGATCCGAGAACACCAATCCCAGCATGGCTCCCATAAACATCAGCAGGTAAATATAGAAGTTATGGAGCGCTTCCCGTACCTTGGACATATAAAAAATAGAATAAAGTATGACCAGAGCTCCGACGCCGGAAATCAGCAGACCGAACAGCAGGCCAAGACCGTCGACATAGGACGTGATATGAATACCGAAAGACGGAATCCAGGAGAACGTATATTCAAAAGTCTCTCCGGATGAAACAGCGGGTATAAATCGCAGCAAATAGATCAGGATAGATAATGGGACAACTAGCACGAACCAGCCTGTATGAACCTGGCGGTTCAAATATTTATACAAAAAGGGAACAATACACGCAAAGATAAACGGCAGAAAAATAAAGAGATATATTGTATTCACCGCACTCCTCCTCGCTAACCAATCAAATCCTCTTAAATACCGTTTGACTCTTGAGGTGACTTCTACTATAGTCTTACATAGTTTAAATAAGCTCCATTATTAACCTTGAGGTGAATGATTTAAAATGGATAATCTGTTCAATGAGAGCATACTTGTCTGCGTTTATTATGGGCCGAACGGAGAAAGATTACTCAAGCGCGGCTGCAAAATCGCCAATATGCTCCAGGCTCCGCTCTATGTCTTGACCATTGATCCGAAGCCGTTTGATGAATTGGATGCCGAGAAAACTTTTTATATCGAGAAATGGAAAGAGTTCGCCCATTCCCACCCTACGGCTCAATTCATAATGAAGGATAACGAACACCGTCCCGTGTCCAAGGTCATTGCCGAAGTAGCCAGAGAACATCAGGTTACGCAAATCATTTTGGGCCAGACGGCGCATAGCCGATGGGAACAAATTACGAAGGGGTCGATTATCAATTCGTTGGTGCGCGACATCCCCTTTGTCGACTTGCACATCGTTTCCGTCGCCCGTCATATCCGGGATGAAGAAGGACTGTATGAAAAGGGTGTTCGCGCCTATTTAGTTCAGGACGGAGACCAGTATCAGATCAGCTTTAACCATGATAAAGATACTCTATATGAAGGTATTTTCTTCAAAGAAGCCGATACGGACTTCGATAATGGTATCTTTCGCTTTATGAAAGACGCGGAAACGCTGCAGGTTCTTGTTATAGATGGGGTTGTTACGGAATTGAAGAATGTAGATATTCAAACAACAATGAACCTGAACGACGCAGATAATTAATTTAAAATTAGAGGTCTATTCCGTACCTGTTATCCAATGCTCTCTACATATTGATGTGGGGAGTTTCTTATTTTTATTGGCGGATGATGACATTCGATTTATAAGTCCACATCTACTTTGATAGGCAAGCCTTCGCTTTTATTCACGCCTAAGTACTTCAGCGTCTCTGCCGTAGAATGATGATTCAAAATCGACTTGATGATGGAAATGGCAATACCCCGATGGTACGCATGGTAACCGAACGTCTTCCTCAGCGTATGCGTCCCGATATTCTCCGAGATCCCAATCTCCCTTGCGGAATGATTAATAATCCGGTAGGCCTGCTGGCGGGTAATCGGGCCTCCATCCTTCTTGGATTTAAACAAATAATCATCCTCGTTCCAATCCTTACCGGACAAGTACTCATTTAAAACATCCCCGATCTTGCTGTTTAAGTAATAGGCCTTCTCCTCCCCTGTCTTCTCGTCCTTAATAAACAAAAACTGTCTCGGGCTCTGACCATCCCATACTTCCTGTACCGTAAGATTCAGCATATCCACAAGATTTAAACCCGTATTAATACCAAGTACAAACAGCAGCAAGTCTCTGATGGAGTGCTTTCTCAGCTCCTCCTTCATCGCTTGAATGGTCTGCATGTCTCGAATCGGATTCACATATTGCACCGATAATCCCTCCGAATTGATGTTACTTAATTGTAGCTTAACATATATTAAGTAACATCACAAATGAGAATTGAATGAAAATGAGCAGGAAATATCCCTGAAAAAAAATAAAAACGGCACCCTTTGGGTGCCTTAAATAAGGAAGATACGACTATGAATATATATCGGCGTGCATCTGCTTTAAAAATTCCGGTGGCTCTGCTCCCAGCTCCTCCAAAAATGCTTTCTCCATCTTTTCATAATGGAATAAGAACGCTGTTCGATCTTGTAAAATCTTATATGTCCGTAAAAGGAGTTCATGCGCCTCTTCATCCAAAGGGACATGGCTGAGCAAAGTAAGAAGGACTTCGGCCGACTGCCGGTGTTGATCGTTTTCCAAATGCCGTTTGGCTATTTCCTTGGCGAGGCCGGCAAAATATCGGGACATTCTCTCACGTTCCGCCTCGCACCAGGCGTAGTCCCTATTTGCGAAGAGCGGTCCTTTATACAAATCAAACGCTGTGGTTAAGGCTTCGGTAGTCTCTTTTTTTACATCCGCCATATTGGTCACTGCTTGCTCAAACAATACGTAATCGCAAATCTCGCCGCAATCCATTCGGTAGAAACCCTTCTGGGATGACATCCGCACTTTGATTCCGCTGTCTCGCAGTGTTTTCTTCATCCGATGCATGTTCACATGCAATTTATGTTCGACTTTATCCGTAGATGCAACCTCCGGCCATAGACTGTCGCACAGCGTCCATTTGGAAATCATCGTATTCCGGTGGATCAGGAAATAGGCAAACAGCTCTTCCGCCTTAACGGTAGGAAAACGAACGGGCTCCGTCTGTTCCCCTTCGTATATTTCAAACCCTCCAAAGCAAACAATCCGGGGTTCCGTTTCAGTCGCTGCAGGAGGTGTTGATGTCCCTTTTCTCTTCAATACTCTCTCTAGCGTACGATGCAGCATATCCGGCTCCACCGGCTTTACCAAGTAGTCTATCGCGCTTACGCGGAAAGCATCCAAGGCATACTGAGGATAGGCGGTAACAAAAATAATCTCGATATCCTCGCGCAGCTCCCGCAATCGGGCAGCCATTTGCAACCCGTTCATCTCCGGCATCTCAATATCCAGAAAGACGAGATCGGGCATCAGCCTGCTTACCTCGTTAAACATTTCCAATGGGTCTGTGTATGTTCCAACCACCTGCACAGCATGATGTTCCTCGATTAATTTACTCAACACCTTCAACGCGGGTCTTTCATCATCCAGCAGTATAACCCTCAGCATGTTGCATCACGTAGCTCCTGATGAAATTGAATCGCTGTGCCTGGAAGCCTTAAATCAAAATAGGACACTCGTTCATTCCTCCCTGCTACTCTCTATGTTCGAACCGGTTCCCATTTTACTCATACAAATCACAATCTATTCAACTAAAATCGACAAAATATTACAATTCCAATTATAGCATGACATGTCTCCGCTAAGGTATAGTGAAACTCGGAAAGAACCTTATACAGTAAGAAAAGCCCGCTCCAGGAGCGGGCTTTTCGTTTAAATCGGTCTTACTTCTTCCAGTCTTCGACCCCAGTCTCAAATTGCTCGAATGCATGCGGAATGGAAGCTTCCATGATATCCGAATAGTTACTGTGATTCACCGAAACATCGGACCATTTCGGATCTACTTTGATAAGCCATGGTTTACGACCCAGCAGCTCGTTAAAGATCCGTACAACTTCCAATCTCGTAATCGGTTGGTTCGGATTAAACTTTTGGCCCGTGAAGTCGAACAGCAGACCTTGTTTCTCGGCCGATGCAATAGCTTGTTCAGCCCAATGTCCCTTGATGTCGGAGTAGGTGCTTTCACTTGCAGCATCCCATTTGTACAAATTCATAAGAATTTGCGCGAATTCCGCCCGGGTAATCTGTTGCTTCGGCTTGAACGTATTCTTGCCGGAACCGACCATCCATTTGTTGCTGGTTGCCGTCGTGATCGCATTTACGGCCCAATAATTTGCGCTTACATCCGAATAAGAAACCTTAGTGGATTTCGCTTCAGGAGTATACAACCGGGACAAGATCGCCGCGACCTCTGCCCGGACAATACCACGATCCGCTTTGAAAGTGCCGTCAGGATATCCGACCATATACGCACTATGATCGCCTGCCGCTTTCACTTTCGGTTGTGCGGAGAAGCTGAATTTCACGATCGTATCGCCGACATGGATGATGCCGTCTTTTACATAACTGTCGTCCCCAAAGCTCTCTTCACGCTTATCGTTACGGCTGTCGAATACAATGTATCCGTTCTTCTCACCTAAGAAGTAATAATCGCCGTCCGCGTAAACCATCCAGCCGTATTGGCCTTCGTCTGTGCTAGCTTGCGGATTGTGGTTCTTGTTCGGCGAGAAATCCGGGAGCTCCGGCAAATTAACAACAGTTCCAGGCTTTCTGCCCTTGGCCCGGTTCAGTTCCGTATCGGCCCAATACAATTGCATGTTCACACCCGATACCGGCTGATTCGTTACAGAATCGAGAATCGTTCCATAAGGATCGACCAAATCGACCTTCAAGCTGGCATTACCTTTGCTATCAACCACCAGCGTGCCCGCAGGCCCAGCCAGCTTCTCCCCGTTAGGCGCGATCACGTTCAGCGACAATTTATATTCGCCAGGCGCCACTTTCGGAAGCGTAAAGCTTCCATCTTGATTCATTACAATATTCGGCAGATTCAGTTCTTTACCGTTTGCCGTTTTAATTTTCCCCGTTACCTTAAGACTGTCCCCAATTAACTTCGTAATTTTGTCTTGAACGACTTTGCCCCCATTGGCTTGGTCGGAAACAACGACATCCGTCTTCATCGTCGGCTGCGCTGCCGGAGGCGTCGAAGGTGCAGGAGCCGAAGGAGTTGTTGCAGGAGGCGTAGTTACCGGTGGTGCAGTTGGCGTAGCGGTAGCCACGTTGGATTCCCCAAGATAAAATCCGGATTTAACATTTAAACGGAAATGATAGGTCTTCCCATTCGTCAAGCCTGTTACTGTAGCGCTTGTGGAGCTTGCATTTAATGTCTCCTTCGGAGTGACCGGAGCGAATTCTTTTCCGTCCGTAGACATCTCAACCACAATATCTCCGTCCGCTGCACCCTTCAATGGAGGGAATTTCAGAGTAACTTCTCCATTTCCTGGCGTAGCCGAGAGGCTGGTTAATTTGCCGGGATCAGCCGCAAGAACGTACACCGTAAAGGTCTTCTCGCTGGTAAGCCCGCCTTTTGTGATCTTGGCTGTCAAGTTCACGTATTTCCCCTTTTGATCAAGGACTGGTCTCGTCACGGTTCCATCAGGAGCAATGGTCGATGTATCATCGGAATACCACGTGATATCATCATCTTCTGGCAAGAACGTGAGGTTTTTTCGAACTCCACTCTTCGAGTCACCTAGCTCGTACTGAATCGATACGTTTTTCTCTGCCGCTTCAATGGCATCAACAGCATCTTTCTTCTCAATAACTTTTTCTACTATGCCTTCAGCAATTCTCTTAATGAGAATGTCAGGATCAATGATCATTTCGAAATCAGGATCGTTTATATCGATATGCAGCCCGCCAGGAAGACCCTGAACGAACTCTTCTTCAATTTGCTTATAGGCCGCATCCGTTACCCCAACATAATGGGCTTCATCTCTAACGAGTATGTCCCCCAGATAAGGGACGTTATCTTTATCCAAGTCCTTCCGCGGGTCGTCGTTGATGTTCACGACATAGCGGTATGGGGCATAGGGATCCCAGTTAATTTCGTTTACCGCCACATTGATATCTTTCTCCGAAGTCGAGAACAGCTTCATATTGTCATATGCAAAAATAGATATGATCCCGCAGTCATGGTCCTTATGACTTACGAACGGACCAAATTCGTTCCCATCCATATCGCTAGACAATGGTTCATCTTTAAAGATTTGTTCACCATTATCCCACATATTCAACTTGTCAATTGTAGCGACAATTTTAATACTGTGTTGAGAAGGCCATTCATCGCCCTTTGAATAGGTCTTTACTAGAGAGACGCCTGGTATGCTACCTAATAAAAGGGGATACATATTTGATTGGAATTCCTCATTATGCAAAGCCATTGCGTCGACTCCGTTGATTTCATAAACAGTGATACTGTCCTGTTCATATAATATAGCGTAGCCACTCAGCTTCCCACTATTATCAATCTTTGTATTAAATAGAAAGCCTCCTCCTTCCATACTGTGATAATCAACTTTGGATTCATCCATATCGAAGGTGATGATCTTCTTTCCCGAAGGGCTTCCGCTTGTCAGCATGTAATCCTTATAACCGGGCTGAGTATATCCATAGAAGGTTAATGCTTTGCCATTATTGGAAATTTGTACGTGATTATAATTCTCAGTTTCAACCTGAGGCTGGTTGCCCATATACCAGGTTTCCTTACCTTTATGCACGTAAGTCTCGTCCGTGACCGTGGCCGGATTTGCACTTGCATCCATGGAGGTAACATACTTGGCGTATTTAGGATCAATACCCTCTTGTATCAACTTATTTTTAACAGCATCATTCAATTTACTTTCAAAGTCATCACCGAGATTAGCGGTACTCGTTCCGACATTATAATAAACCTCTGCTACCGACGATAAGGCATTCGCCATCGGTAAATTCGTGACTGTTAACATTAAAGCCACAGCCAATGATAAGATTTTTTTCTTCATCTGACTCTCCCATCTTGTTCAGTAAGTTACTAGTTACTAACTAACGACCCTTCCTTTATCTCTTAAGAAGTAACGATCTATGCGGACAACACCCTCCAATTAACTGTATTTTAAAAGTCTCAATTTTAATGCTATCAAAGAAATCTCTCAAAAAACTCTCAAACGCAGCTTGTTAGCGATCGATGAAGAATCCGGCCGATCTTACACTCTCGTTGTTAAATAATAGATGAGGATTTATAGTATAATCTGATGTAATTTTTTATACCGTTCAATGAATGAGGGGAAGAATACATGAAGCGCATTCTATCAAAAATGTTAAACACGAAACCTGATATAAGCACGATAAAAGAACATAAGTGGGTTTTGAATACGGTGATGATTATTGGGGGAATCCTCATCGGGGCCGGGGTTGCCGATTGCGTGAGATCATTTAACGAGGTAAATCTAGATCAGCTAGCCAGAGGCCTGACGATTTTCAGTGCCGGCGTTACCATTTGCGTACTGGTGGACAACACCAAAGCCCAAAAAGCAACGAATAAAATCCACCAGGAAACGCAGGTTCAATTGAAGAATGTGGAGAAACAGCTCGAAGCGATCCTGCATTCGCAGCAGCTAACGGAGCAGCAGATTCAGGAGATCCGAGAAAGAGCGTTGAGATAACAAAAACACAGCTCTGCTCAATCCATGATTACGTGAAAAAAGGCCCCCTGTCCCGTCAGGGACAAGAGGCCTTTGGTTTTTGCTATCATAACTCGCGGGTTAAACCTATTGGAACAGGTCCGGCAAAATGTCGTAAATATACTGGTTCACCCAGTTCCAGGCATGCGTCCCGCCGTCGCCCACGATGAAGTAGAAATTCCCTTTCTTTGTATCCGACGAATAAATGAAGGAATCCGTCAACTGCTTCATGGCCTCGATCTGCGGCTTCAAGTTTGGATACGCGATATCGAGATTACCGGTGGCGCTAAAAATGTAGTAATCCTGCGGCTTATAACCGGCATCTTTAGCGACTTTCGCAAGATATTCCGCCGTTTCCTTAGCCTTGCTTGCTCCGCCGCCCTGACCTAATACCCAACTGTCACCGCTTAATGGCAGGTAGTACTTGAAATAGTCGAGGTTATGGATAAAAGTATACCAGGTCGTGACAGACCCCATGGAGAATCCGCCGAACGCCCGATGTGACCGGGATGCCTTTAAATCATCCAAACTGGCCGATTTCGCATAGGTGTGATATTTGGTTTCCACCAACGGAACAATATTATTGATCAATTCCTCATGGAACAAGGCGGTATCATTTTTCCCTCCATAGAAGGTTGGCGTGACAACGATGAACGGTTCAATGTCCCCCTTAGCCATCATATTGTCCAAAATTCTCTTCAGTTCCTTGCTCTGGCCGGGTCCCCCGAAGATAAGATCTTCATTTTCCCCGCCGCCATGCATTAAGTAAAGTACGTTATATTTCTTATTCGAATCGGATGGATCATATCCATTCGGGAGATAAACATGCAGCTTCTTATCGTCCATCCCGTTCGTTAAATTAGGCGCTTTGTAGGTTAAGGTCTCGATGGTCCCCGGCCGGTTGCTCTCCATCCGATATTCGTCCGGCACCGCCTTGAAATATTTCTCATTGGCCGCTTCTTCCGTCATTTCCAATTTGCCTATCGCATTCTTGATCACCGCAACTTGGTCATCAATTTGTTGTTGGGTGGCTTGTTTGTCGTTAAGCACGTTAGAAGCAATCACATTCATCAGGGCGTCCGTAACTACGCCTGGATTCTTATATAGAGTGAAATCCATCTTGAGCGTGCTCTTGATCAAAATCAGGAGGTCATAGGGATTTACTCCGTTGACGGATCCCTTGCTTTTACCCGAAATCACGATTTCTCCGAATTTCCTTGTATCGTTCCACGCGCTGCCCGTCGAATCAAACAGATTCAGGGTACCGATCCGTTCAGATTCCTTGGCATCATTGATCTGTAATTCGATGCCAAGCACCTTTCCGTCTTCCGGCTTTGTCTTGAAGGCAATTCTGGACTCTATGACATAACCTCCATCCACCTTCTTGGCGGCCGTGTAAAACCGTTCGCTTTGTCCGTTGTCTACGGATTGGGCATTCTCGTAGTTTACGCGAAAGTGCAAATCGTCAAGACCATATTCCTGTGTCTTGTCATTGTTCTCGTCAAGAAACAGCTCCACAGAGTCTTGCATATAGGGAGTTCCGGATTTAATAGATAAGTGCTTATCCTTAACTTCCGCCAAAATGTACAGGGCACGATCATCCCATAAAGCTTTAAAAGTAGCTGTGGCCTCAGCCTTCTCCGAACCATGTGGAGGTGAAACCGCTTGGGCTTTGCTCCATGCCTTATCCACATTGCCGTCAATCACGGGCGATCCGAAATTCGCCACCATTCTGCCTTGAGAATCCAGACCATTCTTACCCGGCGGCACAGGCTTCCCTGGACCTCCAGCTGCAGAAGCTTCAGCCCCCGCGCTGGAAACATTCGTAAAAACCATGGATACAAAAACCAACAACATCAACATCGATTGCAGGAACAGTCTTTTTCTTTGCTTCATAAAAATATCTCCTCCCAATGCCAGTCTTGTTTACCCCTGTTTCTTACGACACTTCCGCCAGCGCCCTTATAGAAGCGCTTTCATAATTAACCTCCTTAAAAGTAATTTGTTGATTCATCCCATATTTTAGGCGGGCGCAATTAATTTTTACATTCAAAATACATGCATTTCCTTTTAAAATTCGAACATCTTAATGGGAAGCTTGCTTGGAACCTTCTGAATATACTTCAAAAACCAGCCCCGCTCCTAACCGGAACCCTTGTGCAAAAGAAGCCGCCAGTTCCATTCCTTGAAGCTGCTGGTATAAATCGAACAAAGATTCAAGCTCTTCGAAGTCCTTTTCGGAGAGCTTACTTTTCCATGCGTCCATGGATTCAGAGATTTGCCTGCTTAGTTGGCGATATTCCGGGTCTTGGGGGGCGGTCGTTTCACTGGGGATTAGCTTGCCGTAGTATAGGGATTCTAGAAGGGTGGGCATGGGGAGTACCTCCGTTTTACTTTTATGGTAGCAGAGGTGGGATTAAGGTGTGGTACGTGGATGCGTATATTGCGATAACTATATTTATTTCTTCGAATTAAAATATTCTTTATCTACTCGTAACTGCTGCTTTAAAATCCGGTTGAATAACCCTTTTCCGATCTCACCTGTTCCTTTCGAGACTGCTGATCGTAAGATTTCTCCATTAGGCAGAGTCTTTTGGTACAATTTATCTCTGCCTGTTTGCCGGACCATCACCCAACCGTCGCGCCGTAAGAAATTCTCAAGATCGCTCCAACTAGGCATGGAACATCCTTGCAACTGCATCCGTATCGTCCTCAAGCAAGACACGCAACACATAAGGTGCATGTTTACGACGGTTGGGGGTATTGTAGTATTGGGCATAATTATTTTCATAATCGATCGAATACTCGACCAAATGTCGTGCCAATTCGTTTCTAAGCTCCTCTAGAGTCTCACCATCTGCTACAATATCCTCGATTTGCTCTATAGATCCAGCATATCTTCCATCTTCATCTTGTTCATACTCAAACGTCAGTTCATATATCGAAAGCAATTCCCTAAGCTGTTGTTTCGAAAAGGCCATGATCACATCTCGATTTCTTTTGATCGCCTGAGGCTTCTCCCGAACGATCGTATCTATAAACCCACCAAAATTGGCTCTTACATCAGTTGCATTCAGCATCGTTTGCATGTTCATCCCTCCCACCTCCATTCTATACAATTATGTACATAATGTACACTATGTACTCATTATTCTATTCATTAACCACAAAAGTAATCACTAAAAATAAAAAAGACACCCTGAAGGTGTCTTATTAAATATATACTCTGCCACATGAAAGCTGCTTCCTCTACTATTAATCCTCTACCCGAATCCCCACCACAGGCCCCGCCAAATCCACATCCTTGTGATCCAGCTGAACCTTGACCTTGCCGACTCTCCGGGCTTCGCGCCACTGCCTTAAATCCTCTTCATTCTCCAGCTTCAGTTCCGCAATTTCGCTTGCCCGGTCGAACATATACTTGCTGGTGTATACGCAGGTATATATACCTTGCCCGCCTAAGGCAATCGGTTGGTCCCGTCGATTCCAACGCTCTATTGTAAACTTCACATACAATTCTTCTTCCGTTCCCGGCCTAGCAGGGCGTTCGGTGATTTCCCCTCTTCGAACGACCTTCCAGTCTAGGACCTTGCCAATCCAATGAATGCCCGTATTCCCTGGGCCTTGGAACTTCTTACGCGACTGGCATATCGCGATGTACTCGATCTGAGTTAAAAGTTTGTGATCCGCGATATTCTTAAGCGTCATATGGAAAAAGCGATGTTCTAAAGCCATAATCTGCTGGGACGGCCCCCTCAACGAACCGACAAGAACATTTTTGCCAGAGAATTTATTGTAGTAATATTCCTTTGTTCCGCGAGGCTGGGTAGAACGTTCGTAAGCCTTTTCCGGGCTGTCTTGAATCATCTCATCCAGGAGTTGCTCCATAAAACTCGTGGCATTCGGCAATAACGGGATAGCACCGATTTTAACTAGCTCAATACTTTTATAGAAAGGATGCTCCTTAAATTTCTCCTCATCCGGGTAAGGAAAAAGAACATAGGCACCAAACATACTCCGCTCATATTCGCCGTTTCGTTGGTCTTTGAAGATAATTGCATCCCGGTAACGATGCACTGTTTCAATGTCCTCGTCCTCCGGACCCGGCTGTTTCTATTTCGTCCAGTAAGAAGTCTCTTCATAGGCGGGATTTAAACTTTTATTGCATCCAAGGCTGAGTTCCTTCAATTTTGAGGATATTCGAATCAACGCCAGTGAACGAACCGTTTTTCCACCGTGCCTTTTCCTTCTGCTAAGATCAACACCGACCAGTCGATAGCAAGTTCCGTGCTAAAAAGAATGAAATTATGGGCAGTGGTATGCATAATGCTGGCCTAAACTATAAATGTTCTTCTGTGGGTTAGGTATTTGTCCCCTGCGCTAGTATATTCATTGAAAATGCTAATTTGTCTTTAGACTTTAAAATACTAAATACATTTAATATCCAATCGTAGTTGATCGAAAATAATTTTCAACTTCTTGAATTATTCCGGATGAACCGGAACTCCTCGGATACAGTGGATCTTTTACATAGGGTGATATTCCATAGAATAACGCATGACTTAGACACGTAGTGACGATCACAACGATGTCTGCATTACTGGCGATTGCTTTCGCCCCTGTCGTAAGCGTACTATCTGCACAAATATCGAATCGCATGTTAGGATTGCGTAATTTTAAGCGATCCACAGCTCGTTGTGCCGTATGCTCACGTAAAGTAAAGATGGCTATTCGTTTGGGGGCGGCATCATCAAAGGGATGACCCTCCTTTACTTCTGTAAGAACGCCCTGAATTTGCTGAAGTAACATGTACTGCCCGCCGATGGTCTTACCTACATCAAACCAAGATTCCAAATGAACTCGGTCTAGTGATAAAATGCGATCTCCTAGAGTTGCTGTCCAGTGGTCCCAAAGTTCGGTCAACTGATCATTTTCTGCACTGAAGTCGATCAGGAGTTCCAGCCCTTGTAGGAGCGAAGGCATCAATGACTTATTGGGCCGTATATTCATCCAATTCGCAAAGCGTACGCTTTGGACTTGGATTGCAACCGGATCAAGGCGCAAAATGCCCTCAAGCAAACGAAGGAGAAAGAACGTGTTGGCTTCATTTTGCTTACCATGTTCTAACATCAATTCACACGTGTAATCATAGACGCTGAGAGCCATTTCGTGAGGGAAGTGGTCCTGATCGATCAACTCCGTCACGAATTGAGATAACGTAGCTTCAAGCATCGCTCGCTGTTGATTTAATAACTGTTCACTTGCCAGTTCCGCTAGTTGTTCCGATAGAGACACTAAAGAAGGTTGCGTCCAAACAAAGCTTCGAGAAGGCTCCATTTTTAGGCGAAGAGAATCTAATTGCTCTAGTGTGTGATTAGGATCTAACAAGGCCTTAAACCAATAGTTCCACGTCACGGCTTCTGGTTCTTCACGCTTATACTCATTGGTTTGAAGTTGAATTCGGGATTGAACGAGTAATAAATCCGCTCGGCATTCGGGATCGAGCGTTAGGTCATTTCGCTCTTCTTCCGTGAGTTCAGATACTGACTGGAAAGCTGCCTGGTACACTTCATCTGCATCTGTCATCGTAGCGATTTTGCACAGATATTTGGCTTTTAGCTTCGATGTTGAAACTTGTATCCAGCAGTAATAGGAATCATCATAGCGACGTTCTTGGAATAAACACCGTCCCTTCTCTTCTATTGATTGAATATCAGGCTCAGGAGAAGAAGGTAATTGTCTTTTGACATAAGCAACTACTCGCTGAGTCAGCTCATCTTCAGCTTCTTTTTCAAGTCGATCTAATCGATCTTGTTGTTCATAAGATGCAGCCTCATATGCCGAGATACGAACCAAAAACGGTTCACGAAGGGAAATGACCCCTCGCGTTAGACTCCGCAGGCGGTAATGGGATTCCTCAAACGCCGTTAAACTGGCTGCAAAGTCTTCTTCAACATCCGTTTTGGCAAGCACCATTTGGTAATAGGCCATGAGCAAGGCATTGCGAATCGTTTGAGGGATGAGATCAAGACCTGCAACTGTATCGAATTCTTTAGAGAACCAGATTTCCTCCCATTTGCGTTGGTGGCTAAGTAGGTAAATGGTGAGGAATAAAACATTTTCGTCGCTGATGTAGTGGCCGTTCCTAATCGTACGAAGTGTTAGAGATGCGGCCTCATACTGCTGCAATGCGACTTCCTCTTGGAACTTCTGACGAAGAGTAAAGGCGCTTTGCTCGATTTCTTTTTGTTTTCTCTCCGGCCTACGTTCGTCGAGTTCGATCCAGTAGTTTAACAAACGCCATAACTGTTCTTGCTGCGAAGGAGCAGACTTAAAAGCAAAGTATCCATCCTGGAACAGGGTCGCCCCAATAGATGCGAATTTCGTTTTCCCAGTCACGAAATGCTTTCGCTCAAGACGCGTGCTTTTTATGTAGGGCATTATAAAGGGAGTGATTTCTTTTGCATGGTCTGCAGCAAGTTTTCCATCCTTTTGAACAAGCACCCAGTAAAGTTCATAACCTGCAGAAGTGGGAATTACAGCTGTTTTTCCAACTAGCAGTCGGTTGACCATCTTATGATAAATCATATTTGTTTTGGTAGTAGGAAGGGGGCCCAAATCGAGATACGCCTGAAGAAAAGCTTGGTAATCATTCATATTGGTTCTGCCTCCTGCCATCTAGCACGTGCTGATAAAAGAGCCTGCCGCACTTCGCCTTCTTCCCACGTAGAGCGCACGGTCTCTTTATTTACATAGACACCCCGATACGTGAAGTTCATGGACCCATGAATATAAAAGTGATCGGTAAAGAGGCCCTTTTCATGATTTTCTTCTAATTTTCGAAATGATACCACCCCGCGTAGTTCACTAAGGAGGGGCATCGTTTCGGGACGTTCAGGATCGCAGATGACACGTACATCCGTCCCTTTCCATGCGAGTGTTTGTAATATATCCGACAAATAGATTTGCTTACTTTTCACAAGCGGAAAGAGATCGGTATAATGACCGAATTGATTATCCATAAACGGAACATTACTCATAAAGGGAGAGATTAAGTACATCTCTTCACTCGGTTGAATGAGCTCTGCCGTAAAGATGGAGATAAGCATATCTTTTAACGTATGGGTTCCTCGGTTAGATCGTACCGTTCGACTATACATAAGCTACCTCTCGGATCTGAAGATCGTAATGCCATTCGCTACCCAAGTTTTTAACGCGTTCCACAAAAGGATAGAACACTTCAAGTTGGGCTTCGATCGGTTCATGAAGTAAACGAGCAAGTGCCATCTGAAACGGTCCGCGCCGCTCAGAAGGTGTAATCACCCTTAATCGTTTACCTGAAGCAAGATGCATTCTCGCGATGTTCTCCCAGTCGTTTTGTTCAAAGATTACCGTCTCATGTGTCGGTTGAACCATTAGTTGCAACATGAATCTTGAAGGTTTTAAAAAGGGCTGAAACGGACTGTACACTTCTAAACATTCTGGGCAAGAATCGTGACAATCGTTAAAAAGTAACGATTCAATAAAGAAATACTGCTGTTTTCTTCTACTTTCTTCATCCGATTCTACGACTCTTAACAACTGGTCTACTTTTGCGCGGATATCTGGATTGCCCAAACAGGAGACCGTAAATTCCTGGATGTCAATTTTACACCGAATACGACGTTCTTCAGAATGCCACAGTTCGTGTAAATCTTTACGAAGAGCGTCTGTTTCGGGTTGATCTTGGCCTCTTAATAGTTTACTGGAGAGACTAACTATAAACTCTCGCTTTGGCGATAATCCTCTTTTATCGAGTTCTTTTTGCAATTGCACTAAATATTGCTGTTGTTTCTCGACATGACGTTCTTTGCGAAGATTGGCAAATAATGAAGCCATTATTGGATCTTCAAAGTGACTTAATGTACTTGACAGTGCGGAAGCTAACTCATGTCGCTGACAACTGGTCAAACTTTGCATGAATAACTCTTCAAACATGCCAGGAGCATTTCGAAGTTTCCCCGTGACTTTATTTATGATGCCTAGGCCACCAGATTCGCCTTCGCTAAACCAAATGGTATGGTCTTCAATATCCAGCGTTAGATCTTCCGTATTGACATCGGGTAGCAGGTCACCGATGGCGGTTTGCAAACAAGCAGCGATGGTGGTTATGGTCGTCTCCTTGAGCCATTGCTGTATTTTAGGATGATGACCGATATCTCCTGTAATCGCCTCAAAATGCTTGATAAAGAGTTCCATTAAGGAAGCATTCCGGATCGCTAACTGAAGTTTTTGATACACTTTTCCATCCTCTTGTGTATCCACATCGCTTACATCCGTAACGGTCGATTGATAGATAACTTGAAGTGTTCGAATTGCGATCACTTCTGTCTTCTCTTTAAACTCTTCCAGCGCCTCACGTAAGCCATTTTGTCGACTAACCGCAGTTGCTACGACAGAAGAAAGCGTGATCTGCATGAGCCAGTCAATCTCAAAGCGGTTTAATGAACCTGTAATCGACGGATCTTGACTTAGTAAATAACGATAAAATGCCGGTTTAGATAGAATGGCAAGTTGTTCCCATTGTGGGTGATGGAAAAAGGCGTTTACATCGATAGGAAGCACGTCAAAGCGAATGGCATCCGACAAGCGCTGGAATCCAATCGCTGCCTTTTTCCCTTCGAACTGAAATTCAATTCTTCCTGCTTCCGATGGTTGCCGACTCTCTCGATATTTCAATTCAGTTTTAATTTGAGGCGTATAACGCGTAACTTTTACATATTGATTTTGATCACTGCTATAATACCGGATCCGATCAAACATGGGGGTCAACATACTGCGTTCTGGGAACACAAGTGAATGACCTATCTCGTCACTAGGCGTTAGTTCCACGTACCAAGTCGGGTATCCGGTTGAACGATCCGATACTTCTTTTGGAATCTGAGTGAGATTGAAAGCGTAAGGTTCAACTACGGCCATCTCTTCACCCTGACACAAGACCGTCTCTATATAAACAGATTTCATTTGGTCTCCATTAGTGTCGATCCAACCCGAAGCATTATGGATCCAATGCGCTTCAAATGTCTTTTGCGCATGCACAAAGCGTTTGGATACATTCCCCGGTGCAAACTCAAGAAGAGCCGATTGTATCGGCATAAACTCGGGCTTTGTTCGATTCGGTATTTTTAAGAGTAATTCAGATAGATCGAGTTGTGAGAATAAGGCACGCGGTACAAACCTCGCCAGGGCCACCTCATCTTCCGGAACATCTTTGAAGTTGGTTTCTAATTGGTTGAGCAACGTCGGTAAGAGCTCGAAATAGAAGGAGCGTGGTGGTGACCATAGAATTTGGGTGAGTTCCACTTCGGATAGACGTAAAGAGTCTCGGAGGAATGACCGGAACTCTTCGTCTTTTCCTTCTAGAATTTGATGAATCAAATGAATGACGTATTGTCGCGGGTAACGGTTGGCCGTGCTCCCTTTAGGTGTCAAAAGGTAGCGCACATCGAGTTTATCATTTTGATCGGCAAGTTTAAGAGTCAGCCAGTCCATTAACGTAAAGGCCATCTGTATCCGCTGAATATAAGTATTTCGAATGGGGAGCGAAAGATCGTTGAGAATCGGTTGGAACAAGAGTTCCGGATAATCATAGGCATACCGATCCCGTCCATAGGCCGAAGTTACCACGACCATCCATGGACGCATTCCACGAATGCGTCCTGCTCGCCCTTTTCGCTGTAAAAACGATGCCAAGTTCCGTGGAGCCTTATGCTGGATAACAGCTCCAACCTTGGTGTCGTTATAGCCAACTTCTAATGTGCTCGTCGCAATCACGAGTTTTGCAGACTCCTTTACTCCCTTATGTTGGGAGGAGGTGATTTCGATGTCTAACGGACGTCGCAAACTATATTTGTCAAGTAATTTCGCAACATTCCAAACTTGTCCCAGTTTACTTTGCTCCATAAACGTTGAAGCCATCACATCTGAATATAAATCGGGATCTCGTAATTTGCTTAAAATCTTTCTCTTCTCCGCATCGATTTCAATATGATACCAACGATTAATCACATCGAGTTTGTCGGTGAATCCAAACAACTTCGAACCCATCGCACCTCGTGACACATCGTTGTCTAATGGGTCAAGCATTCTTGCTAGTAGCATCGACGTTTGGACCGATGTCGATAAGAGCGATGCCGATGAAAACGGATCACCCCGCAAAACAAGGTTATACTCCATGCCTTCGATTGTTAGGTCTTGCTCAGATGGCGTCAAATAAGTCACTTGATTTTCCGCCAAACCGGTTAATTGCGAAAAGAAGGCCTCAGGGTTTGATAAGGTTGCCGATAACCCAACAAACTGAATCCCACGATCTTTATGATCCCCAACCATATTTCGCCATCTGCGAAGCAAATAGGCGACATGAGCGCCTGTTACCCCTTCGTAGATATGGACTTCATCCAATAGGACGTAATGCGGCATCTCGATCGCCCGAATTCCAAAGAGATGGTTTTCCTTTCCGCTTGTCATTTTGCGGTTTAGCATCTCTGTGGACGTAAAAATGATATCGGGAGGTTGCTTTAACATACGTTCTCGCGTCAGAAGTACATTTTGCGAGTCTACTTTATATGTGCACGCGTCGCTTTGACAAAATAGACGCTCATAGCGCCCCGTTGGGTTTGCAATTTCCTGCTGTAGGTCCTCACCCTTCCACAGCATGGACGAACCACACTCCGGACAAGTAAAGAAAGGACAGACATAGTTCCCGCCCACTTCAACCCATTTTCGATCTTGATGTTCTTTGACATCAATTGCTTTTTGAGGCGTATCTCCATAGTAACTACCAATTGTAAGCGTACGAATGTTTCGGGCTTGAAGAAGAGCATTGATTTTGGTCATCTCACTGATAGCTTCACAAAATTGATCTTTAAGCAATTCTACCCGCGGATAAATGCCTATGACTTTTGTATAGGCATCTGGATGCTTTGAAACAAGTTCAACCACATTAGCAAAGACAGGCAAATAAAATGCCTTCGTTTTACCTGAACCCGTTCCTGCTCCAACAACGGTGCCACGGTCTGCTTTGCTCGTGGACTGACTCATGAGATGAAGCACAGCGTCAACCTGAAAGCGAGCAAGGTTCATCGTTCCGTCTTGTAGTAGGGTATATAACACATCGCGTACGAGCACAGGATGATGTTTAGCCTGAAGTAGAGACTCCACATCTGCCCACGACTGATCACGAAGTGGATATTTTCGATAGCTTAAATGTGGTTTAATGTGACTTACGAGATTACGTCCGGAACGCCAATCTTGTGGCGAAAACCTTTGTTTGAGCAGGTAAAGAAGTCGGATTGTTTCGGCATAGCGGGTCCGATACCGACTCCCTACTAACTGAAATAACAACTTCCGATCTTCAAGGTTTTTAATGATCGCTTCCGGAGAAACGGGAGTGGCTTGAAGAAATTCACTTAGAGTTGTTGTTGGTGGGGCATCAAGTATCGCCTTGATTTCTTCTGGTGCATTGATGGCACCCCCAATAAAGCCCCACTCTAATAAGCGATTTTCGTTTCGCTCCAATTGAGACAACACTTCTTCTGCAATAATGTCTAGCGAGGGGCGTACCAATTCATTCACCTCATTTAAGCGTAATCGAGATATTGTTTGATAAGTGTTGCTGTTCGATCCACTTCATCACTTCCGCATTCAAATCCATTAATGTAGCCTGGCCTCGTCCTAACTTCTCAAGAAACTGCTGTACGGTTATGCTGACTCCGAGGGAAGCAATTTTTCGAGTCGCCTCCTCAACTTTGTTCTGATAATGCACCATTTTGGCCGGTGTCATTGGCCATTCTTTTTCGAAATCCGAGATGTCCATGATGAGGTCACCTATATTCGTGTCCTGCTTTAGAACACCACTTAGCATATTGAGCATCTTGATGGCATCGCGGTGATTTTTATTGGATAGTTCAGTCCAACGTTGTTGAACGACGTTTTTGAGTTCATCTACTGCCCCCATCGTTGCTTGAATCTTTTGCACTGATGGCGCCTCCGTTGTAATACTCGCCCTTGTTTCTTCAATTAAGTCAAGGATCTTTTGCAGAATAGGAGCTGGCACGGTAAAATAAGAAAATGCTTGATATATCGCACTGATACTCTTCATGGTTTGCGTAAGATCCTTAGATTGCTTTTGAACGTTGTTCGCAAATCCAGTATATCTTTTAACGCGGTCATCTTGTTTTTGCAGTTCTTTGGTTCGCTCAATAATGTCACGAGTCTGTTTAAATTGTTCCAGAAGCATGAGACACCTCCTTTACCACATGCATCACTGAATCCCTCAAACGATCCATTTCTTCAATCAATTGGCCGCGAAGTTCATCAATATTTACTTGTTTTAAAGTAGCACGGAGTTCATTGTTCTTTCGCTCGTATTTGGAATACGTACTCTCCACCAATTCATTGCAATTTATTAGTATTTCGATATACGGCTTTAGGGGCGCTGCGGGATTCGTGGAAAGCAATATGGCAATTTCCCCTGTTCCCTGTACCTGCTCGAGTTCCCTAAGAGTCAAAATGTGTTGCTGGATACTCTTTGGATTAAAACTCTCTTCCTTCCTAAAACCAAACTTACGTTCATCAACCGGTTCCTGCTCGGTGTGCAGGTAGGATAAAAAATCATTTAACTCGGAAAACAACTCTTCTACTGACTCTTCCCCCAGTAAAGATTGAACCTGACTAGCTATCTTTATAGTGCCGTTACGCTCACTTTCTACTGCCTGTTTAACTATATCCTTATAGCCATGCAGCATATTACTGGAGCGATACCAAGGAAGGTCACCACGGTCACGATGTGGAAGTAAGTTGGAATCATACAACCAGTGATGTTGTATGCTACGTTCAATGGTCGTTAACAATTCATAAGCATCTAGAAAGAATACGTCCGTTTTGAGACCAGATTTTATAATGTCCCCTTGTGTCATGTTGAAATACCTAAGAAACTGTTCATTATGTTCATCTACGCGGTGTTGGTCACTTTGTACACGATTTTGGACACTCTGCCACGCCTCACTTCTCGAAAAGTCTAACTGAACCTTCTTGCCCTTATTTGCAAGGGCCAAGTAAATGAGTTCCGCGTCTTTTTCGTTTCCTTTAAATCCATTCGTAAAGACGGTGTTCCAAAACTCTGCATTAACTATCCATTCAGTTAAACTTCTTCGATCAACCGTTTTCGGCGAACGAATATATGCGATGATACTCTCCTTTTCACTTTCAAACCATGAAAGTAGTGCGAGCAAATAATTGTGTGCCGGTGGAACAAATTTCTCAAGTTCTTGCGGGAACTCCCAATTCCGATTTCCCAACTCTCGCCACGCTACGAGGCCAAGTAAGGCAAGTCTTAGTTTTTCGCTACGTTGGAAGGTAAGTCGATCTGAAACTTGAACCTTCACGTACTGCCCTTCAATCTCTACATACCGACGCGTTAAATAGGAACTTACAAATGTGGAGGGGACCCCCTCATTCTCCCAATCAACCGCTTCACGAATAAAATCAAGAAGGTCATCAATTATCCTTTCATAGTTAACCAACTCTTGTTTAGCAAGAGCCCATTGTTCCAACTCTGTTGCGAGTGCCTTGTATTTGCGTATTTGGGCATTCTCAACTGGTTGAGAACCCGATTGCGCGGACCCAGTGGTTCCTGCCCCCGGTCGAGTAGATCCGCCTGTTAGAGATCCACTAGGTTCTATTTTTGGAGATAGCTCTCGTTTGATTTCTGTCCCCGTACTGATTCCTACGGCAGGGTCCGGTTCCATTGGACTGTTATCATCTTCCCCACCTGTTGTCGCTATTCCTTTTATTAGTGGTAACCCAAATGCTTGGAATACCTGCTCACCCAGTCCTCCAATCGTAGATCGATTGCCTGACTTAACATGAGCAATCGTCCCATTCCCCCATACTCGAAATAATGAGATATAGCGGTAGACGTATTTTTCATCTGCTTGTCTTTTAAGTTCTAGATCATCAGAAAGACTTCGCCAATCAGGTACTTGAATTGTTTTACTTAATTCCCTGAAATCAGGCGGAAGCGCATCCGGACCTTCCTGGAAATACAATTGCACATACTTTGAGATTACACGTTGCAAAAAACGCCGCGGGGTTCTTTCATCTTCATCTAGACTATGATAAAAGACACCTAACGCTCGTTTATTGAATGGAAATAATGTCATCGTATGTTCAGCGACCTTAACCATCGACCAAGTGTGCTTGCTAAAGGTGTCTGAAATAGGCAAGTGGGCATTACTTGCTCCTTGGGTGACCCATTGTTCCAGTTTTTCAGGTTCAATATAAATAGCATTTAGATATCGCGCAGCGAGATCGCATACATCATCCAGATTTCCAAATGCGGCTGCATCAACAAACAGTTGACCCGACACACGGTTTTTAAAGTTAGATGGAAAATGGCTATCGTAGTATGCATTCGTCACGCCTACAAGTGAGATAATTCGGCAAAGGGAGGCATCAAAGTCGTTCCCTTCATGGGTATTAGCGAGCACATCAACAAGAGCTTTATCAATTCCCGTAAACGAAGTAATATCCTCAATAAACAAGGTTAGATTCTTCCCTTGTTTTCGTAGTTCTTGCCGTAATTGGAAAAACACATCACGCAAGTCGGTTCCTCGAAGTTGGGTACAGTTCTGAACGACTTGATCCAGAAACTGATTCAAGTAATTAGCAAGTTTTTCACGCTGTTGCTTCACTTCTTGGGTTGGTTCAGAAGAACTGGCCTCCGCAATGGATTCAAGAAAACGTAGTGCTTTACGGTCAGTGTCGGATTGTTTGATTTTCGTTGCATCGCGATAGGTAACTTTAAAATCCTCCCCCTTAAAGAAAGGAGACACTTCATTCATCACTTCATTTTTTGCTTCCGAGGCGAGTTTCTTTTGAATTCGCTCAATAGGCCCCTCCGGTCCCATAAGAAGTAATTGGGTCTCTGTCCCCATGAGAAATGCGTAAAGTTGATTTCTTTCTCTTGAAGTTAAATTGACCTGTTTCACAATTTCGTCTTCATCTTTTTGAACCGCAATCGCAAACTGATGAAGAATATTATACTTTAAATCCTCTTTGCTCAGATGCTCGTTCGCTTGTACAAGCTTCTTTAATTTTTCCGATGTCTCTTCATTTTGAAATACACCAGAGGCAATTATTTGCTCAAGTGCACCACGCAAGGTGCTTTGTGCACGTGAAATGAATAGAATGGCCTCATCCACTTCAGATACTTGGCGTTTATACTTTTCTTTCATCCAGCGAATGAGGTGTGATTTACCTGAACCGTTATGCCCTTGAACAATAATAAATTGATGCTGATCTCGTTGTGAAATGACTTGTTTGAAAAATACATCTTCGTGAATAAATGGCATTTCGCTACGAACACTCGTCGTTGGCACATATTGAAGCCTTGTAAACGGTTTATGTGTGGCAAAAAAGTTCGCATTGCTTGTATCCTTGGCCTCGACTCGAATGACATTATGGAGTCTACGCAGATAAGTTTCATTTACCATTCGGTCTACCCCCTAATTACCACATTAGATATTTTATCTTGAATGACGTGCAAGTCATTTTTGTGTAAGTACCAAACATCCTTTGAGTCAGGAATAAACTGCAGTTCAATGATTCCTAAATCATGTAGCGTGCGTAGTCCCATCGACAGAGCAAACGATAACCGTTGAGCACTATAACTTTTTTGAAAGGATTGGTTATAGATCCCCCCATCAAGTTCTGGGAACGTCTTGGCGATCCATTGAAAGAACTGAGAGGCACTTACTCGTTCTCCCATAAATTCCGGTGGTTTTATTAGTATTTCCTCTTTAATGCGCATGGCGGGGTTCGGCAAAAAGGATCCATTATGGTTATAACCAAGTCCTAAATACTGCGCCCACGTACGCCAAGCCACAATATTGGTGTCATTATATTCCGTATTCTGGGTGGTTGCTTTAGAGACTTCGGTAAAGAATAATCCTGCTAACTTCTTATCACCCATGGAGTGTTCTCCGCGTGACATATACCAAGCCGTAAACTTGTTAAAGATCAGATCTGGATTTGAGTAGATCTTTTGAATTAATGCATGCCGAAACTGAGTCGGATCATGGATATCTTGAACTTCCATCGTAAGCATAAGCGTCTTATCTTCTGTTTCTTTAATCAACTGACCTCGGGTCGCCAGTGCGAATACCTCCTTAAATTGGTTGGAATTATTGTTGAGTGCACGTGGTTGCAACAAATTCTCAAGTTCATCACGAGAATATTTTTTATATTGAACAAGTTTACAAAGGGCATAAAGGCGTCCAGGTGTCTGTATATTCACTATCTTATCGATAAAGGGCATAGTCACCCTCCTTAAATTAAGATATTAGTATTAACTCGTTGCTGTTTGGTTAAAAATTGTTCTAGTGAAATGGAAGAAGCATCAATAAGATCTTCAATCCGTTTGTTTTCATAAGGAATATACGTGTTAGGATCGATTAGATGAATAACGTTATTGCTCTCCGATAAGCCCAAAAAGACTCGAGACCACCGGTACAAATGCTCACTTTCCATCTCGTTTGATGGATATAAGATAGCTATCGTCCCACGCATGCAAGAACTATAATAGGTTTGTAGTTCTTGTGTCTGCATTATTGTATAGAACTTCATCTCTCTTGTTCCCGGACAAGCAGATACGATAGTTTGCCACTGTTCCTTAGTAACTGAGGGAATAATAATCTGGCGAACATTAGCACGAACGAGTGCTGAAACATATTCCCCCCACCGAGACGTATCTTGATACTCTTGCACTGATATTGTCATTAAAAGATCTCGGTAACCGATAAAATAATAGCGTAGTGCACCCGTTAATGCATGATGAGGGCGTTCACCAGAAAACCGAAACGGAACCGCAGTTTTCGCTTCATGATACAGTAACGACTGTTTATGATGGTGACAATACGGACATCCTCCACAAACAGGAGCCGTATACGCGTAAGTTTTCTCAAATGAGTTGGTAATGCACTGTTCTAATGGATTTTTTACATAGTCCTTCATTAAGTTGAAGCCCTGCTGCAAGTAGTTCCGTTCAACATCCCGATCGGGTTGAATCCACTCCAGTAAAGCTTTCTCGTCATTGATGACAGAGAAGTTTAAAACCTGAAACTTCACGTATTCCATATACGTGTCATTTTGATCGTCGATTTCCGTCCTCACCTCAAGTAGATCGATGAGACGATGTCGATACAAAAGTAGCAGTGTACTTTCGTTCCAGTTCTCATTCTTTTTACCAGAAGGGCGATGACGAAGTCTTTCCGGTTGCGTATGGGTGCTAACAAGAAATTGGTCCATGCGTTCGGTTGGTATTGCCTCTTTAAACATGGCAATCCATCGATCAACGAGCAATTCCGCCGTGATGATTTGAGGATCTATAAAACTCTTCGCTATCTTGGCATCATTTTCAACATAACACATCAAACTAATAGAAGCGAATCCGTCCCGACCTGCTCGCCCCACCTCTTGATAGTAGCGGTTCATACTCTCTGGGAGGCAACAATGAATAATGGTGCGAACGTCCGGTTTATCGACGCCCATGCCGAACGCCGTTGTAGCCACCATGATATCGATTTCATTCCGATCCCATTGCTTTAATAAGCTTTGACGCTCTTTATCGGTCTCTTCAGCCGTAAAGCTTTCTACCGCCCGGTATCCTCTGTCATGGATAATTTCCTTCCATTCTGTTGCATGGACACGAGAATTGACATATAGAATAATCGGACGGGGCAGGTAGGCTAATAGCTCCAATACCTTTCCGCGCCTTTCCCTCTCGTTTTCACTATGATTGATCATATAGGAAGGCTCAAAACGCAAACCATCGCAACGGATTTCAGTATATCGACCTGGTTCAGAGAATAATTCCCGAAGTACCTTTGTGGTCTGATCGGTTAATGTAGCCGACATCAAAATGGTCTTCAAGCGGTTGTTACTTTCCGCCAGAAGCATTTTACGATAGGCAGAAAGCAATTGAAAATCCGTACGGAAACGATTTCCCCAGTCAACCACGATATGGGCTTCATCGATGACTAGTCGAGAGATATTTCCACGAGCAGCAGATTGCAAAATCCGCTCTCTCAAAACTCCACTTACAATCGACTCTGGATTGGTGAAAAGGATTGGAAGCGTCCCTTCCATTAATCCGTCTAAAATTATCTGTTTCTCGTCTTCTGGCATTTCACTTCGGTACGCTTGAGGACAATATTTTTCCCCAAACGCATCCTTGAAATAGTCGTGTGCAGCATTCCGCTGATCGAGGGCGAGAGCAATCGTAGGAACGACCACAATGGTCGTTCCTACATGTTCAAAGACATTCCCTTCTATGGTGCCACCCTGTGTATCTAAAAACGCTGGCAACAGCGACAGCAAACTTTTCCCCCCACCGGTTGGTAAACAGGCAAGTAACGTTTCACCAGGTTGCATATTTACACTGGCGTGTACGAGTTCTTTTTGTTTAAACGATTGATAATGGGTATACTCCGTCATCTCATACAAGATGCCATCCCCATAAACTTGAGGGGTCTCTCGACGAGGCGATAATTGATACGCCTGATGAACATAATCCCCATATTCAAACCATGCTGGATATTGATCGGTGACGCTTACTTCCCGGTCAATATCTATACGAAGCCCAAAGGAATCGCTTAATGGCATGAGATGCGACGCAAGCGACTCATGTATATATACCTTTTTCTTAAAAGTAAGAATGAACTGCCGCACTTGAGCAGCGAAGTCCATCAAACTTCCAGAATCCCCTTGGGACTCCCATTCGCGAAGCCTAAGAAATAAACGGTTCAAGCAAGAGGTCTTCGTCTGCTCCTCTTGTGTGAATCGCCCCCTCCTTTTTTGGAGATCTAGCAGCCCCTCATCCGGGGTTTGCTTTTTATTTAAGACGCTTTTCCCGATTTCATATAACCTCTGCATTCTGTTTCACCAACCTCACATAGGCCGCTGACTCTAGCCGAATTTCTGCCTGTTCGATCCCTCGTAGTAAAGCATCATAGATGGATTCCATTCGGCGGATTCGCTTTTCTTCGGCAGGATCGTTTCCGTAATAAAGGTTTGCAGCACGCATAGCATCTAATCGACGCTGGTAATCTGTTTTTGCCCGCTCTATGTCTCTGCTTACCTGAACATGCTCCAAGAACTTCTTTTTGCTATTTTCATACGACTCTTGAACAACAGATTGCCAGATCTCATGGGGGAAGTCCTCGATAAACTTCACAATACTTTGATTCGAACGCTTCCCTAAGTGCTTAATCCAGCTTTTAGGCACTTGCGTCGAAAGATAAGAGACAATGTCCGACAAGGCAATTTCAGAATCAGGGTTCAAACTTTCAGATGTCACGAAGTGTTCGAGCAGCGAGTAACCTTGTGTATGAACCAGGTGCTCAAGTGACTCTTGATTTTCTAAAAGCGGATTGGGATTGACACGCGTAGACCACGTATACAAGATGCCTTCCCAGTCCACATCCGCTTTCACTTCAAGTGCACAACACCGTCCCCAATCAGTTTCATATGCGTTGTTGACGATAGAGTCAAAAAAGGGATCCCCCGGTGCATAAAATACAAGTCCTTCTCGCTTAACGGCCAAATCCCTCATAAAAGTTCCGCGGACTTCCCCCGTCCGTTTTGCCCTTTTCAGTGCCTCTTTTGTATCCGGAAGGACATATAAGGTCCGCTTCATCGAATTGATGCTAGTTGAGTTTTTACTGAAAACGATGACTTGTCCCTGCTCGGATCCCCTACCGTTAAGGCCTGTTAGACTCGACCATTCCATCATCGTTCTCGCCAATGTCTTTCCGCCATTTTCATCGAACTTTTGAATCAAGCGCATAAGTTGTGCTTCAACATGGCGGTCCAGTTGACGGGCCATATCGAAATACCGCTCTTCTTCTACTCGACCTCTCATATACTCAAGATTCTTTCCCATGGATGGGATAATTTCTCTGAGGCCGGATCGGATATCCGAGTAGAGGGCTTCTGTGATTTGCTGCTGAATATCGCCAATGGCAATCTCGATTCCACTGAGCGACTCTTCGAAGATCCCTAGCCCACCTTGCCAAATTTGAAATAAATCTTCTTCAAGAGTGGCAGTCGATACAAGGACAACAGAAGTTACTTTACTCTTACGACCAATACGATCAAGACGACCAATGCGTTGTTCTAACATGGTGGGGGACCATGGCAGATCCAGATGGATAATGGAATCCGCCATCTGGAAGTTCCGCCCCTCTCCTCCAAGGGGATCACAAAGTAAGAATCGGCACGATTTTTGGCTTTGGAAGTCATCCACCGCATTTTGGAGTTCCACATCGGATTTTCCATGATAAAAGCTGCGCACCGCATCAGTACCAAATTGAGCAATTAAGGCCTGTTCCAATGGTACTAACGTCTCTTTCCATTCGGAGAAAATAACGATTTGTTCATTCATGGTTTCTGCTAAGATATAGTCCATTGCTTTTGCCAATCGACCATTAATAAGGTCTGGATCATCGTATAGTTCTTTGATCCGTTTTAACTCGAGTTCAACCCCCCTCATCCAACGCTCATTATAGTACGCAATGGACTCCAGGAGTTCGTGTTCTTCTTCCCGCTTGGGCAGAACCTGCAATGTCGCAGCAAATCGAGAAGTTAATGGACGATTCGCTAGCACGTTTATACGCTCCTTAATAAGTGTCTCAAGCGCCCAAGGTGAACTGAACGTGGCCGAAAGAAATAGGCGATAAACGTCACTCATGTCTACGCTGTGATTTCGTTGCTCATTCCAAAAGGAGAAGTACTCAAGTACCGCTTCGTACGTCTGGGTCTCGTAGAAGTTTACGTCGGTCCCTCTCATTTCGTACTCGACGACATGAAATGTGCGTTTTGCTAATTGTTGCTCAATACCATCTTCCTTACGTCGATGACGGATAATCTTTCGCTCGATCTGATAATGCTCTGCGATGTAGGCAAGAGCAAGTTTCACATCAGCAAGGCCACAATCCTCTGCATCCACATCGATATTGGTGACAATATTCGTCAGGATAGGATCTTGTAGGCGTCCACTGATGTCCTCTAGATCTTCCTTAAAATCCTCGGCTAAGCCATCTTCGAGATAGTCCACAAGATCTAGCATAAGTTTATGAACTTTAACACGTAAAAAGGCCTGCTTCTCTAAAATCGCACTAAACTGCTGCTCAGTCATGTTTTCATACTTTAGAGGCTCCAGTAATGATACGAGCCTTAAAAACTCTATTCGCCGATCTTGAATCGGCGTTGCACTTAGCAATAACAGATGTCGGACTTTTTCACTAAACTTATACAAGAGTGCATACTCCTTATCGAGTCTAAGGAGTCGGTGAGTTTCGTCTATAATGCATAGATCCCAAGACTGGCGAAGCAACTGTTCACCTGCAGTCGAATTGATTTTCTCTAACGGGAAGATGAGTTGCTTGGTATCAAGGGAAAATTCATCTTCGTAAAGAACAAAATCCGTCCAAAACTTATAGAACAGTTCATTTTTCCACTGATAGAGTAGAGATTCTGGAACGATAATCACAATTCGAATATCCCCGAGACGCTTTTGAAGGCCCTTCATAATGACGGCAGCTTCAATAGTTTTTCCCAGCCCCACTTCATCGGCCAGCATGAAGCGACATGGATCTTCTGAAATAGCCCTTACGATCGTATCCACTTGGTGTTTCATCAGAAATACGCGAGAACCAATTAATGTTTCAAAACCAAACGTGGCGTTTTTGAGCGTATGTAGAGAGTCCGCCACCACCTGACGATGTTGATACCAAACCGGTTGATGAAATTCATAATGGGTCAAGGCTTGAAGCACGTCCATATCCCCACGTGTGAAAGGAATGATTAGGTTATTCTCCGAAATTTTATAAATCGATGGTTTTCCCCCAACTTGTCTTTGGACGAAATATTCATAATATCCTTCCTCTGTCTCGGAAGCAAATGAGATAATCTCAACCTCTTCACCTGTTGTCGTCTTCGCCTCTGAATAGGAGAGGACTTTAATACGATTGATTTTCTCATATAGAAACACTTGGGCTTTGGGTACTTGATACACCTCGTATAAAGCGTCTTGTTGTTCATGCATATAAAAGGCTACAGTCGCTTCGCGTAGATTAGCATTTAACGCTACAATTCTACCAATAGCAAAGCGACGGGGGTATTCTTGAAATTCCAATTCAATAGAACAGCGAACATACATACCAATTTGCAAGGTGTGGGGTAACATTGCGTCCTCCTGATGTATTCTGAGAAATGCAAGTCTTTGTACCTAGTTCAATCGCAATATTCGCCTTGATCTTAACTAGGAAACATTTAAAGCAACAGCAACTTTTATAAATACCAAATCTTTTCATCGTCAGAAACATGCAATATATTTAATTTTAGTAGAACCTTATCTTGTTAATAAGATGTATTAGATATTTATATAACATTTCCTTCTTTAGTCCTAAAATATATCCTCTTTTTCTCGGATCACTATAGTAGAGTTTTCCGCTATTGGAATTCTATTCATAAGGTATCTGCTGCTGGATAAAATCCGAAATCCCCATCTAGGACAATTATATATTGTTTCGCATATATCAAATATATAATTAGGGCCATCGATGACTTTATTTCTCTTAGATACTGTATGTGTAAATCTCCCTTTAGACCTCTTTATCTAACAGGAAACGGTCACATAATAACAACAAAACCCAGTGTCCATATCTAAGACATCTGGGTTCCTTAAATGAATATTCCTTCAAGAAGTCATTCCTATTTTATACTCTGCATTTGTTTTCTCATAACCATATACGGAGTTGGGGCAGTGCACTCAGATGAAGCAGATCCTTCTCTTTATAACCCGATTCAGTGCTTGAGGAGCGAGTAATTTACCCAAAGAAGTGTATTTCGTAATTTCAATGCCTGTCAATATAGTATACCTTTACGAACAGGTTTGAGATAATCCAAACTATTCTCTTTGCATGTATCCGATGCGACGAGTCGAATTTCGATGATATCAAATAGGGAAGG
Source organism: Paenibacillus sp. Marseille-P2973 (assembly GCF_018101095.1). Classification (NCBI taxonomy): domain Bacteria; kingdom Bacillati; phylum Bacillota; class Bacilli; order Caryophanales; family Paenibacillaceae; genus Paenibacillus; species Paenibacillus sp. Marseille-P2973. The sequence continues at coordinate 381,903 of NZ_JAGQEH010000005.1, forward strand.
AAATTTTTCTTGAAGTTCATCTAATAGTCTTTTCCATTGAACAGGGGGCAGTTTGCTGTAACCTTGTTCTAAGAGCGCTTTGAGTTGGCGCTTAATGGCCGGTCGAAGTTCTGCGCTCGTTTCGATTATGTTTAAAATATCCGTTAGATCGTTCGTCTGGTTGCACTTTAAGTCTTTTTGCAGATATTTGATGACATGCTGCTTCTTGGCCTCACGAATATTCATTTTTTCGACTTGGCGACGGAGTCCATGAAAATCGACCGCCTGCCACGCACTGACGCTGTGGACGAAATCACCCCTGACTGGATGCCTATCAAGCAAGTCATTTGCATGTTCAGCGAGTCGTAGCCAAATAGCTTTAACCTGCATGATATCGTCGGACTCGAAAGCTGATTGTTGGATTTGTTCCCACGCTCTTTGAGGGGTAACCGACAAACAATAGTTTAACTTCGTTAATGCATCAATAAGGACCAACAAGGACTCTTTTTCAGCGCGCAAGTTGGACCAAGTGGGTGTATGCGTCGGTAGTCTACTCGATCCTTCTCCCCCAAGTTCTAAGAAGTGAGTCTTGGTTGTTTGACACATGGCGTGATATTGTCGATTTAGCGACTCCACTTCGCTATACAACAATGCCTCTGTCCTGAACTGATCAACAACGTTACTTGTACTTAACTCTTCCTCTAACGCCGTATAGTTCAGATAGTCCTGAAGGACATAATCAGATTTCTCAAATTGTTTGATGGCCTCCGCAAACGTTTGATATGCGCTGTCGGAAGACTCGAGCAGAAACGGCACCATCGTGATTCTTTCTTGAGCAAGTTGTCTAAGTCTGCCATGAAGAAGCGTAAGGTAGGCATAATAATCCCCCTTCAAGCGTACAAGGAACGCATAAAGAGAAAGATCCCCGATTTGGTAGTACTCTAATTCTTTACTTGGTGTATAGCTTCTTATCCACTCATCAAAATCAATCTGTTTTGGGAGATCAGGGTTGATCGGTTCAAACATGTTATCCCGTAACATAAACCAGTCTTGATACACTTGCTCCACGAGGTCGATCGTTTCTTTAGTGAACGGTGATCTACTCTTGATTCCCTCTGTCCATCCTCCATTTACAATCAGGAGGCACCTTTCCACCCAATGTTTTAGTTGAAAAGCAAAAGTCTCTACCGGAATCATTAGTTCTTTCTCTAATATATCTCTCCAATTTGAACGTAAATCTTCCGTCTGATAGACCCAACTTGCGGTCTCATATTCACCCGATATTTTTTGCAGGACTCTCGCCTTTGCTTGAGCATTTAAAATTTGAAAATTCGAAATTTGCAAAGCTGCAACGCCTTTGTTTATACGGATCCCAAATCTTGATGTTTCCGAATCATCGAGTACAATCGGATATCGGGTACGATTTACAATTTCTTTTCTTTGAATGGTCGCCGAAGCTTTCGGTGTAAATGCTCTTGAGACATTTACTCCCCTCACAATGTCGTGAACAAACGCGGCGACACCCGATCTTACGGGTTCCAATAGCTCTATATTTGTTTGTTGCCCTTCGACCCACTCCCTGACTGATCCTTTCTCCGAGTCGACTTGTGGATGCTCATCGACTCCGATCGAGCTCAAAGTATAGGCGCTTTCCCCTTCTAAGGAGTGTAAACGTACAGTAACATCTCCTGATTGATATCCGAAGTGTTTCAACACTTCTCTAGGAACGAGACCCTCATCTTGTTCTTCGGATACGTACCATTCCGCAAGTGTCTTAATCAAAAGGTCCTCGTGCTCAGCAAACTTTTCGCGTTTGACGAGCGGAAGCATGCGTGAGGTCCACTCACGCTTTCCCTTTTGGAAAAAGCGAATAATTTCTTTGCTATGAAGAATCATATATCGAAGCTTGCCTTTTCCTAGAGGGATCGCATCAAACGTTCGCTTGATCATGGTTCTGTTAAAAGGAAGTAGATTTACATCCTGATTCATTTGCTCCTCTTCGGTTTCCACTGATGAACGAGCAATTCTTATACAATCCCAGTAGTGGTGGCACGCCTTAGAACAAATAAACCCCTGAGTCGCCTTAAGTTCAACGAGATAGTTGGACATATAAGCCACGACTTGACTGCGATCTAGATTGTAAAAGTCTTTCCCCGATTCGTCCGACAACCATAGTTTCTTGACGCGATCGGCTATCGTATCTAGATTTTGAATACGTTGCGTGAGATGGAAACCCTTATCGGAATCTTGGATCGCACCTGGGGTTAGACCAATAACGACATCCCAGTTTCCTTCTTCAAGCGTGATTAGTTGATCTAATAGTTCGGTGGCATAGATATTCACCGATTGAACAAGATCATCGATCAGTAACAAGGGCCGGATGTTTCTCATCTTCAATTGCTCGGAAAGTAGTTTAAATAAAGCGCCAATGTCGTACCCTTCAAAAAGGAATTGATCTAATTTGTGAGACAACGCCTGTCTAAAAGACAGATACTCTAACGGCATCGATAGGGATGTGCTTGCCATTAATTCATCAAATTGATCTGGGTGAAGCACTTCTAACGGCTTCTTAATGTGCCCTCTTTGAACTTGCAGGGTAAACTCTGTCACATTCTTTTCAATAATGGGTCTTACTAAAAGGGCTAAGGGAACGATCTCTTCATCTGTAGGCAAGGCTTCCGCAAGTGTTGTCCATACCATTTGATTAATCAAGGTGATCGGCTTTTTCAGGAGGAGCTCCCATCTGTTTTCATCAATTGGAATGGATAACGGGATCCCGATCGTGTCAAAGCACTTTTTGATCAAAACTTGGGGATTGAGTTCGCTTCGCGAGATACGGATAACCGGTCGATCCATTCGTTCCAAAAGCCACTTATCTCGAATCCAGCATAGCAATTCGGATTTACCGGAACCTGTGGAACCAAACACAAAATAGATGCGATTGCCTCTCGTATCGGATTCAATCAATTCCTCGAATAGTTCATTCTCTGTCACTTCGGCGAGTAGTTGATTACCCTGATAACGGTGCATCACTTGTGGGAAATGCGTGGAGCGAAAATAATCCGGCGAAACTTCATACCTCTCGTCTGCTGTCCCAGTAAGTAGTTTTAATGCCTCCTTATTCAAACAAGGTATCATAAGTCTCCACCTGCTTTCCGATTTGAATCCAGTTCCATTCGCTCTTCGGACCGTAAGACTTATAGGGTAAATCCTGCTTGTAACTGATTTCGACCCTGTTACGTTCATGTAGTGCCATTAAACCGAAGATTATCCCTTTAAAGATGTTACCTTCTGCCGTGATGCAAGGGAGTGTGGGATGTATCTTGGTTTCGCAAAACGGATGCAGGCCGCCTTCCCACTCACCAACATCCATTATGATTTGTTTCAGCAAGGATAGATGCGGTAGGGCATAAAATCCGGAGTAAACTCTTCTTCCTAAGCCCCAGCATTCCATCATTCGTTTCCAGGCGTTGATTTTTTCATGACCAACGAGTGTTTTTGTAAATTTACGATTGACCAGGTAGTGCAAGTTGGTGACAAACATACGGTCAGGTCGAACAAAAAACTGTTCGTAAAGGGAAGCAAAAATATAGTTTAGACTATCCTCACGACTTACCTCCTCATGAGCAATGACTTGGAGTCGACTAAACACCTCTATGTTACTCCATGGACGACCCTCCGTGGGGACAAAGCCCTTCTCTTCTTTTCGGATGAACTGAAGGTCCTCTAATATCGTCAATACGCTATCAATAAGAGAGGATATATCCCCTTTAGCATCATATTGATATTCATTTCGGAGGACGGGGGTGTCTAATCCCGGATTTTTTCGAATCGTTTCATAAATAACTTCAATTTCTGGACCGTAGCACATTTGAAATAGCACGTTCGTCTCCCCCTCTTTTTTCTTGAACTATATCGTTAAATGCAATACGCAAGTGGTAATAGTTATGGACCGATCGCAGTTTCATAAAATCTCGAGGCGAGGGTTTAAATATGTCTTCAGGATTTTGAATGCAAACTGGACATTCACAAGGAAGTGGTGCGCTAAGTCGTGGACTCGAAAGTTTTGCGTGTGAGGAAGAAAGAAAGTATGTTCGAAAGGGTCTACTGTAGAACACTTGAAAGAACGCTGCTGCCATAGTTGGTCGCGTGGAATCAAATGATCGAACTCCTAACTCCACCATAGCATGCATTTGAGGGATGCCCGTTACCCCAAACACATGTAAGTTTTGAGGACCGACCATGTCAGTTGCAAAACCAATCATTTCAATTTGTCTAGTGTAATGTTTTGCGAGTAAGGAACCAATACCAAAGCGTTGATATCCCATTTTGATTAATTCATAAGCCGAATATTCAATACTCGCCTTGTCATATCCCTGAATGACTCCCATCGGTTGAATATGCTGAGAGAATCCATATATGGAAAAGAGTTTTAAATATTCATAAGCATTAAATAATGTTCGTTCCATGGCTTTATAACGATCAGACAGAGTCGTTTTAGTGAGCATAGGTTCATCAAAGTGAACCAACTGTACCGATGTAGCCCCACTATCTTCAAGCAATGAAAGTTGAGCATTAAAAACATCTTTTAGGGTTGGTCGGTATTTTTGCTTTACATGAAAAACAGAACCACAATCAATTATGAGCTTTTGGGGTTTCAATCTAAACTTTTTCATTGTCCCTTTATTATCTGGCAACGCACTTACTAATAACGGACACTCAGGGAAGTACTCCGTAAATAACGCATCGCTATGTGACCAACTCATAAAAAATTCCATAGCCAACCACCTTTTAAATTATTACGTGATGTTACGTGATAAATGGAGTTTACCATAAATCCCTCCGCCTAACCACCCTTTTTCGAAATAAAAAAGAGCCTAATTCAGGCTCTCCTCATCCATTCTCTCCATATTCTATAGATAGATTCACGGTCAGCTTCATTAAATAGAAATTTACCATTCGAAGTGATATATGATTGCCAAAACGGATTATCTCGATCAAAGAAATCTCCTGTCCATCCTTCATAATTAAATGGCTTTCTTAAGTCGGGGACTTGACTAGGGCCTAACCGTATCATCCATTCTTCCAAGAAATAAACCAAATAAAACTCCCAGGCGATACTAGTATCGGCTATGGATCTCTTTCTAAATTGTTTCCTCTCCTTGATGGGTAGATAATTAAGAAATGGATATGAGGTCAATAAAGTTTGAATATAATCGATGAGATCCGTTACTAGTTTTGACCATTGATCACGATTAATTGATATTTTCAAATGACGGTTTAAGATTTCTTTAAACGAATGATAAACCATTAATTTGGTTGAATTTGAACTCAGATTTTTGCTTTGATCAATTAACCTATTAAAACTCTCATATTCGAGCAATCTCTCTTCGCAATATTTAGGTAAGGATCTATCATTTGCAACAAATAACACCGGATACTCATCTGCATCGTCACTTTGGGGTTTTTGGAAAAGAAGCATGGGGGCCGTTACTTCAATCTCATTTCGGTCATGATAAACAAGGGTATCATAACTGATAAGGATAATATTTGGACTTATTGTTGCCGATTTGATGACTGGCAAATTCCAGGAATTCAACGTCTGTACGGTAACCGTGGTTAAAAATACATCCTGTGCTTGTCTCTTGAGTTTCTTGACACCTTCAACTTTAAATAACATAGAAAAAAACCTCCAGGCACTATATGCCCTAGTGTATCACACTAGGGCCATAGCATGGAATGGTTCTACTTTTTCCAAGACTTTCTTAAGTCTTGCACTTGTTTGTAATATACGTGCGTATTGTGGAATCCTCTTCTCCGATTTCGATTATTCCCACGGAATACAACAACGTCGATTCCAATGTCCTTACAGATCACGCATTGGCACTCTTCCCAAGGTTTATCTGAGAGCAATTCCGTATACATATCCTCGTGCATATCGCGATTTTCACCCAATATTTTGTCGTATGCTAATATGGATTCAACCGCAGCAGACATCTCTTGCCGACCATCACTAAATTCCCTTAATGCCGTTAACGCTTCTTGCTCTAACCGTTTATATTCCGCAAACGGAATATCACTTTTCCCTTCTTGCATCATCTTTTTCACACGCCCCGCTGTTTCCTTTGCTTCCGGAATTCGGATAGCTGTATAATGCTTTTTCGGGGTGTGGTAGTTATGACCGGTACCCAACCAAGCTCTTCTCAACGGGGAAGAGGAGTCAAAGGAGGTTACCCCAAGTTTAATAAAAGAGTGCATCGTTCGCATATCTCGTGCTACTCCAAAAAGGTGCATACGGAAGTTCTCATTGGGAATAATCGGAGAGATAGCTTTCAAGATTTCGTAAATCTTGTCCGACTTTTCCCTGGCGAGGCCACCAAGAGCAATGTAATCATAACCTAGGCAAATGAGATGTTCGACTGCATCACGAAACGACTTAGGATCCCATCCTTGAACAATTCCGATTGGATGGAAAGTATACCCTCTAGATTCTTTATGCTCGTGGTATTTATTAATAAACTCTTCAGCCATTCGAAGCGTTAACTCATAACGCTGATTTCGGATGGTCTCATCCCGTTGAAAAGCACCGAATATCAAGTGGTCAATGGACACACCGTAATCAAACTTTAGTTCATGATAATACTCTAGAATTTCTTCAGTCGTATACGGTGGAACTTCCTGACCAACGTAACTAAAAGCACCGCAGTCGCCCATAATGGGGTAACTTTCTGGCAGTCGGTAAAAAGCATGCATGCCGAGTTCCTTCATCGTGACGCGCTTTTGTTGGGTCGAATTATCGATGTTTACTTTCGAGACAAGCATCCCATCATATTGCGGCCGTCCATAAATTTCGTGTGAGTATACATCATGTATTAATGGATTTCGATCCTTCTTAGTGAAATCCGTTAAAAAGTCATATTCAGGATCAACACGATCATCATTCTCTGGTAAGAAGAACATCGGTTCTACACCGAAGTTTTTGGCAATTAGTTCTTTTGGAACAGGATACATTTCACTTAAGAACTGGAGTAAATCTTCGCGACTGCCTTCATTCTGATCAAAGAGGGATAACTGCCGGTTATTGTTTGGGATCATGCTCAAAACGTATTCTCGAATAAGTTCAGGACGCTTAATAATGGATTCCCATGTGGAATGATCATTGTCTTTTGCTATTCGAAGAAGAAGTTGTGCAAACAAATATCCCTTAATACCAATCAATCCGTATTTAAACTCTTTAGCTTCCTTTTCTCCAATGGTAAGTACATGGTAATGATCCCAATTTAGGAGACGAGACTTACTTGAACTTCCGGCAAAAAAAATGGCCGTCTGATCTTCACGAAGGTTCAGTGGCCAATCAATAGCCTGAAGGTACTTGTCCCCCAGAAGAAAAAAAAGGAGATCGTAATTTTTGGCGATGTTCTGCAGATCCCCAGTAATGTTCTGATGAGCAGACCATCTTTTTATGGTTTGAGAGTCCATAGTATTAAATGTAACCTCATACGGAGCGATTTCATCATCTTCCGATAATAAACCGTATCCTGCAGATAAGATATTTAGCGTAATCTCGCCACCGGACTTACGATATTGTTGAATCCCCTCCATTAAAGCAAGGTGTTGGCTACCCGTATACATCTTGCCTGCCGTGCATCGATACTCCTTTAATTCCTCTTCTCTATGTTTAAGTGTGGCAAGATCTTTGAAATCTTCCAGCACAAGTTGATTCTCTGGTTTATGCCTTTTTTCTCCAGTACAGGATGTAACGACTAATATACGTGGGTTCATAGGTCCTCCAAAAGACTAATCATGTTGTGTTGACTCCATATTAACATAGTTTGAGTACATGAATCGTGACTCTCGAATAAACAATATTTGCTTATTGAATAAATTTAGAGATTCGTTGCATCGTCATTTTGACAAAAATTGCACCAATCAATTGAACAACGGTTTTAACAATGATTTGTCCAATGATGGCGTATCCAACAGCACTCCATGGCAAGAAGTTTGCTCCAAGTGGAGACAGTCCGACGACAACAAAAATAATACTGTCTAAAAATCCGCCAACAATCCCAGAGTAAGCGACTCTCCAAGCGAAAGGTAAGCGAAGTCGAGAGTAGATTTCAGTATCCGTAGTTTCGGAAACCAAAAAGGTTAGAATAGATGCAAAGACAATCCATAAAGTGTCGCCAAGCGCATATGATGATATTGCAGATAAAACAATGGCACATGAAATAGTATAATAAGTTTTCTTTTTGCCAATAAGGGATTGAACAAAATCTCTCAAAATGAAGGTCAATCCAATAATAAATGTCCCTGCAGGGACAATAAATATCCCAAATTGAAAAGGAACTGTACTCGCCGTTACAACATTAGCAGAAACAATGGCTAGGAGATAACAAAGAACAACAACTACTTTCTTCATGGTTAAGTTACACTTCCTTACGGGTTTTTCTCCATTATACAACGCATTTTGAAATCGAGCTACACTCTTCTTATTAAGAAGAAAAGAAGCCTTCTTATTAGCTTTATATATTGATTTGTAGACATTCGCTTACTAATAACTTCTATTGATTCTAATGTTAAACCTTTTTACTGGGGTTTCCCCATTATACAACCCGATTTGAGATCGGGCCACCCACTCTCTAGTAGCAAATGGAGGAAGAATTGGGTAACAATTAGAGCAGAGCAGAACTAAACCTATAAAAAACATTAAGAATACCCGATTTCCATAATTCCTCTCTCATTATACGCATGAATGAGTATATTGTTTGTTCACTGCTGTTAAATCAGCTACGCCCGACATGCAAGACCATAAAGATTTCATTTTCATTCTCTTCCCACTTTCCCATTTAGTAAGAAGTCATTTTAATTTGGCAATCCTTATAGCTAATTCATTTATTTTTTATTGCATATATCCTAACTCGATTCTAATATCAAGCATACTCTGAAAATCTGCAGAAACGTCATTTGAAAACATTATTCTCTCCGAGATTTTTTTCCATCTAGAGGTAGTTATTAATGATTTTACAGAACAAATTCGCTGTAACCAATTTTTTTATTCCACGTCGTTTTACTAGTTAGTTTCTTCCAATAGGAAGTGACTCGTCGCAAGGAGACCGGGAGAAGTTGGTGACGGTGTTAATGGAGTTAGGGGATGGGAGTCCCCCCGAGTCTTTAAGTAGCATGAAATATGCTGATGGATAATGGTCTTGCACTACGGTTCGCTCCATACTGAAAACCCGCTCATAGGGCGAGTCTTCATCTTTTCGTAGGTAGTTTTGTAAGTAGATTGCAGATAGTAGACTCTAGTGCCTAATATAAATCCCATCTTGGAGGCAAATTAAATAATAAATTGGTATTGCTTCACATAATCCGCCATTTATCGGATTCTCCTAAGTTTAGTTATCGTCATTCCTCTGCTAATATCTTCTACATATCATTGATACAGAAGCGAACATAGACATAAAAATCACAATTCGCCGTAGTGTGTTAATGGGACGCTAAGTAGTGGATTTACTAAACCTATCTCTGCGCAGCCTGCATCATCCCTTGAATGGACTGATCCTCTTCATACTCATAATATTGCGACGGAACAGACGCATATATTGGTGCTTCCTTTGCTACGCTCGGCTGCTGATAAGCCTCATCCACATACATAATTCTACGCTGAACTTGCATGAGCCCATTTACGACGCGCAGCGCGATCCAGAAAAGTACGAGGCCTACGCCGACGTACAGCAGATATTGCTGGTTATAAGTCCAGTCGATATGGAAATAACTGAACAAGCTATTTTCTAAGATATCGAGCTTCATTTCATTCATCAATATGATATGCACGGCCGGAAGAGCAATGAATCCTAATCCCAGTGCAAGCACGGTTACCATAATAGCAAAGAATACAATGCCTGTTACAAATCTCGAGAATACGAGCAACAGATTTCGAATGAATAGCCCGCCATCGAAACCTTTAACCATCCGCATAAACCAATTCTGCCCGGCTTCCGTCTGTGGTTTGTATATATGTGAAACAGATGGAGCAGGTAAACCCAAAATATGCCGAATCATGCTTTGTTCAAAAGTCACAATCCCATTCAACAGCTTGGCTACTCCAAAGAATAGCGGGATTCCGATAAATATCGGAATTAAACCGATGGATAAGGTAAGTCCCGTAAGTGCTACCGTAAAATAAATAATCCCTAACGGGAGAGAGATCAATAAATAGAGAATCGTGGCATAGGTTTTTGGATTAAAAAGCACCCAATTTACCTTTCCTGCCCGCGACGCCGCCGTCGCTTCTGTTGCCTTCATTTTCAAACACCCTTTCTGGCTTCATAAGTCACGCTCTGAGTTATAAACCCATTATATCTGCCTTATTTGCCTGACATAACCGTCTTAAGGGGTGTCTGAACCTAGACTTTAGGCTAGGGAATTCACCCGCCGCCCGATATGTTTTACTTATAAGTTCTCGGTTTGATCATAAATCTACGAATAGCTTCGTTCACCGATGATTTTTGCTCTAGAATTAGGCAGTGCCCTGCTTCTTTAATCAACACGGTCTCTGAATCTGGCAACGTTTCTCTGACACATTTCATCACGTTCTCTGCATCGTAAATTTTCTCTTCATCCCCGACCAGAAAGAGTACCGGTGCCGAAATCCTGCTCCAGGCTTCTTTCTCAATGACACGAGGGACAACCGGAAGCTGCGAGCGACCATATGTATAGGCTGCAATGACCATGTCCATAACCTGCGAAGGAAGAGAATATCCCTTCTTACAAAACCAATCCCACGCTTTCCGAATTCGATCAGGCTTGGGCCACAGCATGGCTGGGTAGACTTTTATGAGAAATTTCAGAAAGGGGACCGGCAAAAATGTCGCCACTGGAGCAATCAGAATTAATCGCTCGATTCGTTCCGGTCTGCTTGTAGCATAATTCGAGCAAAACCAACCTCCCATCGAGTGGCCGATGAATGTTGTCTTAGCAAGCCCAAGCGCATCTAGAACTTGATCCATCCAGTGAACAGCATCTTCCGGGGTGCTAATACGTTTAGCAACCCTGCTTTTGCCAAAATCCCCCGGCGTGTCGATACAATAGACTCGAAAATCCCCCAATGCTTCAATAGTTGGGTACCACATTGCTGAATTACTCGTCATACCATGAAACATCAGGACGGTCTCCCCGTCTTCGGGTCCACTAACGATCACATGGCAAACCCCAAATTCGGTTTGGATCTCCATCGTTTCATACTGACCTGGCCAATATTCCATCAGTTTATCGTATGAATGCATAAACAGCCCGGCCCCTGCCTCGCTTTTAAATACGGACAAATCATTCCGTCCCGTACCCGTCATATATTACCCTCCAGCCCGGATGGCATAAGTATGGAGCGGCAAACCGTTATTAACAACTCAAATTGCTGGGACAATTTTATATTTTCAGAACCATTAATTATACTCTCAATATATAGTCCTTCAAGTAACGAAATGAGCCAATGAACGAAAATATCCAGAGGCTGAGCAGGATGAAACTCCTCTCTCTGAACTCCATGATTGATTAAGTCAAAAAGAGCTCCGTACACAGACTGGGACCGTTCTTCAATTAGCTTGCGACGATGACCTTCTCTGCGACCCACGATAAAATATTCATACAGACAAGGGGATAACCCGGTATTCGCCTCTCTAACCCGTCTTTCTTGTCCCCTAATGAATTGCACAAATGTGTTCCACGCACTGCCCTGTTCTTCTAATACAAAATCCAGCGCCATGTTCTCATACTCCCGGCGAAGCAGATCAAGAAAAACATCCTCCTTACCGGAATAATATAAGTACACACCTCCGAAGCTTCTACTAGAGCTGGTTACAATATCGCTCATAGAAGTTGCTTCATATCCTTTTTCTATGAAAACACTTCGTGCTGAATTCAAGATGTCCATTCGGATAGCTTCTTTTTGTTGTTGTGAAATTTTAGGCATAAAGATGTCCTTCCCTCCACAAAAAAATAAACGAGAGTACTCTCTTTTATTATAAAGAGAGTACTCTCATTTTACAATCTTCGCCAGTTGCGGTTTTTCAGGATGAAGGGGAACCCATCCCTCCATCCCTTTAAACTTGCCTATAAAACTTGCATGAAATTACTTCGTCTGCTGAACCTTTTTCAGTTTATCTACAACAATTTGAGTACTTTTTTGAATGGAAGCTGCTGCTTGGTCTAGTGTTTTCTTCTTGTCCATTGCCAGTTTTAATTCTCTAGATAGAATGGACCGAAAATCTAACTCCAAGTTTTGCGACTTGTTCATGAGTACATAACTCGATATAGATGAATCAAAATTAGGTCTTAGTTTATAGAACGCATCCAGCTTGTAACCAGCGTACTCTTTTACCATACGAGATAAGGGAGCATCAACCGCAGAACTATTGGATTTGTAGTATTCTTTTGCGAAGTCGTCTCCCAGGAAATACTTGATGAAATCCCAAGCCGCATCCACATTCGTTGCGTTTGCCGGAATCGCGAGTATCTCAGGAACCCGAGCACTTCCTGTTGACTTTCGATCCTTAGGATCGGCAGGGCCGGCGACCATACCAAGTGTAAACGGTTTATAGTTCTTCACACCATTTTTTGCGGATTGTAAGGACTTCAGTCGACTAATAGGTGCTACGGTCATCGCGGAACGTCCCATAATGAACGGGCTGCTCTCCAAATAACTTTTTGCAGACAGGGTGATCCCTTCGTCAAGCACCCCGGACTTTGTTGCTTCGATCGATGAACGATATGCATTTTTCCATGCCGTTGAATTTGCAGTAGCCTTTAATGTATTTGGATCAAGGTATGTTAATCCTTCCGTTCTAGCGATATCCATGACCAAATTGCTGGACCCGAAAGAACTCAACCCCCAAATTCTTGAGTTTTTATCCCCTTTCGTAGGGAATTGACCCGCAAGTTTCAATATTTCTGCCCAAGTCATTCCGTCACTTGGTAATTTCACCTTGTGCTTTTTAAATAAATCCACATTGTATAAAAGAGCGTAGGATTCCACGGTGGGGCTTAACCCATAAAGCTGCCCACCGCCTTGTTTCTTTAATTCATCAAGCAAGCCAGGGTATAGCGTTGTCGTATCATACTTATCACGCTTAATTAGTGAATCTAAATCCACCAGCTTATTCTCCTTGGCTAATTGTTTGTAATTGTACGGATCCAGCATGACAAGGTCGGGTGAATGCTTGGTGATCAGCGCGCCATAATTTGTAATCGCACCCATGCCTCCAGGCGTAACTACCTGGATGTCTATATCAGGATACACCTTACTAAACGATTCCCCATACGTTTTATTGAATGCCTCTGCATTCCAGTACAGTACTTTTAAGGTGCGTTTCTGGCTGTCCGAATTGGCGGAAGCTTTCTGACCTGTACCAAAACCTACTGAAATAACGATTAACATCAAACTTAAACTAACAATGAATACCTTTTGTAATACACTGTGCTTCAAAGGTAAAACCTCCACTCTCTTTTTGTTTCAAGCGATTATTGGCTTGTGTCACAATAGTATAGTAAGAAAAGCTTATCAGCCGGCTATCGAACTTCTTATCAAATCCTTAAATAAGAGTGACATTTTTGTAACCTTCATAGCAACCTAAGAAAAATCGCCTATAATTCTCATGTGAGATGGATAAATGAACCAGGGGAGGATATATGACGGGAAGCACTATTTTGATGGTGGATGACGAAGCGGAAATTATCAAATTGATGAGTATATATTTCAAGAACGAGGGTTTTAAGCTCCTGCAAGCATCAAATGGCCTGGAAGCGCTGGAGATTCTGAGGTCACATCCAGTCGATTTAATCGTACTTGATCTGATGATGCCCCAGATGGACGGATTGGAGGCTTGTATGAAAATACGGGAAAGTAATCATATTCCCATCATCATACTATCGGCTAAAAGCCAAGACATCGATAAAATATCAGGTCTTAGTATCGGCGCTGACGACTACGTAACCAAACCGTTCAACCCGCTCGAACTGATTGCGCGGGTCAAGTCCCAGCTGCGAAGAATGAACTTGTGCAGTTCCATTCCGGCTAATGTGAACGAGATTTATATCGATAACATCGTTATTAATATAGCGTCCCATACAGTAACGGTTGATCAGCGGGAAATCAAGTTAACCCCACGCGAGTTCGCGCTCCTTCGCATGCTGGCAGTCAACAGAGGAACGGTGCTCAGCATGGATCGCATTTACGAAGAGGTCTGGAACGAACCCTTTATGGATTCGAAGAACAGCGTTATGGTTCACATCCGAAAGCTCCGCGAGAAGATCGAGCCTAACCCGCGCGAACCCCGAATCATTAAGACTGTGTGGGGGATTGGATACAAAATCGAGGCAATTTAAAAAAATGAGGTGAGTAAGATCCGACTACAATGGCTGGATACGATTCGTTGGAGATTGATGCTGATTATGATTGCAAGCCTGGCTTTAACAGGTGCAGCCATATATTTTGGATATTACTTGTCGGGAGCACTGCAGAAAAATAAGTTTTTTGCTACCCCGGTTAATTGGAGCATTGAGCATATTGGCTCTCTTCGTGTGATGATTATCGTCGGCATCATTCTGTTTCCCGTCAATCTCTTTCTTGCCAGCCGCCGTTTGGTAAAGGAGTTGCGCCAAATTAACGCAGGGTTGCAGGAGATATCGGCAGGTCGGTTTGGACGCGTGGTAAAAGTCAGGGGAAAAAATGAGTTAAGCGCTGTCGCAGAAAGTATGAATCAGCTAAGCAGCGAGTGGAATCATTATCTGGCTGAAATTACACATGGTTTTGACGGGATTGCCAAAGGGCAGTTCGACCATTCCATCCCGGAAAGAAACGGTAAACTGGGGGAGGTCGTTCTCAGCATCAACCAGATGCGTGAACAACTGAAACATTCGATCGCGGAGGAACGCAGGGCGGAAAAGACCAAGAACGATCTAATTACCGGTGTATCGCATGATCTGCGCACTCCATTGACCTCGATTCTCGGCTTTCTCGAAGTAATCGAGCAGGATCAGTATCAGGATGAAGTGGAGATGCGTTATTACGTTAATATCGCGTACGAGAAGTCTTTGGCGCTTCGGCGATTGATCGATGAACTGTTCGAATATACGCGAATCAATAACGGCATGCCTCTGGAAATGCGTGAGCTCGATCTCGCCGGGCTGCTCCGCCAGCTTGCCGAGGAATTCGTACCGGCTACAGAGAACGCAGGCATGGAAATCAGGTTGAACATCCCGAAAGGAGAGTTCAAGATTGATGCTGATGGAGGTTTGTTGGTGCGAGCGTATGAGAATCTAATCGCCAATGCCATCCGATACGGGAAGACGGGCAAATATATCGATATCGATGTTGTGCAGGATGAAGATATCCTGGTCGTGCGAATTCAAAATTATGGAGACCCAATTCCGGAACGGGATTTGCCCTTTATATTTGACCGCTTTTATCGGGCGGATAGTTCCAGATCGAAGCAGACCGGGGGTACAGGTCTCGGTCTGGCCATCACGAAGAGCATAGTCGAGGTACACGGGGGAAGCATTACGGCCCGTAGCAGCAGGACGTCAACCTCTTTCGAGACAAGGTTCTCGATGAATAGCCTCGCTCCTGCACATGCAGAAATTACGAATCGGAAAAACGCGGAGAACATGATGCCTCCCTCACTTCGAGACAAAATACAAATTGTTTCGGAAGAAACTCATTATGAAAATGGAAGGAACCATCTTTCGCTCTCTGAACAAGAAATGACGCCGAAACTTAGCCTCCGCCCTCGACAACAGCGTTTATCTCAATCCAGGCTAGTCCCGGTATTCATGATCGCGCTGCTCGTCTGTGCGGTGACCCTATTCAGCGTTAATAGTTCATTCACTTCCGCTCTCATGGCGAAAGTGTATTCTATCTTTGAAGAGGACGATTCAACCCAACTGCCGGTAAGTACAGACGGGATGGTCGTACTATCCAGCAAAACTGACAAAGGCTATACTCTTTTCATAAACGACGTAATGTTCGACGGCTATCGCCTAAGCTTCAGATACTCCGTGACTCATTCCGACGGGATACCGCAGTCACAGTGGGTGAGGCCGAATTTTCAATTGGATTCTTCCATAAAACAAGAATTTCCCGGCATCCGCGGTACCGATTCAGGGTTTATCCGGATTGATGCCAAAAATGGCGGCATCGGTTATGACTTCAATGGAACAACACCTCCAGACAAGTTCATGCTGAAAGTCAACGTGTTAAGCATCGTCCTGCTTGATGACTCGGCTCAGCAGCATACACTCGCCGGAGATTGGAGCTTCCAAATCCCTGTAAAGAAAACTCACCAACGAAAACCTAACGGTCAAAGCGAGCCCTTGTGGGATGCCCTGGGGTTACCGCAGTCTGCTGACAAAGCTAATCGGCTCGAACTGAAATAACTAAACCTTGAAAGTCTAGGGGGCGAAGGGTGTAGTGACACTACCCCCTACCCATTTTTAGTATTCCCTCACTCCCACCCCATTACTTCCTTAATCTCCGCCACCAGCTTCTCCGCCGCTTTCCGATGAGTCACTTCCGAGGGGTGGAAATTAACGACGTAACCGTCCGCTTCCGACTGCAAGTCAAACCTCATAGCCGAGATCTTCGTATCGCCCGTTTCTTCCATATAATCCTTGGCCGCCTGATCAACAAAAGGATACAGTCTGTCTCTCATAATCCCAAGCGTACAGAGGAGGGTGGATTCCGGGTTGTTTGATCTGATCATTTTCAGGAATTCCACGTACTGCTTCACGTAATCCGCCTGTTTATCGGGGTCGTCCTCGGTGTAGGTATCATCATTTGTCCCCAGATTCACGACGATCAGATCAGGTACAAACTTATTGAAATCCCAGCTCAGAGATTGAGGCACCAGTGTGCCGTCAAATTTACCTTCGGACTTGCCTACCTTTTCGTAGTAATCCGGAACGAGATGGGTGAGCAGCTTTTCGCCGTTTTCCGTGTACCCTGAAATAATGCCGTAACCGCTGAACGAAACCATGCTGTAATCGGCCTGAAGCTGCTGGGCTGCCAGATAAGCGTAGGTCTTCGTGACGTCTTCCGTCGCCGTGGTAAAAGTACCGGACACATTGTCATCGTCCACCCCATATCCGCATGTAATGGAATCGCCGATAAATTCAATTTTGTGTACGTTTGCCGGGGCAGGCTTAATCCCCTCTTTGGCATCGACCGTGATCTCCTGAATCCCCACCGTCGACATAGCCGCTTCCGATAGTTTAATGACTTTAATGGTCACATTTTGATCCGTGTTGCTTTCATATGCGGTATACTTTTTCACGGGTTGCTTCACCATGTCGTCAATAACCCGGTTTCCGTTTACGTAGATGCCGATTCGTGCTTCATTATTGCCACTGGTCGCAATAGGATCGCCTTCTATGGTGATTTCCGCTTTTTTACCGTAAAAAGAAAACTCCACCCCGCCGCCCGACAAAGCCAGCCAAAGGACATCGTTGTGCTCGTAGGTTCTTCCAATGATTTTTACATGGTTCTCTGTTGCTCTGAAAACTTGCGCTGCTTCTGACATATTCGGACCTTCCTCCCGGCTCTTTACCAGTAACTTCTGCCAATATTAATTTGTTATAATCATAACACTACCTAAACTTATTATAATATGAAGGATTATTGTTATGGATTATAAAAAACCGCGCTACTGATCCCCTAATCGATTCACCAATTTAACGGATAGGTATACGCTTGCCATCCCCATCAGACTAATGATCACATAAACGATGTCCAGGTTCAGCGTCAGTTTTAGAATACTGAGAATCGTAGGGAGCTGCATAAGAACTATGGCGCAAAGGACCGTGGGGATGACCAGCCTTTTCCAAAGCCCGAACCAGAATAGCGGGATCAAGCTGGCCAGTGCGATAACAATGGAGTGAGTAATTGCCCGAATCGCATAGGTCGCAAAATCCGCCAACGTTGGCTCACCGTGAATGACACCCATCATCTGATCGAGCACATAAGTAGTAATCCCCGACAGAATAAAGGATACCAGCGTGCAGATGAAGACCGCCACGGCAATGAACATCGCCTTAGCCTGAACCAACCTTTTCCGGCTGATCGGGTACCCGAAGGAAAGAGCTATCGTCTTATTCTTATACTCTTCTATGAATACATGATTGATCAGAGAGGCCCCGAACAGTAAGAACCCCATTTGAATCGGCAGCATGAGATGAATTGCATCGGAGTAGCTCCGCCCGAACGCAATCATGGGATCGTCGGCAAATACGACGGTAAGAAAAAAGGTCGGCATAAACATGATAATTACCAAATAAATAAGCACTTCCCCGATCACTTTATTTCGTTCTAATTTCCTCCACTCCAGCTCCATCAGCTTAACCAACTTTATCTCCTCCTTGGATTTGATTATAGAAATAATCCTCCAGCGTGCTTGAATGCTTCTGGATCCCCTGGATTTCAATCTCATGGGAGATCAACACTTTAGAAATCTCTCCGATAGATGCTCCTGCATCATAGATCCGTATTTTCTCGCCCTGAACAATTTTTATATTGGTCATATGAAGCTCATGCTCAAGCAGGTAGGCTGCCTTCTGCACATGGGATGTCGCAAGTTCAATGTAATCGCTCCGCTGCTGACGGATATCCGAGATCGCTACCTCATCGACCAGCTTGCCGGATTGAACGACGCCGATTCTGCCCGCAACCTGCTCAATTTCGCCTAATATGTGGCTGGAGAGGAGGAAGGTAATGCCGTACTCCTTGTTCAGTGACCGAATTAAATCTCTCATGTCTTTAATGCCGATCGGATCCAGGCCATTCGTTGGTTCATCCAGCACAATCAGTTCCGGCTTCGTGATCGCAGCCCGCACAATCCCTAGCCGCTGCTTCATACCGAGTGAAAATTCCTTCACCTTTTTATTTTCGTTTCCCTGCAATTGGACCATCTCCAGAGTTTGAAGAATCGCCTTCTTATCGTAAAAGCCCAGGTATTCACAATGAATCTGCAGGTTCTCCATTGCCGTTAAGTGCTCGAAGAAGATGGGGTATTCAATAATGCTGCCCATGCGTTTCAGACCTTCCTTGGTATCTTCCGTAAGCTTCTTGCCAAACAGCATGATCTCTCCGGAAGTCGGGATGATGAGCCCGGTGAGCATTTTCATAATCGTCGTTTTCCCGGCGCCGTTGGAGCCGAGCAATCCGTAGATATCGCCTTGTTTTACATGAAGATTAACACCAGATATGATTGTCTTTCCGTTTATTCTCTTAGTGAGATCATACGTTTGAAGGATGTTATTCATTTTGCCGAACCTCCCGTATTTTTCATATCGTCTTCATTTGTTCGTTAATCTTATAATAATTTAAAAATTGCGTTTTTTTCTTTCTCATTCCTTACATGTTTCTTTCGGCGATAAAAAAGAGACGTTCAGCAGAACATCTCTTCGAAATAAGGTTCATAATTTCATTTGTTTAAACTTGCAGGTGAAGGTCGTTTTCTCATACGGGGAACTACTGAGAGTAATCGTCCCTTTCATCCCTTCCGTTAAGCGTTTGGAAATGCTTAGCCCCAGACCGCTTCCCTGAAATTGCGGATTCCGCGCATCATCCAGGGTGTAGAGCCTTTCGAACACGCGGTCCTGGTTCACCTCGGCAATCCCTTTTCCGCGATCCCACACATCTACCGCTACGAATTCCCCTTCTTCCCGAAGGGTTAAACCAAATACGCCGCCGTCGCTTCCATACCGGATCGAATTGGAGATTAAATTACTGAATATTCGATGCAGCGCCTGCTCATTGCCGAAAATATAGATGGGCTGTTCCGGAATCTCAATCTCTACCCGAAGCCCCTTAGAAGATAGCAGGTCATAAAATTCAAGCACGATTTGCCGGCAAATCTCGTTGAGCGATATTTTGCTTAAAGGGATCTCATAGTCTTCCGACTCGATCTTTACCAGATCAAAAAATTGATTCAGCAAACCGACCAGACTATTCACTTTATGGTTCAGCCGCATAACGACATACTTCTGTTCCTCTTGGGTCATCGGCTGCTCTTGATTCAGTTTTTCCGCATATCCCAGAATGACCGTCAAAGGAGTCTTTAAATCATGAGACATGTTGGATATCATTTTCTTCATGCTCTCTTGGGTTTTCGCATAATCCGCAATCACCTTCTGCTTATGGAACAATAGACGGTTGATTTGAATGAGCAGCTGTTGAATCTTGTGCTGATCGGTTTGGATAAGCACCTTCTCGTCCGTTTCATCCTGGATGATCTCGGCTATTTTGCCCGTAATTTCATCTATATTCTGATTTAATCTTCTTCTGGAGTAAGATAAGCAAACTATCGTCACGGCCATAACGCCAAGGATCAGGCACAAAAGAACCATCATGATCTAATCCCCCAGTTTATATCCGATACCCCAAATGGTCCGAATATATTGAGGGCTTGAAGGATCCTCTTCTATTTTTTCTCGGAGTCTCCGAATATGTACGTTGATGGCATTCTCATTGCCTAAATAATCATCTTCCCAAATCAATTGATAGATTTGCTCTTTGGTAAACACCCTCGACGGATGGGACAGAAACAGTTTCAAGATTTGAAACTCCTTGGAAGTGAGCTGTATGACCTGCCCCCTGACCTGTACGGAGAACAAATGCAAATCAAGAATCAGATCTTTAAACTGAATGGTTCGGAGGTCTTCTTGATGGCTATTATCTGTTTGGATATATTGAGTGGCTCTGCGAATCGCAGCCTGCACTCTAGCGGTTAATACCGCCATGGAGAAAGGTTTGTTTAAATAATCATCCGCGCCAAAGCCAAGACCCATCACCTTGTCGAGGTCACTGTCTTTTGCAGAAATGATCAAGACCGGAACCACGCTAGTTTCGCGTATCCGTTTTAGCAGCTCCATTCCATTCAACTTAGGGAGCATTAAATCAAGCAATATAAGATCAAACTTCTCTCTTTGAAAAAGAGCGCTGGCTTCATCACCGTCGAATGCCGTACATACGATGTAGTTCTCCTGTGTCAGATGGCTTTCGATTAACTGGCTAATTTCCCGGTCATCCTCTACGAGCAGAATGCGGTTCGGCATGCGTTATGTTCCCCCTTTCAGATCTTACCGTTTTCTCTTCATTACTTTCCGGTTCGACTGATTTCATTGTATCGGAATAAGGGGTGTACTGTCTAAGTTCAAATAGCGAAAAAGGGGTCTCCTATCGTCATCTATTCATGACTTTTGAGACACCCTTTTCTGTGTTACGGAGTCGAAGGGGGTTGCACCCCTGTCCGAAGGCAACGCTACCCGCGTTTCTACATACGTTAATAGTATTTAAGACTTTGTCTGATTAGGACTTGTATTAGCCAGAATCGGCAGTACTTTCTCACCCTTCTCCATGAGGGAATTGCATTGGCCACAGATCGGCTGAATCGAAAAAACGAAGTTGTTCCTCATCCATCCGTTGCACTCTTTATTGGTGCAAGACCATATCATTGTCATTTCCTCTGGAAGATCAATCATCTGTCTTTTCCGTGAATAATACAAACAGCATCCCTCTTTCTCTTCTGGAATAATGAGTAAAAAAAAGGCCCCAAAACGATGTTTGGGACCTTTTAACAGCAATCTTATAGTTTAACAACATTCTCGGCCTGCGGGCCACGATTGCCTTGTACTACATTAAATTCAACGCGTTGACCTTCGTCCAACGATTTGAAGCCTTCGCTAACAATGGCGCTGAAGTGCACGAATACGTCGCCTCCGCCTTCAACCTCGATAAAACCAAAGCCTTTGTCTGCATTAAACCACTTTACTGTTCCTTGTTCCATGATCCATTACCTCCATATTTTCATTATTACATGATCTTCAAATCCCAAAAAAAAATCACATATTGTACAAGGTTACATAATCAAAATCATAACCCTCTACAATATGTGATCTCAGGTCGAAATTCCAATAAACTAAATATAACACAACTGGATCTGATTTACAACTTCTTTTTTTACTTCCCCCACGGTCATTCCGGTACCCTTTATTTCGTCGCGTCCACGATGAACTTAGTAATTTCCTCCACCGCTACCCGTTGCTGCTCTTCCCGAGTTATAGTTGCTTCGCCATCGCCCTTCTGAGCGCCGTAATTACCGAATTGGGCGTGATTGCCGCCTTCGATGACATATGGATTCAAAGAAGCGGACAGCTTGGATTTATTCAACACCTTATCTTCGCTTCCATAGATCGCAAGCGTCGGCAGGTCGCTATCCTTCACCGGGTAGGCGCCTAGCAGCACAAGCCCCTCAATTCGGTCCTGATTCTTCACCGCATAGCTGCTCGCCATCGCGCCGCCCAAAGAATGGCCGCCCATTACCCAATGTTTGATTTCAGGGAATTGAGCATAAAACTTATCAGCTGCGTTGATATCAAATACGGCTAGGTTAAACGGCATATGAACCAGGACGCCGGTGATTCCCTGCTGAGCAAGTTGTTGCAGCAAAACCGAGTAGGCCTTATCCTCTACTTTCCCGCCCGGATAGAAGATAAACCCGACGCCCTTGTCCTGCTCGGCACTTGGATGAAAGATCCACATATCGTCTTTCTTTTCAATCTGGGGCCCCGCCTCCGTACTCGAAAGTACAGCAACTGCATTATCATCGGCCCGATAGTAATCCAGGGTATAAATGTAGAAACCAACACACAGCAATATCAAGACGGTTACTACACTTAATAAGATGATTCTTAATCTTTTTTTGGCTTTTGGCTTCAATGTTGTGTCCTCCTGTTTCTTCTTATAGCGAAAAGTCGGTAACGCCCTTTTTGGCTGCATATTTCAGGGTGTACGCTGCTTCTGTTCCATAAGGCATGGTAGCAATTTTGATGCGGGTATGGTCCAGCCGGCTCTCTTTTAGAACTCTTTTTACCAAGCTTATGCTCCGCTCTTCATCCTTAACGACGCAAAAAATATTAAGATGATATTTCTTCGGGTCGGACACGGACTTGCCCAGATCAAAGCCGTCAACATGGCCTAAGTCGGCATTCGCCAGAGAGATTTCCAGGTATTCCATGACTTTATCCTTTAACCAGCCGTCGCGTTGGGTGCCTTTAGCGTTTTTCAAAGGATACTGTACCACTAACCAGAATTGTTCGCTCATGTGATCACCAGCTTATTATATTTATCTTTCATTGTGCATGTAATGGAGTATAAAGGGAAGATCCTTTATGATTGCAAAAGGAAATTTAATCCTCTCCGACGAAATGATAACTCTGATGAAATTTTATACAAAGGGAGGACGTTGATGAACACCTATTTCTCCATGCTTGGCAGACTGCTGCACGGTAAGACACCGATTCATAAAGAAGGTTACTACATACTGTATGAAGATGGGAGTGTCAGATTGAATCTGGACAGACCGCTGAACGTAAAGATCGTTGAGGCGGAGCAGTTTGTAGATACGCTGGTAAGAGGATGTAAGGAGATCATTCACTCTTTTTCAAAAAGCCCGGACAACCAGGAAGTTTATGCGTTCAGCCTGTATGTGAACGACTATAAGTCTATTTATGTATACATAAACAACATTTCTCAATTCGAGAATACACTGCAAGAGCAGTATTCACATTACGAGGATCGCAGCCAGATCAACTCATTGAAATATAGCTTAGGAGACTTTAACTTTCAGTTCTGGAGTCAACATATGGGGGACTTCGGTCATCTCCTGGATGATTTCGAGAAATTTGCGGACATTCATTCCTACAATAGCGGCGAAGAACCGCTCCAACCGGGGGATCAGCCCGTTATCGCATTTGAAGCGGGGATAATTTGCGATGGATATCATGCGCTTATCCTAGAAACCGTAGTTAGATTAAAGGCGGCGAATGCTTTTGATTCCCTGAACACGACGCCAAACTTTATAGCCTTCGCCTCCTCTGACAATGACTATATCGATTATGGTATTATGATGCGAAAAACGATTGAACCGGACTTACTTTACGAGGTCTTCCCCGATTTAAAAGAGAAAGATGTCCAATTCCAAGCATGGGTAGATCATAATCAACAATTATCGGCAAGCGAGGTTTTGGATCAATTACACGATACTTTTCACGATAGTTCTAGTCTAGGCGTACCCTTCTCTATGGATCGGTGCGAATATGATGTATTTGAACAACTGGAGCATCTGGGGAACACATTGGCAGAGGAATGCTTATCCCGACTGCATAATTACACAGGAATAGCAAAACTGAAACGAGAGCATTTTGATTTGATTTACTGTTATATCGAGGCTCTGCATTTTGCAGGAGAGCTAACCTCGGAACAAAAGCATGCCTGCTCCCAATTGGCTAACAAGTTTCAAGATCAAAGCGAAAATTTGGTCGACGCAGTCAAAGAGTTGCATGCAATATCTGCGTTATAGGAGAATGCAGGGGACCGGAGAAGCTGACCACGCTCTTAAAAAATGATCAAACAAGAAGGGGTGTCCCTAAAGTCATCGTAGATGACTGAGGGGCACCCCCTCACTCTCTAGAAGTTTGGCCTAGTAGAGGAACTCCCCCTAAGCGTCCGGTTAAGAGGCACGAATCGAATGAATTACTTTAAATAACTAATCACCACTCAGATCGATAGGAGTGAATGTTGTTGGGAGCAAATTAACTGTATTACCTACAGTTAATTACTTTGAATCCAGTCATTCTGGATACTTAGCTGTAATTTGTACAGTTAATTCTTATCCTTTCCGCTCTTTCCGCCGCAAGTGCCTAAATTAGCTGTAGGTTTTCCAGTTAGTTTGTCCGGATCTGGCCTACCGCGCGAAATAGCTGTAGGTTTTCCAGTTAATCTTCGTATAGCGGTTTAGGTGAACCTAGAGAGGAGAGCGGCATGGCGAAAGTCAGCTTGGTCAGAAGAAATAGGGGTGTCCGCTCCAGGTTCATTTCCTACAAAGAAGAGAGAGACCAACGACGGCCTCTCTCTTCTTTG
This sequence comes from Paenibacillus sp. Marseille-P2973, assembly GCF_018101095.1. NCBI lineage: Bacteria > Bacillati > Bacillota > Bacilli > Caryophanales > Paenibacillaceae > Paenibacillus > Paenibacillus sp. Marseille-P2973. Next base: position 406,849 of record NZ_JAGQEH010000005.1, read on the forward strand.
TGTTTTTCTTTTACATTCCTACATCTCAATTTCCACAATCGCTTTGCCGTTCTCCCGCAGCTTATCGAATTCGGCCCGGGAAATGCGCAGTCCGCCCGTACGATACGGGTTGGAAATCCGCTCGGCTTCCACTTTGTGTCCGTTTATGGTTACGGACTCTACGACGCTGCCCTTAACCCGGTAAATGAAGGTGACCGGGCCGGCGAAATCAAACTCGAAGCGGGTGCCGTCCAGCTCATCCGGCAGCACGGGATCGATAAGCAAATCTCCGCCGTCCACCCGGATGCCGAGTACATTGGAAATCAACTGGTTCATGTAGATCCCGGGACCGCTGGAGTAAATCCGCCAGCCGCCTTTTACCTGAGCCGAACCGTCACGCAGGTCTTCAAAACGCTGCTGCGCCTCATACCGTGTATTGAATTTGCCGTCGGAGCTGCTGAAATACGTATTGCTTTGACGCAGCTCCGCATTCGGCACGACATCCCGGATGCCGATCGGGTTGATCGCGGCCAGATCATGCCAGATCTGCTCCCGCCGTCCGGTCTTCGCCATCGCTTCAATGTAGCGGATGTGCGCATGCACGTATTGCAGCCCGATTTCGCGGCCGAAGTTCGCCGCCTGCTCCGCGCGCTTGAAGTGCACGTTGACCCCGCCGACATATTGCGCCGGTCGGTCCATGAGCCGCACGCCGTCAGGGAACAGCAGCTTGTCCTGGATCAGCTGATAATGGCTCTCCGCCTGTTCCGGGGACAACAATTCGCTGATCATGCTTTGAATCATCGGCAGCAGCCGGTACTTGATGCCAGTCTCCCGGTCTTCCGGGTGCAGCATCAGCTTCACGTCGTTCGGATCCTCGAAATAGAGGAAGCCCGGAATGACGCCTTTTTCCAGCATGTAATGGTTATAATCGCGTTTGATGCCTTCGGCAATCTGCTTCAGATCGTTCGACCAGGCAGGATCCACCTGGCTTAACGCCTTCGACAACACATCTGCGGCTTGATACGTCAGGGCCACGGTCCAACTGCTGACCATGAACTGCTTCAATTGGGTATTAGCCGGTTGCAGCGTATCGTCCCAGTCGCCGTCTCCGTAGGAAGACAGGTAGGTGTCATGAAGGAAATGCTCTTTGATGTAACTCAGTTCTTTAAGCACATGCTCGCGAACCGAGGCGGTCTCCTCAGTAAAGTTGAAGCCATGCTTGCTCGTATATGGAATCTGCTCATCGAGAATCGAGAAGTCGCGGGTCGCCGTCAAGTAATCGCCGAGCACTTTAAGCGGCCAGACGATAATGTCCCCATGGCTTTCCTCTTGCTGGATTTGCGTATATTTATCGAACATGAACCACTGCGGCCAGTTGCCGTCCTCGGCATACTGATGGGCATAGACCGTCAGCAAAATATCCCGCACCTGCTCGTACTGATGAGTCGCCGAGAAATATTCCACCGGCCCCTGGCAGACGTCCCGCGTCCCCCAGGCCGCACCGCCGTATTGCTCCAAACCGTGCGGCACGGAGTAGTGAACGAGCATATTGTGGGTATACCACCAGGCGAGCGCGTTCACCTTAAAGAACTCGCCCTCGTCCCCGCTGTCTTTGGTCAATTTAAAGCCGCTCATGACTTTGGCGTAAAACTCTCTATAGCGCTCGATCTCAGCTTCGGCGGAGCGGTGCTCAACCGGCAGCTCGCCGCCGTTCAGCAGCCCTTGGTGCGTCAACGTCCATTCCGCGCTCGCATCCAGCTCCATCGCCACCAGCGAAGCGCAGCCTGGAGCGGCTCCTTCGGCCAAGACCGACTCGTCGCGTAAAGAGTACGTTGCTCCATCCAGTACCATCCGGTAAGTGAGCCGCGGATACACCTGCGCACTGATGCAGGAAGCGTCGGCCCGGAACGTAAGGGCTCCGCCCTCGCCGTCCTGTTCCATCACGTACGGAATTTCATACTCGGCCACGTTCATCGTGATTTGATTCGTCACCAGGAAGCGGTACTTAACCCCGTTTGCGGAACGCACCTGCAACCGCACCTCCGGCGTGTCGACCGTCGTGAAATTGGTAACGATCAGCGTATCGGCAGGCATTTTATAATACCAGCGAACGTAGTTGAACCCGATCTCGAATAAGGAAGGCAACGTGAGCAAGCGGTATTTGCCATCCAGCTCTACGTAGATCCGCTGCCCGGAAGTCTTCGGCACATTGAGCGCATTGCGGGCGTTGGACATCATCTTGTTGAGGTTCGTATTGCCCACGACCAGCTGCGAATTAAAAATACCGTACATATAAGAGGTGGTCGTAATGACCTCGGCACCGAACCGCACGTTATCTCCGCTCATTAAGATATGGCCATGCGGGCGTTCAACCAGCAGTTCTTTTTCCTTCAGAACGATATGTTCATAGCTATCCGTGAAAAAAGACAGCAGTTGCTCGCCGTCATATTCCACCTGCTGGCGCCGCGGGAACCATTGGTCCAGCTCTTCCATAGTCACTGGCAAAGTTTGCAGCGGTTCTCCGAGCTGCGGCGAAAGAGTTACCGCCGTACCGTTCTCGTCGCGATCACTTCCCTGCTCCAGATCGGCCGAAGCCGACTCCACCTCTTCCCATGCCTGACGGATAACGTCAGCGTATTCCAGCTCTGTAATCGCGGAAGGATGATCCCCGAGGAACAACCCGTAAAATACAAAGCGCGCGTCGCCGCTTAACTCCGTCTTGCGGGATTGCAGCGCCGTATAGGCGAACTCGTACTGATAAACCTCGTTTGCCAGCTTGTCCTTGGACAACGCCTCAGGCCGGTTGCTTTCCTTATAGGACAAGCCGAAAAACTGGAACCCGTCCGTGGAATAACCTTCGGCCTTGGTCAGCGAGCCTTGCTGCAAGTACGGGAACTTGCCTCCCTGCGGCTGGTTTTGCCGGGAACATACGACGAAGCCTTTGTTCGCATCCTCGAACACGGTATGGTCAATGTACTGCGACAAATAAGCTTCATTGCTGCGTACGGCGCCCGGATCGGCAAGGCCGACATCCTGTCCGTACACGATATCGGCGGTTACGCCGCTTCCTTCAAGCTGCACATCCCAGAACCACACGCCTTGGGCGGTCAGCGTGAACACGACCCGATACCCGATTGGCTTCTTCACTTCGCCCGGCGCTATTTCGCCTTCCCACACCAGCCGGTCACCAGCTTGACGGAATCGGCTGCCCGAATGAATGCCCAGCAGCGGGTAAGCCTGAATTCCTTCCGCCGTGTGCAGCCGGGCGTAAAGATTGCCCAGTGAACCGTCAATCGGATTGCTCAGGAGCTGATTAATCATCGTGGAGCCGCCGGTTGCTTCATACAGATCGCCGTTCTTATGAAAAGTGAATTCTAGCTCGCCTTGTTGAATCGACAGTTTGGTATCTGTTGACATCGCCATTCTCTTCACTCCCTGTCTCTCTATTATGTCAATTTATACATAGCCTCATTTATTGCTCCAACCGGAACGCCGCCTGCAGCGTATCGCGGCTGTTTCCTCCAACGTACAGCTCGAATTTCCCTGCATCGCTGGCAAAAGACAAGTCACTGTGATGATACCGCAGCTGCGCTTCGGTGATCTCGAACGCCACTTCCGTACTTTCGCCTGGAGCTAGCGTCACTTGGCGGAAATCCTTCAACTCTTTCATCGGACGAACGACCTCGCCGGAAACGTCGCGAATATAGAGCTGGACCGTTTCCGTTCCTGCCATGCCCCCGTCGTTGCTGACCCGGACCTTGGCCTCCAAGGTCTGCCCCGGCTTCAGCGTCTCCGACGACAATGTCAGCTCTCCATATGAATAATCCGTATAGCTCAAGCCATACCCGAAAGGGAATAACGGCGCATTCGGACTATCCAGATAATGCGAGACGTATTTCTCCTGCGAGTCTTCCGCTGGCTTCGGACGTCCCGTATTGAAGTGGTTGTAATACACCGGAATTTGTCCCACCGTGTATGGAAAAGACATGGTCAGCCGGCCCGAAGGATTGGCAACGCCATATAGCAAATCCGCGATCGCCGCCCCGCCCGCACTTCCCGGGAACCAGGCTTCGAGCACCGCATCGGCTTCTTCGTAGATGCCGTGCAGATCCAGCGGGCGGCCGTTGAACAGCACGGCAACCATAGGTTTGCCGAGCCGCTTCATGGCTTGCACCAGCTTAAGCTGCGCGTCCGGCAGCTTGATGTTGGTGCGGCTCGCCGCCTCGCCGCTCATCTCTGACGCTTCGCCGAGCGCCAGTACAATGACGTCGGCTTCCCCGGCGGCTTTGACAGCCTCTTCAAGCTGATGCTCCGTGATGTCATGGATGCCGCAGCCCTCGGCCACTACGAGACCGCCACCGCTGCGCTCCGCCATCGCCGTCCCCAACTGAATCGCCGTCTCCCTCGATCCGGTCCACGACCAGTTACCGAGAATGTCGCCGCTTTGTGCAAACGGACCGATCAGTGCGATTCTTTGTCCTTGCTTCAGCGGCAGAATGCCTTCATTTTTGAGCAAGACGCTGGATTTCACCGCGAGCTCCTTCGCGGCTTCAAGATGCTCCTTGCAGTACACGACTTTACTTTCCGCTTCCGGATCGGCGCCGCGCAGCGGGTTATCGAACAAGCCGAGCTTTTCTTTTAACTGCAAAATGCGCATGACCGCTTCGTCGATCAACGATTCGGGTACAAGCCCGTCTTCGACCAGCCGGGCCAGTTCCAGAACATATGCCGAAGTCATCATATCGATATCGACACCAGCCTGAATCGCCTTTAATGCCGCTTCGCGGTCATCTTCGGCGACGCCGTGCGCGATAAGCTCCCTGATGGCAGCCCAATCGGAAATGACGACGCCGTCAAATCCCCATTCGCCGCGCAGCAGATCCCGCATCAGCTTGACGTTGCCGCTGGCCGGGATACCTTCCACCGTGTTGAACGAAGTCATCACCATCTCGGCGCCCTCGTCGATAGCGGCTTTATAGGCCGGCAAATAATATTCGCGAAGCTGACGCTCCGAAAGATCGACCGTATTGTATTCCCGCCCGCCTTCCGCCAGCCCGTAGGCCGCGAAATGCTTCACGCAAGAAGCGACTCGGTCCGGATCGTTCTTTAAATCCTTACCCTGAAAACCCCGGACCATCGCCCGCGCGAACAAAGCGTTCAGGTAAGGGTCTTCTCCCGTCGACTCCATCACCCGGCCCCAGCGGGGGTCCCGCACCAGGTCCGCCATCGGAGCGAAGGTGACGTGCAGCCCGGAAACGGCCGCTTCCTTCGCCGCGATTTCCGCGCTGCGCTCGGCCAGTTCCAGATCCCAGGAACAGCCCATGGCCAGCGGAATCGGAAAAATCGTCTTGAACCCGTGCACGATATCCGCCATAAATAGCAGCGGAATGCCATGCCGGTTGTTCGCCATATGTGCCCGCTGTACGGAGATAACCTTCTCCGCGCCGGCTACGCCAAGCACCGAGCCGGCGTTCTTCACGGTATCCGCCGTAATGCCAAGCGATTCCATCGGCCCTGTAATTAGCCCCTCGTCTTCGGCATCCTCATAGAAGGGCGCAGCCAATTGCTGCAGCTGGGCGATTTTTTCGTCGAGCGTCATTTTCTGCAAAAGTTCTTCCAGTCGTCGTTGCTCGGACATGATTTCTCCCTCTCCTATACAAGTTGAATTATCGAGTGATTGTTTAAATCGAATCGTTTCTCAACTTAAATCTCTTTATATTCAAGCAATCTTTATCTAATTTATGTCTTAAAATAATAACGTTTCGACTCAGATTTACAGGTTTGCCCGGACAATGCCTACGCAATGCCTACGCAATGTCTGCGCAATGCCCGCGTTATACCTGCACAGATCATCAAGCCCCGGCTACTCCATCCATTCGCTAGCGGTTCTTATCCACCGGCAGCCAGTCAAACACTTTTTGAATGTTGCGGTCCCAATAGCTCCATTCATGGCCTCCGGGTTCTTCATTATAAGTCACCCGCAACCCAACCTTCTCGGCATGCTTCAGGAAATTCCGGTTGCCCTCGTACAAGAAGTCCTCCGTCCCGCAGCATTGATACAACTGCGGCTGATTCCCCGCCGCGGCGACCTTTCCCGCCAGCGCCAGCAAATCGTCATCACTGCCTTGAACCTCGGCCACGCTGCCAAACATCCGCTCTTCCTCGCGGTTTCGGAATACTTCAATCTCGCTTAAACGGTGGACGATGTCCAGACTCCCCGACAAGCTCGCCGCAGCCGCAAAACGTTCCGGCTGGCGAAGCGCCAGCTTAAACGCCCCATAACCGCCCATCGACAAGCCCGCGATGAACGTGTCTTCCCGGCGGTCCGAGATCGGGAACAAGGATTTGGCGATGGCGGGCAGCTCCTCCGACAAATACGTGTAATACGCCGCCCCTTGCTTCATATCCATATAGTAGCTGCGGTCCGCCCGCGGCAGAATGAGCGCGATGCCTTTGTCCTCCGCATAGCGCTCCACCGAGGCCTGCCGGGTCCATTCCGTATGGTCACCGCCCAGTCCGTGAAGCAAGTACAGGACGGGCAACTTGCCGTCCCGGCTGGACCGGAGCGCAGCCATCGGGATCACCACATCGATATCCGTTGACATTTCTAGCGTTTCAGCAAATAGAGCCGTTCGTATAAAAGCCAAACCGATCACTCCGCTTTCATTTCACCTTGATGTGTTTGTTCAACTCTTGATCTCTGACACGACCGTTTGAACCGATTGGCGTTCCGTCAATTCAACCTTTAATTTATACGAGTCGTTGACCTGTTCGTCATTCAGCAATTGAAACAGCAGGTGGCCCGCCAGCGAGCCGGAATCATACATCGGCTGATGAATCGTCGTCAGCGGGGGTTGAACATACTCGGCCAGCTGAATATCGTCAAAACCGATGACGGATATGTCGCCCGGCACGGAGTAGCCGCCTTCTTCCATCGCTTTGATGCCGCCGATCGCCATTTCGTCGTTGCCATAGAAGACGGCCGAAGGTATTTCGCCTTGCATCAGCATCATTTTCGTCGCCTTATAGCCGCCTTCCCGCACAAAATTGCCGCTCAGCCGCCATTTGGCTTTCTCCTCAAGCCCTGCCTCATGCATCGCCCGCAAATATCCTTGGTACCGGACGCTGTTATCGTAGGAATTGGCTGGTCCGCTAATAAAGGCAATGGAGCGATGCCCTTTGTCGATGAGATAACGGGTCGCTTTATACCCGCCGAGTTCCCCGTCTACAACGACGCTGATAAGGCCTTCGCCCGTCGTAAGCCGGTCCATCACGATGATCGGGAAGCTCGAGCTGGCCGCATTCAACAAGATTTCATCGGTAATGTTTTGCGCCAGCACGATCGCGCCATCCACTCTTTTTTCTCGCAAATATTTAACCGCCGTAGACCCTTTGCCCCCCATGGAGCTGCAAGCTACCAGGTCGTAACCGTTGGAGAGCGCCACATCCTGGACGCTGCGAATCAATTCCGAATAATAAGGCCCGGATAAATCCGTTAAAATGAGGGCAATCGTATTTGTGCGGCTCCGTTTTAAATCCATGGCGAAACCGTTCTTATAATAATTCAGCTGCCTAGCCGCTTCCAGCACCTTTTCCTTCGTCTTGGCACTGACTTTGCTGTCTCCGCTAAGTGCGTATGATGCCGTGGAAAGCGCCACGCCGGCCAATTTCGCCACATCCTTAATCGTAGCCATTGCTTATGTCATCCTTTCTAACCGTACAAAAAATCCTACTTACTTATTTCATCCCCGAAATCGTATATCCTTCAATAATATGCTTTTGGAAGAAAGAAAAAACGATAATGATCGGTACTACCATGAAGGCGGCGCCGGCCATTTGCAGACCGAATTTCGAGGCGTATTGTCCTTTCAAAAGGGACAGCCCGACCGACAGGGTGTACAAGCTTTCGTCGTTGGCGATGATTAACGGCCACAAGAAGCTGTTCCAGGCGCCGATAAACGTCAATATGCCTTGGACGGCGAAGACCGGTTTTACGATCGGCATGATCAATTGAAAGAAAATCCTTAATTCTCCCGCGCCGTCGAGTCTGGCAGCTTCCATCAAATCCGTCGGAATGGTTGACATGAACTGGCGGAACAGGAAGATACCGAACGCGCCGACCAACCCCGGCAGTACAATGCCTGCCATCGTATTTACCAACCCAAGCTTGTTGATGATCAGATAAGTAGGAATCATCGTTACTTGACCCGGAATCATCATCGTAGCCAGGATGAGATAGAAAAATTTGTTCTTGCCCGGAAAATCAAACTTCGCAAAGGCATATCCGGCAAGTGCGTTCAGGAAAAGCCCGACAAACGAACACAACACGATGATCAGCGTATTTTTGAGATACACCATAAAATCCATTTTCGCAAACAGATCCACATAGTTTTTGAAGGTCGGATGGTTCGGAATGATCGTCGGTGGAACAATGGTAAATTCATTTTCCGGCTTAAAGGACGAGCCAAGCATCCAGATAAACGGAATCATCATCAGAAGGCCGCCGGCAACCAGAAGAAATATCATAAAGCCCTTTTCAAATCTTTTCAACGCCATTTGCTTCCCCTCCTTTACCCTTAATATTCAACTTCCTTCCGCTTGACGAGGAACTGCACAATCGTTGCGATGATAATGATAATGAACAGAACAAAGGAACCGGATGCCGCGTAACCGAAGTCGCTTAGCTTAAATCCGTTGTTATAAATAAAGAGTGCCATAGACATCGTTGCGTTGAGCGGTCCGCCCTTCGTCATGACCAGCGGTTCTTCGAAGAACTGAATCCAGCCGATCAGCGTCGTAATCGTCACGAAGAAGGTAGCAAAGCTAAGCAAAGGAATGGTGATATAGCGGAGCTTCTTCCACCCGGTGGCGCCGTCAATTTCAGCCGCTTCATAATAGGAGCGGGGAATTCCTTGGAGCGCTGCCAGGAAAATGATCATATTCAGGCCGATCGCCTTCCATACCGCCATCATAATGAGCGACAGTTTGGCCAGCGTCGGATCCTGCAACCAGGCTTGCCCAGGGACTCCGAACCAGGAAAGGATATAGTTAAACAGCCCGTACCTGCTGTTATAGAGATAACCCCATACAACAGCCACGGCTACAATATTCGTAATGGATGGCAAGTAGTAAACAACCCGGAAGGTATTAAACAGCCAGCTCGTTCCATAATTCAGCAGCAGTGCGGCTGCCATAGAAAATAAGATGACCAGCGGCACCCCGATAATGACATAAATGCCGGTGTTCACTATGGATTTTATAAATACGGGATCCTTAAATAGCCCTAGATAATTTGTAAAGCCGGCGCCATTAATGTTAGAAAAGTCGGCCAGCCCCAACAGGTCCATATCGGTAAAGCTGATGACTAATGCGATAATAATCGGCAAAATCGAAAATACCGTGAGTAACAGTATGGCCGGAGCAATGAACAAATACGGATATTTATATTTGTGCCAGCTATTTGCATGCTGCTTCATTTATCCTCACCCCTTAAATTTGTCCACTCCCTTCCAGACGAAGAATCCTAAAGAGATAACCGGGACCCTCGCTTCTGTAGAGTCCCGGCGTCATCTTCGCAGGCGGAAGACAAAAAGATTAATTTCCTAGAATTCCGTTGGCTTCCTCATTCAATGCGTCCATCTCTGCTTGCACATCCGCTCCGCCAACCGTAATTCGTTCAAAGGCTGCGACCGAAGCTTGCGAAACTTCTTCCCATTCCTTGACCATCGGCGTCGGAATCGCACTTTCCAGTTGCTTACCGAATGCGGCGATCATCGGATCGGAGAATTGCTCGTTCTCCCAAGCCGTTTTCAAAGCAGGTAAGGAATTTGATGTTTCGTAAAATTTAAGCTGCGCTTCCTCGCTGCTCAGATAGGCGATAAATTTCGCCGCCCCTTCAGGGTTTTTGCTGTATTTAAAGATTGAAAGGTCGGAACCGCCCATCAGGGATTTATTGTTTTTGTTAGAAGGCAAGGTCTTAACTGTCCATTTGCCGTCAATTTCCGGATTTTGTTCCTTCACGGCTTGGATCATCCAAGGACCGCTGATAAACATTGGAACCGTGCCGTCTTTAAAGCCTGTAACGGTATCCAGGTCGGTCGGCGGAACGAGGTTTTCCTTATACAAGCTGTTCAGGAAGTTCATCGCCTCTACGTATTCCGGCTGATTAAACTGCGGTTTGCGGTCGGAGCCAATGACATCGCTGCCTGCTTGCCAAGCGAACATGGACAAATAGTTTTGGTCCTTCGCATCGACTGGCATCATATAGTTACCTTCGCCTCTCGCGGCCAGCTTCTTACCGGCATCTTTCAGTTCATCCCAAGTTTTCGGACCTTCAGGATACCCGACTTCGGCAAGCAAATCGGTACGATAGAACAATCCGCGTGTTTCAACATACCAAGGGATACCTACAGTAACACCGTCATATTGCGTAGTTTGAATGGCACCGTCAAAGAAGTTTTCCGTTTTAAGCTCCGGATATTTCTCGATGTATGGAGCCATATCCAACAAGGCACCTGCTGAAGCAAACTCCGGAATCCAGGTTGTACCCATTTGGATGACGTCCGGACCGTTCTTGGAAGCGACGGCCGTAAGGAGTTTGTCATGCGCGGAATCCCAAGGGATCGCCTGCACGTCTACCTTCACGCCGGGATTTTTCTCTTCATACATTTTTGCAATCGGCTCTACGCTCTCCGAGGTGCCCATGAACCAGACCTTTACCGTCTTGTTGTCGCCGCCTGAAGCCGAGTTGGAACCCGAGTTGTTATTTTTCGAGCCGCAGCCGGCCACGATAACAGAAACAGCAAGCAGTGTAATCAAAGCAACTAACCAATTTTTCTTCACTTTTCCTCACCTCTTCATTAGATTAAAAGTCTTGAATAAAAGCCGAAAAACTATGCGTTTGCCCTCTAACTCGAAACGTTTCGATTCATTTCGAAAAAAATATCGAACTTCTTCGAGCTGAATCTTCTCTAATTCGTGTGCAAACCCCCTGTAAAATGCTGTTTTGCTTGAAAGTTACCGCTTACATTTCCCTTTGATAGAATTGGAAGCCGTGTAGCTTCCATTTAGGATATTACAGTAAGTATTTAATTCGAAACGTTTCGTATTCACATTATAAACCCATCATTCCTGAAATTCAAGCTGTTTTGTTCTGCTTTTTTGGGAGAATATTGAGTGGAGTTTATGTTGTGGGTCTGGCTGCGCAGTTGTAAGAATTAATACCCCGAAGGAAAGGATTTGTAACAGGCCGGGGCTGAATGGAGTCTACCGGGAAATTAGTGGAACGTGGAACGAAAATAAAACCGCCCCCCGTTGTCAAGTATGTTCCGACAATGGGGGGGCGATTTATCTTACAGGATTTCCGCCTATTCCATAAGTTTCTTCAGTTCCGTCATGTCGACAATCATCATGTTGTATTGCTCATCTTCAAAAATGTTCAGATTAAGCTCCTTCACGTTTTTCAGTTTGGCGATTGGCACCTTAAACGTCAACAAGTTGGTTCCAGGTTCCAGCTTGTTGTTTAGGCGAAGGATCTCGGATTGCGGAGGAGTAAACAACAGCAAGGACCATTTCTTCTTACTCGTATACGAGATTGAAAATGAAAGATCGGTTCCTTTCTTGACCGCCGTAACCGAAGAGATCTTCAATTCTGCATTGCTGCTGATCAACGTAACCAGGTTGCCCTTAATCCGCGTCCCGTTGTCCAGAGCATCGTTCACGTTGCTGTTCCGGGTAGCGTCTCCGGCTTTTTGTGTATTTACTGGCGGACTATAAGGGGCGGTCTGGAAGCTCGAGACTTTCACTTCTTGCCCCCGATACCAATCATACCATTGCTGTAATACTTCCTGGAAAGGGACGCCCACTGTTTCTTCGACCAGTTCTTTTATTTTTTTTCCGTTTTCGGTGTACATACGATAGGCAAACTCTCTGCCCTTATCCTCGCTGTAATTACAATAGAGGAAAAAGATCAGACTTCCGGCTTGATTATAGGTGCTGTCCAATTCCTTTCCCTCTTCTAGTGACGTCGAATAGCTGTCCCAACGGATATCCGCTAGAGGCTTTTGCAGTGTAGAGGAAAGGCTGGCCGCTAGAATCCGTCGCCCTTGTTCTTTGGATTCGTAATTGTTGGCGTGCCCCTGAATTTCCTGTACCTCCGTATTGAACCAGTTCCCATATCCGAGGGATTTCAATTTATAGGTGGCCAAGTTATGGTTCAACTCGTGATAGATGGTTCCGACAGAGTCGCTTAATTTTTGCATAGTGCCGGGTGAATATACGACGCTCACACTATGGTAGTCCGGACTTTGTAGTGCGCCCGATGTTTTATTCTGAGGCTCGGGCGTCCTGTGGGCGGTAGCCCAATTGTCTTCATAGCTGTTCGTATAAAAAATTTTGATCCGTTCGCTATCTTGGGGGTAATAGTTCCACCAAGCGATGGCTTCATATATCGAGTCCACCTTCGCCTTCAACCCTTCGGGTTCTTTCCACCGGTCGGCTTCGTAATACACATCAAAGTAACGTGTCGAGAAAAAGCTCATTTTATGACCCACCTCCGGTACGTAAACCATGCCTTGGCTGTCCGGCTGAACCATAGACGGCTTCACATAGATCGCATGATGCGGATCCTTGGTATATAGATCGATCACGTTTTGAATCGTCTGGATATGGGCCTTAAGCGCCGATATCTGAATCCGGTCCGCTGTGTCGTTTGCTGCATCGATAGACTCCGAGCCTCTGAAGAACACATTGGGAACCCCCATTGTTTCAAAGAACGGATTATTGAAATTATAGAGCTCGGCCACGCCATTTTCTTCGTATAAAATTTTGCCTGATTCCTTTAAATAAGGAACAAGGGGACTCTGGTTTGTAGCCGTAGCATACATTTTCGGAAGCTGCTTACTACCTCCCAGATCGTATAGGTTGAAGAAGCCGATGATCTTTGCGGTGGAAACGGTATAATAATCCTTGATAAATTGCTGAATTCCATCCCGATTAGTTGTTTCGCTTCCGATAACCGCGAACAAGATGTTGGTTTCCGGCGGATGTTCCTTGTAATGCTTGGCCAAGGATAGCACTCCCGCTACACCGCTTGCATTCATACTAGCGGAACCGAAAACAGCTGTATTCGGGATGGAACCCAATCCATCGAGCGTCGCGCTAATGATCAAAGTCCGATGGGGGTCTTTACCGGGAATGAACCCTATAATATTTTGCGAATCGACTTTGGCGGTACGATTGATCGTCACGCTCATCTCAAACGGCTTCGCTATTTTATCTCCGGGCCTCAGTCCGGTTGTCTGAAATAGATTGTTCCGCACATACACGGATACGATCCCGCTTTCGCTTCCATTTAACGGCCGCTCAAAGGCCTCGATCGGGTATGTCTTCCTTGGCAGCATAAAAACCGCTTTAGCCCCTTCTTGTTTCAGTGCAACCATGCGATCCGCCACACCGAGAGAGTTGCCCGGTTTAACCTCTGCCTCCATCAGTACGGCCTGATCCTTTACGGATAACCCCGCTAGATCTTCAGGGTAACCATGGCCGACAAACACCAGCTCTTTACCCTTCACCGTTCCGGAGCTGCTCATTCCATGAGGCTTGAAGTCAGCCATGAGAGCCTGCTGCTTCCCGTCTATGGCTAATGTAGGCTTGCCGGAGAACGTGGCCAAGCTGGTTTGATACGGCATCAGATAATCCTTCCCAAAAGGCGCGATATCCAAATTTATAAATTGCTGTTTGATCAAATCTGCCGCCTTCGCGTATTCCGGTGAACCGGGGACCCGTCCTTTGTATGCGGAGCTGGCCAGTTCCTTGATCAGCGCCAATTCATCCAACGGTTGCTTCGCTGGAGCCGGATTAGCAACCACTGACGCATAAGGAACGCTTAAGCTAAGACACATGATAAAAGCTAAAAACGGGAGAAAATTAGACTTTTTAATTGTTAAATATTTTGATCTCATGTCGTCCTCCGATAATGAAATAATTGGAACATATCTTGAAGTATATAGTACTTTTGAACCGGAGGGTATAACTTGTTTGCTACAGATTATCCTTACAAGCTGATTGCCCGGTGGGGTTTGCTGTAATGACTGACGCCTCCGCCTCCCACGATGACTTTTCCGCCTTTATTAAATACAAGAAGCTTCCTGGAATTGTCGGCGAGAAGCACTTCCACCTTGGCCCGGTTTGCGGTAGCGATATAAATGACATACCCGCTCCTGGAAATGACCGTACGCCAGTTTCTATCAAATTCGGATCTCAACACACGGTTCGAATATACCTGGTTTTCCAGCCTGCCCGCTTGAGAGTTTTTCATCCCTATATCCCTCCTGTTTTCTGTACTTCCTACCAATCTATTCGATTGAGAAGCAACGGGTGAGGGTAGATGGAACCTATTTTAAAAGAATAGGGGTAAAGAGTGCCTAGCCCAAGAAAGCAATAGAGTTCTTAACTTTCCTTGCGAAATCAATCGGATTATCGATCGACTCCCAGTGGACATACATTAACCGCGGTTTCTCGAACAACCAGTGATTGTGAACCGCCGTTACTTTAATTCCGTTATTGCGGAGATTTGTCAGCAATCGATTGACCTGGTCCTGGAAGAGTGCCGTTTCCCCTAAACAGAGCGCGCGTCCTGAACTATCCAACGATTCAAACGAGAACAGTTGATAGCGAACCAAAGGAGATGTAGTTTTTCTTCCAAGAATGCTGGCATTTATTTTTCTGTTTCTGCTTACAAAACAAACCGGGCCTTTGGTGATTTCATGTTCCGTTCCGCCTAAAATCTTGGAGAATTGATTGCATAATCTTTTAAAACGAGGGCTTGCCTTCACTTGTTCCATCAGTCGGGTTCATCCTTTCAAGTCATAATTAAAATATGCTTCACTACCGGTCCGCATCAGCCCAGAAATGATATGGATTCTTTTGTTTTTCTGGCAAAAGTGACGGGATTCTCAATGGCTTCCCAGTGCATATACATTAAGCGCGGATTCTCGTTCAGCCAGTGATTATGAACAGCGGTTACCTTGATCCCCCGTTTGCGGAGATTCGAAATCAATCGATTAACCTGATTCTGATACACTGCCGTTTCACCCAAACAAAGGGCGCGACCCGACTTATCAAGAGACTCGAACGAAAACATTTGCATTTGAACCAAAGGGGATTGCGTTCTTCTTCTCAAAATCGTCTCGCTCAGATTCGTCATCCGCGTGACAAAACAGACCGGGCCTTCATCAATTTCGGACTCTCCCCCCAGGATTTTTCCGAATTGAGCGCACAGCCGTTTGAATTGCGGGCTTACCTTTGCCATGTAAATCCTCCTTTTATTGATTTCACAACATCCTATGACCAAGAGAAAAAAAGGAACAAGACAATGGCCCAACGGATCACAACAAATTAGGGCGAACAAAAAAACCACATCCTCTTGAGGATGTGGCTATACCGCATAAACGAAGCAAGACGCCCGCGAAGCTCGTCCGTACGTTTAAGTTAATCTTCTAATTTTCGAATATACCATGCATCGCATGCAAAGTGATCGGAACCGGCCAGTGGTGCATCCAACGGCTGAAAGCCGTGTTTTACATAAAAGCGGTTGGCCGCCTCCATTGTCTTAAGCGTCTCCAGATAGCAGGCGTTATAGTGCCGCTGTGCAAACAGGAGTGCCGTCTGCAGCAGTTCCGTCGCCGCCCCTGTTCCTCTGGCTTCCGGAAGCAGGTACATTTTCTGCAGCTCGCAAACTTTGTTCTCCGGAGAACCGAATTCGGCGATACCGCAGCCCCCAAGCATCTTGCCGCCGGCATCGAAGACAATCCAGTATTCCCGGCCGTCATGATTATAATAATCGGACAGATGGCTCAAGCTCTCGTCTTCCCAAGCCAATCCCTCGCGATTCCCGCCAAATTCGATCAGGCATTGCCGTATAATGACCTCGATCGTGCTGTTATCTTCCGCCTGAATGCTTCTTATCATCATAATGCTTGCCTCCAACCTCTAGCTTCCAGCTCTATAATAATCCTTCCCCAGGCGCCATATCAATAATGTACCGATCCTCGCGAGAATTCCGCGTTTTCTTTTAATTGAGCAATATCATGGCCCGTTGGATTTTGAAAGGCACGGAGTCCGAATGTCGGAGCCACCGCGAAAATGTGATCAAAAATATCCGCCTGTACCGATTCATACACTCCCCAATTAATATCATTGCTGAATGCGTAGACTTCCAACGGCAGTCCGTTATCTTCCGGAGCTAACTGTCTGACAATCAGCGTCATGTCCTTATTAATTTTGTGATGATTCCTCAAATATTGATGGATGTATTCTCGGAATACACCTATATTCGTAAGTTGTCTTCCGTTCACTTTGCTTTCCGTATTAATCTGGTGCTCCGTGTTGTATATGTTAATTTCATTTGTTTTTGTCGTGACATAATCGGTAAGATAGTGAATCTTCTTAAATTCCTCAATCATCTCCTCAGTGCAAAAGCTAATGCTGCTAGTATCGATAAATACGCTTCGCTTAATTCTTCTGCCGCCGGATAATTGCATACCTCTCCAATTTTTGAAAGAATCCGAGATCAGAGCGTAGCTTGGAATCATCGTAATGGTCTTGTCGAAATTCATGACCTTTACCGTGTTCAACGTAATGTCGATCACATCGCCGTTCGCATCATACTTCGGCATTTCAATCCAGTCTCCGACGCGCACCATATCATTCGAGGATAATTGAACGCCGGCCACCAGACCTAAAATGGAGTCCTTAAAAATTAGCATCAGAACAGCCGATAAAGCACCAAGGCCGCTGAGAATAATCAAGGGATTTTGGCCAATGAGATTCGCAATGACCACAATGCCCCCGATGATAAATAGAACGATCTTCGCCACCTGGATATATCCCTTAATCGGCCTGATCTTGGAAACCTCAAACGAACGATAAATGGCGTCAAAAGCATTGAGCAGTGCATTAAATACCATAATAGTTACGATAATTACGTACGTTAGTGCAGCCTTCTCAATCAAAGCTTGATAGGACGGAAAGATCGACGCGGAATAATAGATGATGATCGCCGGCACGAGATGCGACAGCTTATGGAACACTTTGTTCTCCAGAATGATATTATCCCATGTAAACCTGTTGCTGCGGATGATATAACTGCTGGTCTTTAATACGATTTTTTTGGTTATATAATTGGCAAGTATGGAGACCACAGCGATAAAAACAACCATGATCATATTTGAAAAATAAACTATGGCTTGGTCGCTCATGCCGTATCCGTCTAGTTGATGTTTGATAAAGTCCATTACTTCCTCCTGACCCGATTTATAATAGCCTATTATTATAAATTAGATCCTAGTACGAAGCAAAAAGAATCACATTCCAATTTCTCTCATTAGCTACCGGCAGATAAGTTTATCTGTTTTCGGATTTCAATTTATCAATATATTGTTTGCCTTCTAACAAAGAAAGGCCTAAAGTTTCCCTTGCCTTTTTAACGGCTTTAACGTCTTCGCCCTTCTGGATTAACTTGCGCAGCTCATCGTTTATTGGATTTTCCGGTAGTCCCGTTTGTCGGGTTAACCGGTCTATGGTATGTTGCATTCCTTTTATCCGGCCTTCCAATTTCCCCACCTTAGTCCATAAATTAATTATTGCAAGAAGAGATATAACTATAAGAAGGTATTCCACGTATTGCATGGATCCACTCACTCTCCCTCTATACTTAATTAGTTCCTTCCCTCATGCCTTCCGAACGGAAGGCGAGTAAAATACGTCACTATGCATGTGTTGAATTTTGTCCCAGTTGCCGGGATTGGACGTATCTGGAGAGCGGTGCTCCAGAATGGCCTGATATAGGGCGGTTTTTTGTTCCAAATGGTCGATGTGCCGTTTGGCTTCCTCGAGCTTAACGAGCGCCGCTTCTTTATGCTCCATCATGAGCGTATAGCGTTGCGGAATGGTCGAATCGCCTTCAAGACAAAGGTCGATGTACGTTTTGATAACTTCAATCGGCATCCCGGATTGCTTGAGACATTTGACGCCAAACAGCCAGTTGATCGATTCCTCGTCGAACATCCGAATGTTGTTTTGATTGCGCTGCACGCTCGGCACCAGACCTTTATCCGTGTAAAAGCGTACAGCATGCTCGGTGAGTCCCGTGATCAGAGCGGCTTCTTTAACCGTATGCATGTGAAACCTCCTTGAAAAAACATTTTTGGAAGCGGCTTGACTTCGTGTAACACGAAGGCTCTAGGCTTATTGTAATGCAAACCGGCCGTAAGCGAAATCCTCACACGGTGTCCGACACCAAGGATTCGCGGCCGTTGCAACTCAACAATTAAAGAAATGGGAGGAATTACAATGCAAACCGTAACACTAAACAACGGTGTGAAAATGCCGATCCTCGGCTTCGGAGTATACCAAGTTCCAGATGCTGAAGAATGCGAGAACGCGGTATATGAAGCGCTGATGGCCGGTTACCGCCTGATCGACACCGCCTCAGGTTATTTGAATGAGGAAGCGGTCGGACGTGCGATCAAAGGCAGCGGTATACCGCGCGAGGAGCTGTTCATCACGACCAAACTCTGGGTTCAGGATGCAAGCTACGAGAGTGCCAAGGTGGCGTTTGCCAAATCCTTAAGGAAGCTGAATCTCGACTATCTCGATCTATATCTGATTCACCAGCCGTTCGGCGATTACTACGGCGCTTGGCGCGCGATGGAAGACCTATACCGCGAGGGCAAAATTAAGGCGATCGGTGTCAGCAACTTCCTGCCCGACCGTCTAATGGATCTCATCGTGCATAACGAAATCGTACCCGCCATCAACCAGGTGGAAACACATCCGTTCTATCAACAGATCGAGAGCGCCGCTTTTATGAAAGAGCAGGGAGTGCAGCACCAGTCCTGGGCACCGTTCGCCGAAGGACTTAACAATTTGTTTGGCAACGAAGTGCTGTCTATGATCGCATTGAAATACAACAAGTCCGTCGCTCAAGTCGTGTTGCGTTGGCTTATTCAGAGAGATATCGTTGCCATTCCAAAATCCGTACGCAAAGAGCGTATACTCGAAAACTTCGATATTTTCAATTTCGAGCTACGCCAAGAGGATATGGAGCAAATTACTGCCCTTGATACGGGGAAAAGCCTTTTCATATCGTACCACGATCCAGAACTCGCCAAGAAGATGGGTAACTGGAAGTTTGATTACTAGGAACAAACCGTAAACGTATCACGGCATCCTCCTCATCTACGAAGAGAAGACAGGGCGGGCCCGCCCTGTCTTCTCTTTACTTAATTCGCATGGAAGCAAACAACCCTTAAGGGCATTATCAGATTCCGATTTCCCTCATCTTCACCGTTACTTTCTCGATTCTGTCATCCGGATTACTACCGTCAAACTTTGGAAGCGTCAGCTCGCTTGCGATAGTTCCATCGTTCATAAATAGGATGCGTTCCGCCCGTGCGGCAACTTTGGCGTCATGGGTAACCAGCATCACCGCGGTCCCCTCCGCATTGATCTCGGAAAACAGGTCCATGATTTCCTGCGCGGTTTGTGAGTTGAGCGCCCCAGTAGGCTCGTCGCCGAATATAACTTTCGGGCTGTTCATCAGCGCCCGGCAGATTCCCGCACGCTGAAGCTGACCTCCCGAGACCTGGGTAATGTCGCGCTTTTCAAGCTCCGCGATTCCAACTCTTTTCATCAGCGCTCTTGCTGTTTCCGTCATTTTGGCGCCATTTTTACGGTTCCCCCGCATGGACGGAAGAATGATGTTGTCGAGGATATTCAGGTTCTTCAGCATCGTCGGCTGCTGGAACACGAATCCCATCTTACTTCTGCGTAAATCCGACAACTCCGTCTCCCCGATCTCCGAAATATCCTTGCCGTCAACCATAACTTTGCCGCCATCAATGCCATCCGTCCCGCTTAGCGCAAATAGCAGCGTTGATTTCCCCGAACCCGATGGTCCCATCACCGCGACGAATTCGCCTTCGTTAATGTAGGCGGACACACCGCCCAGAACTCGGCGCTTCTCCTCGCCCTCCCCGAAGGATTTAACGATCTGATCCCCGATAATGATCTTCTTCATAGTCCCTACCCCTTTATATTTTCGGAAATTTTGATTTGTCCCGCGCCCGATGTGCCGATCAAAGTTGCAATCAGCACCGAGCCGATCATCATTAACGGACTAAGCAGATACGCTGAGAACGGATTGACCGTAAATTGAAATGTCGACGCTCCAAAAGAGGAGATTACCGCGCCCGCAAGCCTCTCGCCGAGCGTGTTGGCCAGAAGCGTACCGAGAACAATTCCGACGATCAGAACGAACGCCGAACGGGAAACGTACTGTGCCTGAATATCCGCCTTCGTGAAACCGAACGCCTTCATGACGCTAATGGAATATCTGTCTTTTGCGACAAGCAGCTTCATGAACAACAGCGTAACCAACACCATGATTACCAGTGCCACAACAATTGCGGATTTTGAGGCCTTTCCGACAGAGCTCATCGTCGAGCCGAAGGTCTGTGCAACAAATTCATCGATGTCCGACACCTTCGCATAACTGAACCGGTCAGCATATTCCGCAACCTTACCGCCGATCAGAGCGGGGTCCGTAAGCTCCGCACAGATCACATACCACATCACATCCGCCGACTGATCGGTAAAAACAGCCTTTGCGGTCTTGCCTCCGTTGGTAATGTCGGAGTAAATGCCGCTTACCGTCAGGTTTTTGTCCTGCCCCCCAACCACCAGGGTGATGATCTCGCCGACCTTTGTTCCCAGTTCGTTGGCGTTCAGGGCTGAAAGAGCAATTTCGTCTGCCGCTGTAGGCGCCCGGCCCTCGGAATATTTGACGGGAAATATGGAGTGGTCGCCGAGCTCAACTTTTATCCGTTCTTCCGAGCCGTCCTTCGTCTTGGCCTGGAATGTTTTCGTGGCAAGCACGACATAATGTAAAATGTCCCTGTCGTCGTTCAACGTTTGTGCAATTTCAGCCGCCTTTTCGGTAATCCGATCGGTCTGCTGAAGGTCCATTCGCATTTCGGCATCGCCTATCCCCATATACTGAGAGAAGCCCTTCGAGGAAATCGTGTTATGTAAATTTTGCGGAACAATTATGATAAATGCCGAAATCATCAGTACTGCAAGCATAGTGGCGTAGAGCTTTTTCCTTGCGAGAACATCCTTCACGCCGAGAAAAATATTCGTGCTGAGCAGCCTGTTTCCGCTCAAGCTAAAACGCTTTGCTCCCGCTGCTTTTTCCTGGGAAGTGCCAAAACGGATCGCTTCGGCCGGAGATATTCTCCGGAAGCGTCTCAGCACCCCGCTTACATAGCCTATGATGGCAAGAAATACCACCAGGATACCGATGATTCCGAAGGCTCCCGCCCAGGAAGAATGCTCGCTTTCCCCCATATAAAGCCGTATATTTTCAAGAAGCATGCCTTTGAATACGAAAGAGAGCCCGAACCCTAGAATGCTGCCAGCAGCCGCAACAGCCGCATATTTAGCGAGATAAATCTTCTTGATGTCCGAAATGCGCAGTCCGATGGCCTTCATGACCCCGATTTCACGATAATCGTCTTCGATTTTGGCAAGCAGCGTAAATCGAATGCACATTAAAGCAATGGCAACGACAAGCAAGCTGACAAGCAGAATTACTCCAATCATCATGCCGTCGGAAATGGCGTTGATCATTTTGAACAAGGGGTATGTAATTGTTGGTCCGTTCGCTTCAAGTCCTGCGGAGGCATAAGCGGTTTCGAAGGCGCCGAGCGCCGACAAATCCTTTAATCTGAACTCGATCAGATACTCCGTACTTCCCAGGTCTTTCATTTCCGCATAATCCTTGCTGCTTACAAGAAATCTCTTTGAAGAGGAAAGCGTGGAGTTCATCTGCGAATCGCGGAGAAATCCCGCCACGGTAAATTCCTTTCCGCTGATGACGGCCTGGTCGCCGACCTTTGTGCTGTTGTCCTTCATATAACTTAACGGCACATACAGCCCACCATCGGATACGTGGATGACGTTTCCGTTCAGATCAAGGAGATAGTCAAACTTTTCACTCTGGACGCTGAATCCGTTATCCTGAACACTATCCGCAAGCGAAGTATCGCCTAATCTGATCTGCGCACCGTCCATATTGAGAAATTCCAGCACCTGAAATTCATCGACATTCCCGTTCCGCTCCGCAAACTCCGCTAGGCGGCCAGTATCGATATCCCCCGTATGCATCTGCATAAAATGCGGCGTTTCCGCCTTCATCATCAACGTATTTATCGCACCTGAGAGATTTACGACGAGGATCACCGCCAGAGATACCAGCATTGCCGCCGCAGCCACAAATATCATCGTTGTCAACGTGATCAGCTTACTCCTGGCTATGTCATTGCGAATTAATCTGTAATACATGAGCCACCTCCGAATTCCAACTTTCTAACCCCCAAACATCCTCATGACGTCCATCAAACTTCCACTTTCGGCACCAAGCAGCCTTTCAACGTTGCATACAAAAGCCAGTATTCGCGATCCGCGCTCCTCCTCTGTCATAGGGACCATGTCATCATCAAATACCGTATTCGCATAGATCACGACCATTTCCATACATTCGTACGGGAACGGGGTGTTGAAAATTCCCTGCTCGATCCCCTCGCGGATGATTCCCGTAAGAATCGGCGTTACTCCAGTAATGATGCTCTTCTGGATTTTCTGGTGCATCAGCGCATTCTGCGGTTTATGAATATGCTCCATAATCTCCTTGCTGCTGCTTCCGCCATGGCTGATGTTCATAGCCATTACGGTGCGAATCACACGCTCGACGACGGGAATGCTCGTATCGGCGGCAACTGCCTGCGCCGCTCCTAAAATGTTGATATTATAGCGCTCAATCAGCGCGTCCATAATATCCTCCTTCGACTTGAAGTGATGATACAGAGTTCCCCTCGCAATGCCGACCTTGTCGAGCAGATCGTTAGTGCTTGTGCCATCAAAGCCCTTCTGTCCGAAAAGCTCATCCGCCGCATCCAGGATTTCATTTCTGCGCTCTTCCGCCTCTTTTTTAATTCTCATTTATCTGGTGCCTCCTTCATTACCGACCGACTGTCTGTCGGTTAGATATTAACAACGATGGTTTGGGATGTCAAGGGGGTGGAGGGTGGTTTTTCCAATTCAAATTATAATAAAAGAAGCGATCTCTTACCCCTGTAAGAGATCGCTCCTCTGATATTTCCGGCACGCTTATGAATAACCTTCGGGCCCTATTTCATCCAGGCTTGGTCAGCAAGCTCCAACAGCTCGCTCACCGTCAAGAACCGATACCCTTCGGCAGCAAGCTCTTCCAGCAAAACTTGTACAGCTTCAATCGTCTGGGCCCGTTCGCCATACCCGTCATGGAACATAAAAATGCTGCCATTCTCGATCGTCGGCCTCGTGTGATCCAAAATAAACTCTACTCCGGGTTGTTCCCAATCCTTCGCCCCGCCGTTGACGGTGCCGATCGAGGTGTATCCAAACTCTGCGGCAAGTGAAAGAATGTCCTCATTCACGCCAAAATATGGAGGTCTAAAACTCAATACAGGTTTTCCTGTAATCTGACGAATTCTTTCATCCGCCTGCTGAATTTCAGTCCTCGCTTCCTCCAGCGTCAGTCTGGTCAAATCAGGGTGCGAGTAAGTATGATTGGCAATCTCATGGCCGGCTTGATGAACTTCCGCCGCAATGTCTTCGAACGCATCGATTTCCTGACCGATCATAAAAAATGTCGCTTTCCCATTCGCCTTGCGAAAAATATCCAGCAACTGCCGAGTATACAAGGGATGCGGCCCGTCGTCGAATGTAAAAGCGACAGCCTTGTCCCGGGTTGAAACTCTATGAACCAGCGATAGTGTGGTCATTAGGCTACTCCTTTCGATTCATCATGAATCGTCATTAACCTATTTTACGAACCGTGGGTTTATAATCCAGAATTTGCTCGATTTCAGTTAATATTTCTTCCGAAAGTTCAAATCCGCTTGCAGCAATATTGTTTTCTATCTGTTCCGGTCTTGAAGCACCGGTGATCAGACTGCTGATTTGAGGTTTTCTAAGACACCATGCCAGTGCAAGTACGGAAAGGTTTGTACCCAATCCTTCCGCTACTTGAATTAATCTTTCCACCTTATCCAAATGATCCTCGGTAAGGAGATTGTTAATTTGCCTGTCCGCCTGATGCGTTGCCCGGGAACCCTCGGGGATGACCTGACCTTTCCGGTATTTGCCGGTAAGAAGCCCTTGTGACAGCGGACTGAACGGAACGATTCCCAATCCATGCTTCTGGCAGATCCCCATGATTTCGTCCTCAATATATCTGTCCATCATATTATATTGCGGCTGTATGACCGACATGGGGCGAAGCCCCATCTCCTTGATAAGATACAATGCTTCCGTAAGTTGTACGGGCGTCCATTCGCTTACGCCGTAATACAGCACCTTCCCTTGCGCGACTAAATCACTCATGGCTTGCAGAGTTTCTTCCAAAGGGGTGCTCTCATCATACCGATGACAAAAATACAGATCTAAATAGTCCACTTGGAGATTTGTAAGAGACTTGTCTATTTGTTCGATGATGTGCTTCCTGGACAGTCCTCTGTCGTTGACTCCGTTGCCGGTCGGAAAGAACACTTTACTTGAAACTGCAAAGGAGCTCCGTTCGAATTCCTTTAATATATTTCCGAGAAAAATTTCTGCTTGTCCGCCGCTATACGCATCTGCGCAGTCAAAAAAATTAACACCAAGATCATAAGCGCGTCTAATGCTCTTCTTCGCCGTGTCCACGGCTTCCGGAGTTTGAACATCAGTCATCCAGCTTCCCAGAGCAATTTCACTCACTTTTAGTCCCCACTTGCCAAGGCTTCGGTATTTCACAGCAACAACACCCCCCTATTCATGTCAAAAAATCCAATTATGAGTGTAGCGTCAGAACAACCACGGACATCGGTGGCAGCGTTGCCGACAATTCGTCAGCGCTTAGGTTCGTGACACCGTTGAACGCATGCGGCTTCACGGTCTCCGGTTGATCGAATGTGTTATGAGCATTCATATCTTCGTGAGTCAGCACCCGGGCGCTGACATTCAATTCTCCGCCCAATCCGCGCAACCGCAGAGATACGTCCGCCTGGCGGTGCGGGTCGACGTTGCACAGGCTGATGTCGATCGTTCCGTCCGGCCGCTTCGATGCCGAAGCGCTCACCTGAGGAATCGATTCGCTGCCCACTTGGTAATCGCCCGTCTCAAGATGAAGCGCAAGCGCCTCCGCATCTTGGTGCACCTTGAACATCTCAAACACGTGATACGTCGGCGTCAGCAGCATTTTGTCGCCTTCCGTTAAAATCATCGCCTGCAGCACATTGACGGTTTGGGCAATGTTCGCCATATGGACGCGATCACAATGACGATGGAACACGTGGAAATGCAGACCTGCAACAAGCGCATCCCGCAGGGAGTTCTGCTGATACAAGAAGCCCGGATTCGTACCCGGCTCCACCTGGAACCAGGTTCCCCACTCGTCGACGATTAGGCCGACCCGTTTCTTCGGATCGTATTGGTCCATGATCGCCGAATGTCGCACAATGAGTTCGTCCATATGGAGCGCTAACTGCATCGTCTCGAACCATTCCGCTTCATCGAATCCCAGCGCCGGACGTTTAACTTCAAATCCACCCGGTACCGTATAGTTATGCAGACTGAGGCCATCCATATGCCCGCCGGCTTCACGCATCAGCGTCTCCGTCCAGTGGTAGTCGTCGACGTTGGCTCCGCCGGCAATTTTATAAACGCGATTCTCGCCATAATTCCGGACATACGTCTGGAACCGGCGGTATTCGTCCGCGTAATACTCCGCCCGCATGTTGCCGCCGCAACCCCAGTTCTCATTTCCTACCCCGAAATATTTCAGCTTCCAGGGCTTCTCCCGGCCGTTCGCCTTCCGCCAGTCCGCCATCGGTGATTCACCGTCAAAGGTCATGTACTCGACCCATTCCTGCATCTCTTGAACCGTACCGCTGCCGACATTCCCGCAGATATACGGCTCTGTATCCAGCAGCTCGCACAGATCGAAAAACTCATGCGTGCCAAAGTGGTTGTTCTCCACGACGCCGCCCCAGTTTGTATTGACCATGCGTTTGCGCTGTTCCCTCGGGCCGACGCCGTCCTTCCAGTGATACTCATCGGCAAAGCACCCGCCCGGCCAGCGAAGCAC
Organism: Paenibacillus sp. Marseille-P2973; assembly: GCF_018101095.1. Classification (NCBI taxonomy): domain Bacteria; kingdom Bacillati; phylum Bacillota; class Bacilli; order Caryophanales; family Paenibacillaceae; genus Paenibacillus; species Paenibacillus sp. Marseille-P2973. The sequence continues at coordinate 433,055 of NZ_JAGQEH010000005.1, forward strand.
CGGTATGCTGAGGTTGCGCAAAGCCTCCAGAACATCGTTCCGGATACCGCGGGTATTCGGGATCGGTGAGTCTTCGCCCACCCAGATGCCTTCGTAGATGCAGCGGCCGAGATGCTCGGCGAAATGCCCGTAAATATGACGGCTGATCGTACCCGAAGTCTGATCGGTATTGACCGTAATCGTTGCTTTCATCTTAATAACTCCCTTCTAGTCTTTCTTTCGGCCCTTATCCTTTGACAGCGCCTGCGATCATACTCTTCTGCACCTGTTTGTTGAGCAGCAAATAGATAATTATCGTTGGGATTGTAGCGATCATGAGTCCCGCTCCAATAATTCCCCATTGCGTAATATAGGTCCCGACCATCGACATCATCCCTACCGTCAAAGTCTGATAGGATTCATTATTGATGAAGGTCGTCGCAAACATTAACTCGTTCCAACAAGCCAGGAATGTAAATATCGCCACCGTCGCTATAGCTGGACTGACCAGCGGCAACATAATCGAAAAAAAGGTTTTGTAAATCCCGCATCCGTCCATCACCGCCGACTCTTCCATTTCGCGGGGCACTCCCTTAAAGAAGCTGCTAAGGATGAACACCGCGAGCGGGATACCAAAGGCGACATAAGGAATAATCAGGGACCAATAGGTATTCAATAAATGCAAGTTCTTCAGAACCATAAACAGCGGTAACAGAGCTGCATGAATCGGGACCATCATCCCGAGGAGGATCAGCGTCATCGTTAAGTTGCTTAACTTCCAATTCATTCTCGAAATGGCATACCCCGTCATTGCGGACAAGATCAATACAAGGATGATGGAAGCGGCAGTTACTAACACGCTGTTAAAAAAATAATTTAATACATGACCGTCCGATAATGCCTTAGCATAGTTGCTCCAGAGGAATTTCTTCGGAAGCCCCACGACATCGCCGCTGAATATTTCACTATTGTCTTTCAGTGAGAAAAATGCCAACCAGATAAGGGGGTAAATTTGTATGATCGTTACAATGATTAAAAACCCTTGCAGTAGTATTTTCCCAATGAAGTTTGGCCTTCTTTGCAACAGCCCTTTTGCAGTACTCACTTTGCTCCCCCCTATTCTGTTTTGAAAAACTTATTAATGATGACTGTAAATATTAAGCATTCCAATATAATAAAGACGGATATCGCACTGCCATAGCCATATCTGTAAGTATCAAATATGGTGGTATACATCAGCGTGCTCGGCACCTCCGTGGTAAATAAAGGCCCTCCGCCAGTCAATACATAAATGAGGTCGAACACTTTAAATGCTCCGATTACCGAGAAGACAAGACACACTTTGAGAATAGGGCGCATTAACGGAATTGTAATGGAAAATGCAGTCCGTATAGGGGAAGCTCCGTCAATTTTAGCCGCTTCAAAAATATCCTGCGAAATCGATTTGGCGCCGGCATACATCAACAACATATGGTAACCCACGTACTGCCAAAGCGTCGGAATAAAAGAAGCGACAAGCGCAGTATCCTTTTGTCCAAGCCAGTCTTGTGCCAAATTTGCAAGACCTATATTCTCGAGCAACCAGTTTAAAAGGCCATAATCCGCATTATAGATTTTGGACCACAGTTGAGCGATTACAACGGTCGAAATCAACACCGGAATGAAATATACCGTACGGTAAAACCCTTCACCCTTGATCGTGGATGCCAGTATAAGGGCAAGTACAAGAGAGATCGGCAACTGAATGAAAATAGACGCTGCCGCAAACAGCATGGAATTTTTGATGGAATTTAGTGCCCGTGTATCCGTGAACATCTCTTTATAATTATCCAGTCCAATAAACGCACCTTTGCCGACGCCATTCCAATCCAATAAACTATAGTAGCTGGAAACGAAGATCGGAACTAATACAATTCCACAGAATATGAGGAGGGTAGGCAGGACAAATATAGCAATAGCCTTCTTGTTGGAAAATACAGAATTCATTATGGTTCTCCTCTCAAAGATGTGGTCAGGGACAGTCCCTGACCACATCTCGTTTGGGTTTATTCAAGGATTAGAGACTTAGTTCCGTCGGTTTAAGCTGTGCCATTTGTTTGCAGAATTCCTCTGGAGTGATATCGTCCGCCAAGAGTTGTGCAATTAGGTTTTTGTGGGTTTCCGCAGATTCGGCCGGAAGAATATTATCCCACCATGCGATAAACGAGGTAGCTGTTTTCATGATGTCTGCAGCAGATTTGTCGAGTTCGGAAAGGCCTGAAGTATCAAGGCCATCAATGTTCCAGCTAGGAAGACCTGCTCCGGCAAGAAAGCCCTGCGTACCAAGTTGCTCGCTTAAATACATAAGGAACTCAACGGCTTCCTTCGGATGCTTTGTGGTGCTGCTGACATAGAAACCATCGACCGCCCCGCCGAAAATTTCAGTGTTCTTCCCTTTACCGTCTTCAAAAACCGGGAAAGGAATTACTTTTACCTTGCCTTTAACGGCCGAGGAGTCATCTTCGATGCCGGCATTCACCCAGTTCGCCTGGAACATCATGGCTCCGTTACCCGCATTAAACGCACCCAGCATTTCATCATAGCTCATGCTGAACATACTGCTGTTGAAGGCGCCTGCCTTTGCCAGCTCCTGCATTTTGGTAGCTGCAGCAATGAAATCCGGCGAATTCCATTTGGATGGATCCTTAAACGCTTCGATGACCGCTTCATTCCCTGCTTGCCGCATGGCAATAATGTCGTACCAGTACATCCCAGGCCACCGGTCTTTCTCTCCAATGAGAGCCGGAGTAATGTTCGCTGCCTTCAATTTCTCTACGGCATCCAGCAATTCTGTATAAGTCGTCGGGATTTGGGCTCCCGCTTTATCGAACAACTCGGTATTCACAAAAAGATTTGCAATGTGGGTGTAAACGGGCAGTGTATAGATTTTCCCATCCACTTCAATGGCTTCCGACATTCCTGGGGCCATTCTCGACTTCACGTCGTCCGTTAAATAGTTGGTGATTTCAAGAACATTTCCGGATTCAATATAAGGCTGCATGAAGCTGCCGCCACCCATACCGTAAAACAGGTCAGGCGCTTCGCTTGCGGCTAATGAGGTCTTGATTTTGGTCTTATACTGTTCGCCGGTTGTGCCTGTGCGTTCAATTTGGATATTTGGATGCTCACTATTCCATTTCTCAATAATTTGCGGCAACAATTTAGCCGATGGATCCGTATTACCAACCGACTGATCCCATAGTGTCAACTTTATGGAACCGCTTCCATCCTTGCCCGAAGATTTCCCACCGGACGAATCCGAGGAGCATGCGGCCAGGCTTCCTGCAATCCCTACCGCCAGAATAATGCTCAATGATTTTTTTAATAACGCTTTCATCTCTTTGACCTCCCTATTTGTGAAATCGCTGCTTCTAGTAGTCATTTTAGGGAAGTACCCTTAATAACTCCATTCAAAATCCGCACATCGTCTTTTAAAATTCGAACATCTCTTTACCCGTCATTTTCCGTTCCGATACTCATTCATAGACCTGCCGGTCGTTTTCTTAAAGAGAACACTGAAATAGTGCGGGTCCGGGATTCCTACCTGTTCACCAACCTCGTATCCTTTTAAATCAGTCGTTTTCAGAAGGTTTTCAGCTCTTTTCATGCGAACATGGGTAAGATACTCCACAAAGGTCTGCCCCGTCTCCTTCTTCATAAGCCGTCCCAAATGGCCTGGACTGATAAAGAATGCGGCAGCGGTACTGGCCAATCCAACCTGGGGATCACTCATATGATTCTCCAGATACTCTTTCACCTGGCTGATCAGGTTGCCTTCTTTGGTTTGGAATTTCGAATGAATCGTTTGGCAAACGTAAAGGACATACCTTTCCAGTATGTTCATCAATTCCGGAAGATTGTCTGCCGTGAGAATCGAGACCAGGGTTTCCGCATTCTGCGCTTGTTCATCTTCGATCTGCTGCTCCATCGCCGCCCGCTGACATTCGGTAATGACATCCATCGCCGCCATCCGGAATTGTGATACACCGGAGAACGAAACATTGAATATTTGCTCAAGAATCTCCGTCGCCCGCTCGGACGAACCGACACTGATGCAGAACTGCAGTTGCTGAAGAAGCTCCGGATTAGACCGATAGTACTCTTCCCGGTTGTCCACGATATCCTCAAAGCAAACTACCTGATTATGTCCGACGAACGCTTTGTAGTGAATTGCACGACAGGCTTCCTGATACCCCAGGTGCGCTTCTTGCATTTTATCGCGTCTTCGCCCGATCCCGATGTTCACCAAGCATTTGTACGATTTGAGCAAAGTGGCCTGAATCGATTCGCAATCGCTGACAAGATGCGTTGTCTGGCTGAATGAAATGATCACCATTTGATTTCGGGTATCTGGAATAATCATCACCCGGGAATCATCCTTATAGAACGTTTCTATCTTGTTCCTGCACTCCATTCCCAACAGAATCAACTGTTCCTCTGTCTGCTTCTCTGATATCGGAGAGATTTCTATCACGGCAATTTGATAGGTACCACCGCTGAAAAACACAGGCAGTTTGAAATACTCCGCCTTTTCATGGATTTCCTCTTTTGAAAGAGCACCTTCTAACCATTGATAGAGGAATTTCTCCCTGAGATACGGGAAATTCCTCTCCAGGTCTTTCTTCAGCCTCTCCAGTTCTTGATTTCGCGTCCGTTCCTCATAAATCTTCTGCGTTAACTTGGCGGTCACATGGAGCAGATCTGAAGCATGAATCGGTTTTAGAATGAAATCCGAAATTCCAATTTTGATACTCTGTTGGGCATACTCAAACTCATCGTGGCCGGTAACGACCACTATTTTGATATCCGGATATTTCTCTAGTACCTTGCCGCTAAACTCAATTCCGTTAATGTACGGCATATAAATGTCTGTGAAAATGATATCGGGTCTAAGCTCATCCACCATATCCATCGCTTCATGTGCATTGGAGGCTTCCCCTACGATTATCAGACCTTGGCTTTCCCAATCAATTCGCATTCTAATCAGATTACGTATCAGATGTTCATCGTCAACGATCAAAACCTTCAATTTTCCCATGATGCATCAACTCCATTCGGTATGATTAGCGTTATAATCGTTCCCTTTCCGGGTTCGCTCTCAATGGTTACACAGTCTTTATCCCCATAAAAAATTCGCAAGCGTTCCATGGTTCCCCACAGTCCAAAGCTCTTGATTTCACCCTTTCTTTCGGTATAGAGAATTTGCGTAATTTCTTCCTCTGACATGCCGACACCGTCATCAGCTATGGATAGGATCACTGCTCCTTCTGAATTTCGTGCGCTGATTCGTATCGTTCCTTTCACACCTTTGGGTCGTATGCCATGATAAAGGCTATTCTCAACCAATGGTTGCAGCACCAGTTTGGGAATCGGGGACTGATAACAGTCTTCGTCTACGTCAAATTGAGCCTCAAAAACATCCTGGTAACGTACATTTTGGATTTTTAAATAGTTTCGAACGATCTCAATTTCTTCACCGACCGTGATTACGTCTTTTCCTTTGCTGACACTCATCCGATAATAGCTTCCCAATGCTTCAATCAGATAACACACCTGATCGTTTAACCCGGACAGCGCCAAGGAAGTAATGGAATCCAGCGTGTTATATAAGAAGTGCGGTTTGATCTGGGATTGCAGTGTACTTAATTCCGCCTTACGAATGGTTCTCTGCTCCTCAATAACGCGCTTCAACAATTGATCGATTTGTTCAATCATCTGATTGTAGCCGTTGTAGAGCTGTTCAAATTCATAACTGTTCAACTCCACATTAACTTTCATAAAGTTGCCGCTCGGGGCCTTGTTCATGGAACGCAAAAGCTTATGGATCGGATTGATAATACTGCGCGAAATGACGAATGAGCTTACAAAGAAGATCGTCCCGTTAATCACCAGCAGGATCAGCGCCAACAGCACGATCGACTTGTTTCGTGACTCAATGGAGTTATGCGGCATGATACTCACGAATTTCCAATGATCCTGTCCGTCCGAAAGATAAGAAACACTATATTTCTGCGAATCCGAGCTCATTGTAAGAACCCCTGAATTTCCTTGCTGAAATTGTTGCTCCAGCGTATCTTTGTTCGTTGTCAGGAGCTCTTTAAAGACTGCATCACTTTGATCTTCCGTGGAATCGGCTACGATAATTTGATTGTTTTCATCCAAAATCGCAATTTCCAATGAATTCTGATCGAGCAAACTGGAATAAGCCTGGACAAATGCATCGTCTTTGATATTAATAACGAGGATTCCGAGGCGGGAGGTATCATCAATGTCCCGGATCAAACGAATGAAGGATACGAAATTATCATCCGTGGTCCCCTTCTGAAAGGTTCCACTGCCGTTTAGTCTCAAGATATACTTCCCTTTATTCTGTACCACTTGCTCATACCAGGGAGCATCCTCTATGTTCGCATCCATAAAAGTCGGCAATTCCTCTGTTCCAACCGAAAACCGATGACCGGAATTATCGAAAATATTGACCGAGTCAATAATAGGAACCGCTTGCATAAGATTATACAAGTAAGCGCTGACCTTAGACTGGGTTTGAAGGTTGGAATACACGTCCCCCTGTCTTAACAGGTTTTGCAGATTATGATCCGAAAATATCATTTTAGAATAGTTATTAACGTTTTCGATCATTAAATCCACGTTGGTCTGTATAGAGGTTATGGTCTGTAATGACGCCTCATTAATTTTCTTCTGCGCTGTATTCGTGGCTATTTGATTCATGACCAGATAGCTGAACCCCACCGTAAATAAGATGACTAAAAAATAGGCGAAGGGTATTTTGAATGCTAGTTTTCTCGGTTTGCCATAAAATATTGATTTTACGCTTCTTGTCATCCGTTCTATCACTTTTCGCTCCTCCGCCACTTATGTCATATTCAATGCCAAATAATTAAATCCCATTATAGCCATAACTCTTAATTTCGGACAATGAGAATTCGACATGAACATGAAGAGCACGGACCGTCGGGTCCGTGCTCTTACGTGTCTTAAACCATATATTCTATCAACTCTATTTTATTTCCTTGCCCGTAAAAAGTGAAACTCTCGCTTTTACCAATTCCGTATATTCCTCCTCCATCTTCTCGGCTCCGACTTTATCCAACTCGGCGAGGAAGTCGTCATAAACCTGGTCGAACTTATCCGCTTTGGCCAAAATCGCCTCCGGAATTCTTTTTTGGATGATATCCTGAGTCTTTTGATAAATGACCTGGTAGTCTCCGTCCGTTGGAACCTGCATGTTGTACAAAGCGCCCCACTCTTTGACAGGAAGCTCATCTTCGCTAGGGAACAGATCCTTCCATGTCGTTGCTTTATAAGCGGCTAATGTCTCTTTTTCAACATCCGAATATTTGGCGATGATTTGCTCCGGAAAATTGGTTGTATAGTAATTGCCTGTGGCATCTTTAACGCCATCCCCGTACCGTGGAGCGAGGGTCGTATACAAATCGATACCCGTTTCTTTGGTAAAAGTGCTGGCATCATTGACTTTTTTGTTGAGAACATCTTCAGGAATGACGCGGGTACCGTTTTCTACGTTATATTGCTTACCCTCGATCCCCCAGTTTCTAAGCACTTGACCCTCATCTGAGGCCAGCCAGTCGAGGAACTTGATCGCACGGACCGGATCCTTACAAGCGGTCGTAATGCTAATGCCGTAACCGTCAACCCCGAAAGATTGCATGGCATGATCCTTGTATTCTTCGCTCAGCGTAACCGGAAAGTGCGCATACGTGTATTCGTATTTGCCCGCAGCTTTCAAGGCATTTTCGGCTTCGCCGTATTCCCAGTCCACCGAAGTTAAGCCCAGCACACGCCCGCTTGCGATTTTCGCCTTATATTGATCTTCCTTTTGCACAAAAGAGTCTTTATCTAGCAATCCATCATTGTACAACTTGTTCAACCAGCGAAAATATTCCCTTTCTACCGGTCGTTTATAGTGAAGCATCGCCTCATAGGTTTCGGGATCTACATGATATTCACCGTCATTCATCCCGCCTGTCGTATTATTGGCCTGATTGGTGACCGTAATTAGCATTTTCCAGCCATCCGCATTCAGCGTAAGCGGAATTGTTGGTTGCCCGTCTGTGGTCGGGTGCTTCTCCGCATATTCTCTTAGCACATTTTCAAAATCATTGATCGTTCTGATTTCCGGATAACCCAGTTCCTTCAATACGCGATGCTGAACTTGAAAGCCATTCGTAGCGTCAAAATATTGCTGGCCCACTCCGATATTGGTCGGGATCGCATAAATGGCCTGGTCTTCATTGCTATATTTCAAACGATTCATATTTTCGCTCATAATCTTCTTGATATTCGGGGCATGCTCCTCGATCAGATCCGTAAGATCTATAATCGCGTCGGCATCCACCAGCTTACCGAGTTCGCCCTTGGCGTAAATGAGATCGGGATAATCGCCGCTTGCCGCCATCAAAGAGATTTTGTCCTGACCGCCGCCACTGCCGACATCAAACTCCGCTTCGAGGGTGACTCCGGTTTTGGCTGTTATTTCCTTGCCCACATCATCTTTCATGTTGTTCCAGCTCGGGTTCGCATCGGCCCCAAAAAAGGTAAATGAGATCGGGCTATTATCGTCTCCACCGGTTGAATTCCCTGGATTCACAGCTTTATCTCCCGAATTGCCGCAGCCTGCCGTAACGAGCAGCATACTTGCCAATAACAGAACTCCAAACTTCTTGTTCAAGCTTCGCATCAAATCATCCTTTCCCCCTGTTTATTTCTCGATACAACCTCAGTGAATACGCTTTCTTTAGTGGCTATAAGCCATTACTCCCAGCGAGTTCGGCCCTGCTTACATTCCTCATTCTATCGCATCATTTATGAGCAAACCTTGATTTTCAAGTCATTCAATAGCATGATATAGACATAAACATAGCCACCACAAGGCGGTGATCATTTTGACGGATGTGTATTTAAACTGGTTTACAAGGGATGAGCATTTCCCTTTTTTCATTCAGTACGGAGGTCATGAGGAAGACACCTTTGATCATAGTCATGTGGACTTCTCCGAATTAGTCATTGTTCTGAACGGACACGCTACCCATATCGTCAATAACGAAGAATCATTTATCAAAAAGGGTAACGTCTTTGTTATTAACGGCAGTACTTCTCATGCTTATAAAGAGCCTCAGGATTTTAAAATTTGCAACATTATGTACAAACCCGAGATGCTGGAATCCGCCGGCCCGGATCTCCGGACGTTAAATGGATTTCAGGCGCTTTTCATTCTGGAGCCGTTTTATCGGAATATCACCACCTATAAAAGCAAATTAAATTTATCGATATCAAGTCTGGAGTATGTTGCGTCCCTCATTTCCTTCATGGTCGGAGAATACGAGGCCAAGCTTCCCGGCCATCAAACCTTGCTCGCTTCGCGCTTTATGGAACTCGTCGTCTATTTGTCCAGACACTATGACAATGGGGAACCCGGCTTGGACAACGGTCTCATCCACCTGGCCAATGCGGTCTCCTATATTGAAGATCACTATCTCGAGCCAATTGCCTTGGAGGACGTTGCAGCAAAATCGAATATTTCCATAAGACACTTAAACCGGATTTTTAAAGCCTATTATCAGACGACCCCGATCGCTTATCTTCAACGGCTTCGGCTGGAAAGAGCCTGCATGCTCTTGAAACAGACCCATCTTTCCGTAACGGACATCTCCTATGCATGCGGATTTAACGACAGTAACTATCTGGCCCGCCAATTCAAAAAGGCTTACGGGATGTCCCCGCAAGCCTACCGAAAGAACCGGTGAAATTAATTCACCGGTTCATAATCAAACCAATCAAAATACGCAGGGGTAGCATGCTCCGATTCACTCACGGCATACATCGCCAAAAACACGCCGGTAAAACCACTCGCTACTTCTGTCGAGAGTAAATGAGTTTCGCCCCATCCTATCTCAACACGCTTCGAGTCCATCGTCCGGAATGACAACTCAAACCTCTCGGGAAGAGCTTTAATTTGAAGCTCTATTATTCCCTCTGGGCAGTCGAGCCTCTCTTCTACTTTCATTGAGCCGACCGACCGGCGAAAAACGACCACTTTCCGTCCTCCGTCGCGCCTTACGGCAAGGTCGTAATGATATTTCTCATTCATATACGCGGTTAACCCCGCCTCTTCCCCATCGTGCAACGGGTCAAATTCCATCGCCGCCCTAATATGGCTGGTGAAATGACAAAGTCGCCGTCCGACAAAAGCCGGGGAACCTATATCGTTCAATGACGTTGAATTGCCATAAAGAACAAGATAACCCGGACGTTCTTCCAACGACCAACAGCTTGAATGAGGATTGCGTAAAAAGGTCCACTCCATTCCCAGCCTGGATTGGTTAAAGTCGTCTCTGACCGGTTTTTCCGGCCAATGAACTTCCGGTAAATTAGGACCCTCCATGAGGGGGTGAATATGTCCGGAGTCCCCAATGATCGGCCATCCGTCCGCCGTCCAGGTTACATTCGCAAGGAAAACTTCTCTTCCCAGATGGTGCCGATATGGATAGGAGACGGGTCTTATTCCCAAGCAAACCGCCCACCAGCTGCCGTCCTGGGCTTGGACCAGATCCGCATGTCCTGTAGCATGTATCTTGCTATCCATGCTCCGGTTTGAAAGAATAGGATTATGGGGACAAGACTCATACGGCCCAAACGGATCACCGCTTCTGGAAATAGTCTCCATATGGCCATATTCGGTACCGCCTTCGGCGATCATCAAATAATACAGACCATTGATTTTGAATAAATGTGGCGCTTCGGGATGTGCCCCGCCCGATCCTGTCCAGATCAAGCGACTCTCGGTCAACATGCTTCCGGTTTCAATATCGATCTCGCATTGATATATACCGCCATTACGTGCAGACTGAAAATACACGCGTCCGTCATCGTCGAACAAAAGGGAAGGATCTATGCCGTCCTGAGCAACCTGAATCGGCTTCGACCAGGGTCCTTCCGGATTCATCGTTTTCACATAGAAGTTCCCGATTCCGCCTACATTGGTGGTCGCCATATAAAACCAGCCCTTATGATAACGGAGGGTCGGAGCATATATGCCCCCGGAACTTCTTATATTCCCAAGCGTCAGCTGGTCTTCGGTCGTTAAACAATGGCCGATCTGCCGCCAATGGACCAGATCCTTGCTATGAAATATAGGCACTCCGGGAAAATATTCAAACGAGCTCGTAACCAAATAATAGTCGTCACCGACCCGGCAAATACTGGGGTCAGGGTGAAAGCCAGGGATCACGGGATTGATAAACTGCATCCATTGCACTCCTGTCTAAATCTATTTTCAATCCCATTATATTTTACGCCATGATATAAAACCTTCACTTTAAAGTCATGCAACTAGCATGATCTAGACATAGGAGCGGACTGCCATTTATCTTCTAAGAGAGGGAGTTGGAAAACTTGAAAAGAATCATAGTTTGCGCTTGCTTAATTGCTGTCTTTCTAATGATTAGCGGATGCGGAATAGGTAAACAAAATGAGGTTCCACCTGTGTCTGAAGTTTCAAATGTGGACCAATCCCCTCCTAACTATGCAGGATTAACAATCGTAAACGATGGAGTAGAATGGGATCCTGGTTTAGAAAGCAGCAAATCTTTTGATGAAACCCTGCTTGAAATGCCTTTTGAGGTTCGGATTCCTGAGGTTCCTTTTCTGATTACCCATCAGGCTGCCGAAGTTGTTCCGGCCTCCTTCCAGATCCTTCGTCTGACTTTTGCAAATGTCGATCAAGGTGAACAACTTATGTTGTCTATCACCAATTCAACGGATAAATCGAAGCCGGAAGGGAAAAAAGGCCCTCCATTGGACAACGGGACACCAACCTGGATTCAAAGCAATCCGAACTTTAGCGGGTTATATTGGAGGGAAGATGGATTGACTTATGCCCTAGCGTCAAGCAAGGTGGAGGATCATGACTTTTATCCTTTGTATGATGTTTCTGAATTAGTTCAGATAGCAAACTCTTTGAAAAGGTGATCCCGACTTTTACCTTTTCAAACCTGTCAGACGAATCTCGTTGAGCTCCTCGGGTGTCATCAAACCGGATTTATAAAGATTCATATATTCCTGAGATACACTTTGGTTAAAGATCAATAAATCGTCGGTATTTAGGGTCACCGGGATTCCATGTTCATATAGCTTACGAATGGGATGGGTGCCATAGCTCTCAGCCACGCCGAGCATAATATTGCTTGTCGGACACACATTCAGTTGAATCTGATTCCGAGATAACCAACTCATGATTTGAGGCGAACTGACTGCCGCAATCCCATGATGGACTTCCTGAAGCTCCAACTCCTCGACGGCCTCCATGACGTGATCGGCGGTGCCAAACTCCCCCACGTGAGCTTTCAGGGTCAGTCCCGCAGCTTTTGCTGCCCTGTAAATAGACTTGAAGCATTCGATAGGCTGGGCAAATTCATCGCCGCAGATATCGATCGACCGGAACCATTGGCAATCCAATACAGCTTCCAGTCGTCCAAGCACTTCTTCTACATGACAGGCTCGATCCAAGGCCAGCTCGGGTAGAAATTTCGTTTGAGGAGCATAACGACGATGAAAATCATCCATGATCCGCGAAAAAGAATCCATCCCTCCCAAATTATCAATCTCATCGAGCCCGAAGCTTAACGCTAATATTTCTATATGGTCTTCTGCGGCCTGCACAAAAGAAGCCTCAATCCGTTTTAAATAACCTTGCATACCGGGGCAATGCCGTTTCACATGTCCATCAAACCAGCTCTGCATGTCGTGTAACGATTGAAAAGGCTCTGTTGGCGGTTGAATGCTAACGTTGGCCCACTCGCTTATATATTTAATATTTCCGCCGCGACCGGCGTGGTTGTGCAAATCGCTCTTTGGTATGGCCTGCAATCCCCTAAGAGATTCACTCATTAAGCTGTCTATAAAATCTTGTTTGATAAAGGATTCCTCAATATGAAGTGACACTCCCAACACCCCCTTCAACGTTTTGCAGTAGAGAACCATCCATATATTACATTAATGAAAACCCACAGCCTTAAGTGCTGTGGGTTTCTTATGAACCGGACATCGGTTAAACAGAGTGTCTCTTTAACCTTCGCCGTTATTATTATCGAATTTCTGTTGTAAGGGGGCAAGAAAAACGTTGTAGATCTCTTGACCCTCGGTTACTCTGGAAACCACATCCACCGTCATCGGTACGCTCTCACCAATGTTTGACTTAAAAGACAACTGCATCCCTTTGATTTCTCCATTTAACTTTATCATAGGCAAGAAGTAAATTTGGTAGAAGATGCGGCTGGAACGAGTGAGCAAGGATTCGAGCTTGGCGCCCTGGAGCCCGTTGATAGTGTAACCCAAGTTTTGTCTAAACGCTGCATTTATACTGACAATACACTGATCTTGATCAATAGAAAGAGAAGCTAAGCGGGTATAGTCCAGCTGCTCAGAGTAGTCCATGAACAGTAATGCGACCTTTTAACTCCAAATATTCCGATATAAGGGAGATCGTCTCCTCCGGATGGCTCATATGCGGGCAGTGCCCAGTAGCATCCATAATTTTAAGCATGCTGTCTTGAATTTTATCATGCATGTAAGCCCCTACTTCGAGAGGTGCAATCGCATCTTCGGAACACTGCAAAATCAAGGAAGGAGCAGAGACACTTGTCAGTTCATTTCTGTGATCGGAAAGAAAGGTGGCTCTGGCGAACCGGCGGGCAATTTCCGGCTCCATGGAGCAGAAGCTGTCTTTCAATTCTCCCGACAAATGAGGACGTTCGCCATTGGCCATAATGATCGGGGCGAAAACTTCAGCCCATTGTACAAAGTTCTGATCCATGATACCCAAAAGTTCCTCAATATCTTCTCTTTCAAATCCTCCGACATAATCAGGTAAATCATTGATATAACAAGGAGAGGCGCCGATGAGAATCAAGTCTTTGAAGTACTCCGGCTTACGGATGGACGCAAGCATGCCGATCGTGGCTCCAACGGAATGGCCTACATAGATCGGATTCTTCAGATCTAGAGCCGCGCAAATTTCCAGCACATCTTCCGCATAGCCATAAAGATCACTGTACTTTACCGGATCATATGCCGAAATATCCGAATTGCCGGCACCGGTGAAATCAAATAAGATCACTTTAAAGTTCTCTTCAAACGCCGGAGAAACAAAGCGCCACATATTCTGATCACAGCCAAAGCCATGTCCAAAAATAAGCGGCTGTTCCCCATTTCCTTTTATCTTTACTTGATTACGCGTCATAATATCCTTGGCCAAATGAGAAACCTCCTTTTCTAGATGTATTATTAAGCCTCTTCCTGTAGGATAAGTATAACATAGATGAAAATCCAGCAACCGGCAGGCAGCATTACTGATATGTCCAGCGTTTGTTGCAGAAGTTTGATGAAAGATTAGGGGCTTGTGGAATGCAAAAACCCAACCTTTTGATGTTGGGTTTTATATTTACCGTATGTATATTAAACAGTTGGGCATGGAGACTAACAATCCGCAACCTCAGAATAAGCAGCTCCCCAATGAAGATCAGCATTAATTCTTTGGCCAATAAACTTACTATCCAAAGACATACACCGCACCGTTTCACTATCCGGTGCGGTGTATTATTGAAGGATAATCATGTTTCAAAAACTACTCGACCCTTAACTTTCTTTTATGACCTTAGAGGCTGAGATACCTCGATCTGTTTTAATAATTTGAAACTCAACTTTCTGGCCTTCAGTTAAAGTTCTATAACCTTCACCAACGATTGAACTAAAATGGACAAAGATTTCTCTGTTATCATAGGTTTTAATAAATCCATACCCACGGGTATCATTAAACCATACTACAGTCCCTTTACTAACTTCCCCATTAGTAAAATCGTCAAATATCGGGACAATCCCTGTTGATTCTGCGACTCTAAGGATGGTGCGAAAACTTGGATGTATCTCCCATGAAAATCCTTTGTCTGGATTTACTGCGGAATTTAACAAGCTGTGATCATCTTCAAAATTATAGTGGTTATACTCATTTTCACTAATATCTTCTCTAGCTGTAATAAACCCCATTCGGAACAAAAAGTGCGCAATATCCATTTCGCTTGGTATTCCCATAATTCCCGCAATTGAAGGCTGAACTTTTGTTGTTATCTCATCGGTAATTAATTTTAATAGTTGCTGGGTTGAATATCTAACTTGTTTCTTAGCAAAGGCATTAATAAAATCTCTAATATTTGGACTTTGATGTTCGTGTTCTCTAACAATATCTGTGATTCTCCTCTTTCCGTAATCATCCAAGTTCTCTGTCAGTTCGTCTATACCAATGCGATTTCTTCTCTTCTTTATAGCAGCCTGTCCTGCAAGTGAACATAAGTGAATAGCCCATCTAGGTCTTCTATTCGATAACGTGTAAATAATAACTGACGGCTTACGGACACCGGTTCCCCAGGGCATTACAGGTTTAAAAACTTCATTCATTAATTGATCGTGATCCTGCGAATCGTTAGAGACATTCTTTAATCTTTGGTATTGTGGGTGAACAGGGTCGTTTGTTAAAATATAGCTCTTAATCCGATTGGCAATAATGTTCTTAACCTCGTTTTCAGACCAGCTAAGATCCATCATATAACCAGGCTGATCAACCTTATCTAGAGACTCGTCTTTGTCAGCAATAACTGACCATACATCAGTTCTAATAGACGCCCTAATGTATAGACCATCAACTTCTTGAATTAGGTATCTACAGGCTGTAAAAAAGCTAGACAATCGTTTTGCTTCTTCTTCTGAGTTTTTAAATGTTGCATCAATATCATCTACGAACAACCATACATTACGCCCCGTCTTCTCCTGGTATCTTTCTAGAAGAGCTATTGCGTTTGACATTTTCGGTTTGTCAAATTCAAGTTTGCTAATTTTTCTTTTCATTCTCTCAATTAAACAACCAATAATATTCTTTTCTCTAAAGCCCTCTAATTCTGAATTTTCTACTAATGTTATAGTATCATCAGTGTATGCAAGCCCAATAGTTTTACCTATTTCAACAGCAATTCTGCTACAAAGAGCAGTTTGCCAGTTATATATCAATTGTTGAACATCATTTGTAATAGGAAAGTTGTTTCTTATAATATCAGATCCCTTTACTTGAATAACTATATCATATGTATTTAGATTTCTTTTTTCATAAGCGACCTTCTTTAATAAAGCAGATTTCCCCATACCCTTTTTAGCTCTTACAATCCACAGTTTATCGTTACTTCTGAAATTAGCATATCCAGGCTTATCTACAAAATATGAATCTAATAAATCAATATCTTCGTCTTCTGCAGCATAATTCCCAAATAACTTATGATCATCCAGTCGAATACTCATTCTAATGCACCTCTTATTCTTCATAGTAATTTAGTATTATAGAATTATAGTACTGTAGAACCAAAACATTATGAACTACCATCATTCACAAAAATAGTTTGTATTCCTAAACTATATATCCTTAGGATTAGGGCTTTACCTATTAAAAATATAAAACACTCCTTAGAAGTTCAGCCTATTTTAGGCTAGTAGTGGAGAGCCATATCGGATCTGCCCTATTGAACCAAATAAAATATAATACTTTAGACTCATATATCTATAATGTTCGCTACCCGTCGTCAATTCCCCTCCTATCCAGGGAATTATTTCCTTATATTAATCATTAACGGATTTAACCATCAATTCTACAGAAATAAGAAAGAGACACCTTCGTCCGGTGTCTCTTCTGATAATCTTTATATCGTCAGGGGATGAATTAATTACTATTTTATTTGCCAAATTTCTTTTAAACGGTTTACAGTATGAACCCATTTGGATGCTCGGGGCTTACAGACTGTATTTTGATTCCCAAAAAAGCCGATTTCTGATGCGGCATTATTCTCAGTCATTGCTTTTAACCAGTTGACTTTCACAATATACTCCGCATTAATACCATCCTCCAAATACTCTTCATGATACTTTGCATTCTTGCTGAGCTTGTATATGCTTTTCTTTTCTCCATCAATATCATTAAAGAAGACTTCATCTGCCTTTTTGGCTGTATCAGCTACAGTCCCCACACCAACATAACCAACCTTCGGAATGTTCACCCATACACGGTCTCCAACAGATAACTGATTTAGTGTACGCGAATACCATTCCCCTCCTCCACCTGATATAAAGCCATACTTTAAAGCATCTATCCAACTTCGGTTATTTTCATCACCAAAAGAAACATAATACTCCCCGTTCCAAGGTTCCTTATCTCTTACAGAGTTTGTTGCGTTTTCTAAAGTTTCCTGCGGATCAATCATCCATGCACGGCTTATAAATTTAGTAGAATTCTCTTCAAAAACAGTAAAAAAGATGACGTTGATTGGAATTAATGAGTCGCTTAAATACTCTACAATTCTTTCCGTACTTGAATCCATTTCAGAAGCAACAATAACGATTTGATGCGAGTTATTAATGCTTTCTTCTTCAAGTTGTATACGAAACTTTTCATAATACTCTTCCTCTAAAGTATTTTGATTTTCATAATATCTTGATACATAATCATCATATATAGTTGATATTTGACTTGGAGATAAGGTTTTGACCCATGAAGCATAGTCGAGACCCTGTGCCACAACTTCCCGATTTGTTTTGTGCTTTTTCAGTTCGATAATGATAATGGAACCATTATTATCGATAGCTAGTAAATCAATGTATGTATTATAGACGGTCATTACTTGTCTACCAATTATAAGCCAATTGTCTTGTAGTATAGCAGGATTTGATTGAATGATTTCTTCGAGTTCGAATTCTGAATCTAAAGTAACCTGCTTTACTTGTCTTACCTCTTCACCAGCAACCTTCCATATGCCATGTTTAATAGCCAGGATACTCACCTCACTTTTGCTTTCCTATTAAATATGTTCGTTCTTTCATACCATAATCCTTCCATACTGTGTGTGAAGATTAGGCTTGATCAATTTTCTAGCAGCAGTTAGCACTGTGCCGAAGCCCGCATCGATTGTTCTTTAAATATGGAATAGCCTTCAAGCTCTAGCTTTTCAAAATAAACAAGCTCAATACTTATGCAGGAAGTCCAATATCGTCGAATCGCCCCTTCTGTAAACAAGAACCTTAGGTGTCCTAAAAAGCCCCCCTCATCCATTCCTATTTGAAACCTACCGCATACCCGCCAGCTTCTCGAGAAAATCCGCCACGATCTCGAGCGACGCCGTATCGAAACTGGCCAACAGTTTCGTCACTTTTTGATCCTTCTCCTCGTGAAATAGCCGATGCAGTCCGGCCAATTCGTCACCCAGCGGGGTCACAGAAAAATAAACTTCCTTCTGATTGTCCGGCAGCTGAGTTTTTCGAATTAGACCCTGATCCAGTAGCTTGCGGGTGATTTTCGAGACAGCACCTTTCGTTATGCCCATATCGCGGGCGATGTCGATCCCTTTAATGCTGTCATGCAAATGAATAACATCCAGCACGTGCAGGCTTGACACGGACAGATGGGGCAGCAGCCCTTTTAGCCTTTCGTCGGAGATCCGCTCCATCAGCCAAAGACGATCCTGGTCCTCCTCGCTTTCGCTAATGAGAATCCGGTACATTGAATTTTCGATGCGGTTTTTGAGCTCGAGCATATTATCGTTCTTATATGGCATAAGGCAGGCCTACCTTTTTTCTTTTTATTATAACATGGTTTCCTAAGAAACCATTTGACGTGATATCCTTTTCTTGTTAATATGGTTTCCAAGGAAACCATACAGCGAAAAGAGTCTTGCTGCGGCTTCTGTGAAAACCATGAATATGGAGGGAAACAAAATGAATGAGGTTTTACAAGTAATCCGCCAGCATCGCTCTATCCGCAAGTTTAAAAATATCCCGTTGACCGGCGAACAGATCGAAGCCATTGTCGATGCGGCGCAAATGGCGCCGACCTCGGCACATTTGCAGCCGTTCTCGATGATCGGCATCACAGATCGGGAACTGCGGAAGAAGATCGCGCTGCATTCGAATAATCCGTGGATTGAGGAGTGCGGGTACTTTTACATTTTTTGTACCGACCTTAACCGTTTGATGCTGGCCGCCAGCCCCGACCAACAGGAAAAAATGAGATCCAACCTGGGGTATTCGTATTTTTATCAAACCGCCGTGCTCAGTGCCGCTCTTGCCCTGCAAAATGCCAACTTGGCGGCCGAATCGATGGGACTCGGAGCCGTGATCATCGGCGGGATTAACGATGCCCTGCCCGCGTTGGACGAATGGCTTGATCTACCGGACTTCGTCATTCCTTTGGCCGGTCTTGCGGTAGGTGTTCCCGACGAGCTCCCCGAGCAGAAGCCGCGGCTGCCTCAGTCCGCCGTATTTTTCGAGAACCGGTATAATCGCGATCTTAAATCACAGGTCGAACAATATGATCGGGAAGTCGAGGATTATTACGGCGCACGAACCAATAACAAGCGGAAGGTAAGCTGGTCCGGAAAATTCATATCCATGCTAGAGAAGGATTTACCGCTCAGCGGATATACGGAATACGTGAATAGCAAAGGGTTTGATTTGAAGTAGCCAGCAAAAAAAATCCACAACCTCATAGGTTGTGGATTGTAATGTATGGAGGTGAACCTACTACATTGGAAAAGAAGAATGATGCCGAGTTTGAGTAACCAGTCTTGCGACCTCTTCCGCCGTACCGCAGCTCAAAGCTTCAAGCGCGAGAGTGCGCATCTCTTCGGCAGACAGCTTAGAAATTTGGCTACGCGCCGCCAGAATGGAACTGGCACTCATGCTGAATTCATCCAGACCTAGTCCGATCAGCAACGGGATCGCCGTCTCATCTCCCGCCATCTCTCCGCACATGCCCACCCACTTGCCTTCGGCATGGGCGGAGTCGATGACCCTTTTCACAAGCCGAAGAATCGCTGGATTGTAGGGCTGGTACAGATAGGAGACTCGCTCGTTCATACGGTCGGCTGCCATCGTGTACTGAATCAGATCGTTGGTCCCGATACTGAAGAAATCCACTTCCTTGGCGAAGAGATCCGCTAAAACAGCGGTCGAGGGAATTTCCACCATGATGCCCAACTGAATCTCGTTCGAAACCTGGATTCCCTCGGCCGCCAGCTTTGCCTTCTCCTCTAGCAGAATATTCTTAGCTTCGCGGAATTCGTCCAGCGTAGCGATCATCGGAAACATGATTCGCAGGTTACCATATACACTGGCGCGAAGCAGAGCACGCAGCTGTGTTCGGAAGATGTCCTGGCGTTCCAGACAGAGACGCACAGCCCGGAGGCCCAGGAACGGGTTCATCTCCTTCGGAAGTTCCAGATACGGGAGCTCCTTATCCCCGCCGATATCTAAGGTACGGACCACGACCGGCTTGCCTTCCATCCGTTCCAGGACGGTCTTGTAGGCGCCAAACTGTTCCTGCTCCGAAGGCATGCTGTCCCGGCCCATGTACAGAAATTCCGCCCGGTACAAGCCTACGGCCTCTCCCCCGTTTTCCAGTACTCCCGCGACGTCCGCCGGCGTTCCGATATTGACCGCCAGTTCCACATGAAGCCCGTCCATCGTAACGGTTGGCACATGCCGAAGCTTGGCATATTCCGCCCTTTGGGCTTCATACTGCTCCTTCTTCGCCCGATACTCAGCAATCGTTGCTTCATCGGGATTCAGCAGCACCGAGCCATCCATACCGTCCAGGATGAGCAAATCCCCATCCTTCACCTGATGCAGGATTTCCTTGGTACCCACCACGGCCGGGATCTCCAGAGATCGGGCCATAATAGCCGAATGGGATGTTCTGCCGCCGATGTTGGTAGCGAATCCTTTGACGAAGCTGCGATTCAATTGAGCGGTCTCCGAAGGGGTCAAATCCTCCGCGACCAGGATAACCTCCTCGTTAATGGCCGCCAAATCCTGTACTTTCACCTTCAAAAGATGAGCCAGCACCCGCTTCGTCACGTCCCGCATGTCCGCGGCGCGTTCCCGCAGGTAAGCGCTCTTCATGTTTTCGAACATGGAGATGAAGCCCGATGTCACCTCTTGCAGCGCGTATTCCGCGTTGAGGGATTCCGTACGGATCTTATCCTCGACGGGACCAAGCAGTTCCGGGTCGTTCAGCACCAGCAGGTGCGCCTCGAAGATCTCCGCCTTCTCTTCTCCGAGCTGCTCCAAGGTCCGCTGCTTCAACTTCCTTACCTCTGCTTCAGACAAGACCAGTGCTTCCCGCAGTCTTGTTACCTCTACCTCCGGGTCCTCAACGGTTCGCTTCTCCGTGACAAGCTCGGCCGCTTCCAGCACCAAAGCTTTAGCAATAGCAATGCCCGCCGCCGCTCCGATCCCCTTGATCTTAACCATGAACAATTCCTAGCCCTTCCTTAGTGAACACTTCGTCCAATGCCTTTAGCGCCTCGGATGCATCTTCTCCTTCCACGGAGATCGTGAGCAGGTCACCGGGCTCCAGCCCCAGAGAAAGCACCCCCAGGATGGACTTCATTGTGACCTTACGACCGTTAGCTTCCGCAAACACCTCGGATTTGAACTTATTTACCGTATTAATCAGAGCGGTAGCCGGACGAGCATGTATCCCGTCTTCGTCAGTAATCTTGTAGGTTTTTAGCATGGAACCTCACTCCTATCCTATTATCTCTATGGAATCTATCTAGATTTCCGCGCCATTGGTGGCAATGACCTGTTTGTACCAATGAAAACTGTCCTTACGGATACGCTCTCCGCTTCCTTGGCCTTCATCGTCCAGATCCACGTATATAAAACCGTACCGCTTGGACATTTGCTGTGAAGAACAGCTGACAATATCGATCGGCCCCCAAGCACAGTAGGCAATCACATCAGCGCCGTCATAAATCGCGCGGCCCACCTGCTCGATATGACTTCCCAGATAGGAGATCCGGTAATCATCATGAACCGTACCGTCTTCGAGCTTGTCATACATTCCGAATCCATTTTCCGCAATGATGATCGGTTTTTGATAGCGATCCCAGTACTGGGAAAGGGTATTGTACAAGCCTTGCGGGTCCACATTCCAGCCCCAAGGGTTTGCTTCCAAATGGGGATTTACGGTAGTAGAATCGGGCTTGTTCACATTTTTTGTCGAATCAACCATTTGAGAGAAATAGTAGGAAATCGCCATGTAATCCATGGTATTCTCTCTCAATAGTTGCTTCTCTTCTTCCGTAATTTCCAAATGGTAATTGTTTTCCCGGAAGTAATTCAGCGCATATTTCGGATACTCGCCGCGAAGTTGAACATCCGTAAACAGGTACTGCATCCGGTTATGCTGCATCGCCAAAATCACGTCATCGGGCCGGCAGGAATTAGGATACACCGTTCCGTCGGCAATCATCGTCCCGATTTGCAGGTCATAATTCAACGTCTTGGCATACTTTTGAATCAAGGCCGAGGCCACCATTTGGTTATGAACGGCTTGATACTCCGCTTCTTCAATCGGATCATACTGATCTTTGCAAATTCCCAAGGACAAGAACGGTTCGATCTGGATCATGTTGATTTGATTAATGACGATCCAATACTTCACCCGATCGCCAAAGCGGTCCAATAGCACTTTGCCGTAGCGTTCAAACATCTCGATTACAGCTTTATTCTTCCACCCGCCGTATTCCAACGTGAGGTGAACCGGTGTCTCATAATGCAGCATGGTGATGATCGGCTCAATGCCGAGCGACTTCATTTTATCGATCATCTTGTCATAATGCTTCAGAGCCAACTCATTAGGCTCGGTTTCATCCCCTTTAGGAAATACTCTCGACCAATCGATGGATGTTCTAAAGGTTTTAAATCCCATCTCCGCCAACAGCTCTAAATCGCTTTCAAAAGTGTTGTAGAAGTCGATTCCGAAGCGCTTTGGATAATAATGCACAGTATCTTCAAGGTTCTTCTTCACTTGATCCAGCGTCATTCCCTGCTTTTCCAACTGCTGAATCTCCATATTCGATAAACCCTTCAGGTAGGGCTGAACGTCGGACGAATTGGGCAGCTTGCCCTCCTCCGTGTATGCACCATCAGCCTGGCTGGCCGCGATTGCCCCACCCCATAGGAAGTCTTTTGGAAAATCCGAATAGTTATTTTTACGCATGGTTTTTATTCCTCCTCTAACAATTCCATATCTTGCTTGACTGCCTGCTTATCATAAATCTTGAAGAATGGGTAATAAATCAACCAACTGATCACAAACAAAATAACGACGAGCAATACACCACGAATGGATTCCGTAACGATCCAGCCTTGAGCTACCGTAGGCAGATACCAGAGTTGAAATGGCTTATACGGAATTGGAACTAAACCTATTTTCATAACAAGCCAAACTAATATCGGCCCTACGAGCCCGTTGATCCACATAGGAACCATCAAAATCGGGTTAAATGCAATCGGTGCGCCAAACACCACCGGTTCATTAATATTGAAAATAGCTGGAATAAGTGAAGCTTTGCCGATCATTTTTAACCGCTGCGATCTAGCCATAAAGGCCAGCATAATGACAAGCGCTAATGTTGCGCCGCCGCCGCCGATCAGGAACAGCGCTCCCGCCTCGTTCGTGAAAATACTAGTGACTGCCTTGCCTGCCTCAAAGTTGGCCTGATTCTCGGCAATAGCGGGTAAGGCAATGGCGCTCGTGACCGGATATAACACCCAACTCGAAATCCCGAACGTATACAAGAAGGCGAAGCCCAGGAAGTTAATAATTACAAATCCCCAGAAGCCTTGTCCCAAATGAATCAACGGGGTGAAGATGGAGTTGACTGCATTATACAAATTAATATTCAAGTGGAAGGTGAAAAACCAACCGATCAATAAAATGAGAGTAATCGGAATAAGCGTGTTAAACCAGGTAGCTACAAAATCCGGAATCGCGGAATCCTCACCGATGAGCTTCCACTTCGCGAACAGATTCATAACCACGCCTACGAAAAGTCCTGCAATCAGCGCAGAAATCATGCCGGCCGTACCGAAGGTACTGAGATCAAAGCTAATTCGACCATCATCACTCAACAAAGGAAATACCAGAATTAGAAAAAATGCTATTCCGGCAAGACCGGCTTGCTTGGCAGTACCTTTGTGTCCCTTGTTGTTCATGACAGCTTCCGGGATCAAATACGCCAGAAACAGCGAGAATAGTCCGAATGAAAAAGTGCTAAGCAACGAAAGGTCGGGAAAGCCCTTCCAATAATCTTTAACAATGGACAAGATCGTCGCGAACGAGCCGATAAAAACCATCGGCATTGACGTTAAAATTGCGCTTTGAACAGCAGCGATCCACGGATTTTTTGCCATCTTATTTACCTTTGGCGCAAAAACATCGGTCATCCATGACATCAATTTATCGAACATCTCTGCTCCTCCTTAAAGTCGCTTGTATAACTTTATAATTTCCCGCATGATATTCATTTCGGATTTCACCGTCATCATGGTATCCTGCGCATGAGCGAATAACGGCGAGAATGGAAATTCGATACCGTCGGCTTCCTTTTGCAATGTCTGGGTCTGGGCTTTATGAGCCGTGACGATTTCTTTATTAGCTTCAACCATGAGCTGATCCGCTTCATCAAACTCTCTTGCCGACGCTTTGTCCACGGCCTGATAGACGTAGTCGCGAGCTTTTCCGGCATGCAGGATCACATTCATAGATACTAAGGCAAGCTCCTCAAGCGTTACTTTTTCCGTTTCCATAATTACTTGCCACCTTCCAAAAGTTCCTTGGCGGTATTAACCAACCCTGGGCCGTCCAACGAACCATATACTTTTTGCGGAATCAGGCTGTATTTAACACCTGCTTGTTCACATGCGCCTTTTACATCGTCAATCATATATTTCAAATGCGGTGCCACCAGCAGCAAATCAATGCTGTTCAAATTCTCCATCAGTTCCGACTCGCTTTTGGCTTTAAACTCTATATCTTCACCTGTTTTCTTAACGGCCTTCCGCGCCGCTGCCGCCATAAAACCGGATGATGCGCCTGCCCCGCAAACCAACAATACTTTTTTTGTCATGATGTTTAACCTCCCTTTGTTTTACATGTTCAGTATGCCACCTTCCGAAAGCCCAAACCAACAATAAACCTTCCTACCCCCCGGAAAGTCAGGATGATATCGACCCAAGCGGGTTACTACTATAACGAGCGTTTGTTCAACACAAATAAACTTCCTAGGGATAGGAAATTTCTCAAGAGCCGTTCATTTGAGGACTCCTTTATACTGATACTTTAAAGAAAGAACATCTGGGATCATAAGCGAGGGATTGATGGTGAAGAGCGCCAAATTAACAGCCTTTTTGAACTATCTGGAGACCCAGAACGACTGGGTTACCGCTGCTGCCTTAGCCAATCATTTCAAGGTTTCGACCCGAACGATCCGTAACTATGTAAGTACGATCAACAGCGATGCCGATATGATCGCTTCCGCTCCGAACGGCTATAAATTAATAACAAAGAATAACCGGAAAGCAGTTGCCTCTCTTCAATCTCAAGATACTCCGTCCAAACGCATGAACATGATGCTGAAGGAGTTAATCGTAAACACCGAGGGCCTGGACATTTTCGATTTGAGCGAAAAGATCTTTGTCAGTACGTCCACAATCGAGAACGATATTATCATCACCAACAATTTGATCGTTCCCTTTCATTTAAAAGTGAAGCGCAGAGGCGACATGCTGATCTTGGTAGGAGAGGAATCGGATAAGCGGAAGCTCATGAGCCACATTCTTACTCAGGAAGCATCACCGCAATTTTTAAGTACGGTTCATGTGCAGGAGATTTTTGAAGGGTATGATATCGCGCAGTTAAAGCATTCACCATGGACAGAATCAAAAACAACAAATCGATCGAGCATAATCAACAGGCAAAGGACTTGAAGAGCAATCTGGAAATGAAGGCCGCCATAGAGATTGCCAATCGGATCGGAACCGAGTACGGGATTATCTTCAACGAAGCCGAAAGAGATTACTTAATGATTCTGCTTTCGAGCAAAACAACCTTATTGAATTATCAAACCTTAACTTCCGACAATTTAACGGGCTTTGTGGATAAGCACTATGTTGATCTGGCCCAAACGCTGCTGGACAAAGTGCATGAATCTTATTTTATTGACCTCTCCGACGATGAGTTCGTCGTCAAATTCACGCTCCACATCCGAAATCTGGTGTTCCGGGCGAGGAACAAGCAGTGGTCGAGAAATCCGCTAACCTCCAGCTTCAAAGACGCCTATCCGTTGATCCATGAAATATCGGTATTCATCTCCAATGAACTGCAAAAGCTGGAGCATATCTCAATCGTCGAGGATGAGATTACTTTTATTTCTTTTCATATCGGATCGTTTTTCGAGCGTAAAAAAGAACTGGAGACCAAACTGCTATGCGCCGTAGTATGCCCCAATTACTATGGTATGCAGCTGAACCTGGTTCAAAAAATCGATGCAAAGTTCAAGGATGTCATTGAAATTATGCAAGTGGCTTCGGAGATCGACAGCTTGAATCATACGGACAAAATTGATTTCATCATTACGACGCTTCCCGTTAAGCTGCTGCAAATCCCTACGATTTTTGTACACCCGTTTATCACGAAGGAAGACTTCGAGCAAATTCAGAATCTGATTGTTAAATTAAGCGAACGAAAAAGTGTTTTGAACGTGAAAAATTACCTGGAGATGTTCTTTAACGAGGAGTTGTTCCTGAAGAACGTTTATTTGGACAGCGACGTAGATTACATTAGATTTATGTCTCAAAAGCTCTACGAGAAGCATTATGTAAATGAGGATTATTGCGAATCCGTATTGGAACGGGAAAAAATGTCGTCCACGGCTTTCAACAACAATGTGGCGGTACCTCACTCCATGAAGATGGATGCCCATAGAACGGGGATCTGCATCATCATTAATGATAAGCCTGTGAGATGGGGAGAAGAGAAGGTTCAGATCATCATCATGATTGCCTTCAACAAAACGCAAAGGCAGTTATTCAGTCATGTATTCGAGAGCTTTATTAATATTCTTTCGGAATGGGAAAACATAAAGGAATTGACCCTGGCCGCGGATTATAAAGAGTTCGTCAATAAAATTGCCCATTTGATGGATAAAATATAAATTCGATGAGTTAGCAGCATACGAACAAATAAAACGGACACCCATGGTGCCCGTTTTTTGTACCGCATATCACTCACTGCGTCGAGGATACGTTCTGCACAGCCTCTTTTTCCATAGTAGAAGATCCAAGGTTGACCAATACAACGCCTGCAATAATGAACGCAATGCCAAAAACCGTGATGAACCCGACTTTTTCTTTCCATATCAGAATCCCGATTATGACCGTAGCCATCGTTCCAACCCCCGACCATATCGCGTAAGCAATGCCTAAGGGGATCTTTTGCAGACTCAGAGAGAGCATATAGAACGCCAACCCAAAACAGAGAACCGTCGCGATGCTCGGATATAATTTCGTAAATCCATTCGATAGCTTCAGCATTGATGTACCTAGCAGTTCACCAATAATCGCTACCAGCAAAAAAAGGTACGGCTTCATTCCGCTCCGCTCCTTTCTCCGCTTTTCACTTCGGGCCCTCCATCCAGGATTCCCTGCATCAAGAACTCAACCATTTGCTCTAACACCTTATCCAAAGACAATTCGATCTTGTTCGCAACATGTATATCCATAAGCTGATTCAAAGCCCCGATGTAAGTCTGGATGAACAGCTCGACATGAAACGGCCGCAGGATGCCTGCCGCTACTCCTTCCTGGATCAAGATCCGGATGTTATCCCATCCATGCTTTATATATGCATCCACCTCACGCCACAGTTGCGGATACCGTTGTTTCAATTCATGAAAAACATGAACGTCTTTAAATACAAATCCGCGAGGTAAAATAACTAGAGCCATTCTCAGTTTCTGGGCGGCATTCAACGACGTATCGTTCATCACTTCCTGCTCGGCTTCCCGCATATCCGCAATGGATTGATCGACGATGTGGCTAATCATGTGCTCTTTTGACTCAAAGAATTGGTATATCGTCTTTGTGCTCATCCCTAGACTTGCAGCGATATCCCGAAGCGAAAACTTCAACCCCCGCTTCATGATTTCTTCCCTTACGACTTCCGTAATTCTGTCCTTCATGGGTTCACGTCCAATCGTGCTGTAGTTTTGCAAACTAATCGAGGCAGGAAGAACAGAGGGTAGATCATTAAGAACAAATTCGGTATCCACCACGACGCATCAAAATCATGCCGCAGTCCCCAGAACGCGATAGCTTGCAAACCTGAACAAAACGTAAGCGATAACGAAATGATACATAAAGAAATTCCAAATTGCGGCCGTTTCCGATAAAAATAAATGCTCATCAACCCGGTACAAGAAATCAACAGATCCAGAGGAATAAACGATAGATTCCAGGCCACCATCATTTCATTGTCGTAATCCTTGTAGAGATAGTCCTTCGGCAGCAGATTAAGAAATACGATAAGCCAGTACGCCACAAATCCCACATCTGTGACGAGCATGGCGGTCTTTAATGTTCTTCCCATCGCTTTATTCTCCTTCCACGTACATAGCCCGGAAAACAAATAATAAATTATGTTTCCCTTGTTTTCCATTATACATTCCGAGTTTCAGCTAATCAACCTCACTATCGACCAGCCGGAAACTAACAATGAGTGATTTACATACATGCTGTATGTATGTTACTATGAGTCAATAATAAGAATAAAGGGGATGTTTACCAATGACCACTACAAGCTTCTACCCTGTTATATTGACGGAGAAGGTTGCCTTGAGTTCAACATTTTACTCCACCTATTTTCAATTCGAAAAGGTATATGAAGCCGACTGGTACGTGAGTCTTAGAATGACTAACGGTAAAGTCCCTTATGAATTAGCTCTCTTGGACGCATCTCACCCTACCATCCCCTCTGTTTACCAAAAGAGAGTCCAAGGCTTGATTCTAAACTTTGAAGTAGATGATGTGGATTCAGAGTATAAGAGACTTATTCTGGATGAGAAACTGCCCCTGCAACTCGATATTCGTAATGAAGAATTTGGACAGAGACATTTCATAACCAGCGACCCTAATGGTGTGTTAATTGATATTATACAAATTATCCCTCCCTCGGAAACGGAGAGTGCTAATTATGCAGAGCAGGTATGGTTGAGTAATAACGATGGTGAAATAGAATGAGTACTACGGTACAATTAAAGCATTATTTTGCTGGAGAACTAGCCGTTCGTCTATCCAAATTGATCAGCCCGCACTATCCTGATTTCCCTGCGGAAATATTCGTCGAGTCCGTTAGAAATAGGGTAGAACCACTTGAATTAAAAGACCGGGTCGCCGTCATTGCCGATCAATTAAGACAAGCATTACCCTCTGATTATTCGGTAGCCCTGAGCATTCTATTAAATATTGTTGGACCGGAGAATGAAACCGAAGAGGGAATGTTCAATAATGGGTATTTTCTAATGCCTGTTGCCTATTTTGTTGAGAAATATGGGTTAGAGCACTTCGATATTTCCATGCATGCTATATATGAGATCACAAAAAGACATACTTCAGAATATGCCATCCGTCCTTATCTTGAAGTTCACCTTGAGGATACTTTAGATCAGCTAAGTCAATGGTCGCGTGATGCTAACTCTCATGTCCGTCGTTTAGTCAGCGAAGGAACACGTCCACGTCTTCCCTGGGCAAAACGAATCCAAGTCATCAAGGGAGACCCTGCTAATAATCTTGCCTTGCTGGAGCCCTTGTGGGAGGATCCTTCCTTTTATGTAAGAAAGTCCGTGGCTAACCATTTGAACGATTTAACGAAAGACTATAAGGAAATCACCCTTAACTGGCTGAATGATCGATTGAAATATGAGGGAAAGCATCGCACCTGGATGATTCGTCATTCCCTGCGATCCTTAACGAAATCAGGAGATCCGGCGGCAATAGCACTTTTGGAGAAGCTTTGAAAGCAGTCTGATTCAAGGGAAGAAGAGATCGAGACAGGAGACAAACCGTGTATGAGAAGAAACAAAGAAGAAACGAATGAAACCATTAACCGGTTGATAGAGGTGGCCAGAGGTTATTTTACCGAACACGGGTATGCGGACTCTTCGTTGGAGGAGATTGCCAGGGAGTCCGGGCTAACGCGAGGGGCACTCTATCATCATTTTAAAAATAAAAAAGGTCTCTTTCACGTTGTGCTGGAATCGGTTCAAAAAGACGTTGCAGAACGAATCGAGACGGAAGCGGCGAAAAGTGAGGATGTCTGGGAACAGCTGCTCCTTGGGTGCATTGCCTTTGTAGCTGCCGCAGTTGAGCCTCAGAACAAACGCATTATGCTCGTGGACGGACCTGCTGTATTGGGGTGGGAGACTTGGCGGAGTATGGACGAGCATAACTCCATGCGTTTACTACACGGACAACTGCAAATTATGGAGGAGCAAGAATGCCTCAAACCGGGGTCGATTGAAGCAATGACCCATTGTCTATCTGGAGCCTTGAATGAATCTGCGCTCTGGATTGCACAGATGCCGGATTATGAGCAAGCATTGGCGGA
The DNA here is from genome assembly GCF_018101095.1 of Paenibacillus sp. Marseille-P2973. Classification (NCBI taxonomy): domain Bacteria; kingdom Bacillati; phylum Bacillota; class Bacilli; order Caryophanales; family Paenibacillaceae; genus Paenibacillus; species Paenibacillus sp. Marseille-P2973. Next base: position 463,650 of record NZ_JAGQEH010000005.1, read on the forward strand.
CACCAAAGTCATCATCTCCAATATGTTGAATGGTTTTAGGAGTTAAGTTGAATGGAATGCAATAGAAAGCAAAAAAACACACTTCCCACTGATATTTTCAAAGGGAAGTGTGTTTTCTTGCTTGTCATAAGCGGGTGATGGGAATCGAACCCACGCTACCAGCTTGGAAGGCTGGAGTTCTACCATTGAACTACACCCGCAAAAATAATGGTCGGGATGACACGATTTGAACATGCGACCCCCTGGTCCCAAACCAGGTGCTCTACCAAGCTGAGCTACATCCCGATAAATGATGCCGGTGAAGGGACTCGAACCCCCACGGTTTCCCTCACGATTTTGAGTCGCGCGCGTCTGCCAATTCCGCCACACCGGCATTTATCAATATTTACTACAAAGTTAAAGTGGCTGGGGATATAGGATTCGAACCTATGGATGACGGAGTCAAAGTCCGTTGCCTTACCGCTTGGCTAATCCCCAACGATAATTTTTAGTTGAAAATGGGGCGATCGATGGGACTTGAACCCACGAATGCCGGAGCCACAATCCGGTGCGTTAACCCCTTCGCCACGACCGCCATACAGATTCATTTATAAAAAATGGCGCGCCCTAAGAGATTCGAACTCCTGACCTTTTGATTCGTAGTCAAACGCTCTATCCAGCTGAGCTAAGGGCGCAAATATGGAGCGGACGACGGGAATCGAACCCGCGACCCTCGCCTTGGCAAGGCGATGCTCTACCGCTGAGCCACGTCCGCAAAGGTGATGCGCGTGGAGGGACTTGAACCCCCACGTCAAAGACGCTAGATCCTAAGTCTAGTGCGTCTGCCAATTCCGCCACACGCGCATTGTGAAAAGTGAGCCATGAAGGACTCGAACCTTCGACACCCTGATTAAAAGTCAGGTGCTCTACCAACTGAGCTAATGGCTCTCATAAAGAAATCTAAAATAAAAATGGCGGAGCCGACGGGATTCGAACCCGCGGTCTCCTGCGTGACAGGCAGGCATGTTAGGCCTCTACACCACGGCTCCACACTGGTAAATCTTCATCCCTAAAGGGATAATTGCGGGGGCAGGATTTGAACCTGCGGCCTTCGGGTTATGAGCCCGACGAGCTACCGGGCTGCTCCACCCCGCGTCAGTTAAAATGAATATTAACTTGTCAAAGTAAACTATGGTGGAGGCTGAGAGGATCGAACCCCCGACCCTCTGCTTGTAAGGCAGATGCTCTCCCAGCTGAGCTAAGCCTCCGAAATCATGAATGTCTGGGGTCCCCGAAAAGTAATCGGATTACACCACAGAGCTTGACTTCACTTTTTGGGGTGTGTTGGTGACCCGTAGGGGATTCGAACCCCTGTTACCTCCGTGAAAGGGAGGTGTCTTAACCCCTTGACCAACGGGCCTTGTTTATGAAAGTGAAATTATGGCGGAGAGAGAGGGATTCGAACCCTCGAGACGCTTGTGACGCCTACACGATTTCCAATCGTGCTCCTTCGGCCAGCTCGGACACCTCTCCACAATATTTGGTTAGAGCCCCCAGAAAGCACCCGGAATAGACATCGAAGCTATTCACACATTCTGGGGACTGGACTCCCCGAACAGGACTCGAACCTGTGACAACTCGATTAACAGTCGAGTGCTCTACCAACTGAGCTATCAGGGAACAATGGTGGAGCCAAGCGGGATCGAACCGCTGACCTCCTGCTTGCAAGGCAGGCGCTCTCCCAGCTGAGCTATGGCCCCAAACTTATTACAAATACATGGAGTATGATGATGGGTTAGATGGTGGGCCCTAGTGGACTCGAACCACCGACCTCACCCTTATCAGGGGTGCGCTCTAACCAACTGAGCTAAGGGCCCATTTTAAAATGATTATATATATGTAGAATTTTAGGCAAAAAAAATCCCCCACAAGGGGTTTGCTTGGCGGCGTCCTACTCTCCCAGGACCCTTCGGTCCAAGTACCATCGGCGCTGGAGGGCTTAACGGTCGTGTTCGGGATGGGTACGTGTGGAACCCCTCCGCCATCGCCACCAAACGGTTCA
>NZ_JAGQEH010000006.1:0-282654 GCF_018101095.1 Paenibacillus sp. Marseille-P2973
CAGACTTAAATAGCCGCCTGCGCGCGCTTTACGCCCAATAATTCCGGACAACGCTTGCCCCCTACGTATTACCGCGGCTGCTGGCACGTAGTTAGCCGGGGCTTTCTTCTCAGGTACCGTCACTCCGCTAGCAGTTACTCTAACGGACGTTCTTCCCTGGCAACAGAGCTTTACGATCCGAAAACCTTCATCACTCACGCGGCGTTGCTCCGTCAGACTTTCGTCCATTGCGGAAGATTCCCTACTGCTGCCTCCCGTAGGAGTCTGGGCCGTGTCTCAGTCCCAGTGTGGCCGTTCACCCTCTCAGGTCGGCTACGCATCGTCGCCTTGGTGAGCCGTTACCCCACCAACTAGCTAATGCGCCGCAGGCCCATCCGTAAGTGACAGATTGCTCCGCCTTTCATTATTCCACCATGCGGTGAAATAAATTATCCGGTATTAGCTACCGTTTCCGGTAGTTATCCCAGTCTTACGGGCAGGTTGCCTACGTGTTACTCACCCGTCCGCCGCTAACCATCAGAGGAGCAAGCTCCTCATCAAGTCCGCTCGACTTGCATGTATTAGGCACGCCGCCAGCGTTCGTCCTGAGCCAGGATCAAACTCTCCAATAAAGTGTTTGACTTGCTCATTTTGAAACTGACGATTATATTAATCGTTCATTTTTGACGTGTTCCATTTGTTCAGTTTTCAAAGAACTTGCTTGCTTTTGTTCAACATTTTAATGAATATCATAATTTGTCGAACAGTTACTTATTATATCGAATCTTTCTATCAGTGTCAACTTCTTTTTTCTCGATGCAAGCCATTCAGCAAGCAACCGTCCGAAGCGACAAGAAATAATTTATCACGCCTGAACATGAAATGCAATAAGTATATTTTTCCATAAAGATAATCGGTGAACCGGACGAAAAATAAATAAGACTAACCCGCACCAGCTAAGGTTTGGATTAGTCTTTTGTAAACTAACTTTATTATTCAGTATCTGTCTCTGTTTCCGTTACACTGACGGAACCTGCATCTGAAGTGGCAGCATCGCCGCCGCCTTCTTCCGTCTTACCTTCCTTGCCGGCATTAGCCTCTTTATCCTTGATGGCCTTGTCGAGTGCTACCTGGCTTTCCTGCTCCATCGTTTGCAGCGCTTCATCCAAGGATTTCTTCTTTTCTTGAACCAAGGCTAACTCACGATCTTGTATCTGCTGGAATTGGGAGTAGAACTCAACTGGAATTTCATCCGTACGCGAGTACATATCCGCTGACACTTTAGGTTTCAGCTTGTAGAAAACATCCAGGCTGTGCCCGTCAAACTCTTTATTGTATCCCATCCGTGACAGCAACCCGTTGTTCATGGTTCTGGATTTGATCTTTGCAAAATCCTCCCCATTAATAAACTTGATGAAATCCCATGCAGCGTCTGCATTCGGGGAACCCGCCCTAATTCCGAAGACATCATACAAATATACGCTTCTCGTAGTTTCCGGATCGGCCGGATCCACCGGTCCCGACACCATTCCGAGTTCAAACGGCTTGTAATCTTTAAGAGAGTTTTTAACTTCTTTTAAATTTTGCAGGATGTACGGGTCACCCGTCGTGATGGCCATCCGGCCCATAAGGAACAATTGGCTCTGATAATACTCCTCCATCGAGCCCCCCATAAACCCGCCATCCTTTGGATTGTAAACCGTCTTCGAATCTATAGCATCAAGGGCGAGCTTATATACTTTTTTCCATGAATCCGTATTGAGCGTGACCTTTTTGGTACCGGGATTAACCGCAGTTAATCCTTCCGCCGAGGAGATACTCTGAGCCAGCATACTTAGCGACATTCCGTAATTCGTGCCGTAACCATAAATCCTCGTTTTGTCATCTCCATCCGTCGGGAATCTCCGGGCCAAATCGAGAATATCCTGCCAGCTCATCCCGTCGTGCGGAAGTTCTACGCCATGCTTTTTGAACAGATCCGCATTATAGAATACAGCGCTCCCGCCAAAAGTCGGACTTAAACCGTAAAGCTTGCCGCCCCCTTTTTCCTTCAGGATCTCAAGAAGGGCCGGGTAAATCGTCTCGGTATCATATTTATCCCGTTCAATTAATGTATCCAATTCCATCAGTTTGCCGTCGTTGGCCAATTTATCATAGTTATCCGTGCCCACCATAACGACATCCGGCTGTTCTTTGTCGATGAAATCCCGGACAGCCTTGTTATAATCCATAACCTCCCCGTTATTGCCGGAGTAAATCGATTGAGTACTGATTACTTCAATTTCGGTGTTGGGGTATTTCATCGCAAACAAATCACCATACTGCTGAAAAAAATAGCTTTCGTCGTAAAACATAACTTTCAGGCTCCGCTGGGTTTCACTTTCTTTCGCGGGACCGGCCGAGCAACCGGCGGCAATCACCATCAGACTGGCCATTGCCGTCAGCGTAAGTTTACGAACCATTTTACTTTTCAACATAAAATCAAAGATCCCCCCATCATAAAATATCATTTCCTAATAAACTCTAATTTGCGGATTTAGTCTCAACTGTTATGCTCGGCCCTTCGGCAGCTCCGTCTCCCGCGCCTTCTGCGGAATCCGAATCTTTCTTGCTAGCCTGTTCCTTTACCGCTTTATCAAGTATGACTTGCCCTTCCTGCTGGATCGCCTTCAGCGCTTCGTCAACGGATTTACTCTTGCTTTCGACGAGGCCTATTTCTTTAGAGACGATCGGATAATATTGGGTATAAAAATCATTCGGAATTTTCTCCATATTCCGATAAGTGTCCTCGGGGCTCGGCTTCAATTTATAGAACGCATCCAGACTTACACCATCAAATTCCTTGGACATGCCCATTCTGGACAGAACTCCATCGTTCATGGTTCTGGATTTGATCTTTGCGTATTCATCGCCGTTTACAAATTTCATAAACTCCCAAGCTGCGTCCACATTCGGCGAATTCGCCCGGATTCCGAAGATTCTGCCCAGGTAAATATCTCGGGACGTATCCGGATTTGCCGGGTCCGCCGGCCCTGCGGCTATGCCAATCTGAAACGGTTTATAGTCTTTGATCGAACTCTTGGCTTGCTTTAGATTCTGTAAGAAGTAGACGCCGTCCACCGTCATGGCCATGCGACCCATCAAAAACGGCTGGCTTTGATAATACTCTTCCATGGTCCCGCCTTGGAAGCCGCCATCCTTCGGATTGTAGATAGCATTTGAAGCTAATGCATCCTGCGCAAGCTTATAAGTCTGTTTCCAGGAATCCGTATCCAGCGTGATTTTCATCGTATCCGGGTTAATGGCCTTCAACCCTTGGGTCGAAGCAATTCTGGAAGCCAGGTTCTCAAGAGTCGTGCCGCCGTATTGTTCACCGTATCCATAAATTCGGGTCTTCTCATCCCCATCGGCCGGAAAACGACGAGCCGTTTCCAGAATTTCCTGCCAGGTCATTCCATCGTGCGGTACTTCAACTCCGTATTTAGCGAACAAGTCGGCATTATAATAAATCACGCTTCCGTAAAAGGACGGAGCCAGTCCGTACAACTTTCCGCCACCCTTTTCCTTCAACATTTCAAGCAGACCGGGGAAAATCGTATCGGTGCTGTATTTATCCTTATCTATTAACGTATCGAGTTCCATCAACTTGCCTTCGGACGTAAATTTCTCAAAGTTATTGTTATCCATCATGATAACGTCCGGCTGTTCCTTCTCTACAAAATCGCTAAAAGCTTTATCCATATCGGTTTGCTCGCCGTTATACAAACTGTTTGTGCTTACGACTTCAATATCGATATTCGGGTATTTCATAGCGAAGAGATCGCCGTAGGTTTGATAGAAATATCCCTCATCTCCGAACATGACTTTGAGGCTTTGCTGCGTTTCCTTTTCCTTGGCCGCCGGCCCGGCGCTGCACCCCGCAACGAGCAGTAGACTGATTGTCAGGAACAAGGACTTATGTACCCATTTGAATCCCATTGTTACCCCCTATGTTATTGTATAAATTTGGACACTCTAGTCATATAACGTACACCGCTCAACTAAAGTTACATATAAATTGTTATAGTTTTCCACGATTTGTTACATATTTTGGAGAATTGCGATCAAAGTAGTTACAGAGATGAAAAAATCCCCCGCCGCCAATGGCCAGGGGATCTTCACTGAAGCAGATTTGTTAGCTCAAATTACCCGGCACCGACTTGGAGACACGGCCCGTTTTAATTAGTGCAGCTTGAGCTGCGGAACGAATTACCTTCACAAAGATTCACCTCCTTGAAAAAAAATGAGCACGATTCGTTGTGATTCATTTAGAATGCACCGCTTCCTTCGCTTCGTCCGCTTCGTTCTGAAGCCAGATCGTCCGGAGCGCCCGTTTAATCTGGCGTTTCTCATAAGAGCACGGACGCTGTCCGGTGCGCATGCGGAATAAAGGACAGTGATTCCCCTGACAAGCAGGCCGGAAAAAACAAGCCTGACAGTTCTCGTCGCTCTCCTCGCCTGAAGTCGTCCAAAGCGCCAGCTTGTCGTAATCCATATCCAGTGTGCCGTCTTGATGAATCAAGCCCAGCCTGTTATTGTCCTGCTCCAAAGCCACGGAACATTTGTACAGCAAACCGTCGGAACCGACAACCAGGGAATTCGGCTTCGCCGCATAACACACGGCACCTGTTGGCAATAACGTATCCGAAATAAAAGAGCTGACGGTAAGCCCAGCCGCTATCGCCTGCTCATTGAACTCCCAAATTTTAATATCCTTGGTCCGCTCATCGCACACCGGGAGGTTCAGATCATTCTCCCCTCCCATGCAGCCGACGGGGCGAAAATACACTTTAAACCGGGGATCGTCTCCGAACATATCCCGCAGTACGGGAATGAACCGGGAAACGGAGTCCAGGTTGCTGTTGTCGAAGTTGACGCGCAAATTGATTTCAAAGGGACGATTCACTTTTTTTAAGGACAATAGATTGTCGACGATGGTTTGATAGGTTCCGCCACCCCCATGGAGACCCCGGCGGGTGTCATGCACCTGCCCTTCGCCGTCCAGCGTTACCATAAACCGCTCGACTTGCAGATCCAGCATCTGCTCGAATCGTTCCCGGGTTAAATAATAGCCGTTGGTTGACATTTCGGCGCTGTACACCGCCCCGCTCCGTTCACAAGAAGCCATAATAGAGCGGGACAACCGCTCGATGATATGCGGAACGAGCAGCGGCTCGCCGCCGTGCCAGCTAATCGTCAGGCGATTCAGCGTCTTTGCGCGATCTTCCATATAAGCTTCCAGGCCATCAATGACGTCCTGACGCATGGAGGCCCGCGGAAAGTGCTCATAACAATAGTTGCAGCGGAAATTACACGCTTCAGTTACCAAGAGAACCAAATGCATCGTATCCTGAGCGTGCATGGATTGGTGAAGGAACAGGGCCCGGCGGAGTTCATCCGTATCTTCTCTGACGAGGAAACCATGCTCAATCAGTCCCGAACGAAGCTCTGCATCGCCCTCATCAACAACTTCCTCGGCTCCTCTTGGATGCAGACACTCCAACACCCGATTTCTTTCTTCTCCCGTAAAGGATGCGATGGCCCCCGTATAGCTGTTGTAAAGGACCAGGGCGCCTTCTTCATTATCACTCTGCGCATTAAAGCGCGATGGCTTCCAGTGATCCCGGATTACATCCCGATTCATCGTGTCCATTCCATATTCCCATCCTTCACTTCTTCATTTCTAAGTTTCTAAGTCTCCAGGTTCCAAATCCCTAAGTGCAAAGGGAAAGGACCTTTCGTTTGGCACTTTCCATCATGAAAGGAACACCGGGTCGCTTCAATGACCTCAGTCACTTTGCACAAAAAAACTCCGGGCTTAAGGTTCCGCAAGGGAGCCTGCAAGCCCGGAGTTTCTCTCTTTCCGGTTTGTTACCGCACAATATGTTATTCGCCGCCGTTCAGCAGCCTGATAAATTCGTTCTCATCCTCAATCACCGGAATGCCGAGTTCCTGTGCCTTGGCCAATTTGCTTCCGGCTTTCTCGCCGGCGATCACCAGATCCGTCTTCTTCGAGACACTGCCGGTAACCTTCGCGCCGAGCGCTTCCAGCCGCTCCGTCGCCTCGTCGCGGCCGAGCAAGTGCAAGGTGCCGGTCAATACGACGGTTTTGCCGGAGAAGAAGGAATCCGTCACCGGAGCCGTTACCTCCGGCGCTTTGGCTTCAACGCCTTGGGACAGCATCTTTTGAATGCCGGCTTGCATAAACGGGTCGGCAAAGAACGAAACGATGCTCTCGGCAACAATGCCGCCGATATCCGGCAAGGAGGTCAGCTCCTCGACAGTGGCGGACATGATCGCGGACAAATCGCGGAAATGATCGGCCAACACTTTCGTTGTCGACTTGCCGGTGTTCGGTATACCGAGCGCAAACAAGAAGGAAGCGAGGTCGCGTCCCTTGCTCTGCTCAATCGCCTGGAGCAGATTGTTCGCCTTTTTCTCTCCGAACCGGTCCAGCTTGATCAAGTCCTCGAACGACAGAGTATACAGTTCTGCAGGCTCGCGAACGTTCAGTTCATCATGCAGCTGTTCGGCGGTTTTCTCGCTGAACGTTTCGATGTCCATCGCGTCGCGGGACGCAAAATGTGTGATCCGGCTGACGATCTGCGGTTTACAGTCCAGCCGGTTGTTGCAGAACAGATGCGCGCCGCGCTGCTCTAAAGGAAAACCGCAAGCCGGGCAGTTTTCCGGGTAAACGATCTCCCCGCCGTCCTGTTCCTCGGTCACTTTGCCGAGGATTTCCGGAATAACGTCGTTGGAGCGGCGGATGAACACACGCGTGCCAAGCGCGAACTTCAAATTCTTGCGCTCGATATCGCCCACATTGTTGAGCGTGCAGTTCTGCACGGTCACTCCAGCGAGTTCCACGGCTTCCACCTTCGCGAGCGGCGTGATTTTGCCGGTGCGTCCCACGTTCCAGGTCACCGATTCAAGAATCGTGGTCGTCTCCTCGGCTTCAAACTTGAACGCGACCGCCCAGCGCGGGAACTTGTCGGTATAGCCAAGCGCCTCTCGGGTGCGCATGTCAGTGATCTTAATGACGGCCCCGTCGATCAGATAGTCCAGCGAAGAGCGCTGTTCCACGATCGAGTGAAGCACCCCCATCACTTCCTCAAAGCTCTGGTGATAAGTCACGTAAGGGTTCACCTTGAAACGGTTCTCCTTGAGGAATTCCATCATCTCCCGGTGATCGCTAAACTGAATGCCGTTAGAGTACCCTACATTATAGAAAAAAGCACTCAGCTTCCGCTCCGCCGTCGTGCGCGGATTCAAGTTACGAAGAGCTCCTGCCGCGGCATTGCGCGCATTCTTGAGCGGCTCCGCCGCAGTCTCGTTATATTTGGCGAGGACGGACAAATTCATAATGCCTTCGCCCTGCACTTCGATCGTACCATCTTTGTACGGAATCGTAAGCGGGACGGAACGAATAGTTTTAACCTGGGCCAAAATGCCTTCTCCGACGGCTCCGTTCCCCCGCGTGGAGGCTTGCACCAGCTTGCCGTCGGTATAAGTCAGGTTGAGTGTAAGGCCGTCAAACTTAAGCTCCACTACATATGTGGGCTGAGGCAGCGGGTTGTCGGGATGTTTGCTGTTGTAGTCGGCGACCAATTTTTGAACCCGATTATTCCAGTTGATCAGCTGCTCTTCATTTTGCGCTTTGTCGAGGCTCCATAATGGAGCCAGGTGCTTATGCGGCTTAAAGCCCTGCAGCAATTCGCCGCCGACCCGAAGCGTAGGGGAATCGGGGAGCTGCACTCCGGATTCCTTCTCTAAAGCGACCAACTCGTCGTACAGCACGTCATACTCCTTGTCGCTGACGAGCGGCTGGTCCAAAGTATAGTAGTGATAGCTGTACTGATTCAATTGCTCGACAAGCTGTTCCATTCTTTGCATAGCATCCATGCGGGACAACCCTCCTTATATGTATGGAAACGAAGGGACCCGGGGCTTCCGGGGCCGCTTCCGTCTCAATTTAACTATCATTTTCTCTGGCTCTGGCTGCTCTTGCAGGCTGGCTGATAAAAAACCTTGGCGGGTACAATATATCCATTTGTCCACTTTTAGGCGGACATTTTTCCATTTTGTCCTCCTCAGGCGTACAAAACGACCTGGAAGTTGCAACAGCCAGTGCTTGGAACACTGGCTGTATGGCTGAATGCCTGCTGAGCTTCTACTACTCCGTCACTTTCGTGATAGGAGCGAACCCTGCCAGCAGACGCTTCACGCCGACCGGCGCCGGAAAGGCGATTTGCAGCTCCATGTCATTGCCGGAGCCTTTAATCGCCACGACGGTGCCGATGCCCCATTTGCCGTGCGACACTTTGTCGCCGGCGCTGAAGCCTTCGCCGGAGCCGCCGGCGCCCGGCGTTGATTTTCTAGCGGCGGACGGGCCGCCGGAGGTACCGGGCATGCCCGGTACCGTCACGGTAACGCCGCCGCTGCTGCCATTGCCGCTTCGGCCGCCTGCGGCAGGCCGCGAGGCCGGTGATTCGGCCCCGCCGCCGCGGTGGCCGAAGTTGCTGCCGCCGCTGGCGCCAAAGCCGCGGCCGCTGTATGCGCCGCCGATACCCGTCCCCCGGCGGTAGCGGTCGCGCTCGATGGCTGTATCTTCCTTGAGTTCCTCGGGAATCTCCTCCAGGAAGCGCGACGGCGGGTTCGCTGTTGTGCGGCCGAACAGCGTGCGCATCTGCGCGCAGGAGAGGAACAGCTTCTCCTCGGCCCGTGTGATGCCTACATAAGCAAGGCGGCGTTCCTCCTCCAGCTCTTCATTATCAAGGAAGGCCCGGCTATGCGGGAACACGCCTTCCTCCATCCCGATAATGAAGACAACCGGGAACTCCAGTCCCTTCGCGCTATGCATCGTCATCAGCACAACGGCATCGTCGTTTTGTTTTTCCGCATCGCTATTGTCGTTCATGCTGTCGATATCGGCGATCAACGCCAAATCGGTCAGGAAGGATACGAGCGTCTTATCTTCATTATTATTCTCAAATTCCATCGTTACTGACAGGAATTCATCAATATTTTCGAGCCGGGAACGTGACTCCAGCGTATTTTCACTTTGCAGTTCCATCCGGTATTGAGACATTTCCAGCAATTTCTCGGTCAGTTCTGTCACGGACAGGTACTCGACCATCTTGTGCAACGCAGCGATCATATCATAGAACTCAACCAACGCATTGCGGGTACGCCCCGCGAAGCCGAGGTCGTCCACCGTCTCCAGCACGCGGAAAATGGAAGTGCCCCGCTGCGCCGCCGCATCCGCCAGCTTGCCTACCGTCGTATCGCCGATCCCTCTTTTTGGCACATTGATGATCCGGGTCAAGCTGATATCGTCGTCCGGATTGGACAGAAGTCGCAAGTAACCGAGCAGGTCCTTGATTTCTTTACGATCGTAGAACTTGATGCCTCCGACGATCTGATACGGGATATCCGATTTGATGAGAATTTCCTCGATTACCCGGGACTGGGCATTGGTCCGATACAAAATAGCATGATCGCGGTGTTGCTTGCCGTCTTTTACATTTTTGGCGATCTCCGAGGTTACGAAATACCCCTCATCATGCTCCGAATCTGCGCGGTATACTTTGATTTTGTCCCCGTCGCCTTTGTCGGTCCACAGTTTCTTCGGCTTGCGTCCGGTATTCCGGCCGATTACGCCGTTCGCCGCGTTCAGGATCGTCGAAGTCGAACGGTAGTTCTGCTCGAGCATAATCGTGCTCGCTTCAGGATAATCCTGTTCGAAATTCAGGATGTTGCTGATGTCCGCCCCCCGCCAACGGTAGATCGACTGGTCGCTATCGCCCACGACGCAAATCCGGTGATGCTTGTCAGCCAGCATGCGGCACAGCATATATTGGGCCCGGTTCGTATCCTGATACTCATCGACGTGGATGTATGCAAATTTTTTCTGATAAAAATCCAGCACTTCCGGCGTCTCTTTAAACAGCTCGATCGTCTTCATGATCAAATCGTCGAAATCAAGCGAATTGTTGTTGCGGAGCTTCTTCTGGTACATGGTATATACTTTAGCGACGATGCCTTCAAAATAGTCCCCTATCTTTTGCTCATACTGTTTCGGGGTGATCAATTCGTTCTTCGCCGTGCTGATCATCGACTGAACCGCCTTCGGCTCAAACTTTTTAGTGTCGATGTTCATCTCTTTCATGCAATTGCGGATCACGGAGAGCTGATCGGTAGAATCCAGAATGGAAAAGTTCGACGTAAACCCGATACGCTCGATATCTCTACGGAGAATCCGTACGCACATGGAGTGGAAGGTGGATACCCAAATGTCGCGGCCTTCCGACCCGCCAACCAGCCGGGAGACCCGGTCCTGCATTTCGCGGGCGGCTTTGTTCGTAAACGTGATCGCGAGAATCGCCCAAGGCGGAGCCTTGCGCGTAGCGATCAGGTAGGCGATGCGGTGCGTGAGCACGCGCGTCTTGCCGCTGCCCGCGCCGGCCATAATCAGCAGCGGGCCTTCCGTCGTCTCGACGGCTTTGCGCTGCTCCGGGTTTAGGCGGGCCACCGCCTCTTGTATATTAACAGGTTGCATAGAAAATGCTCCTTTCCAAATGCTCAATACTTAATGTGAAGTGAAAATGAATGTATAAGTAAAAGTTTAAGTGAAAGTGACTCCACGTTTTATCGAATAATATAGGATGAATTGTGAAGAAGATTAATGATAATGACGATGGACGATGGCGATGATGATTCGCTGGTTAAACTAGTTGATAGGCTCTAGGACAAGGTAGATTGATGCTTGTAGATTAATAATGTGATAGTAAATATAGTGCTAAGTCGAGTGTTGGACATTAACTGGAAAATATACAGCTAATTTCGCCGTCTTCGTGCAATCTCATTAACTAACTGTAAAACCTACAGCTAATTCGCCTTCTACACGCCAAAGTTGCCTAATTCGTCTTAAATAGATGGAGGTTTTACAGCTAATTTAGTCGTAGGATGCAATTTTGCCAAAATAGCTGGAGAAAATGCAGTTAATTTGTTTTCGGTAGGGCTTGGGTTACTTGGGTTACTTGGTTACTCTTACCTGCTACCACTGCCGTAGAAACTACCGCCAGTAATACTATTCCCTTTCACCGCCTGGACTGTGCTCAGCGCGCCTTGCAGGTCGCTGTAAATTGCGTTACCGACAACGATTGTGTCGCTGACGGCCGCCGCTCGGCGTGCTGTTTCGGCATCGTGAATCCCCCCGCCATAAAAAAGACGAGCACCCTCAAGACATCTGCGCACATCCGCTACAAGCTCCATGTCGCCGAATGTCCCGCTATACTCTACATAGATGATCGGCATCTGCAGCAATTTATCTGCAACCTGGGCGTACGCGGCGGCAGCCGCTGCATCCAGGCCAGTGGTGGCCTCCGTAACTCGGGCAACTGTGGAATCGGGGTTCAGAATGAGGTAGCCTTCCGGAACCAACAACTCCCAAGGAATCATATACCCGTACTGCTCGACCGCCCGGGCATGCTGACCGACCAGCCAATCACTCCGCGAGGTGTTCAGCACCATCGGAATCATATATAAATCAAATCCCGGAACAACGGCTTCCAAATCGGAAACCTCCAGTACGCATGGAATTTCAAACCGGCGGATGCGCGACAAGAGATCCACCGTATTCTCATACGTCACTCCGCTGGAGCCTCCCACCATAACGGCATCGCTCCCGGACATACAAATGGCTTCCAGCACCTCGTCTTCCAATGGACGATCGGGGTCCAACTTGAATACATGCCGCCAAGACTGCAAACTTTGCTTCAACACCGACTCCTCCAAGCTTGTCCAAACTATTCATATACCCGTTTCGGTCACGAAAAACGGGGCCTCTCTCCCGCCCCGCTCGTACTTTGTCCGCTGTATTAGGTCAACCTTTATTTCGTATCAGCTGATTCATGCAAACCGGCTATTTTTCATAGCCACTTCTAGTCTAAGTGACTGTTAGAATACTGTCAATGTTCGTATGAAATGCGAACAAAAAGAACCCGGTCCCCTGAGCTGATCCACAAAGAATGAACGTTCATTATGAAGCTTCCTGGATTTATTATCCCTCAGTAGAAAAGAGCATTTGCATTCTTCCTTCTTTGCATTTATCTGGGAAAAACTCGGATTGTCCTTTAATTTTGAGTAAGACGGTTCAAATTCGAAATGGTATGCTCCGGAAGGGAGGAGGTGAAATTGACATTTTTGTAAGCGCTTTACCATTTTCGACAAATTTGGTGCAGGAGGAATGCTTTAAATGAGGAGATCGTTCAAACAAATTGCTTCAATCTTACTTACAGCGGCCTTGCTAATGCCGGCGGGTCTCATTGTCCGGACCGCGCAGGCAGCGGATTCAGCAGCACCTAATTCGGTAATCGTATACCACGAAAACTTTGAAAATGGCCCGGGTAAGGCAACCCAATCGGGTAGTGCCAACCTGGAGGCGGTAACTGGCAAGAAATTCACCGGCAATGAGGATGGAGCAGCATTATCAGTAAGCAACCGGTCCAATAATTGGGACGGCGTTGACTTCGCATTCGGTGACATCGGCTTGGCGGCTGGACAGGAATATACCGTAACAGCTTCCGTTTATGTTGAGGATGATTATAATCTGCCTCAAGGTGCGCAAGTCGTTCTTGAAGTTGTAAGCAATAAAGGCAGTGATGATGAATCGTACAATGGAATTAGCTCCACAGCGTTTAAAGCAGGACAAGGCGTCTCACTCTCTGCTAAACTCCCAGTTACGAACGTAGAGGGTACAGCTCTTCCGGATAAAATCCAATGATGAAGGTGCAAAAGTTCCCTTCTATATCGGGGATATTTTAATCACCACAGTAGAATCCCCTCCCTCATCTGCTGTAGTGCTTCAACAAAGTTTTGAAGATAGTGCTGCCGGGGGATGGGCTAGGCTCTCTTGGGGCACCAGCGGTGAAGTTTCCGTTATTGACGGTATCGCCTCCGCTGGCACTAAATCATTAAAGTTTTTTAACCGGGCCAATGAGAAAGCAGTTCCTGCTCTCGCCCTGACGAACATTGTCAAATCCGATCGAAAATACGACATTTCTCTCAAAGTCAGACTCGGTTCGGATTCAGGCAATTTCCATATCGCCTCTAAAATAGATTCCGACTTGCTCGAAAACAAGTATCCCTGGATCGTTGGAAATAAGGTAGTAAACGCTCTTGAATGGACCACATTTGAAACTAAAGGCTACGAGATTCCATCTAACACCAAGGAAGTCATTATTTACGTTGAACCGGCCGAAGGCAATATGTTGACCTCGGATATTTACATCGACGAAGTGATCATCACGGATGTCACGCCGGGCGGGACTAACCCTCCGGAAGTTGTAGACAAAACAGGCATATCCGCCGACTTTGAAGATGGCCTGGATGGTTTCAAAGCACGGAATGGCCGGGAAACTGTAGTACTTTCCAAAGAGGACAACCATACTTCTGACGGCAGCCAGAGTCTCCTTGTTACTACTACAACCCAATATGATGCTGCATTGGTCGACGCCGGCGGTAAAATGGCCAAGAACCACCAGTATGAGCTGTCGGCATGGGTAAAAATGAAATCAGGCGAGGCCCCTACCACTCTGCGCATTAGTGTCCAATACGCAGACAGCGGCTTTGCAAACGTGTCCCCGAACGTAACCGTAACCGATCAACAATGGGTAGAACTGAAGGGCAAATATACTCTTACTACTACCCCAACCGTACTCAATGCTTATGTTGAGACCGCAAATAATGATGGAGGCAACCGTACCTTCTTTCTGGATGATTTTAAATTGTCCTATTTGGGGCCGGTAGCTGCGGCGCCTCCGATTCAAGAAGGACTTCCTAACATAAAGGATGTTTACACTGACGATTTCCTGATTGGTAATATTGTTAACCCGGGAAGTTTTGACGAGAATCGGCTCAAGCTTCTGAAGAAGCACCACAATGTCGTCACGTTTGAGAACGATATGAAGCCGGACTATGCCTATAACAGCAATAGAGTGTTTGACTTTACCGCAGAAGATGCCCTTGTCCAGAGAGTACAAGATGCAGGCCTTGACTTGCACGGACACGTACTCGTATGGCATGCGCAGTCACCTGAATGGCTTCATACCGCAGCCGATGGTCAGCCATTGAGCCGTGAAGAAGCTCTGGAAAATTTGAGAACACATATTAAAACCGTAGTAGAGCACTTCGGTGACAAAGTGATTTCCTGGGACGTTGTCAATGAAGCGATGAACGATAACCCGGCGAATCCGCAAGACTGGAAAAAGGCATTGCGCAATTCGGGCTGGTTGAAAGCCATCGGCGATGACTTTATTGAGCAGTCCTTCCTTGCGGCCAGAGAAGTCATTGATGAAAATGGCTGGGATATCAAGCTCTACTACAATGATTACAATGATGATAACCAGAATAAATCCACCGCCATCTACAGCATGGTTAAAGAACTAAATGAGAACTATGCCAAGACTCATCCAGGCAAAAAGCTGGTTGACGGGATCGGCATGCAGGCCCACTACAATCTGGGCACCAGAATAGACAATGTTAAGAGTTCGCTCGAGCGCTTCATTTCCCTGGGCGTTGAAGTCAGCATTACCGAACTGGACATTATGGCGGGCTCCAACTCTACGATCACTGACAAAGAGGCGCAGCAGCAGGCATATCTTTATGCCCAATTGATGGATCTCTATAAGAAAAACAGCGACCATATTCCGCGTGTAACCTTCTGGGGATTAAATGACAGCTCGAGCTGGAGAGCCGAGCAGAATCCAACCCTGTTCGATAAGGATCTGCAAGCGAAAAAGGCTTACTACGGGGTAATTGACCCCGAGAAGTACATGGAGGAAAATCCGCCTCAAGGTATTGATGCCAAACAATCCAAGGCGTATTATGGAACACCGTCTATTGACGGGTCTGTTGACAGCGTATGGAGCAGTGCTCCCGAAATGAAGCTGGATACGAAACAGATGGCCTGGTCAGGTGCTTCAGGAACAGCCAAAACGCTATGGGATGACAAAAATCTGTATGTATTGATTCAAGTCATAGACGACAAACTGGACAAATCCAGCGTTAATGTCTGGGAGCAGGATTCGGTCGAAGTATTCGTCGATGAAAACAATGCTAAAACGACCAGTTATCAAGACGACGACGGACAGTACAGAGTGAACTTCGACAACGAGACTTCATTCAATCCGGCGAAAATCGCTGAAGGTTTTGAATCCAAAACCTCTGTGTCCGGCACGAATTACACGGTTGAAATGAAAATCCCGTTCAAAACGATTACGCCGGCCAACAATGCCAAAATCGGCTTTGATGCCCAAATTAATGATGCCAAGAATGGCGCTCGTATCAGTGCCAATGCATGGAATGACCCTTCAGGCCAAGGGTACCAGGACACATCGGTATTCGGGGAAGTTACACTTGTTGGCAGCCAGACTCCGATTCAAGAGGATCTTCTTAACATTAAGGACGTGTACGCCAACGATTTTCTGATTGGCAATATTGTTAACCCGGCAACTTTTGAAGGAAATCGGCCTAAGCTTCTGACGAAGCACCACAATGTCGTCACGTTTGAGAACGATATGAAGCCGGACTATGCCTATAACAGCAATAGAGTGTTTGACTTTGCCACAGAAGATGCCCTTGTCAAAAAAGTACAAGACGCAGACCTTAAACTGCACGGACATGTCCTTGTCTGGCATGCGCAGTCCCCTGAATGGCTTCATACCGGGGCCGATGGTCAACCGTTGAGCCGTGAAGAAGCTCTGGACAATCTAAGGACCCATATTCAAACCGTCATGGAGCACTTTGGTGACCAGGTAATCTCCTGGGATGTCGTCAACGAAGCGATGAACGATAACCCGGCGAATCCGCAGGAATGGAGAAAGGCATTGCGCCAATCCGGCTGGTACAAAGCAATCGGGGATGACTATCTCGATCAGGCATTCCTCGCCGCCAGAGAAGTCCTCGATAAACACCCGGACTGGGATATCAAGCTCTACTACAATGATTACAACGATGATAACCAGAATAAATCCACCGCTATCTACAGCATGGTTAAAGAACTCAATGAAAACTATGCCAAGGATCATCCAGGCAAGAAGCTGGTTGACGGAATCGGCATGCAGGCCCACTACAATCTGGGCACCAGAATAGACAATGTCAAGAGTTCGCTCGAGCGTTTCATATCCCTGGGCGTTGAAGTCAGCATTACCGAACTGGACATTATGGCTGGCTCCAATTCTGTACTCACTGACAAGGAAGCGACGCAGCAAGGTTATCTTTTTGCCCAACTGATGGATCTTTATAAGAAGAACAGCGATCATATTCCGCGTGTAACCTTCTGGGGGCTGAGTGACGGAACCAGTTGGAGAGCCGAGCAGAATCCGGTGCTGTTCGATAAGGATCTGCAAGCGAAAAAAGCTTACTACGGGGTAATTGACCCCGGGAAGTACATGGCTGAAAATCCGCCTGAAACCATTGATGTCAAGCAATCCAAGGCATATTATGGAACACCGTCTATTGACGGGTCTGTTGACAGCGTATGGAGCAATGCTCCGGAAATGAAGCTGGGAACGAAACAGATGGCTTGGTCAGGTGCTTCAGGAACAGCTAAAACGCTATGGGATGACAAAAATCTGTATGTATTGATTCAAGTCAACGACGATAAACTGGACAAATCCAGCGTTAATGTCTGGGAGCAGGATTCGGTCGAAGTATTCGTCGATGAAAACAATGCAAAATCAACCAGCTATCAAGACGATGACGGACAATACAGAGTGAACTTCGACAACGAGACTTCATTCAATCCGGCGAAAATCGCTGCAGGTTTTGAATCCAAAACCTCTGTTTCCGGCACGAATTACACGGTTGAAATGAAAATCCCGTTCAAAACGATTACACCGGCCAACAATGCTAAAATCGGCTTTGATGCCCAGATCAACGACGCAAAGAACGGCGCACGTATTAGTGTAAATGCATGGAATGACCCTTCGGGTCAAGGGTATCAGGACCCGTCTGTATTCGGGGAACTCACCCTCCTCGGCAAATCGCCCGGCGGCAACAATGGAGGAGGCAATAACGGCGGCGGATCCGGTGGCTCTGGTGGCTCTGGCGGTTCGGGTTCCGGAAACTCCAATTCCGGAAACAGCGGCTCCGGTACGCAGCCTGGCACACAACCCGGCACGGTCAACAATAACAATGGGGTTGTAACCATCAAGCCTACTGTAAAGGTTGAGAACGGAAACGCTTCGGCAACTGTATCCAGTGAAAGCCTGAATCAGGCAATCGGGCAGGCTTTGCCGGGCGCAAATGGCAAAAAGCAGATTGTTATTGAAGTACCGAATCAAGCAAATGTGCAATCTTATGTTGTTCACCTGCCGGCTTCAAGTCTGCAAAGCAATAACAATGTTGAATTTGTGCTCAAGACGGAGTACGCAACCCTTCATGTACCATCGAATATGCTGTCCAATATGACGGAGGAAGCCGGGCAAGTCTCCATTCAGATCAACAAAGGTTCTGCGAATGACCTGAATGCCGATGCACGTGGAAAAGTGGGCAGCCGTCCGATCGTCGATCTTAGCGTGAAGGCTGGCGACCGTGTCCTTGCCTGGAACAATGCTGCGGCGCCTGTAACGGTATCCTTGCCGTACACCCCTGCCGCACAGGAACTTGCAAACCCGGATCAAATCGTGATCTTGTACATTGGCAGCCAAGGGCAGGCAACGGCCGTGCCAAGCGGAAGATACGATTCGAAGACAGGCTCGGTTACATTCACAACCACCCACTTCAGCACTTATGCTGTAGCTTATGTAACCAAATCTTTTGCCGATCTACAAAACACGGCGTGGGCGAAACAAGCCGTTGAAGCGATGGCGGCCCGCGATATTATTAAGGGAATCTCTGATGAGAACTTCGCCCCTAAGGCTTCCATCACGAGAGCAGACTTCATCACCTTGCTTGTCAGAGCGCTGGAATTGAAAGGCTCTGGCGGAAATGCAGCAGCCTTCAGTGATGTTCAGCCAACCGCTTATTATGCGGAAGCCTTGGCTATCGCGAAGGAGCTTGGAATTGCTTCCGGATTTGATGACAACACCTTCAAACCAGGCAACAGTATTTCCCGTCAAGATATGATGGTCCTTACGGCAAAAGCCCTGAAAGCGGCCGGTAAGCAAACTGGCGGGCAAGGAAACCTGGATCCTTTTTCGGATGCCGCAAGCCTTGCCGCTTATGCCAAGGACAGCGCTGCTTCTCTCATAGGAAGCGGAATTGTCAACGGCAAGGACGGCAAAATTGCACCAGCGGATACATTGACCCGCGCAGAAGCGGCGATGATTCTGTACCGGATCTGGGAGCTGTAAATTGGTTTAAAAGCAGTTGATTCTTCAAAAAAGCTGCCCCCGTCAGTTCAAGACGGGGGCAGCTTTTATATTTTATAAGCCCAGGTATTCCAGCCAGCCCACTCGTCCGGCATCATCCTCTTCCAAAAAGTCAGTATAGAATCCGTAGACGCCCATCCGCTTGAACTTCAGGATCGTTTTGGGATCGTTAATGGTATGAACATATGAGGGAACGCCGATCTTGTTCAGAGCAGATACCAGGTTTTCATTCGCCCGGGTCTCGGACATGGTAATGGCCGCGAGCCCCTTTTCCTTGGCAAAACGCACAACCTCGTCATCCGAATCATGGGTCTGATAAAGCGTGAAAATCACCGATTCAAAAGGATAAATATCCTCGATCGCATCCCACATCGACTGATAATAAATTTGCGGCACGATCCGCTCCAATAATGCAGGGTCCTTCTGTTTGGCGCTCTCGACGATTTTGGTGAAAATCCGGTCGATCTCCTCCGGCTCGATTTGCTTCGTATCGGTTACGAGATACATATCGGGGTGCTGCTCCATCAGATCAAGGATATCGTCCCAGCTGAGCGGCTCATACTTGCCCATGATCTTGGCGTTTTTAAATTCCTCGAAAGTCCATACCGCGGCATGGGTGCCGGGATCCATTACTTTCTCTTGTCCCATCATCTTTGTAAAGCTCTCTCCCCACTCGTGCCGGGCGATGAGCTCGTCGTCCTTGCTGAGCAGCAGATCCGCCTCGAACACGCGGGTCCCTTTGGCATAATTGGCTTCAAAAGCCTCGAAGCTGTTGCTATACGTCAGCCCTTCAATCCCGCCCATGGCGTGCGCCACCATGCGGTGGGCCCTGAAGCCCTCGTACCGCGAGGCTTGAGGCCGGAAAAGGGTAACGATCAATATGATGGATAAACCTAGAATTAGTGCGATATAGTAGAGAGTTCTTTTTTTCATAGAAAAACATCCTGTCTGTAACTGGATCGAAGACCAGACTTATTAGTATGCACCCGTCCCTTTAACCACGATAGGAATTGTCTTAAAAATAATTTTCATTTCCAGCCCAAGGCTCCAATGCTCGATATAATATAGATCCAGCTTCACCCACTCATCGAACGGGAGGTCGCTTCTTCCGTTAATTTGCCAGAGTCCGGTAATACCCGGGCGGATATCCAACCGCCGCCACTCGTAGTCCGTATAAAGCTCCACTTCCTTAGGAAGCGGAGGACGAGGGCCGACCAGACTCATCTGTCCAAGCACGACATTCATCAGCTGAGGCAGTTCATCGATCGAATATTTACGGATAAATCGGCCGACTTTTGTGATCCGGGGGTCATTTTTGATTTTGAAGACCGGACCGTCCGCTTCGTTCTGGGTCGCGAGCTCCATCTGAAGCTGTTCCGCGTTATCGACCATGGATCTGAATTTGAACATATTGAACGGGGCGCCATTTTTACCGATTCGCCTTTGCTTAATGATCACTGGCCCCTTGGAGTCAAACTTAATGCAGATCGCAACCGCCGCCAATAATGGAGAGATCACGATCAATCCCAGGATGGACAGAACCAGATCGGAAGCTCTTTTCAAGATCAGATTCAAGCCTCGCAAAGGCGTCTTCACTAATTCAATGCATGGATAATCGTAAGCTTGGTCAAAGACTACGCCTGAGGTAACCAGTTCGAACATTTCCGGTATAATTTTGATGCGTACATCATATTTGCGAATTTTGGTGATCAAGTCATTGATCACTTTGCGTTCCGACGGAATCGTAATATAAATCTCGTGGATTTCATATTGCTGAAGCAATCTCTCCACCTGATCAATAGAGCCTAGTACATGCTCTTCACCTTTTTTGTAATCATCCAAAAATCCGACAAACCGGAACCCGTTCGTCTTCCCACTGAACAAATTGTCCCGGATTTCCTCGCCGACGCGTCCCGCGCCAATGATCAACACATTTTTGCTGTAAATATTAGCCCGCTTCAGCAGAAGCATGACCCCGAGCCGTAGAAGCCGCGATAAAAATGCACTAACCACGATGAGCACAGCGAAGGCAAAAATAACTAAACGGGAGTACACTATCCCTGTTTTCAAGAAGAAGATGAATCCTAAAGCAATTAAGAAAGAGAAAAACGTAGCTCTTCCGGCCTTCATCGTTTCTTCGATCAATTTGATGTCGCGATCCCATTTATAGAGCCCGTGATGGGTAGTATAAATCGCATAAATGGTGAAAATAACGCCTAATAACAGCAAGTAGTCCTTGGCCACCGGGAGCGTTTCCCAACGGTTCAGCAAGTCTTCTACGCTGTGAATTTTGTAATCCGGAAGCACCCGGATAAAGAACAGATACAAGAAGCTGGCGATATACAGCAAATATTCAACCCCGATTAATACCGTGTTCAAGAAAAACTCCAGCCGGAGCGTTCTTTTCTTGTAGGTTGATATATTTTCCGCAATCACAAGATTGGTGTTGGTCAAATTTTTATTTTTCATAGAGACAGACGAGCTCATGTTCACACTCCCTAAAAGCTATACACTTGCAAAAAATCCCAAAAAGAATACTTAACCTGAGAAGGTCCCCGTATCACCCGAGGATGTAGTTGCCGGCATATCTTTCTTTTTCATAAAAAAGGATAAACCGGACTTGGCCACCGCCATAGCAAATTGCACACCGATTCCCGCATAGATAGCCGCACTAACAAGCAGGTTATACTGTTTGCGATAATGCTTGTTGTAGAACAGTACCATCGAACGGTGAAATTCATAAATGATCTTCAGAGGCCGCCGCGGTGCGCTTCCCCCTTTATAGTGGACAATCGTCGTGCGCGGATAATAATAGTTGACCCAGCCGGCTTCCTTGATCCGGTAACACCAATCGGTATCCTCGGCATACATGAAGAAATCCTCGTCCAGCATCCCTACCTGATCGATCGTCTCGCGGCGAACCAGCATAAAAGCTCCCACCAGACAGTCTATCGGATACTCCTCGTCCGGGTCCAGGTAACTTAACTGATATTGATTGAACTTGGGCTGGTTAGGAAACCATTTGGAGAAACCGAAAGCATAATAGAAGGAAGCGGAAGGCGTAGGAAAACCGCGCTTGCAAGCCTTGTCCAACGAACCGTCAGGCAGGATCACCTTACAGCCGGAGGCTCCAACCTCAGGATGACCATCCATAAATGACAGCATAATCTCCAACGTGTCTTTTTGAATGATGGTGTCGGAATTTAATAGCAGAATATAGCGTCCCGAGGAAACCTTCATCGCCTGATTGTTGGCATAAGAAAATCCGGTGTTCTCCTCATTCACAATCATCGTCACCTGTGGATACTCACTCCGGATCCTTTCAACGGAATCATCATGCGAATGATTGTCTATGACAATCACTTCGAACTTGTACCCGGTCTCCGAGGCAAATACGGACTGCAGGCAGTCCAACGTTAACTGGCGCGTGTTGTAATTTACAATAACTATGCTCAAATCCACCGGCAACGCTCCTGACAAAATTAGTAATCTATCGACATTATAACATAATGAGAGATACTAGGGGATAAGGTGGATGGGAATGGATGGGGAGGCGGATTGAGGTATATATTGGGGTGTGTTATGATAACAATAAATAAGGGATCGGTTGCAGCCGATCCCCTGCACAATCACTGCTTTTAGAGCGGTCGGCTGCTCTTCTTGTTACTAGACTTTTTCTTTTGAATCTCCCCCCGCTTCTCTCGCAAGCGCGGCAACTGCCCCCAGAAGTCGAACCAGGCTCCTAGCACCTTCGGTTCCCTTAAAAGTATATATCCATGAACCGCAATCTCATAAGCCATAAGATACGGCAAGTTGCGGAGCCAGTTTGTTCCGGACAAATTCTTGTAGATCATCTTATAGCGGTTGATGAAGGAATGTCTGCGAATGAATAGAGGTTGGGCGCCACGACTTCCTTTTTTCCATCCACGTTTATGTACACCGACTGCTTCGGCACAATAATATCCCTTCCAGCCAAGAAGACCTGCTCTCCAAGCCACATCTACATCTTCTTTATATGCGAAGAAATCCTCATCATAAAACTCACCGTGAATCGAGATATCCTCAATCATTTTTCTGGAATACATTGCAGCAGCACCCGAAACCCCGAATACTTCTGCTGAATTCATCCACTGCTCAGCTGTTTCACCGGCTCCACGATCAAAGGCTCTCCAGATTTTATTCATAATCAGTCCGGTACTATCGATAACTCCAGGATCGCTTTGCAGAACAAGTCTGCCAGTTGCGCTCCCGATCTCAGGTCTCAATTCCATAATTTTGACCAAAAAAACGATATAGTCCGGCTCTAAAATAACATCCGGGTTTAATACCAGAACATAATCTGAAACGGAAAGTCCCATCGCCTGATTATGTGCCGGAGCAAATCCAGTATTGGCTTGGTTTTCAACGCAGAGAATCGATACTTGATTCCTCTCACCAAAAGAACGCACCCTTTCCAACGTATCGTCGGAAGATGCATTATCCACCACAATAATATTTTCGATCGGATAAGTCTGTCTATTTACTGCCTCAAGACACTGTTCAATATCCTCGGCACTATTATAGGTAACGATTTGTACGGTAACCGTTGGTTGCATCATTAGAGATCCTCGTCTTCTAAAATATAAAAGAAAAGAACACTATGTAGTTATAGTGTTCTTGATTCTTCATTTATTGTAACAAATAGGGCGCGGTAAACCAATCCTATATCTTGCTTATCGAGAGTTCCTTGATAAAGTCCCTCAAGCCATCTCGCCAAGGCCGTAAATCGTTAAACCCATTTGTACGAATAGAAATGTGCTCTAAGACGGAATTGCGAGGGCGGGGAGCAGGAAGTGGAAACTCTTCAGTGGTGCATGGATTAACCTGTACCGGAAAGTCCCTTCCCAAAATGATTCGCGCTTCCGAGAAAATAGCCTGTGCAAATTCAAACCAGGTACACGTTTCCGTATTGGAGGCATGGTAGACGCCATATTTCTCGGTTTGAATTAACTCTAGCAGAAATTCCGCCAAATCGACCGTGTACGTTGGGGATCCCTTTTGATCGTTTACCACTTTAAGTGAAGGCTGTTGCTCTCCTAACCGCAGCATAGTTTTAACGAAGTTTTTACCGTGAAGTCCATACACCCAAGAGGTTCTCACGATAAAAAAGGCTGAAGACAGATTTTGAACCAGCATCTCACCAGCCCGCTTCGATTTACCGTAAATACTTTGAGGGTTAGTATTATCGTATTCGTGATATGGAACGTCTGACATTCCGTCAAATACATAGTCCGTACTAATATAGCAGAACTTTGCTCCTACACGTTCACTGGCTAATACCATATTTCGGGTTCCCACAGCATTGACGGCATAGGCAGTATCAACTTCTTGCTCTGCCTGGTCAACGACCGTATATGCTGCACAATGGATTACCGCCTCAGGTGTATATTCTTGGATCTTTTCAAGACAGGCCTCAGAATCGGTAATATCCAACGTATCCCGATCACACGGAAAAACAAGATGACCTGCCATTTGAAGAGTGGAAACAACATCCGCTCCTAGCTGCCCGGCCGCTCCAGTCACCAATACTTTCATGCTTGATCCCTCATCCGGTCTCCATACTGCTTGGCGTAATATTCTTGGTAGGCTCCGGAAAGAATCCGGGTCCACCAATCTTGATTATCCAAATACCAACGAATCGTCTCTTTAATACCGGTCTCAAAGGAATGCTTAGGCTGCCAGCCAAGCTCCATCATCGTCTTCGTCGGATCTATTCCGTAACGGCGGTCATGCCCTGGCCGGTCCTTGACATAAGTAATTAATGTTTCCGGCTTGCCCAGTTCCTGCAAAATCGTCTTTACGATTTGAAGATTGGTCCGTTCATTGTTGCCACCAATATTATATACTTCCCCATTTCTTCCTTGGTGGAGGACAAGATCAATGGCGCTGCAATGATCCTCGACGTAAAGCCAATCCCGAATATTCAATCCGTCTCCGTAAATCGGGAGAGATTCGTCGGCCAATGCCTTGGAAATCATTAATGGAATTAATTTCTCAGGGAATTGGTAAGGGCCATAGTTATTCGAGCAGCGAGTTATATTAACCGGCAAACCGAATGTCTCATGGTACGCCCTAACGAGTAGATCTCCCCCAGCTTTGCTCGCAGAATATGGACTATTAGGAGCAAGCGGCGTAGTTTCGCTAAAAAGCCCTGTATCTCCGAGCGTACCATAGACTTCATCCGTGGATACCTGGACAAATTTCTTAATATTATGCTTTCGGGCAACATCCAATAAAACCTGTGTTCCAAGTACATTCGTCTTCACAAACACATCCGGCTCCAGAATGCTCCGGTCCACATGCGATTCGGCTGCAAAATTGACGATAATATCGACGCCTTGGCCCACCAGTTCATCCATAGCCTTTGCATCGGTAATGTCTGCTTTCACGAACGTATGGTTAGGGTTGTTTTCGATCGATTTCAGGTTTTCCAGATTCCCGGCATAAGTCAACGCATCCACATTGATGATCTGATATTCAGGATGCTGCTTAAGCATATATAATACAAAGTTGCTACCAATAAATCCGGCTCCGCCGGTAACGAGCAGTTTCATGAACGCGTATCCTCCCAGTCAAAATTCATTTCCGCATCCGCAAATAATGGATGATACCGATCCTTGTCCGACAACTGTGGTTCACCCACCGGCCAGTCGATTCCAAGTGCAGGATCATTCCATAGTATGCCACGGTCATGTTCAGGGGAATAGTATTCATCTACCTTATATAAAACTTGGGTGTTCGGTACGAGCGTGCAAAATCCATGGGCAAAGCCTTTGGGTACCAAAAGCTGGCGCATATTATACTCACTGAGGATAACCCCAACCCATTGCCCAAAGGTAGGGGATTTGCGCCGGATGTCCAAAATGACATCATAAATAGCACCGGAAAGGACACGAACCAACTTCGTTTGTGCCTTCGGATTCAACTGGTAGTGCAAACCACGGAGTACTCCCGGATCTGCTGAAAGTGATTGATTGTCCTGAATAAAGTCAAATTTCAGACCCAGAGAATGCATGATTTCTTGATTATAACTTTCCATAAAAAAGCCCCGGTGATCTCCATGTACCACCTGTTCAAGCAATGCCGCACCTTCCAAATTCAAAGGAATTTGTTTCATGTCGCACTTCCTCCCATTCAAAGCTTGAGCTTACCAAACTCTTCGCCAAATACGATATCTTTAGCTAATTCGTTGGCTCGCGCTAATGAAGCATGCGTTCCTGCATCCGTCCACCAGCCCTGCAATACATCGAAAGTAAGTTCTCCTCTTTCAATATATGCATTATTGACATCCGTGATTTCCAATTCGCCTCGGGAAGAAGGCTTTAAAGTTTTAATGATCTCAAATACCTTATGATCAAACATATAGATTCCGGTAACAGCATAGTCTGACTTCGGTCGTGCTGGTTTTTCCTCAATAGATATTATGCGTTCCCCCTGAATTTCGGGAACCCCAAAACGGGTTGGATCCGGCACTTGTTGAATCAAAATCTTTGCGCCGATCTTCTGTTCACTAAAATTAACGACGTAAGAAGAAATATCATCAACAAATACATTGTCGCCAAGAACGACTACCATCTGATCATTTCCCACAAACTGATGAGCTAAGCCAAGAGCTTGTGCAATCCCCCCAGCCTCATCTTGGACTTTATAAGTAAAGGATACACCCATTTGGTTGCCGCTACCGAGTAAGTTCACCACATCTCCCATGTGTTCTTTACCGGTAACAATAAGGATATCTGTCAGACCGGCCTGTTTTAACTTATATACAGAGTGAAAAATCATTGGATATCTACCAACGGGAAGTAGATGCTTATTGGTTACTTTTGTTAAGGGATAGAGGCGGGAACCTGTCCCGCCGGCTAGGATGATGGCTTTCATGAACATATCCTTTCATTAATCATATAATGTCCAACCTTTTCTCTTTCTTGAAGTGGCTTGCTGTAAAAAAATATTTCGGCTTACTTGCAGCTTTTGTTAAACCACTAACTTAATGCAAATCAATCAAGATTTCAAGGGAATTATCTTCTTCCGGCATTCCTTTTATAATAAAGGGAACAAGCCCCATAAGAGATGTATTGGTATTACTGTTAGCAGAGTAAGTCCAGATTATCGTCTAGTAGACCGAACATTATAAATCTATTAAAAATAAGAAACGTATTGGTTTAGTATAGTTACGGCTTTAATACTATAATATTTGTCAACTCCAAGAAGAGTTATTTGTCAGATTCATTAATTAGCAGCATGTTTATTATAAGAGGAATCATATTTTAGTCTGTTATTAATACATAAGCTGTTGCATCAGGAACAACCCTTAACAATAGTAACTATTGGATTTTTAAGTTCAGAGATTAAATTCTACTGGAAAGACGTGCGCTAAAATCAAGCGCACGCCTATCCTTATATCTTCATGTATTATTCAATTCTGATTCAATTATTGTTATTGGCTTTTTCTTAACCTGATGGTATATTCGGCCTAAGTATTCTCCAATAATCCCTAAAAACAAGGCATTTAAACTTAAAGATAATAGGATTAAAATTGTTGTCGTAGCAAACCCAGCCGGCCAGTTAGCACCAAATAATAGTTTCCCAATCAAATATACAAATAAGCCCACAAATGTAATGACACTAATGGTTAGACCCGTGTATGATGCAAGTCTCAAAGGAGCAGTTGAATGGTTTAGGATTCCGTCAAATGCAAGTCGAAAAAGATCCTTATAGGAGAACTTACTTTCTCCCCTAGTCCTCTCATGACGATTATAAGGAATCCCTTTTTGATTAAATCCCATACTAGCGATACTCCCCCGAAGATACGGTGCAGCATCATTCATTTGTTTTAATTGTTCGATAATTTGTCTGTCAATTAGTCTGAAATCTCCAGCGTCTCGCGGAAGGTGGTCCTCACTGAGTGAATCAATCATTCGATAGAAGATTTTTCTAACACTATTGATCCACCAGCCTTCTTTTCTGGAGACCCGTACACCATATACAACTTTATATCCACTTTCCCACTCTTTTAAAAATTCAGGAACTAAATCGATCGGATCCTGCAAGTCACAGTCAATTTGAATCGCCATATCACCATTTGAATTGATATACCCCGTATATATTGACCGTTGATAACCAAAGTTTCGTGAGAATCTCAATACCTTTACCCTGTTATCAACCAACGCTATTTCTTTTAAAATTTCAAAGGTTCTATCGGTGCTGTGATTGTCAGTAATCACAATCTCATAATCGTATTTACTACTCAGAGATTCCATGAGTTCAATTAAAGCATGGTACATAGGGATAATATTTTCTTCTTCATTAAATACGGGAACTACGAAAGAAATAAGCTTCTTTTGAATCATACCTTTTACACACCTCTTGGCAGAAGAAATTTTCAGCTAATTTAGATTCTTAATAATTTTAGTTATACCATCTTCTACGTTATCTTCCCATTTCCAGCCTAACTCTTTCATTTTGGAAATATCAGCACATGAGTCCATAATTTCCGAGTCTCTATAAGGCAATGCTCCAAACAGTAGTTTAGTAGTAGAATTCGTTAGTGAATGGGCAGATTCAATAAATTGCCTAATAGATATACTAGTTCCCCTACCAACTCCTACCTCGCTATATCCCTCATGGAAAGAATCCAAATTATTAACAATCATGCGATAAGCAGAAGACACATCATCAACTGATATAAAATCTCTCTTTTGCTCTCCAAGAGTTAATTCTATAGACGTTACATTTCTCAACAATTGAAAAATAATATTGTAAGTAAACTTATTCGGGCTATCGTTAGGTCCAAATACATGCTCTAGACGAGCATTAATAAATTTTGTCTGGCTATTATCATAAAGCGACTTAGCTAACTCCTCAAAAATCCTTTTTGTTTTTGAGTATGCATTGAGATAATTATAAGATAAATTAGTGTCCTTATTAAAAAAGGTATCTGTGTTTATAAAAGCCTGCACTTTATGTTCAACAGCACTCTCTAATAGTTTCACTGGAAAAAGAATGTTGCATTCAATTTGATCACTCAAACTTTCATTATTACCATACGAGGTTGCCGCATGAATAACAATATCTATGCTTTCACGAGCAAATATCTCACTTATTACATCCTTATCAGTATCATAAGAAGTAATTCTATTTAAATAATTGGCAATTCGATAGGTATTTGAATAGGTCCTTTTCAATATAACAACATCATGTTTATCTTCAAGTAGTCCATTGACTATGTGACTTCCAACAAAACCAGTTCCACCAGTTACAAGAATTTTCATCTGCTCAATCCTCAAATTCAATTATTATCATATTCAAGAATTTGCTTTATACAAACATCCCTCATATTAATCTGATTTATATATGCATGGTTCCATTCGATAATTTTATCGATGGCGTGATCCAAAGACCATTTTGGATTCCAACCTAATTCATATTTAGCTTTGGAACAATCAAGCTTCAAATAATGGGCCTCGTGGAAGTCATTACTTTGATTTATTTGAAAACTTGCATTTCCTGGCCATTTCGAGCAAAATTTTTCTACAATCCACTGAACGCTCTTAGCATCTTCGTCGTTGGGTCCAAAGTTCCAAGCTTCTGCATACTTACAGCCGTCAAAGTATAGATTTTCCGCTAGCATTATATAACCGCTTAAAGGTTCAAGAACATGCTGCCATGGCCTGATTGAGTTAGGATTTCTGACTATGATAGGAGAATTCCCTATTAGGGATTTCATTATATCCGGAACAAGTCTATTATTAGCCCAATCTCCGCCTCCAATAACATTACCGGCCCTGGCAGTCGCAATTGCTACTCCATGCTTATCATAATCCTGTAAGTTAAAAAAAGAATTGCGGTATGAAGCAGTTACTAACTCTGAACATGCCTTACTGCTAGAATATGGATCGTATCCGCCCAAGGGTTCATTTTCACGATATCCCCAAAACCATTCCTTATTCTCATAGCACTTGTCCGTCGTTACATTTACAACAGCCTTAACACCATTCATTCTTCGAACCGATTCCAATACATTAGCGGTCCCCATCACATTTACCATATATGTTTCAAGAGGATTAATATATGACTCACTGACCAGTGGTTGCGCAGCCATATGAATCACTATTTCTGGGTTAGCCTCCTTCATCGATTGTTCGAGTATTTCCAAATCTCGAATATCAGCAAAAATATTTTTCTCTAGAAGCGATTCAATATTACATAAGTCAAATAAGTTTGGATTTGTAGAAGGCGGAAGGGAGTAGCCTGTGACTTTCGCACCCAGTTTTGTCAGCCACATAGCTAACCAAGACCCCTTAAATCCTGTATGTCCGGTTAAAAAAATTTTTTTATTTTTCCAAAATTCTTCATTTATCATTTGTCATCACCGTCTTCTGATCCCACGTTTTCCAAGGAGCCCTCCCCATTTTCCATAAATCTTCGAGAAGGTTTTTATCTCTCATAGTATCCATAGGCTGCCAAAATCCTTCATGTTTGTAACTCATTAATTCTCCATCCTTAGCCAACCCTTCCAATGGCTCCTTTTCAAAGACAGTAGTATCATCGGCAATATAATTAAAAACTTCAGGTTGTAAGACAAAAAAACCACCATTTATCCATGCACCATCGCCTTTTGGCTTTTCCTGAAAACCTTTAACTTCATTGCTATCAGTAATAGTTAGTGCGCCAAACCTTCCGCTTGGTTGTACCGTTGTAACTGTGGCAATTCTTCCATAGAGTCGGTGGTTCTCAACCAAGTCTGATATATTTACATCTGAAACTCCGTCACCGTAAGTGAGCATAAAAGGTTCATTCCCTGTATACTTCTGAATTCTCTTCACCCTACCGCCAGTCATTGTATCTAAACCGGTATTAACTAAAGTAACTCGCCAAGGTTCAGCAGTATGATTATGAGTGATAAGCTGGTTATCATTTTGAAAGTCGAATGTGACATCCGATTCATGTAAAAAATAATGAGCAAAATACTCTTTAATGTAGAAACCTTTATAGCCTAAGCAAATGACAAAGTCATTAAATCCATGATAAGAATAATGCTTCATAATATGCCACAAGATTGGCCGCTCACCTATCTCGATCATAGGCTTCGGTTTAAGGTGAGATTCTTCGCTTATTCTAGTTCCGTACCCACCCGCAAGTATAACTACCTTCACACTAAGCCCCCCTAGTTCATTTTGAAAAAACAAATTCTCTTATCTTATCAATTACATAATCAATCATTGCATCTGTAAGGCCGGGATAGACACCTACTAAAAACGTATCTTGGAGTATTTTATCCGTATTTGTCAAATCTCCATGTACTCTATAATTAACTCCTTGGTAAGCTGGCTGACGAATTAAATTCCCAGCAAAGAGCATACGTGTTTGAATTCGATTTCCTTCAAGATAATTGACAATTTCATTTTTGGTGAATCTCGCTCCATCACGAATTGTCAATATAAAGCCAAACCAACTTGGATCTGAATTAACTGTTGCCTTGGGTAAGATAAAGTAATCTTCCAAATCCTTCAACCCTTGGTACAAGCGATTAAAATTGTCCTTTCTAGCCTGAACAAAACCAGGAACCTTCTTTAATTGAGCCACCCCTACGGCAGCCTGCATATCCGTAACTCTTAAATTATAACCAATATGAGAATAGGTGTACTTATGATCATAACCATAGGGGAGAGAACCTAATTCCCAACCAAATCGTTTGCCACATGTATTATCACAGCCTGAAGGACACCAGCAATCTCTTCCCCAATCCCTAAAGGATTCTATGATACTCTTTAATAATGCATTATTAGTATAAACTGCTCCGCCTTCTCCCATAGTCATATGATGAGGAGGATAAAAACTAGACGTCCCAATATGACCGTGGGTACCTGTTAACTTCCGATTAAAGGTAGATCCTAGAGCATCACAATTATCTTCAACTACCCAGAGATCATGTTTATTTGCGATTTCCATCACCTTGTCGAGTTCAAATGGATTTCCCATGGTATGAGCAATCATAATAGCTTTGGTCTTTGGAGTAATGGCTTCTTCAATACGTTCCGCAATAATATTATATGTTCCTAATTCGACATCAATAAAAACCGGGACAGCTTGATTTTGAACAATTGGACCTACTGTTGTAGGAAAACCTGCTGCAACAGTAATAACTTCATCTCCCGGCATAATACGCTTCTCTTTCAATTTAGGAGAAGTCAAAGCTGAAAAGGCCAGCAAATTGGCAGAAGATCCAGAATTCGTAAGCAGAACATATCGTACTCCCAAATACTCGGCAAAGTCCTTTTCAAATTGCTTATGATATCTACCTGCTGTTAGCCAAAAATCCAATGAAGAATCAACAAGATTTCTCATTTCATTTTCATCGTATACTCTTCCGCCATATACTATTGATGAATTACTTCTATCAAAATTAACATTTCTATTAGAGTGAAATTTATTATAATATTTCTCTACCTCAAATAATAACTCCTTTCTGGTAATTTTTTCCAACTCGCTTGTACTTACGTTTGATACTGAATCCACTTCATCCAAGGCTAGAATAAATTTAGAGCGAATATCCACAAAAAAATTAAAATCTAAATCTTCGGAATAGTATTCATAATATAATTTTTCATCGTAAAGTTCAGGACTGCCTCGATAAACTTTATAAGCTTTATAATCTTTATTCTCTTGTTCAGATATCAGAGCATATCCCTCTTTATTTTTATATTTAACAATGCTACCTTGTTTCACTATTTTCCACCCCATTAATTTTTTTAAAACTCCAGTACTTATGTCCAACAAAGCTGATTGCTGTGGTAACAAGAAGTGCAAGTGCTTGTGATAATAATTTATTGATTCCCCCATTATCAATCAATAAATGTAACAACAACAAATTCACAAGAAATGTAATGAAATATACTAAAACAAACTTTAAAATGCTTCTATGATTAGTATTAACGGAATTAAAAGTCCATCTTCTATTCCAAAAATAGCTATTAATAATACCAAACAAATGGGAAAACATTAGTGCAAATAAGTAATTATCACTTACAAAACTAATGAAAAATATATAGGCAATAAAGCTAATACATGTGTTCAAAATTCCTACTAAAACAAATTTAAAGGGTTGAGATCGCATTCCTACCTCCTTGAGAAACGCTTGAGTAAGTTTTGAAATGACTTAAAGTTGACGAATAATATAGAATATAAAATAGTTAATAGAAGAATTAGTAATCCTAAGTTTAAACTGTTCGGCTCATATTTAAATTCAACTTCATGTTTTCCTGCAGGAATCTGTAAACCTTGGATAAGTCCATTCACTTTTAGAACTTCTCTTTTCTCACCATCTACATAAGCATTCCATCCTGGGAAAAAGCTTTCTGAAAAAACTATAAAACTTTTTTCATCAGAACTGACTGTCGCACTAGCAAACCCATCCGTGTATTTAATATTTTCTATAATTGCTAACGAAAATGTACTACTCCTTATACCTTCAACCAAACCGGATTTTGAGAGATCCATATCAAAAATTCTAGAATACTCCCCATTAGATTCATTAACATTCAAGATAGAATACATCTTTGGTAATACGTTCATATTCTCATATAATGTATATCCTTCTTCCGTTAGAAGTTTTTTAAAGGTGACTTTTGGATATTCTCTGTTCCCAATTTTCTCAAGTTTTACTTGATCTATATCAATCTTTGTTTGGTTATCAGAAAACACTCTAAAAAAGACATTTTGCGGAACTGCTAAACCTGAATAGATAAATTTCGTATATTTCTTGTCTACGCCTAACGGAACTGTCATTTGTTGTTCATTGTTATCGTATCCTTCCCCCCATAAATCAATAAACACTGGAGTCTTAGATGCTTCTTCTAAATCCACTGATATTTTATAAATCATATCCGGCTCAATTGTTACCGGATTCTGTATAACTGACATTGATCCTGCTTGAGATGAGGGAGGTACAGTAATATTATTATCAGTATACACTGCTTTAACTTCTAAAATATCAGTCTTGTTTATTGTATTAATTAATGAATTATAGACATTTGAAACAATGATATACTTAGCATTCAAACTTGATAGTAAACTACTATTTATTAATAAATTATCCGAATTATCATTAACTCCTCTTTCATCAAATTGAGTAAGTGATCTATATTCTTTTGTAAGAAAAGTAGCATAACCATTAATCGTATGAATATTATCCATTATATTTTTGTTTGGGGAAAAATCGATCTGTTCAAAATCATTTTCATTGTTTATAACTGGCCAAAGACGTTCTCCATTTTGTATATGACTTTTTAACAAAGCACTTATTTCTGACTCAGATGAGTAATTGAAAACAACTTTTTCATGATAAAAATCAAAAGTGTGTAAATCTATTACAATTAAAAATGCTAATGAAAAGAAAACAAGACGATTTCCAATGTTCCTATACCTTTGAACTATTATCAAAAAGATTAAATACATTACCATAATCCCTAAAGGGATTAAAATAGCAGGATTTCTCAGTGAAAATATATCTGCAAATTCCCCAAATGTTCTACTTTTAAACAACTCTGTTGAAGACAATGCAGGTGTTGCTGACAATATCACTTGGAATATTTTTTGAATTACCATGATGCAAATAATAGAACAACCTATTAATATACCAGTGATTCTAATTAACAAGGTATAAATATTCATTGCTTCTTTTCTATTTTTTATTAATTTATCAATTTGCTTTGCAAACAAAAATGTCATCCCAAAACTAAATCCAAATAAAAACCTTGCTGACACCCTAAAGTAATTATAACCAGGTACTAAATACATAATTTTATTTATTATTGGTATTGAAGCTCCAAGAGCAAGTATTAAAGAAATAAAGGCGATGGTTGACCATATTTTAACGTGAAAATCTTTTCTTTCCTTAAAAACAGAAACAATAGCAAATATCAGTGGAAGAATTCCGATATATAAAGCAAACTCCGTTAAATTTCCTGGGCCAAAATAAAATGTATCATATAACTTATACGGACTGTTAGGAATATGAACACCGAGAATATTAGGAAATATAAGAGTAATTAAAGAAATGAAATCAAGTGAAAAGCTTGAAAAATACTCATAAGTAATTTCTGTACGCCCGGCAGATTTCGTTAAAATTATCAATGGAACAGTCTGAACAGCCGTTAACCCTAATGTAATAATTGAAAAGTTTATTTTCTCATAAACCCATCTACGAAATGAATCATATTTTTTTATTGAAAATATGAAATAAACCAGCAATATAATAGCAGTGTAAAATGATATTTGAATAAAGCCTGCAAATACTTGCATTGAAAAGGCCGCACTCATAAAAAAAATGTATTTCTTTTTTCGAGTTGTTAATAGCTTTTCGTAAAAATATAGGATAATTGGAAGCCATACTATTGAATTTAATACCGTTACATGTCCAAGTTTTGCATTGAGCGTACCAGAGAACATAAACACAAGTCCACCTAGAAAGGATGCTTTCCAGTTAAGCTTTATCTGATTTAAATATAAATAAGTAAAGACGCCTGCTAAGGATAGATGGAATAAAAACATATAATTATATGCGAATTCAAAAGGCAAGAAAGTGTAAAAAATTAAATTTGGGAGATAAAATATTGAATTTTGAATATCAGCGTGAGATGGATACCCTAAATTTATATAGCTATTCCATAAGGGAAGATGGAGATTTTTTAGATTCTCTGCTATAAAAGAGCGTGGAGGCACATAAAATACCTTTCCATCTCCCGGTGCCCAAAAACCTTTAGAAATAAAAAAAATAAAGTAAAATATAAAAGGAACAATGAAAAAGAAAGTTATTATTAATTTGTCTCTTTTCTTATTTTCGCTACTCAATCTATAAACCTCACTTTTTATTGAGACTTTTAACGATCCGGCTTATATTATGATCCAATAAATTTCCTGTATTTTTTTCAGTTAACACTTTCAAAAGCTTACTTTTGTAATTATTTATGAATTTCACAAAACCCAAGTTTAAATTAGTTGATTCCCCTGAGGATATGTTTTTTACAAAATAACAATATTTCTCCACACTTACATACATGCTATTATTTTGAGAGGTATATTTTAATATGTTTTTCCCAAACCTTATCAAATCACTTTTATAAGCATTTAAAATCCCTTCGATTATTTCATCAATCTCACCTTCATTGAATCCAATCTTATATACAACTCCACCAGGGAATTCAGAAAAGGATCCTATATTAGTTGCTATTACGGGCTTTCCATGCCCCATAATTTTTAGTAAACTTGCAGAATTTTCACCCTGAGTCGGATATCTTAAATTAATGCACATATCAGAAGCAGCGATATACTTGTCAAACTCTTCAAGATCTACATATCCTGTAAAAACCACTTCTTTTTCCAACTTATATCTTTTTACTATCTCTTTTAGGGGATAAGAAGGTGCAACTTCGCCAACAATGTAAAACTTAAGGTTATCAATTAATTGTCTTGATTTTATGATTGAAATCGCCTCAATTACTTTATCTATCCTTTTTGTAGGATTCGCATAACCCAAAGCGCTGATTACAAAATCTCTTTGGCCAATATCAAGCTCACTCCTGGCCGTTTCTTTTTCGAAATCCAAATTGTCAGTGCTGCTAATGTATGGGGCTGGGATAGGAACAACCTCAATCGGTACATATCCTGCCTGTTGTTGAAGAAGATCCTTAGCAAACTGGGAATGCACAATAATGCCTGCAGAATGATCCAATATTCGTAAGTTAAGTGGATACTTAAGCGAATTGCTCTCCCATATCGGAGATATCTCACCATTCAAAAATCTATTTGCTTCATCAAGCCCCTCTTTACCATGACAATACAACATCTCTTCACGATATCCATCTAAGTTGCCCTGTTCCAATGTCTTAGCTGCAAAAAAATGATGCAATGAATAGTCATGCAAAACCACGATTCCAGGATATTTCAAGATAAATTCATAAATTTCTTTGTGCGCCGAGTAGTTATTCCCCATATGATAAAGAATCGCATTGTATTGTTTATTATCATATCTCTTAGAAAATTCAGCATACTCTCTTATTACGAAATTCTCTTTTATGTTGGTGTTTTCAACTTCAAATCCATTTTCGACGTATACTTCTACGTCATAAACCTTGGACAACTCCGGCAATAGATCTTCACTGTAGTCAGAAATCCCTGATCGAATCGGATTTAACGGTGAAAAATACGCAATCTTTTTCAATATTTAAACCCCTATCTTATTGTCTCCGTCAAACGGTCTATAACATGATCCCAAGATATATGTTTTACAGATTCATATCCTGTATTTCCGAATTCCTTTGCAACTTCTTTATTATGAAACAAATAATCAATTTTCATGGAAATCTGTGAGGGGTTTGAAGAAACGTAACCATTAATATCGTCTTTAACAAATTCCAGTACTCCGCCGGTATCATCCAAAGTAATAACCGGTTTTGAAGATAAGAATGCCTCTAATGTGATATATCCATAATCTTCATCATAAGGAGCAAAGTAAACCGCTAAACAGTTCGCGTACAGATCAAGCAATTGCTTGTCCTCAACAAATCCAAGGAATTTCACCCTATCCGACAAACCAAGTTTAGCCGCTAGCCGTTGAAGATTTTCTCTTTCAGGGCCTTGTCCTGCAATTATGCATTTAACATTAGGGTCTGAACTTTTTAACGACTCTATCAATATATCTACTCTCTTAAGTTTGTCCAATCTGCCGACAGAAAGTATATAGTTATCAAAATTATTAGAATAATATAAACCAACATGTTTAGGAGGATGATAGAGCACTTCAGAATCAATTTTGTTATATTTGGCTAACCGATCTGTTGTATTCTGAGCAATTGTATATATTTTTTTTGAATCAGAGAGACTATTATAATCATATCGACTTATTAGTTCTTTTATCGACAAACTCTCAGGAGAATAATCATAATTGCTGTATTGTGTTCCCAGCAAATCATAAACTTGTCTAAATTGATGTACTAACCAGGTAACTTTATTCTTATGTTCTATGCCATAGGAAGGGAATTTCGTACCTATAACCAGGTCTATTTTCTCTCCATTACTTTCGGATAAATCTATGAATTTCCAGTTCATCATGCTTTGAATAAGCTGCTCGTTCGGGTACCATTTGAAAGGGAGTTGAATAATATCAACGGAATAGTTCCTGTTGCCCAACTCTCTTTTTAAAGAGTTAACTAAGAGTTCTGCACCCCCTTCAACAAATGGAACATGAGAATGGCAAATAGCAATTTTTTTCTTCATTTATCTATTTTCCTTCCCGAAACAAACGATGTTGGCTAGTGGTTCCATCAAGTCGCCGACTCTATCACTAGGTAAAAGCAGTTCCCCTACAGGAATGTTATGAATTAATTTAAACCCATTGTCAGATAATTCATCTAAAATTTCATTCATATGCCAGAATGCGTCATATACATTGAAAACATGCCATTGATAACGATTTCTTAATTGGCCCTCAACTAACTTATTCGGAAAGTCGCAAATAATAATTCCATTAACACTCAATGATTCAAATAGTTTTTTATATATTTTTTTCCGATCGCTATAGTTATAGTGTCTAATGAACCTAAATATAGTAATGACATCAAACTTTTCTGTGGTTTCAAAATCGAAAATATCTTCCTTTACATATATTAGCTTTCCTTTACCTGAAAGTTTTTTAGCAGAAACAGATATCATAAAAGAAGAGTTTTCAACAGCAGTGCATTTACCGTAATCAACCAATTCCTCCAATATTCGCCCCTCACCTGATGCAATATCAAGAATTGACAAATTAGAACCAGGAGTAAAGTTTTTAATGAAAAAATGAATTGCGCTTTTCTCCAGTCTGTTATACGTCCTCATGGGATAGTCGATAAACCGATCTTCATCATAATTTTCAGCAATAAATTTATCATTATAATATTCTTTCATCCCAACTTTTCCACAGACTAAATACTTACCTTTTTCCTCCAGCATCCTTCTCCACTCACCAAGTTTTGGCGCAGCTTCTTGAGCAGTCAAATTCTTATATAGTTTAAAGTACCTCAACTTATTTTCACTATTTAAGTAAAACAATTCCCTTCCATATTTAGAAGCATTGTTTAAATACTCATCATAATTTCCGGCTAATTTCTCGATACAATCTTTTAAACTAACGACATTAGGTTCTCCTGCAACTCCCATGCCGTAAGTTTCGACCAATCGAGCTAATCCCACCACGTTCGTAACAATAGCAGGAATGCCAAGTATTAGGCTTTCAATAAGCGACAACGGACTTGAATGATTATTCTCATAAGTCACGTATGGCAAAATAATAGTGTCGATATCGCTATAGAATTCTACCATATTTAAGTAACCTTCATACACATGAAGATTAGTAAGTTCCCTCTTCTTGATTTCCTGATGTAGCTTGTCCGTATCATTCGATCTCCAGGAAATTTTAAAAGTATAGCCCCTGCAAATAGAGGCTAACTCTAAAATCAAGTCCATGCCTCTCTGGACCCAAGTATCAGAAGTCATTGGCGAAGAAGCAAATCCTATAGTGAAATTGTCATTTCTCTTTTTCTTTGTTTCTCCCCATTGAATGTTGCTAAAATTGTTCATAAAAGTAGAACGCAGGCCGTACGTAGATAAATTATCCCTAACAGCCTCCGATTGACAGATAATTTGCAAATTACCTACATCTATGGCGTGCGAGAGATGTTCAAGAAATTGCTCATCTGTTCTCTTCAAGGGCTCCATTCCGGTTACATTAAATAAAGTAACCCTATTATCTGAATCATAATTTCTTTCAAACAATTGATACGCATCTAGATCATCATGAAAAATATGGATAAGTCCTGGATTATGTCTGGAGATCAGTTCAGAAAAGTTATAAGACCAGTAATAGACATTTTCATTTTCATCATATATTTCAACGTTATCTTGAAGATCACTTTCCAATGAAACAAACCTGTATTCGAAATCACGAAAGCTTTTTGAGAATTCGTTAAAATAAGTCTTCGCTTCTTTTTTGATGGCTTCAATATCTTTCTCGTCCTTGTAACTAAAACAAAAAAAATAAATTAACGGTCTACTATTATTTAGTGACATAATGTTTCGATTCAGCTCCTAAGTTAAGATTGGCCAGACCTAAACACGGTATCTCTGAGATAACTCTAATAAACGTAGTATCTATCATCCGATCGATAGTAATTACGTCCCCTCCACTTTGATCGGTAATGCCAAAACTTAAAAAATAGCTTCCTTCATTTAGATAAAGAGGAAGTGTCAACTCGTAGCATACATTGTCTCCATTGTTCAATTTATCGATAGTACTATTGAGAAGCCTCGAGTTTGTTCCGAATACTTCGATTCCATTTATAGTTTTAAAAATCACTCCGAATACCGGAGTTATAATTGTGTCATTCGCCTTTACCTTGAGCCGAATGGTGATTTTGTCTCCTGTTCGGTAGACCGTTGTTTCCTTCCCGGCTTGATCCAATACCTCATATTCTGCAATCTTCGCTTTACCATTCCCGTATCTCAACTTTTGCTGGTCCTCTTCACTTTTTTCAGCCACCTGCAGATTTGCGGTCAATGACATCTTTTGATAATAGTTCACGACTTCATTTGAACTACCCTCGAATATTAAGCTTCCGTCATAAATGATGCCCACCCGGTCACATAAAGCTCTAACGGCATTCAGATCATGTGTTACTAAAATAATTGTTTTTCCCAAAGCCTTAAATTCTTCAAATTTCGAATAGCATTTTCTTTGAAACACTTCATCCCCGACTGCCAAAGCCTCATCGATTATAAGGACATCCGGGTCAACATGAATGGCCAATGAAAAAGCTAACCTAACATACATCCCACTCGAATAGCTTTTCACCGGTTTATCAAAGAACTCCCCAATATCGGCAAATTCTTGGATAGCCCCCATCTTTTTTTCTATCTCATGACTTGGAATGCTATATAAATAACTATTGTAGATAACATTCTGTCTGCCTGTTAATTCCGGATGAAATCCCGCTCCTAGTTCAAGCAATGCCGCAATTCTGCCGTTAACTTTAAATACGCCCTGGGTATGTTGCTTTGTTTGAGCAAGGATGCTAAGTAAAGTACTTTTTCCGGAACCATTAAAACCAATAATCCCGTAAGTTTCCCCTTTTTTTACCTCGAACGAAAGATTTTTCAAAGCCCAAAATTCTTGATGTTTTTTAACTAATCCCGCAGTAAATAATTCAATCAATTTAGCGCTATTTTGAGAATACAATTTAAACTTTTTACTCAATCCCTTACAAACAATAGCCAAGTTCTGATCTATACCACTTTCTTCATCATTTGATGAATCCTTAGATAAATTCACTCCGATAATGAGAGAATCCGATCCATATGATTTGAACCAGGAATCCCCTTCGCGCACTAAATCCCACTCCATGTCTATGGAATCGAGTTTTGAATAAACAATATAGTTGCATTTTACTAATACGCTCTCACCAGGGGCTATATTATATGGCAATTTAGTACGCATGCCTTCTGTAACAGTACCCTTATCATTTTTATAATGATAGCCTATTAAAACCGGGTGATCTTTATTATACGCGTACCACACTTCCTCACCCGTGTTTGTAATTAATAAGGAAATTGAGCTCATTCTACCTGAAGTTGTATTAACTTCTGTTTCTTCAACGACTGGAGTTATCCTCGCATTATATAGACTCATTCGTTTTCAACCCACTTTTGTTCATACTTTCAAAAGCTGATAACACTTCAGCCTCAAGATCCAAATTCTCCGGATTTTCTCTTAAAGCCATCAGAAGCAGATGGTATCGATTCAACTCATTATTATGGTTTCCTTCAAATATCGCAAGATCCCTAAAAAGGTTACTTTTTATATCCTTAGATAATTGAATTTTTATTGCATTTATTTTTTCATTCATTTGACTTTCGCGGATACTTATCTGCTCCACTATCTGTTCATTGATTCTAGTCTGAAGCTCATCTTCATAATAATTCCGGATACTCTCCACATTGGAACTGACCACTTCCTGGAGTGCTATTTTGCACTCATCGATAATATCATTGGTTATTTCAACAGATATACTTTTAAAAAGCTCCTTACTTGAGGCGTCATTATCCACCAATTGCCGGTCAACAACATATAACTGGTCGATTACCTTCTGATTAAATTGAATCTGCTTCATAAAAATCGGGCGAAGCAATTTCCTCAAAAGCTTCTTTGTGGAAACAATAAATTTCCCTGCAAATTTTCGATGAGAAAAGAATTCAACCTCTAAAATATTATGATTATCAATTAATGGTTTCAACGCAGCATCGTTTTGGTTAGAAGTTGCTTGGAGCGGTAAAGAATTATTTAGTTTAAACAAAATTCTATCGTGAATCCGCTTTTTCAATTGCTCTTCATTAAAGTTAAGTTTGTCCATGTTCCCCTCCAGATTTAAATCAAGTCGGATATTTCATTTATCATACGCTTATAAACTATCCATCCAAATAGGAAGGTAAAGATTGAAATCAAGAATATGTTGGTAAAATTAACAATATCCCCCTGCAAAATCAGAGTTTGATAAGATTCGATAAAATAATAAAGAGGATTGAATGACATGGTCTTCTTCAATCCATCCGGTAAAATATCCAAGACATATACGATAGGCGTAAGCCAAAACCAAACTTGAATAATTATTGATGTAATTTGGTTTAAGTCACGAAAGTGAACATTAAGGACAGAAAGGATCAGTCCTATGCCTGTACAGAAAATTTGTTGCAGAATTATAATTATAAACACAGCAATGTAACTAAAATGCAGGTCATAACCAATTCCCAATAACACTAAAAATAACAAAGAGTAATTAATGACCAATTCAATAATCGAAGAAACCGTCAAGGAAAAGACAAGTATGGATTTAGGAAAATATATTTTCTTTACGATATTCGAATTCTCAATAAAAACATTTTGAAACCTGGTGATTGTTGTATTAAAAATGGTCCAAGCTAAGATACCCGAACTTAAATAAACGCTATAATCAAATTTACCAGTAGTCATTCCCGGTAACTTGGCTGCCATGAGTTGTGAGAATACCGTAGTGTAAATAATAATATATGCGATTGGCATCAGAAGATTCCATAACAA
The DNA here is from genome assembly GCF_018101095.1 of Paenibacillus sp. Marseille-P2973. NCBI lineage: Bacteria > Bacillati > Bacillota > Bacilli > Caryophanales > Paenibacillaceae > Paenibacillus > Paenibacillus sp. Marseille-P2973. Next base: position 42,577 of record NZ_JAGQEH010000006.1, read on the forward strand.
TCCGAATACTGAGCCTGCGTATTTATTGCGAAAATCCCTTTTAACCATATCCCAAATCATATAAAGGGTACCACTTCTCATAATTTTTCTAACCACTCTTCTTTTCTGATTTCCTCTAAAACATCTTCAAGGCTGCGATTCAGATCTATCTTTCTCTCCCAAGAAGTCTGATTTATAACTTTATCATTGCTTCCATAATAGATTGGAATATCAACCGGCCTTAGTTTATCCGGATCCACCTCTATTGTTATATCCGAAGGAGATAAAGATATCATTGCATATAGCAAGTCTTCGATAGCGGTCGGTTTTCCCGAACAAAGGTTGTAAATCTGGCCCTTTATTCCCTTCTCAGCAATTAATCTATATCCATTGACTATATCTCTTACATCCGTGAAATCTCTTAAAGAGGAAAGATTCCCGACTGAAATAACCGGCTTCTGCCTGCCTTTTTCAATATTCACAATTTGATGAGCGAAATCCGGTACAACAAATCCCTTTTTCTGGCCTGGTCCAATATGATTAAAGGGTCTAACATGAATGATATCCATGCCAAAACCTTCAAAAAATTGCTTGGCCATTAACCCCGCACTCATCTTGGATACGCCATACGGATTAGTAGGATTAAGCATACTATCCTCTGTTATGGGAAACTCCATCTGCTTCGAATAACCATACTCCTCGGATGAACCTATGCTTAAAATGCGGATATCACGGGATACTTGTTTAGCAGCTTCAAATAAGTACATCGTTTTAACCGTATTCGAGAAAAAAGTGTCACTCGGCTGTCCCCAAGCTTCCTTAACATTGCTCTGAGCAGCCAAGTGAAATATAACGTCCGGCTTTGCCGTCGTTAATACTTGAACACATTCTTCTTTGCTACCCATATCGGAGACAATTAATTCATCAATGGAATTCTCGGAAAAGCTTATAGGGGTCATTCTTGTTGTCCCGTAAACTTTAATACGCTGACTCTTTAACAATTGAGCCAAATGTCGTCCAGCAAATCCATTCACACCAGTAATCAGAGCAGTTTTCACGGTATATTTCCCTTTACTTTTGGTTTAGCTTCTTTAAATCACTATCCACCATCATTTTCACCAATTCTTCAAAACCAACTTCCAATTTCCACCCAAGCTTCTCCTGTGCTTTCGAGCTATCCCCAAGTAATAAATCAACCTCAGCCGGGCGAACAAATTTAGGATCGATAACAACATAATCTCTCCAATTCAGCCCTGCATGTCCAAAAGCAATTTCAACTAGCTCATGAACAGTATGTGTTTCTCCTGTTGAAATGACATAATCATCCGGTGTGTCTTGCTGCAACATTAGCCACATGGCTTTAACATAATCGCCAGCAAAACCCCAATCTCTTTTGGCATCCAAATTACCCATGCGTAGTTCGCTTTGAAGTCCCATTTTGATTCTCGCTACCGCATCCGTTACTTTACGGGTAACAAATTCGACTCCGCGACGCGGCGATTCATGGTTAAACAAGATTCCGGAACACGCGTACATGTCATAACTTTCCCGATAGTTCACGGTAATCCAGTGGCCGTAAACCTTGGCGACACCATAAGGGCTACGCGGATAAAAAGGGGTCGTTTCCTTCTGCGGTGTTTCGACAACTTTACCGAACATTTCACTACTGGAAGCTTGATAGAATCTGGCCTCAGGTTTCGTTAAGCGAACAGCCTCCAGCATATTTGTGACTCCGATTGCAGTCGCCTGACCAGTCAAAACAGGTTGTTCCCAGGATGTGGCCACAAAAGATTGTGCAGCCAGATTATAAACTTCATCCGGATTCGATTTTCGAACCGCATTAATAAGCGACCCTTGATCTAACAAGTCACCTTCAATAAATTCAATCTCATTCTTGATGTGTTCAATATTTTCCATCATCGGTGTGCTGGTTCTACGACGAAGACCATAAACCTTATAGCCTTTTTCCAACAAAAGTTCTGCCAAGTAAGAACCGTCTTGTCCTGTAATCCCGGTTACCAGTGCGCTTTTTGCCATGTTCAAATCTCTCCAATTCTCTTCTACTTAGATTTATTATAGGTACTGCTCCAGTTTCTGCATTCTCAATTCCTTGAGCAGCATCTTCACTTCTTGAGCTTTATCCTTGCTGCATATCAAGGTAACATCTTCGGTATCGACAATAATCAGATCCTCGATGCCTAAAGTAGCTATTAGTTTTCCATTACTTTCTATAATGCATCTTTTGGTATCCAAGTTCAAAATATTCCCTTTGATCACATTTCCATTCTCATCTAGATCATTAATTCGTTCCAAAGCAGTCCAACTGCCGACATCGTCCCAACCAAAAATACAAGGGATGACATAAATATTGTCGACTTTCTCCATAATTCCATAGTCAATCGATTGGTCAGGCATCTTAATGAATTCATCCTTAATAACTTCAGCAAAATTTGCGTTACCGAAGGCAGCGCGCATCGTTTCCAGTATATCATGCATTTCCGGCATTAACTGCTGGATATATTTACGGATCACTTCCGTTCTCCAAACGAAAATCCCGCTATTCCAGTAGTAGTTACCGGCCTGTAAATAGGACTCCGCGGCAGCTTGATCCGGCTTCTCAACGAATTTATTTACCTTAAGGACCTCTAGCTCATTAACTACTTGCTTTTGGTCTGTACTTTCGATATATCCGTATCCCGTTTCCGGGTATCCAGGTTGAATTCCCAGTGTAACTAGGCTTTGATTATCTTGCGCTACTTCCACTGCCGTTTCCAAAATCTTTATAAAGCCCTCTTCATTTTCAATGATATGGTCCGAGGGTAATACAATCATGGTACTGTCGGGGAATCGTTCTTCAATTAATATGGAAGCTAAACCGATACAAGGTGCCGTGTTTCTCCCAACAGGTTCGATAATAATATTCTCATGTGGTAAATGCGGAATTTGGGCCTTAATTAATTCAGCGTATAGCCCATTAGTTACAATAAATATCTGGCTAATATCTATTAGCTTCTCCAAACGGGCTATGGATTGTTGAATCATTGACTTGTTTCCTGAGATGTTCAGGAATTGCTTAGGGAGGTTTGTTCTACTCTTAGGCCAGAACCGTTCTCCTTTTCCTCCTGCCATGATCACACAAGTTATAGTCATTGTCTTCCTCCAAATTTCCATAATTCAATATATTGCAATCGTTGTTGAATCAGCTTTCCGACAGATTCCGGCGAAAAGTTCTCTTTGATGTTTCTTTGACCGGCAAGGGCAATTCGGTGATAGAATTCCTTGTCCGCAGTTAATCTTTTCATATATAACGCAGCTTGCTCAATATCTGGATCTGCCCAATGCTGATATGCTTTGTACGGACCGAAGTCATCCCCCACCTGGATAAGCCTATAATCAACCGGACAGGAATTGCTTGTATTCATAAAATCAGTATTTGACGACCAGTTTGTGCCAATGACCGGCTTTCCGAGAAACATCGCTTCCGCCAATCCCAAGCCGAACCCTTCACTCCGGTGCAACGACACAAAGCAATCTGTTACATTCAGCAATGCATTTATATCATTACGGCTTATCGTGTCCGTAATTAAATAGATATTTTGATAATCCTCTATAAGGGAGTCAAGTGCTCTAAGTTCAGCCGTCCCGCTTCTATAACTATTCACCTTCAAGACAAGTCCGACACTTGCATCATCCGGTCTAAAGGCCGCTTTAAATGCCTCTACCACAGCTTTCGGATTCTTTCGCTCCTGATAACTCTTTACATCGTACATAGAAAGAAATAGAAATGCATCCTCAGGCAGGTGAAAATAGGTTCTATTCCGTGGATCCTTTATTTTCACATCGATAGAGTGCGGAATTTTCACCACCGGAACCGGACTCTTTAAAGCGATGGAATCTGCGACAAATGTCGACGGAACCCACACTTCGTCCACCAAACTAAATCCCTCCAACCATTCATCCGGAAAGTCAGGTAGTTCCCAGTGCCAATAACCTATTGTATATCTATTTTGGAATAGTGTGTTCCCATATTGCGCATAAATTTCTGTCATTTGCTCGGCATTTACATGAAGCAAGTTTATATTATAGTTTGGTCCAGTAATTTCTTTGTGAACCCATGACAAGTCTTCCATTCTAGCGCTATTGGTTCCCGTGAAATTAAGGATTCCGAACGGAATATGAGCAGCTTCCAGGTTATTGGCTGCAATTCTGCAAGATTCGCCAATTCCCATTTCAGCTCTTGAATAACCTAAGAGATTAACGCCCCTTGTACCAGTAACATAAGATTGAGTTGAAGTAGCCCTTTCGATAGGAAAAGCTTTCTTGAGCAACATCCTCTTAACTTTTTGCCTGACAGTGGGAGGAACTATGCTGGTAATAAGAGGCTTTATTTTAACTGCCAGCTTATATGTAATTCTATAAATCAAGTTCTTAATTTCGCACACCACCAAATCTTGGACGTTAAACGGAATGATGGAAATCTAGCCCCGAACCTTTTCCTTATGCTAAAATACTAACGTATCTATTAGCAAAGGAGATAAATACGTGTCGAATCCAGTATACGGGAAAAAAGCCGCAACGTCGAGAAATGGGGAAAATTTGCCTGCGGCGTTGTGGGTGTTGATGGTTGGGTTGATTTTGTTCCTGGTATGGGCTCCGTTCCAGGCCGGGTTGTTTAATGGACTTGTCTTGAACTTTGAGAAACCGATATTTTGGGCGGTATTAATCGGAAGTCTTTTGTCGATTGCCTGGGTGGCGGCGTTTTTTAAAAAGGTTAAATTAGAGGATCAAAGAGACTGGACCGCCGTATGGGTTGTTTTGATTCCAGTCACTTATGTTTTGGCGCTGATCTCAGCAGCGAGTCATTATTACGCCATGAATGCGATATTGATTCAATGTCTCTACGCGATGTTATTCATCATCGGCCTCTATTTGCTGCAAAACAAAAGGGCTAATAGCATCCTAGAAACTACAATAATTACAGTTGCCTACATAATTGTATTATTCGGGTTGTTGAATTGGCTCGGCCAAGGCAAGACCGTCTCCGCGATGGTCGGCTGGTTTACGGGAACGGTCATTAATGGCCAATATAATCAAGCCGTTTGGGTAGATGCTATCGGTCCGCGTCTGGCCTCGGTGTTCCAATATCCGAATACGTATGCGGCGTTCCTGATGGCTTTCTTTTTTGTAGCCGTATTTGCAATCACACGTTCAAAAAGATGGTACAGTCACGCAATCCATGGGTTTATGCTCGTTCCAATAGTTGTATCGATTCTGCTGACGCTGTCTCGCGGTGGATTGATGTTCCTGCCGGTTGTTTTTATCATTCTTCTTTTATTTTTAAAACCAGCCAAGCAGATACTTTGGATATTGTATTGTCTCATTGCTGCCGTAGCAACTTTGGTGATTGCTAAACCTGTTACCGACCTGGGGCAGCAGTTCCACATGGGGCAAATCAACAACCCCGCCAAAGGCTGGGGGTATGTACTCGGCGCCTCCCTCGTCGTGGCCTTGTTAGCCTGGATCATTCAAAGATACTTGGCTCCATGGCTGGAGCAACGTACTGATCGCTGGGCCGCTAAAAAATTGGCAAGCCTGTGGCTGCCGCTCGTTTCGGTCGTAGCCGTTGTGGTTTTGGCCTTCCTACTTCTCGGGACTAGTCTCAAGAATGTTCTTCCAGGAAATATAGGCAACCGCTTGGAAAATATCAATTTACAGCAGCACAGTTTACTCGAACGTTTAACGTTCTACAAAGATGCCGTTAAGGTTGTCAAAGATTACCCTGTCATTGGTGCAGGTGGCGGAGCTTGGGCTTCCTTTTATGAAAAGTATCAAAACAACCCGTACACCAGCCGTCAGGCTCACAGCTTCATCATGCAGTATCTGGTTGAAGTCGGAGTATTAGGCTTTATAGTGCTAGTCGCATTCCTTGCTTTCATTTTCTACAAATATATTCGCGGATATATTCATTCCGACGAGACCAAGCGCAACGATTATTTCATTTACTTTATTATTGTGCTTTCCATACTGATTCACAGTTTAATGGACTTTAATATGAGTTACGTATTTATCGGCATGCTAGTCTTTCTGGGATTGGGCGGGATGGCTGCTGCGATGGATACTAAGCCAGTAAAACGATTTGCGTGGATGTCGTCCGGATTCCGTACTCTATACAGCGCTGTACTGGTTGTCGGAGCTCTGGTGCTGATCTTTACATCTATCCGGTATATTCAAGCCAATAATGCCATTGAAAAAGGCAGAAGCTTAATGGCAAACAGCCCCAATTTTGAAGAAATTCAGGCTCCATTTGTGGATGCGCTAAAAAAACGCAGTAACCAGCCCGATGCCGTGCTGAATTACAATGTTCTTCTGAAGGCGGCCTATGAACAAAGCCAAGAAGAAGCATTCTATAATCAAGACTTGAAGCTGCTTACGGACGCGCTCAAACAGGATGCTTATAACAAAAACATGTATAACCAACTCATTGCCTTGTACCAGCTAAAAGGAGAGGCGGATAAAGCCTACAATGTCCTGAAGGACAATGCCGACCGGTATACGTATGATCAGGATTGGTATGAGAGACTCATCGTCCAATCCTTTGAATTGGGTTATCAGGCGCTTGGCAGCCAAGCTGTCGATCAAAAAGATAAATACTTCGCTACGGGCCTCCAAGCCTATAATCATGTGGTCCGCGGCGTAGAGCACTTGAAGAACCTGCCTAAGGGGCAGTTCCAAGGGAATCCGTTTGCTGTAACTCCAGCTATGGCGCTTAACGCCGGAAAAATGCAGTACATGATGAACAAGCCTGCCGAGGCAGCCGAGATTTTCAAGCAAGGCATCAGCCAGGATTTGAATGATCCGACCAACCGGGAAATAGCCCGCTGGTACCTGGCAGCTCTACAGAAGACCGGAAGCACAGATCAGGCGGTATACGATCAATTGATCCAACTGGATCCTCAAGAAAAGGATTCTATTACACAGCTTGCTGAGCTTAACTTTTAAAAAGCACCTAAATCAAAAAATCGGCTTCTCCTTAGGAGAGGCCGATTTTTTGATTCTCAATCTTCGATTTCATATACTCCAGCAATCCTTCGCGTAGCTCCTTATTCTGCAGTGCATAATGAATCGACGTTTGAATGAAGCCCAGTTTCTCGCCGACGTCATGCCGCAAGCCGTCAAAGTGATACGCTACAATGCGCTCCGTCTCTCTTAAACGGGAAATGGCGTCCGTTAGTTGAATTTCTCCGCCAACCCCCTCATGCTGTCCGTCCAGAATGTCGAAAATAGCCGGCGTTAAAATGTAACGGCCCATGATTGCTAGATTGGATGGTGCTTTATCGGCTGGAGGCTTCTCTACCAATTGCTTGGCCTGATAGACGCGGTCCCCGATTTCGTTTCCGTCTACGATGCCATAACGGGAAACTTCTTCCCACGGAACCGGCTGTACCCCGACGACAGAAGCCTTTTGGAAGTTGTATACGTCGATCATCTGCTTCAGGCAAGGGACTTCCGATTCCACGATGTCATCACCCAGCAGGACGGCGAACGGCTCGTTGCCGATGAACTTGCGGGCGCACCAGATCGCGTGTCCCAGGCCCTTTGGTTCTTTTTGCCGGATGTAGTGAATATCGGCCATTTCCGAGGACTTGCGAACCTCGTTCAGCAGATCCCATTTGCCTTTATCGGACAAATTTTGCTCCAGTTCAAACGAGTTGTCAAAATGGTCCTCGATCGCGCGCTTTCCTTTCCCGGTCACAATAATGATGTCTTCGATCCCGGAAGCCACGGCTTCCTCCACGATATATTGGATCGTCGGCTTATCCACGATCGGGAGCATTTCCTTCGGCATCGCCTTCGTGGCGGGCAGGAAACGGGTACCAAGCCCTGCTGCGGGAATAATCGCTTTCCGGATCTTCATCGCTTAAATCTTCCTTTCCCTTAACATCAAGATGGTGCAATTATAACATAACTAGCGTCAAAAAAAGACAGGTTAGAGAGAACTTTACACTCTATCCAATTGAGTTTCTCCAATAAAAAAAGCCCCTCACGGAACCCATTTCCGTAAGAGGCTTCTGCATCATCAATAAGTTAGTGCGTCCAAAATTTCAAGCGTGTTAGGATAGGCTGGGGTGCTTCCTCGCAGCGGTTGCGGCTTCCTGGCTCCGGAGTATGGAGATGGCGCTCGGTTCCGTATTCAATTCTCCGGTACTCTTGATCGCCGCCGATTTCCAGCCGTCCATGAACTTTAGTTACCACCGATTGCATTTCGAGGAATCCTTCAAACATCACTTTCACCCTCCTGATAAATGGACTTTAGACTTTATTACATTATCCATTCAAATTGTTTACGCTTTCATTATACCACATCATCTATTTTTTGCTTACTGATAAATATCGTTTATCACGGGATTTTTGCGTTCGTTCACAGAGTTTTGACAATTAGAAACCCTTATATAGCTTGGATTCAAGGCATGTCTCCATATAAAACACATGTGTCCTCGTACAGTGATCATGAGGTGTATACATCTAAAAAACAGAAAAACGGCCCCTGTGACGTTAGCACATAAGGCCGTTTTTCTCTTATTCACAATTTGCATTATTAAGCTATTTGACGAGTTGTCCGCGTGTTACTCCGAGCTGGTTTGTCGCTTTCAGCGTTTTCCAGACTTGAGTGCCGCTGATTTCGCCGCGAAGGGCCCGGTTGTACAGATCAATGACCTCGTGAACCTGTTCGGGAGTCTCCTCCAGGAACTCTACTCGGTAATTCGCTACGCCAAGCTCCATGAAGTTGCTCAGGTATTCCGCGCCGGACTGCTCGATGGCGTTGTAGACCGTATTCCGGCAGCCTTCGTCGACACGGACTGGGTGGCTCATGCCGATCCGGTCCTGAAGCGAAGCGCGGTGCTCCTCGCAAGGACGTCCGCAGTTGGTGTAGTCCGTACCTTCGCTCAGGAAGGTGCAGTACACGCAGTGCTCGGTATGGAACATCGGCAGATGCTGATGGATGACGATTTCCAGGTTGGCCGTCCGGCTTTGACGCAGCAGATCGACCATCTGCTGGATGTTCAGGTCGTAGGACGGCGTGACGAGGTCACAGCCCGCCTCGAGAAACAGCTCCACCGTTTTGTGGTTGGCGATGTTCAGCGAGAAATCGCCAATCAGCCGCGGATGCGAGGCGGACGGGTTTTCCATGCGGTGGCGCAGGTAGAAATACAGCGCACCGGTGTTGCGCACCAGCACCGCGTCGGGCTGGAGGCGCAGGATGTTGTTATGGTAGCCGTTCTCGCCCGGCATATGGATGCGCGGCGTCGCTAGCGCAATCTGCTTGCCGGCTGCCCGGACGGCTTCCACCGCTGCCGGGAACTGCTTGATAAACTCGAAGTCGGCGTAGATCATTTCGACGCCAGCTTCCAGCGCAGCCTCCACCTGCGGCAGGCTGCGGCACAACGCGGTGAGCTTCGCCTCACCGCGGGGCACCGGCGCCCCGCCAACGGCGGGGGCGCCCACCCCCACGGCTTCGCCCGCGCCCATGGCGCCGGGCACTGCCGCAGCTGCCGCCGCCCGCGTGTACACGGGCGGCTTCGGCCGCTCGCCGGCTAGCAGTTCCACTGCGCGCCGGCGAATGCCGTTCAGCTCTCGCATGGGGAGGATCACGTCGCCATGCAGCTCCGTGTCCAGCCGCTCGAGCTGGAACACCGTGCCGCCGAGACGGCCGAACTGCTCTTCGAGCAGCGCCCCGTCCATCGGCCGTTTTTGCGCGATCTCGAGCTCCAGCTCCGAGTCGACACGCACGGTCGTCCCCTTCTGGACATCGGTCCAGAAGGTAGTCAGCGGCCCGCCGGCGTGGCCGACCGCCCGCACATGTACCGGGAATACCCGGTACGGCTTGTCGGTCTCGAACGTTTGGCGGAGCCGTTTGTCCAGTGCCGGATCGCTCGTCTTCCAGATCCGGTCGCCCACATGCACCCGGCGCAAATCCACGTCATTGCGCCCGGGAACGATGTCGACGATCCATGTCTCGCCAGCCTCTCCCTCCAGCTTCACGCCCTTGCGGCGCAAATCATAGACTCGCCCGCCCTCTTCCTTCTTCGTCGGATCGCCGGCGTCAAACACAATCCCGTCGCCGCGCTTCAGCGGCGCTTCCAGCTTACAAACGACGCCGTCGCGGAGCACCTGCTCCACCCGGCCGAGGTATACCCCGCGGCTCTTAGGAAACGTGCCGTCAACCAATTGCTTATTGTTTGTCCCTTCCAGGAAGCCGTGCGTGAACCCGCGCGAAAAACTTTGCTGCAGCTCACGGATTTCCTCTTTGGATGGACGCGTAGCATCCCCCTCAAAATACCGGTCAATCGCCTTCCGGTATTTGCTCACCACATTGGCTACATATTCAGGGCTCTTCAATCGACCCTCAATTTTAAACGAAGTCACCCCTGCTTCGATCAATTCAGGCATAATGTCGATCGCCGCCAAATCTTTAGGCGACAACAGATAAGTGACATCGCCCATCGGTTTTTGCTCCCCGTCGACCATCAAGTCGTAAGGCAAACGGCAGGCTTGAGCGCATTCGCCGCGGTTGGCCGACCGTCCGCCCCACATTTCCGAAGTCAGGCACTGTCCGGAATAGGATACGCAAAGCGCCCCATGCACAAAAACCTCCATCGGCAGCTTCGCCTGATCCCCGATCATCTTGATCTGCTTCAGATTGTTTTCACGCCCAAGGACCACACGTTCCATATTCCAAGGCTTCGTGAATTCCACCGCTTCCGGCGAAGTAATCGTCATTTGCGTTGAGCCATGAATCGGGAAGTCCGGCGACAGCTCTCGGATCATCCTTACCAAGCCCAAATCCTGAACAATTACCGCGTCGACTCCAGCTTCGATACAGGCCTCGATCAACTCCTGCGCATCCGCCAATTCATTTTCAAACACCAGAATATTGAAGGTCAGGAATCCCTTAACCCCATAACTGTGTAAAAACGCCATGATTTCGGAAAGCTCGTCCATACGAAAATTGTTCGCCCGTGCCCGGGCATTGAACTTCTCCACGCCAAAAAATATCGCATCGGCTCCGTTAGCCACCGCGGCCCGCATGCAATCCCAATCGCCCGCCGGAGCCAACAGCTCCACGTCTTGTCTTGTTAATGTTGTGTTGCTCATTTATATCCTCCCGGATGTCCCGCCATTTATTACTGCGTTCCATCGAATTTGTTTATCTATACGACATGCATAAAATTTAAAACTCCGATAACTTATTTATTTTAGCAGACATCGCCTGAAGTCTCTACCCACCCGGCAACGGGAACCTTTGGCACACGCAAAAAGACACCCCATCCCTCCAACCGGAACAAAGTGTCTTTCCTGTACCCCTTGTTTCTGCTCGCACCCTAGGCTTAGACTAACTGAACCAGGATTTGATCATGATTGCATCGGACGCCAAAAAAATCAGCAAGCTGAGGATGCCAAATCCGATCGCAAACAAATTCTTCTTGGACTCTTTCAGCAGTCTTAATACCCCAATCAGGATAACAATGGTGAACAAAATCATAAAAATATCAAAACCGTTAAATGTCGTCGTTACGGCTCCCGCTTCTGCGAGTAACATGGCAAGCCCTCCTCAGTAAAATTCACGGAAATTTCCACCTTCTTATATGTTATCTTCTCCTCAAGACGGATGCAAGAGAAAAGTCAAAAAAATGTTGCATTTATCATCTTAATTGATAAAAAAGTCATATCATTAACAACTTTAGAAAATCAGACTCTCTTCCCTATTCGGGTACTTCATGAACATTCATATTCCGTCTCCCTAGCGCGCACAAATCCCTAAAATGTCCACCTAAAAGTGGACAATAGGACATCCTATACCTCACCAAGGTCTAATCCCCCATATCTAGCGCCATACGACAATCCTGTTTTATTGCAAACGTTCCTTACCTATATTCTAACCTGTACCTGTTCTCCCTCAATCTCCCGCTTTAATCTTATCCTTAACGAATATACCCAAATCCATTCCCGTCAAAATAAAAATGACCCGCAGTCAATGCTTCGATAATCAAGCATTGTCGCGGGCCACCCAGTCTTCCTAAACTTAAGCGCGTGCCTTTAATTCTTCCGTTCGTTTCGTATCCCGCTCCAAAACCGGAGCGAGGTAACGGCCAGTGTAGGATTGTTCCACCTTTGCAATCTCTTCCGGCGTCCCTGTAGCGATAATCGTTCCCCCGCCGCTGCCGCCTTCCGGACCGAGGTCGATCAAATAATCGGCCGTCTTGATGACATCCAGATTGTGCTCGATGACGAGCACCGTCTCCCCGGAATCAACCAGGCGATGCAGCACCGACAGCAGACGGTCGATGTCATCCACATGGAGACCAGTCGTCGGTTCATCCAGGATATAGATCGTCTTGCCTGTACTCCGCCGGTACAGCTCGGAAGCGAGCTTCACGCGCTGTGCTTCTCCCCCGGATAACGTAGTTGCCGGCTGCCCCAAATCGATATAGCCCAAGCCTACATCGAGCAGCGTTTGCAGCTTGCGGTGAATTTTCGGAATGTTCTCGAAGAATTGCGTCGCATCCTCTACAGTCATCTCCAAGACGTCCGCAATACTCTTGTTCTTGTATTTCACTTCCAAAGTCTCTCGGTTATACCGTTTACCTTTGCAGACTTCACAAGGCACGTAGACATCGGGCAAGAAGTGCATCTCGATCTTGATGATCCCGTCGCCCCGGCAGGCCTCGCAACGTCCGCCCTTAATGTTGAAGCTGAAGCGGCCTTTCTTATAGCCACGAATCTTCGCCTCGTTCGTCTGCGAGAACAAATCGCGGATATCGTCAAACACGCCGGTATAGGTAGCCGGATTCGAGCGCGGCGTACGGCCGATAGGAGATTGGTCGATGTCTACTACTTTATCGACATGCTCCAAGCCTTTGATCTCCTTATATTGACCCGGACGAACACGTGCCCGATTCAGGTCGCGCGCCAAGGTCTTATACAGAATCTCATTGACCAGGGTCGATTTCCCAGAACCGGAGACGCCCGTTACCGCTGCAAATACGCCAAGCGGAAATTTCACGTTTATATTTTTCAGATTGTTCTCTTTCGCGCCTTTGATCTCCAGCCACCGGCCATCTGTCTTCCGGCGCTTCTCGGGCACCTCAATAAATTTCTTGCCGCTCAGATACTTCCCGGTCAACGAGTTCGGATCATCCATAACCTCCTGAGGCGTTCCCTGTGAGACTACCTGTCCGCCATGGATTCCGGCACCCGGTCCGATATCAATAATATAGTCTGCTGCCAACATCGTGTCTTCATCGTGCTCTACCACGATCAGGGTGTTGCCGAGATCCCGCATCTGCCCAAGGGTAGAGATCAAACGATCATTATCCCGCTGATGCAAGCCGATGCTCGGCTCGTCAAGAATATACAGCACGCCCATCAGACTGGATCCGATTTGGGTTGCCAGACGAATACGCTGGGCCTCCCCACCGGACAGCGTTCCGGCTGCACGGCTCAAGGTCAAATAATCGAGCCCGACATTGACAAGGAAGCCTAGACGGCTATTGATTTCCTTCAGGATCATATGAGCGATCGCCGTTTCCTTCTCACTAAGAACGAGCCCATTAAAGAACTTCATGGCTTCCCCGATCGACAGCGAAGTAACAAATGCCATATTCTCGCCGTTAATCGTTACCGCAAGAGTCTCCTTCTTCAGGCGGTGTCCTTTGCAGGTGCCGCATGGCTTGGAACCCATGAATTCTTCAATGAATTCGCGAATTCCTTCCGAGCTGGTATCCCGATAACGCCGCTCCAGATTGTGCACAATACCTTCGAAGGTTACGTAAGCATCTTTGCTCATCCCGAAATCGTTTTGATAGCGGAAGCGAACCTTAGTCGTGCCTGTACCATAGAGCAGCTTGTCCATCTGATCCTTGGTTAGTTCAGATACGGGAACATCCTGCGGAATATTAAAATGCTCGCAAACCGACCGCAAAAATTGCGGATAGTAGTTGGAGGTACTGCCTGCCCATGCTTCAAAGGCGCCTTGCTCAATGCTTTTGGAGGTATCGGGAACAAGCAGATCCGGATCGATGATCATCTTCACACCGAGACCGTCGCAATCCGGGCAAGCCCCGAACGGACTGTTAAACGAGAACATCCGCGGCGATAATTCCTCAATGCTGAAGCCGCAGATCGGGCAGGCAAAATTGGAGCTGAATCGCAGCTCCTCCTGTCCCATAATGTCGACCAGCAACTGGCCTCCCGACATTTTGAGCGATGTTTCTATGGAATCAGCCAACCGGCTTCGTACATCCTCTTTAATGATGATCCGGTCGACGACGACCTCGATCGAATGCTTTTTGTTTTTTTCAAGTTCGATATTCTCCGACAGATCGCGCTGTTCTCCGTTTACGCGTACGCGGACAAATCCCTGCTTGGCGATTTCGGTGAACAGGCTCTTGTGCTCTCCCTTTTTCCCGGACACCACCGGCGCCAATATCTGGAGTCTCGTCTTCTCTGGATACTGCATGATCCGGTCTACCATCTGCTCTACTGTCTGGGATGTAATCTCGATCCCGTGTTCCGGACAATGAGGATGACCCACTCTTGAAAACAACAGACGCAGATAATCATATATCTCCGTTACCGTTCCTACCGTGGAACGCGGGTTACGGCTTGTCGTCTTCTGGTCAATCGAGATCGCTGGCGAAAGCCCCTCGATGGAATCCACATCCGGCTTCTCCATCTGTCCTAAAAACTGACGGGCGTATGCTGATAAAGATTCCACATACCGGCGTTGTCCTTCCGCGTAAATGGTATCGAATGCGAGCGACGATTTGCCTGACCCGCTGAGCCCGGTCAGGACGACGAATTTGTCGCGAGGAATCGTAATGTTCACATTTTTTAAATTGTGCGCTCTGGCGCCTTTAATGACGATATTCTCATTAGCCAATTGCTTTCATCTCCCAACTCTTATTCCGCCCGCAGTTCCATAATGGCATCGCGCAGCTCCGCGGCTCTTTCAAACTGCAGGTTTTTGGCGGCTTCTTTCATTTCTTTTTCCAATCGTCCGATCATCGCTTCGCGGTCGCGCTTGGACATCTTGCCCTTGGCGGCATCCGACAGATAATCGCTCTTGCTTTCGGCCACCCGAGTCGCTTCGATGACATCCCGCACTTTCTTGCGGATCGTTTGCGGCGTTATGCCGTGTTTCTCGTTATATGCAATCTGAATGCTGCGGCGCCGCTCGGTCTCCTTGATCGCTTTGTCCATGGATTCGGTGATATGGTCACCGTACATCAACACGCGCCCTTCCGAGTTCCGCGCTGCCCGGCCGATCGTCTGGATCAGCGATCGCTCGGAACGCAGGAAGCCCTCTTTATCCGCATCAAGAATCGCCACCAGGGAGACCTCCGGAAGATCCAGGCCTTCCCGCAGAAGGTTAATCCCGATCAGCACGTGGAAGGTTCCCAATCGCAGATCCCGAAGGATGCTCATACGCTCCAGCGTCTTAATATCGGAGTGAAGATACCGGACCTTGATTCCGATTTCCTTCAGGTAATCGGTCAGATCTTCCGCCATCTTCTTCGTCAGCGTCGTCACGAGCACTCGCTCATCCTTAGCAATCCGGTCGTTAATCTCGCCGATCAAATCGTCGATTTGTCTCTTCGTCGGACGAACCTCAATGATTGGGTCCAGCAGGCCCGTCGGCCGGATAATCTGCTGTACCATCGTATCGCAATGCTCGATTTCATAAGGTCCGGGCGTAGCCGACACATAAATCAGCTGATCCGCCTTCTCCTCAAATTCTTCGAATTTGAGCGGCCGGTTGTCCAGCGCCGAAGGTAGACGGAAGCCATGGTCGACGAGCACATTTTTGCGCGCCTGGTCCCCGTTGTACATTGCGCGGATTTGCGGCAGCGTAACGTGGGATTCGTCGATCACGATGAGCATATCGTCCGGAAAATAATCCATCAGCGTATAAGGCGTAGCCCCGCGCTCACGGAAGGTCAACGGTCCCGAGTAGTTCTCGATCCCCGAGCAAAAGCCGACCTCTTTCATCATTTCAATATCGTACCGGGTGCGCTGTTCCAAACGCTGTGCTTCCAGCAGCTTGCCCTGGGAGCGGAACACCTCAAGCCGTTCTTCAAGCTCCCTTTCTATATTGACCAGTGCAACTCGCATAGTCTCTTCCTGGGTAACGAAGTGAGAAGCCGGGAAGATAGCCACATGTTCGCGTTCCCCGACCAGTTCGCCGGTCAAAACGTCGATTTCGGTAATCCGTTCGATTTCGTCACCAAAAAACTCAATCCGAACGGCCTGTTCCCCTTTGGAAGCCGGAAAAATCTCCAATACATCGCCGCGCACACGGAAGGTCCCGCGAACGAAGTTGATATCGTTCCGCTGATACTGGATATCCACCAGTCGGCTCAGAATCTGATTCCGGGATTTTTCCATGCCAACCCGCAGCGACAACACCAGATTCCCATATTCAGTCGGTGAACCGAGACCGTAAATACAAGATACGCTCGCAACAATAATGACGTCGCGCCGTTCGAACAGCGAGCTCGTCGCAGAGTGTCTCAATTTGTCGATCTCTTCATTGATACTGGAATCTTTCTCGATGTAGGTGTCGGAGGATGGGATATATGCTTCCGGCTGGTAGTAGTCATAGTAACTGACGAAGTAGTCTACGGAGTTGTTCGGGAAGAACTCTTTGAATTCGCTGGCCAACTGCGCAGCCAGTGTCTTATTGTGGGCGATGACGAGCGTGGGCCTTCCAAGCTTGGCAATGGTATGGGCAATCGTAAAGGTCTTCCCCGTTCCGGTCGCACCCAAAAGCGTCTGGTGCTTTTTACCCATTTTTACGCCTTCAACCAATTGTTCCACCGCGGCCGGTTGGTCGCCCTGCGGCGAAAATTCGGAAATCAGCTCGAATTTATTGTTACTAAAGACAATATCACTCATTGTCCAACATCACCCTTATCGTCTAAAATGGAAACTGTACTTCTAAATAGATTAAAAGTCAGTTTTTGATCATGAAGCTACTATTATCTATATTAACCTTAATTCTTCTGCTTTAAATGTAAGTAAGACGAGAAGCGCTAATATCACCACTCCAAAATAGGAATGGGTGTTCCCATTGATTATACCTTTTTTGCAGTTGGGATGCAAACGATAAGTCGTGAATAGGAGTTGTAAAATTACTGATGGATATCACAACAATTTTAGGCATCATTATTGGATTGACCGCGTTGATCGGCGGCTTTTTATGGGAAGGCGGGGAATTGGCGGGCTTGATGCAAATTGCGGCTGCCGTAATTGTATTTGGCGGTACGCTGGCCGCGGTCATGGTGAGCTTTCCTCTGGCAAAATTGAAGACCGTCCCGCGGGCGCTGGCCCTGGCCTTTACCTCGGGACAACAGAAACCGGATGAACTGATAGAAGATATCGTAAGCATGTCGACGATAGCGCGGCGCGAAGGAGTTTTGGCGCTGGAAAGGCGGGCCGCGGAGCATGAAGACCCTTTTTTGCGGGAAGGCATCCAACTCGTCGTTGACGGTACAGAGCAAAGCATGGTCGAACAAATCATGGATTTAGAAATTGACGCCATCCAAACAAAATATGAAGGTTATGCCAAAATATTCGAATCGGCCGGCGGATATGCCCCGACCATGGGAATTATCGGTACGGTCATGGGTCTTATCCATGTGCTTGGCAGCCTCACCGAGCCGACCGCACTCGGCCCGTCCATTGCGCTCGCCTTTACGGCAACCCTTTACGGGGTAGCCAGCGCCAACCTTATCTTTCTCCCGATCGCCTCCAAAATCAAAGCGCGTGGGGAAGATGAAGTCGGCCGAATGGAAATGATGCTGGAGGGAATACTCTCCCTTCAAAACGGAGATCACCCGCTGCTCGTACGGCGCAAGCTGGAATCTTTCACGGCTGAAACGCGCCGGGATTTGCCCGTATCCGGGGAGAATGAGAGCTTATGAGCCGGAGAAACAGAACCCAGAACCCCGGCCAACGTTCCCGGCATCGCCAGGAAAGTAAGGATACGAGAGACCGGTGGATGATCACCTATGCCGATTTAATTACGCTGCTGCTCATTTTTTTCGTCGTGATGTATGCCATGAGCCGTTTGGATGTGGAAAAATACGAAGTCGTCACCCAGTCGCTCCAGCTTACGTTCAAGAGCGGTGACTCCTTGCTGGAAAAAGGAAGCGGCATTCTCGGCAGCGACGGCCCCCACACTTCCAAGAACCCTCCGTCTGCCGCAGATGATAAGAACGGAGCATCGGGAGGACAGGCCGGCCAGAACGGGACTGCAGTTCCAAACGGCACAAACCAGCCCGTTATAAACAGCGACGATGCCTCGCAAAAGCCGATGACCGAACGCGAGCTGGCTTTCCGCAAGCAGGAAGAAGAACTGCAAACGCTCATGAGCCGGATCGAGTCTTATATCAAGGACAATCAGCTTGATGATCAGATCAAGGTCGCAGATCTGCCTAAAGGCATTTCGATCACGTTAAGCGACCGCTTCCTGTTCGATGCCGGCAAGGCCGATCTGAAATCCGGTTCCGCCAAAACACTGACCAAACTAGCCAGCCTGTTCAGTCAACTCAATACCGTCATCAGCATCGAAGGGCATACGGACGATCTTCCGATCGTCCGCGCCTCCGAGTTTAAGGATAACTGGGAACTGTCGGGCGCGCGAGCCTTATCCGTCCTTCGCTTTTTCATCGATAAGGAAAAGCTCGATCCGGAAGGCTTCCAATATGCCGGCTACGCCGACACTCGTCCCGCCGCCGATAACTCCACCGCCGCAGGACGCCAAAAAAACCGCCGCGTAGAGATCACAGTGCTGCGCCAGTTGCAGCAGTGAGTGAAATGCGAGCAGGTAACATTGCAGCATAAAAGAAACGCCCTCCGATATTCGGAGGGCGCTTTGTTTTTCTTCGATCCCTCTAATTCAACTTCACCAATAGTTCTAAAAACGAGACGATAATTGTTTAGCGTTTGGTCTGTTGGTTGTATTGTACGATTTTGTTGCTAAGGTTATAAATGGCTTTATACAAGCTATTTTATAGATTTATTTTCTATACTCTCAACTTCTAACATTTTTTGTTTAATCCACTTCATAACCATATCTGCCTCATCTAGAGCAATCACTCCCCTCTCGCTTTTATATTTATAAGTTTCGTAAGCCCAAAGTAATATAATTTTCACAAATTCAACTGTCTCTAATTTACAAATCGGTTCAATTTCATCTTCTTCCTCATCATAAAATGGATCTTCAATTATTGTATAGTCTTTATAAGATATAACACTGGATGCATTTCCTCCATGTCTATATTCGGGTATATTTCCCTTTAATAAATCAACATAATTCTCAATATCTTTTTTCAAATCTTTGAATCTCCAAGATATATCAGATCCTAAGGGATCACTTATCATATTGGCGAACTCTAGTGTTTTTTCCTTGTCGAAATCCAATACAACCATATTAAATTCATCCATATACTTCAATTTATATTTATATTTTATGATTATTAAAGTACCCTCCAATTCATCAGAGTTGATTCTTATGAATTTGAACTTGAAAAGCTCAATGACAACAATGTTAATTTTGTTAAAAACCATCGTCTTCTATTTGTTTAGGCAAAAAGAAAAACCACATTGAGTTGTTACACCCGCATGTGGAAGTAGTTCAATTCGATTTACATCGGTTATATGTGTTATTGGTTGAATGATGAGTTCATTCGGAGAGGGTAGCCCTCGCTTATTAAAGCAATTTAGTTTTAATTTGGTTTAAAAGCAGTTCAACTTTAGATTGTTCCATAGGATATGAAACAAGGTACTGATGTGTTAAATTATCAAGAAAATCAATGAAGTCTGTATTTGATACTATTTCATATTTAATTCCATCAACTGCTGGCGGTTCAACTTCAAACTTCACGCCCGTATCTCCAAAATACCCCTCTTCCCATGATTCATATTCAGGTGGAAATGCACAACAGATAAACTCTGAAATACCATAACCTACCTTATTCGAAAAATCTTCAAGGGCATCTATAAATTTATCTTCATCAAGATAGAGGAAATATAGTTCCATTGCCGTTAATTCATCAAAATTCTTATCTATTTTCATAGCTAATCTCCTTTAATCGAGTTTTGGATAGAAGTTTGTAATGACACCACTTTCATCCATATACCCTTCGAATTTCAATCCATTCGGGGCAATACCAGTTATTCTTCTTCCGACAATACTACCAGCATCAATTCCTTGTTGCATAGCAGCTTTACCCCATTCGATTATTGTTACCTCAGAAATTTTGGATGGGTCATACACAGTTTTGGGATTTTTGAAGTACTTATACTCTCCAGTCAAGTTGCCCTTATTATCAAGTTTAGGTATCTTGTAATTAATTTGAATAATTCCATCAATCGTGGGGTGGGGTGTTACCTTGTTAATAAAATCCACATCATCTAACTTCAAAACGTTTCTAAAATATTTGTAGAACTCATCCATATTGTGACCGCCTGTAATACCTTTGGATGGATCTCGATCAAATTTCTTAACGTTTACTAAATGGTCATCATAATCTGATTTGAAGATTAGATTGCCCGTCCCCTCAACCCTTCCCTTCCCTTCTCGTTCTTTCAAATAATTTTCAATAAGATTCTGCTGAGTTGGGTTCTTAGAGTATGAAATTGTGCCATCCGCTTCCCAGGCAGAAACCTTCACTCTAATTCCTTCGGGTGTCACGAACTCAGATCTTCTAAATTGCTCCGTTATTTTAGGCAGGGACTCCAGAAGCTCATTGGAGGACTTGGAGGCAAGCTTCGCACCTTTCGCACCTGCTGTGGCGGCCGCCTTCACTAGCATGACTGCTGAAGCCGCTTTAGCTAAAGCTCGGCCGTAGCTGACGCTTTCTTCATAGGAAGCTTTGCCGCTTAGTACTTTGCCCGAGAGATTCTTAATATCTTTAAAAGGAACGATAAACTCCTTTGCAAGTTCTTCACCAAGCATCGATTTAATGGAATCATAGGTAATGTTGCCATTCTCAATGTCTTTAGCCAAATCATAATAGTGCGGGAGGGTTTTTGTCCAGAATTCTATGTTATTTGGATTATTGGCCCAGCTCCCTTTCAAAACATCACCAAAATCCTCCTTCAGTTGACTGGCGATACCATCTCCGACGCCCACCATGGTTATCGCCGTGATCGTTCCTCCGTTATTAACCAGATCAGGGTTGTTCCGTATGCCCAGGCCTTTTTCCGCCAGAGCCAATTCAAGCAACTCTTTCGTTACTTTACCGTCCACTTCGAATTCGTATTTCCCCGATTTGGATTGTGACCTCCAAACCGCAGCTACTGAACTGATCGTATTAGCAATTTGCTGGTACCCTGCGACCGCGATTAGTAGTTCCTCGTTATATTTCCCCGTGACCTCTCCATGGTAAATATTCAAATCCTTCAAAACCTGCTGCATCTTCCGGATATCCTCTTCAGGTACCAGGCGGTTATATTCCTCCAGCTGTTCCTTCAGTTTCCGCTGCTGTTCAGCAGCTTGATGCACGGCTGCCTCAATCCGGCTATAGCTATTCCTCGCCCAATTCCGGTAAACCTCGTTATATAGTCCGACGGCAATCACCATACGGAGTTCACTCTCTGAGGGCATAGTCGAAAAATCATGTTTTAGCGGGTTATAATCACAAGCCGTGAGAGGGGAACCTTTGTAAAAAGCCGCGAGGCTCACTCCCGTCTTGTACCATTCCTCCGATATGCCCAAATCCGCCAGAATGCTTCTCTGTTTGTCCGCCAGCTTATGTACGTAACCCGTATACATTTCATTGCCATAAATCTCGTAAACTTGATATGCTGCCTGTTGGCGGGCTAGCTCTTCAAAAGCCTTCGCAAGTCTTCGCGTTAAGTTCTAACAAAAAACAGGTCAATCATGGTGGTCTCTGACCATAATCAACCTGCTAAATGTATCGGAATAGTGTTATTAAATTCAAAAAATAAAGCATTTGATGCGCACAACAGAAATGGAGAAATCCTCATACGGGTATTACATGGGTTATTTCTACTTGAAAACAACCACCAGACTCATTTGGTACTGGGGAGTCTAATATTATGCTAATAGCTGATTTCGTTATTACTAAGATTAGTAGTAAGAGATTTTACTGTAACTCTGTAAACAACTCTTAACATGCTCATAACTATTGTAATTCCTCTTACTTTTCTGCCTGTGATTGTATCCATCTTTTAGCTTCTTCTTCACGTAGAATAACTGGAGCATCAAGAGTACCAATATTAATACTAGATATAATTGCTTCTTCTACCCCTCTTAAACCTGATAAATCTGCTCCATGTAGTACTACATTTTTAAATGAAGCAACACTGATATCCGCATTTTTTAATATGGCATTATGAAAATTGGTGTCATAAAATAGACAAGCTACCAAGTTAGCATTTGTTAAATCAGTATCACGGAAAATTGCTTCATAGCAATCTGCCTTTGCTAGCTTTGTACTCTGCATATAAGATTTTGAAAAATTAGTATACGAAAGGTCTGCTTTGTAAAAATTTGCTCCATATAGGTTGGTAGAGATAAACTCCGAAGAACATAATACTGAATTATGAAAATCACTGCTCTGTAAACTCATAGAGTTAAATATACATTCTGTAAAATATGCTTGATCTAATGAATAATCACTTAAATCAATGCTCCTTAGATCAATTTCATCTAACCCCAACTTCTTCCCTTGTTCTCCGACAGTTTCCACCCATAATTTATGTTGCTGGAGTTGGTCAATAATGTTTTTAAAATCACTCTCCAAAATGAACATGCCTCCTCACGTAGGATACCATATAATACGATCAACAATTCCATCTTCCTCAATCGCCATTCTCAATTGTTGAATATGTTCCGGTACTAACTCTCTCGTATCAATTATGACACTATTCCCTTTTTCAATCTCACCATAAATCTTGTCCATTGCTCTTTTAACTGTAAACGCTCCTTTTTTAGGGCTAGTATGACCATGGGGATACGATTCAAAACTCTTAACGTCCCACTTTATTTCGGTAGTGATGTCAATAAGATCGCTACCTTTATCGGCTTGAGGATCACGAACAATGCGCCCTAAAACACCCTGCTCTTCTAAATCAAGTCCAACTTTTCTTTCTTTAATTCCTTGCTCTTCGATTCTACCAGCATGAGATGGATCCCGAGCCAAGTCATCCAACTCTTCTTGAGTTCTTCCTCCAGTATATTTTCCGTTCTTATCATAAAGGTCAATTTTATTATCTTTAACCGTCCCCTCAACCCCACCCTTCCCTTCCCGTTTTTTCAAATAATTTTCAATAAAATTCTGCTGGGTTGGGTTCGGGTTCTTAGAGTAGGAAATCGTGCCATCCGCTTCCCAGGCAGGGATCTTCACTCTAATCCCTTCGGGTGTCACGAACTCATATCTCCTAAATTGCTCCGTTATTTTTGGCATGGACTCCAGAAGCTCTTTGGAGGATTTGGAGGCAAGCTTCGCACCTTTCGCGCCTAGAACGGCGCCCTCTTTCGCTAGCATTAATAATGAAGCCACTTTGGCTAGAGCCCGACCATAGCTGACACTTTCTTCATAGGAAGCTTTGCCGCTCAGTACTTTACCGGTCTGTTCCATGACTACCTCAACCGGAACGATACACTCCTGGGCAATTGCCTCACCAAACATTTCTTTAATAGAATTATAGTCAATGGTGCCATTCTCTATGGCTTTAGCCAAATCATAATAGTGCGGTAGGGTTTTTGTCCAGAATTCAATGTTATTCGTGTTATTGGCCCAGCCCCCTTTCACAGCTTCCCCAATATCCTCCTTCAGTTGACTGACGATACCATTTCCAACACCCACCATGGTTACCGCCGTGATCGTTGCTCCGTTATTTATAACCAGATCCGGGTTGTTTCGTCTCCCTATACCTTTTTCCGCCAGAGCAAGCTCGATCAGTTCTTTGGTGATCTTTCCGTTCACTTCAAAATCATACTTCCCTGGGGCGGACTGATCCCTCCATTTCTGGGCAACTAAACTGATAGTATTGGAGATATGCTGGTATCCTGCGACCGCAATTAGAAGTTCCTCGTTATATTTTCCCGTGACCTCTCCTTGGTAAATATTCAAATCCTTCAAAACCTGCTGCATCTTCCGGATATCCTCTTCAGGTACCAGGCGGTTATATTCCTCCAGCTGTTCCTCCAGTTTCCGCTGCTGTTCAGCAGCTTGATGCACGGCTGCCTCAATCCGGCTATAGCTATTCCTCGCCCAATTCCGGTAAACCTCGTTATATAGTCCGACGGCAATCACCATACGGAGTTCACTCTCTGAGGGCATAGTCGAAAAATCATGTTTTAGCGGGTTATAATCACAAGCCGTGAGAGGGGAACCTTTGTAAAAAGCCGCGAGGCTCACTCCCGTCTTGTACCATTCCTCCGATATGCCCAAATCCGCCAGAATGCTTCTCTGTTTGTCCGCCAGCTTATGTACGTAACCCGTATACATTTCATTGCCATAAATCTCGTAAACTTGATATGCTGCCTGTTGGCGGGCTAGCTCTTCAAAAGCCTTCGCAATCTCATCCAGCTTCTCTCTCGCCCATGCCTGATCCTCTACAGTTCCCGTTTCCATCATCAGCAGAAGTGCGGCAATTCTCGCATCTTCTTTTACCGGGGCGACTCGGCTCTCCAAACTCATCTCCCGGAATTCCAGCAACACACCCTTGGCGATCTGCACAAGAGAGAGCTTCGACTTGGAAGAAGGATCTCCGGAGTCGCCAATATTCTGCAACGCCCTATCCTTGAATCCTTTCAGCAAGGCCTGAGCCGCACCCTTCAAGGTAAAATAAGCTGGCTGGCTTGCCTTAGCTAAACCGACGGCCTTCTTCTCAATTTGCAGATATTCATTGGCTGCATAGTTTAACACCTTAACTTTATCCCTCATCCGTTCATCCAGCGCTTCTGCAAACTTCATGATCTCATGAAGCTGCTCGCTAACTTCCCTAGCCGCGGCACGCACGTAGGACTCCGGGTAGGCGGATTCCACACTGCTGAGCAGTCGCGTCAATTCATTCGATAAGCCCGTAAGCGAATGCTCTATCGTTTGTCTCAAATGCTCCAGGTTACGGGACAAGTTCTCCACTTTGCCGGGTTCTACCCTCTGCTGCAATGCTTCATCTCCCCTGTATAATAATTTTTTCCAATTTAGAATGTCTATTGGGATTTTATTAAATTAATCTATTTTACGCAATATCCAATATATCAAAATATTTCCACAGGCTATCTGATATCCCCCACGCTATACGAAAGCGCATATAACAAAAAAAAGGCCAATCACAGTGGAATATCACCATAATTGACCTGTTTAGGTTATTTCAACAGTAGACTATTTAGGCTCTATTTCTTCAATATCAGGCCTTAATAGACAGTCTCAATAAGTTTGTTACGCGTATAGGAAGTTAGGCTAATGATGCTCGCCTAGTGTTCGTTGCACGACGAAGAGTTCCAGCTAACGAACCGTTCAGCGCTTATTTGCAGAAAAATGGACTTGTACCGGATCTAAGAAACCCCAACGGCGTTATTGAGTAAATTTTGAAGTAAAAGTAGCAATTTGCTCGAAATAAGATTACTGGGGTTCGTTAAGATCTCAAACTGCGAGTTTTGGGCCAAATAAGGTTTGCTGAGTTTCTTACGCGTGAAGGGCCTGACGAACGCGCCGCCCACGCGTAGCAGGGCACAGCGAGGCGCACAGGTGCGCAGCAGTTGGGCGCACCCATGCGCCCAGCCCGACGCCGCCCTAATGCGCGGCGTCGCTGCTCACGCCCGCCTCGCCGGAGGTGGCGGGCGTGCCCGCGTCCGCGCCGCGACGCACGTTGTGCGCGCCGCGGCGCGGCTTGAGCAGCTGCAGCAGCGATAACGGCTGCAGCTTCACTGCCGCCGGCGCCGACTCGTCCGGCGCCAGAATGGCGCCGAGCTGGTGATGCTCGCCGGCGTAGATCGCGCGCTGGAGGAACTTGCTCTCGCCTGCGAGATTGCGAACCTCCAGCTTGCAAAATGCCGACTGGATGCGCAGCGCGGCATGCAGTTCCTCTTTCGTGGGAACCGGCACGCCGTTCACACGGACAATGGACTCGCCGGGCAGGATACCCAGCTCCTCCGCCGGACTGCCCGGCAGCACAGCCAGCACCTTCACTCCGCCCTGCGGATGCACGAACAGCGGACTACGCTGCTGCTCCTCGAACCAGCTGAACCAGACCAGTCCCTCGTGCAGAAGGACAGCCGCCAACGCGGCCAACAGCATCAAAGGAGACCACCAGCCGGCAAGCAGCGCCAACGCAATAACGACGATGCCGTATCCGAGCAAACGGCCGGATGTGATCTTGGCCTTCGCCTTAGGCAGCATGCCGGTCGTCATTTCCGAGAAGCCGATGACGATCGGGAGCGCCATGAGTCCAAAACCGCCTTGCCAGGCGTCTCCCCCGAACAGCGGCGTCCATGGCAGCACCCCGCCCGTCGTATCCGCCGGAATTAACAACAGCAGCGGCACAGGCCATAGGCTCTGCATTTGATAACCGCCCACCAGCTTACCCCGTTTGCCTTCGAAGAAGAGCGGTCCCGCAAAAGAGGCCCCCTGCCACCGGACAAGTAGTCCTTCCGCCAAATGAAGCAGTCCAACAAGACACAATAAAGCCGGTATATTTAATTCCCTCACTGCACTTACGCACTCGGCCAACCAGCCGCTGCCGGTGAACGCAGGAAACAAATTCAATCCGAACTGGATCACGCCCAGAAGTCCGACCGAATAGGCCAGACACAAATAACGGACCCGAATCAACAACAGCAGGACGGTCACGATCCAGATGCATAAAATACCTTCAACCGTCAGCGTCATCCCTATAAACGCTGATACCAGCGAAATTCCCACCCCTGCCAGCAATCCGCCTAAAACGGTGCGCCAGGTTTGGGCCAGCCAGCCGTGCAGCCTGACATGGAACAATTTACGTTCAAGCAGCACTTGTCTACGATACAGCAGCATAATCAAAATAATCGAAATATAATAAAACGGCTGCAGAAACAACTGCCCTACCGCTTCCGCCACATTCCACAATCCTTCAAGCAAGAGATCCAATTCCGGCTCACGCTCCTATCCCCTCAGTTGGTTGCCTTCATCCCCCAGCCAGCACAGAAAAAAAGAAGGCTAAAAATCAGCCTTCTTATTTATTCGACACCGGGGAGGTAATTTCCTTCCGGATGACCTCAATAGCCCGGTTCATTTGGTTATCGTGCTTCGGATCCCGGATTTGCTCAATGAGGGCCGCCTCGAGCGCTTCCGCCGTTTTTTCGTCAAGAACGCCTGTAGCCTGCAGCTTCTTGTCCGTCTGGAATTTCTTCAACGCGGTTTCCGTAGCTTTGCTGAAATACCCGTCCGTGCGTCCCGGATCATAGCCAAGCCCTTGCAGCATCGTCTGCGCACTCTTGATATCTTCACCCAGCATGTCGTATTTGTAAGTTTTCTCTTTATTGATCGGCGCTACCGAAAAATAACCCGGCTGAGACACCGCGACATCCGGCTCAATCCCCTTCTTGTGAATCCATTCGCCGTTCGGGGTCAGCCATTTGGCAATCGTTACTTTCAGCAGGCTGCCGTCTCCCATCTCCCGGCTGAAGCTCGTTTGTACGGTACCCTTACCATAGGTAGCTTCACCGATCAGCTTGGCGTCCGCCGATTCCTGCAGTGCGCCGGCCAAAATTTCGGAGGCGCTGGCGCTTCCCTTATTCGTAATCACGGCAATCGGATAGGTTTTACCGACTCCCTTGGATACGGTCTTTTCTCTTTGCTTGTTCTTATCTTCCACCTGAACGATCGACTTGCCTTTCGGTACGAAATGCTCCGCCATCTCGATAACGATCTGGAGCACGCCTCCCGGATTGTTCCGCACGTCGATGACCAGACCTTTCATTCCTTGCTTCTCCAGGTTAGCCAACTCTTGCTTAAAGCGTTCCGCGGTATTCATCGAGAACTCGGTAATTTCGATGACGCCGACCTTACCCTCTTCCATCCGGGCATATACCGTTTCCAATGCGATATCATCACGAACAATCGTATATTCCAAAGTATTCGTGGATCCTGCCCGTTTCACCTTGATTTTGGCTTTGGTCCCTTTCGGGCCGCGGATTTTGGCCACCGCCTCATTCAGGCTGAGTCCCTCAAAGGACTCCCCGTTCACCGACAGTAAAATATCCTTCGGCTTAATCCCGGCTCTTTCGGCTGGCGATCCCTTGATAGGAGAAACGACGACCACGTTGCCGTTCTCCATCGACACCTCCGCGCCGATCCCGGTAAACGAGCCTTCGATCTGCTCGGAAAATTGCTGCGCCGTTTCAGGTCCCATGTAAGAGGAGAAAGGATCTCCAAGCGCGTTCATCATCCCATCAATGGCACCGTCAACCAACTTCTGCTGATCGACGCCTTCCACGTAATTATTTTTGACCAATTGCATGGCGGTCTCGATTTTCTTGATGCCTTCTTTGGAGCCCGTCCCAACATTATCGGCAAAAATTCCGCTGCGCAGCGGTCCCGAACCCGCAAAGCTCCACTGTCCGGTCAATGTCAGAGTAAGCAAACAGCTGGCCACCATGGCCACAACTACGAGTAAAGCGATTGTACGTTTTTTATACATTTAATGAATTCACCGCCTATGTTTGTCTCCTAAGTATATGTCCTGCATGTAAAGAATATTAATCCATTTCATGAACGAAAAACGGATAACCCGTCTTCGCGGACGGCTATCCGTTTCCATCGACATTCCTATTTTATTATAAATATGGCATCGGGTCCACAGGATTACCGTCGATCCGAACTTCGAAGTGGCAATGCGGTCCCGTCGAGTTGCCGGTGCTACCGACCTCGGCGATCTTTTCGCCCTTCTTCACTTTCTGCCCTTTTTCCACCTTGATGCCGCCGTTGCGGATATGTCCGTACAAAGTCCAGACATTATCCCCATGATCGATGATTACGGTGTTACCGTAACCGCTCCACCACTCGGCAACGATGACAACGCCGCCTTCGGCCGCGTGAATATCCGTGCCTTGCGGAGCCGCCAGGTCGACGCCGGTATGCGTCTTCTTCTTGCCCGTAATCGGATGAATCCGTGAACCGTAACCGGAGGACAAGCGGGCACCCGTAACCGGAAGGCCCATCGAACCGCCGCTTCCTTTAAAACCACCAGAGGAAGAAGTCTTGCGTTTATACGTATATACTTGAGCTGCTTTCAGCTTGTTCTTCTCTTTTTCCAATGCAGCCCGCTTGGTCGCAAGCTCTATGAGCAGATTCTCCTGCTCTTCGCTAATATCGTCGGATTCTTCAATCTCCGCATAGTATTTTGCGATAAGCTGCTGCTTCTCGACTTCTTTCTCTTCCAAAATGCTCTTGCGCGATTCCGCATCCGCATACAATGTCTTCACTTTGGCGTAATCAGCTTCCAGTTGCTTCTGCTGCTCATCCAGCAGCGTTTTGTCCTGCTTGTGTTCCTCTAACAGAACATGGTCCTGGTTTGCGATCGCTTGTAAAGAATCGGCACGCTCCAGGAAATCGGTAAAGCTGGTAGATGACAGCAGCACGTCCAAATAGGACACGGCCCCGTCGGTGTACATCAAACGAACTCTCGAATCCAGAAGATCCGAACGCTCGGAAATCCGTGCTTTGGTTTCTTCCAATTTAACTGCGGTATCCCGGAGGCTCTGCTCCGTATTTTCGATATCGACCGAAATTTTGGCCAATTCATTGCTGACGGAATCGATTTGCGCCATAACTTCTTTCAAATAATTGGTGTTCTTGTTCACATAATGCTGAGCCGTTTGCTTCTGATCCGCGGCTTTTTCCTGCTGCTTCTTGGCCTGTTTGGCTTGTTCTTGGAGCTGCTTCAGCTCCTTATCGATCTGACTGATCGTTTTTGACTTCGCAAATCCTTCGGTAGGCTGAAAAATAGCAGCGGCTAAAGCGACAACGGCAACAATGGATATCCATCTTTTCAACTTCGCTTCCCCATCCTTCTTCTAAATAGGTAGCCAACATGCTGGCTTTTGACATTTCTACACGACATTGACACTAGACTTTCAGGAATTTACGGATGGACATGGTGCTGCCCCAAATCCCGATCAGCAGGCCGAGACCTACTAGAAGAACTGCCAATTGAAGGCCGATCTCACCTACCGGAATCAGATGGAAGGCGAGCGTAATATCCGCTTTAACGGAATCGACCAGTTGATTGTATCCCAGAAATAATGCTCCAACGGTAATGGCCGATCCAATGAATCCGATCAAGGCTCCTTCCACGAAGAAAGGCCACCTTATAAACATGTTCGTTGCGCCCACCAGCTTCATAATGCCGATCTCGCGGCGACGGGCCAAAATCGTAACGCGTATCGTGTTCGAGATCAGGAACATGGCCATCAGGCCGAGACCTGCCACGAAGGCGAATCCGATATTCCGGACCGCTCTTGTAATCTTGAACAACTTCTCGGTCGTACCTTGACCGTAGTTGACTTTATAAATCGGCTTGTCCTGGTATTTTTCGTTGAGAGCAGTGATCTTGCTTGCCACGTAAGGAACCGTGGTCGGTTCAACGACCTCCACCTTCAGCGTATCGGGAATCGGATTCGTCGTTTCGTCGTACCCTTCCAGCAAATCCTTGCCTTCTTCCCCCAGCTTCTCTCTGAAATCCTTCAATCCTTCAGCCTTAGGGATCAAGGTTACCCGGCTGACTTCCTCCATGGACCCGATGTCGCTGCGAATCTTCTCCAGCATCGTTTCATCCACGTTGGATGACAGATAAGTACTGATCTGTACTTGACTATCCGCATCATCCGCAAAAGAGTTTACATTAAGCACGAGTAAAATAAACACGCCCAAGATGAATAAGGAAACTATGATCGACGTAATGGACGCCACCGACATCCAGCCGTTGCGGAGCACGTTTTTGACGCCTTCCCTAAGGTGCCGGAGGAGGGTACTAAAACTCATAACCGTAATCCCCTCTCAGCTGATCTCTAACGATGTTGCCGTGCTCTATAGCAATAACGCGTTTGCGCATGGTGTTTACGATATCCCGGTTGTGGGTTGCCATTACGATGGTAGTGCCCCGAAAATTGATCTCATCCAGCAGTTGCATAATTCCCCATGATGTCTCGGGGTCCAGGTTCCCTGTAGGCTCGTCCGCGATAATGACCGACGGATTGTTGACGATCGCCCGGGCGATCGCGACCCGCTGCTGCTCCCCGCCCGATAGCTGGGAAGGATCGCGGTTGGCTTTATTTTTCAGCCCGACCAGTTCCAGCACTTCAAGCGTGCGTTTCTTAATCACTTTCTTAGGCGCTTCGATAACTTCTAGCGCAAATGCGACATTTTCATAGGCGGTAAGCTTGGGAAGCAATCGAAAATCCTGAAAAATAACGCCGATATTTCTGCGCACATAAGGAATCTTCCGAGGCTTCAGCTTGCCGATATTAAAACCGTTGACGGAAATTTGGCCCTTGGTGGGCACCTCCTCACGGTAGATAAGCTTCATAAAAGTCGATTTACCCGCTCCTGACGGGCCGACGAGATAAACAAATTCATTGCGGTCGATTTTGACCGAGACGCCCTTGAGTGCATGCGTTCCATTCGGGTACGTCTTCCAGATATCCTGCATTTCTATCAATTCATCACGTCCTAAACCTTGATTCCAATGACTGGGTTGTCTGCAATTTTACTTTCGACATGTTCTCTTTAAATCCTTTAAAAGATGAGGTATTTCATCAGTCCGATACTTATTGTAACAAATATGTTACCTCTTGAGTACCCGAAAGTTTCCAGAATTTCATCATATATATGGTTGTACATAATATTTTTCCAATTGATAAGGAGCAGGGTATGCGAAAAAAAGAGTATCGATTGTCAGTAGCTCATTTTCTCGTCATAGGGGTTCTGACTGTGTTGCTTACCGCTTCCTTCATCTATGGAGGGCTGCTGCTCTATACTTCCGGGAATACGGTTCCTTCCGGTACCGTCGTGGGAGGGCTGGAGGTCGGAGGGGTGGCGGCGGAAGAGGCGCTGGACAAACTGGATGACATGATCGCGGAACTTAGGAAGCGAAACATCAGATTCTCCTTTAGGAATGCAGAAAATAAAGATACCGAACTAACCCTGACCTGGGAGGAAGCCGGAGCTGCGTGGGATGCGCCGGATTTCCGAAGTGAAGTTTTGTCGCTTTCTGCGGGGAGTGTGTGGGAGAGGGCGAAGACACGCAAAAATTTTGCAAAAAACTGGAGGCTGCACGCCTCATTTCATCCCTCAGTTTTGAAAAAGACCTTTAACCCCGAATGGGAAAAGGATCATTTCGGCAGCCCCGTCAATGCCGTCCGGTCGATCGCAGCGGATGATAGCATCCGTTATTTACCCGGCAAGTCGGCTAAGCGGATCGATTGGGAATCGCTCGTTATGCTGATACAGGCGGCGATTCCGGGGCCGTCTTCAGGACGCTCCAGTGTTGAGGCCAATAAGGGGAGCGGCAGCGGGCATCTAGGCGCTGACCAGGTCGAGATTCCGCTGGCGTTGATGCAGCCTGCCGTAACGGTCGAGAGCCTGAAGCGGGAAGGCATCCGCCGCAAAATCGCCGAGTTTTCGACCGGGCTGCAAACCAGCGGAGAAGGAAGGCTGCATAACGTTGAAGCCGCTGCACGGAGCATCGACGGGATGGTGCTGCCGCCTGGCGGTATTTTCGACTACGCCAAAGTGGTCGAAGCGGCCGAGCAGAGCTACGGCTTCCGCGAAGCGCCGGTTATCTTCGGCGGCAAGCTCGTCCCCGGCGTCGGCGGCGGCATTTGCCAGGTGTCAAGCACTCTATATAATGCAGCCATCCGAGCCGGTCTCGACATCGTCGAGCGCCGCAACCACTCCCTGCCTGTCAGCTATGTCCCGCTGGGGCAGGATGCCACCTTCGCTCAGGGCTACATCAACTTCCGCTTCAAAAATACAAGCGGACAGCATCTGCTCATCACCGCTCAGGTGAAGGAAGAGCAATTGACAATCAAGCTGTTCGGCGACATGCCGGACAATGTGACCTACGATATTGAGTCCCGGACGACCGGCATCCTCACCGTTCCCGACAAATTCGTCGCTAACCCGGGGCTTTCCGCCGGAAGCCAGGAGGTCGTGCTGCTGGGCAAGCCCGGTTACATCGTGGAGACGTATCGGATCAAGTACATTGACGGCAAGGCCGCGGCTAAAACCCGGCTGTCGCGTGACACCTACCCGGCGCAGCCTAACGTCATTGCCGTCCCGGGCGGCGCAGACGGCAAAGCACCGGCGCAACAGGATACCCCCCGAGTGCTGGAAGACGGAGTGAACGGGCCCAAGTTTTCTAGATGATTGTTTCAAAATAGAGGTCTTTTGGGGCGCTATTTGTACTAGTTTCGTTCCTCCCTCAAAAATAGAGGACTTTTGGGGTCTTATTCTGCTGTTTTTGCTCAGAATGGGCCTTTATCCGCCAATAAAACTAAAATAAGACCTCATTTGTCCCCTATTTTTATATTATCTGCCCCAACCCTCGAAATAAGGCCCTAAAAAGGCCTTATTTCCATTATCAATATTACAACTGATAATCCTTGCCCTCTAAATCAAGACAATAAGAACGCACCCGCTCTTGCCCGCTGGCGGGCCGAATCCAACCTTTTTCACTCATTCTCCACAGCAACCTGCGGGCTTTCTTATTTTGAAATCCCATATAGTTGCATATTTCTGTGGGGGTAAGCGGCCGTCCTTCACGCATAAACAGACGAACAACCTCTTTTTCGATCCAATCAGCGTCCAAAACATGTTTCTCCTCCCCCAGCCATCTTCCAATAAATTGCTGTAGCTTTAACTGGCAGTAACGGGGGCTCTCTTTAACATCGTCATACGTAAAGCGTAGTACCTTCCATCCGTCCGTAACCAGATCGTTTTGTCTCCGGCAGTGGTCTGAGAATTGGTGGCGACTAATATTTCTCCAATGCGGACCAAAACCGTCAATTTCGATTGCCAACCGCATACCTGTCCGAATATAAGCAAAGTCCAAATACCTGTAACCATCCTTAAAATCACTCACCTCATACTCCGGATGCAAATGCTGAAACTGTCCAAAAGCAGGCCACCAAACCAGCTCCAAGAACAACTTTTCCGCATGCCCATGCCCTTCCTTCAATCTTCGGAGACGTTCCCCCTGCCTAGCAGTCAAATGCCCGTTCACAAAAAGGGTGTGAGCTTCTGAAAATCCCATGCCGATTCCTCCTATTCAAAATAAAAAACGCCTTTTCGCTTATAGGCCCAAAGGGGCCACGGCAAAAAGACGTGTGCTTCACGACTATTAATTACTGCAATAACACTATCCAGATTGTACCACAAGCGACGTGCCCAACAAACTCCATCCGCTGCTCTTGCCTGCAAAAGTTTTCATATGATAAGGTAGAGCCACCTGACTAAACGTGTAGCCTAATAGCGAAACATACTGTGTTCCCCTGGATAGAGAGTGGAAAGTAGACAGTAATAGTTGAACATACAGCTTAGCCATGGAAAACGCAGACTAGAGAGGATTCATAATCATCATGAAGCAAAATACTGAAATACGGACTACTTCTGAAAATACAGTGGCCGGCGGAGCGGCGGCAACGCTGTTAATCATTGCCGTAATGCTGACCGCGGCGACGCTGCGGTCTCCGCTCACCGGCGTCGGGCCGCTGATCGGCGAGATCCAGAATTCAACCGGCTTGTCCCATACGCTCGCCGGCATGCTGACGACTTTGCCGCTCATCGCCTTCGCGGTGTTCGCGCTCGCCGCACCCAAGCTATCATCCCGCTTTGGTATAGAGCGGACGCTGCTATACTGCATGATCCTGATGACAGGAGGAATCCTGCTCCGCTCCATGCCCGCCGTTCCGGCCCTCTTTGGAGGAACCGCCCTGGTCGGAAGCGCTATCGCTATCGCCAACGTGCTGGTTCCCAGCCTGATCAAGCGGGACTTCCCGCTGCGGCTCGGATTGATGACGAGCCTGTACACGTCATCCATGAATATGTGGTCCGCCATCGCTTCGGGAATCAGCATGCCGATCTCCCGCACCGGTCTCGGATGGCGCGGGGCCTTGGCCTGCTGGCTCGTTCTGTCGGCGGCAACCGCCTTGATCTGGCTGCCGCTGGCCCGGCGCCATAGCGCCAGCCGCAGCAATACCCGGACTGCAGCAGCTCTTGCATCCGGCGGCGCGATCAAGGTTTCCGGCCTGGACACCGCCGCAACCGCCCCGGAAGGCAACACAACCTCGCAGCGCTCCGTTTCCGTCTGGCGGTCTCCTATAGCCTGGCAGGTAACGATTTTTATGGGCTGCCAGTCCGTTATGTTTTACGTCGGCATTTCCTGGTTGCCGGAAATTCTCCATGAACGGGGATTGAGCATGGATCAGGCAGGCTGGATGCTCTCCCTGATGCAGCTTGCCAGCATGGGCGGCTCATTCCTTATGCCATTAATAGCCGCACGCGCCCAGTCCCAAAAAGGGCTAGCCGCCGTTTCCTCCGCGTTGTTCCTGCTCGGGTACGGCGGTGTCTGGCTCGGCTCGCCGGATCTGGCGCTATTGTTTATTCTGCTGATCGGTCTTGGCTGCGGCACGACCTTCAGCTTGGTCATTATGTTCTTCGCCTTGCGTTCGCGAACGGCCGATCAGGCTGCCAAATTGTCCGGGATGGCGCAATCCGTCGGTTATCTGCTGGCCGCAGTCGGACCGACCTTGTTCGGCTTCATTCACGACCGTAGCGGCGGTTGGGCAATGCCGCTGGCTACCATCACCGGTGTGTCCTTGATCACCATCATCATGGGCTACACAGCCGGACGTAAGGGACATATCGGACCCGAACAATAAGCTTATCTTCTCGCAGCGCAAAGCCCTGCCCGATAAACTATGAATTCTATTTCCCGAATCCGGGAGTAGAACCTGAGTTTATTTTCGGAGCAGGGCTCTTTTTTTGGTGTCTATTCCTTTTCTTTTCCTATTCCAAAGAACAGCCTATTCTACCGTTCGCTTCACGCTCTGTCCCACTTCCGACTGTTCATCCTGACGCAAAGCCTCGCTGTACTCCACAAGACGTATGCGGCATCCCGGCCCGATCTCGACGTCTCCTCCACGCACGACATCCGCCGTAACATTCCTCAACCGAATGACGTCTCCCTCGATGATGCTTGCCTCCAGTTCCTTCTTTGACCCGTGCCATAACCAAGGCATCCATTTACCGGGTTCGTATGGCTTAACTTCAATATGGGTTCCGACAATTTCACGGGTTCTGCTGCTGCCGAGCATGCGAATTTCAACTTGTTCCGCATTCAGCATCCCTTCGGCTTGAACGACTCCCTTAATAAGAAAATGTTCAGCCCGGATTTCGCCATTCGCTGCGCATTCTCCAAATAATTGAACTTTTCCGCCCGTAATATGCCCGTTCACCTTAAGCTCGCCCGTTAATTGCATATTGGCAACGTTCAGGTTGCCCTCAACCCCCAAATTACCTGTAATCTTCAATAAATCGGCACTTAGGCTTCCATCCACTGCTGAATTCCCGGTACATTTAAAAGACTGGCAGTCGACGTCTCCGTTAAATTCCGCATCCCCGGTCACGCGAACCTCGTCAAAGAAGCCGCCGTTAGAGGAGCTTTCGCCGACAAGCCGCAAATTATGGCGGGTCATGTTCGGATTATTTTGTTGATTCATTTTTCTTCACCTCCTAAAAAATAGCCTCCACCGCTACACTTGTATTGAGTTTCCCACCGTGGCTTTTGGATCGACCGCATAATGATCTTTATATTCAACACGCCCGATTTCACACCCGGGTCCGATCCGGACCGAGTTGCCACGGACAACTTCCGCCTTGGTTTCCTCCAGATCAATGTCGTCTCCTTCAATCACATCCGCTGTCAAACGCACCGCTAGGGAAGGTGAGAACAAGGCTAGAAGATTCCGTGTGCTCAATTTTTTGCGAACCTGAATCCGTTCCCCTCCAATCTCTTTAGCCCGGCAGACAGCAGCCATGAATATATCCAAATTACCCGCATTCAGCATCCCGCCGACCTGGAAGCCGCCATGGACTTTAAACGTTTCAAATTCCGCATTTCCCCCCAGCTTCAGTCCTCCGTCAGTCTCCAGGGTTTCCCCGAACGCGCTGCCGCCTACGGTCAGCATCCCGTGAATATCCACATGCTCAGCCCGTAGATCCCCTTCTATCTTCATCCCCCCGTCTACCCGGAGCTGTTCTCCGGCGAGAGATCCTTCCACGTTAAATTTACCGTTCGCCCGCAGCTGCTCCCCTTGAAGAGAGCCTTTCACTTTAAGCGTTCCGTTCGAGGTAAGCGTCGTACATACGGTGTCTCCGTTCAACGTGGCGATTCCGTCCGTACCGATCTTTCCGTAGGTGCCCCCCGCAGCCTGCCCCATTCCGTTGATTCGCAAATTCTTTATTTTCTGATCTTCCACTTATGCGTCGCCCCCGCCTATTAATAATTTCAATTCTTCCGTACACTGCGCCATCGCCAGTCTCGTTACCGTTCGAACCTCACTGTCCATAAAAATATCCACGTCTCCCGGTACCAGCAAGAAGGCGCCAACCCCCATCTTTCTGGTTAATCTTACGCCGACTTCCCTTCCTGTTTGCTCGGGAAAATAGGACTCCAGTGTCCGAACCAACAAACGCCCTTCTTCCAGCGAAATATCTCCGCTGCGTAACAGCTTGTCGAGCACGTAGATGATCAAAATTTGCTCAAAGCTGAATTGGGGCTGCTCCGTAATCCCTATTGTTTCAATATATAAATTCAACGAGGTAGATGAAACAATGTTTCGCTCCAAAATCTCACCCACGCTCAAGCTCAACTCTCCCGTATTTGGAGAAAATACATCCGCCAAAGCGTCCAGCGACAAATCATCCTTCATGTTGAGAATACGATCAATTCGCTGCAACATTTTATCCCGCGGAAAAAAAGTCTCTTGTCCCGTAAAGGAAGACTTGCGGATAAACCATTGCTCCGGAATCAGATTTTTTCGCTTCCAGCGGTATAGCTGTCCATAGGAAATGCCCGTCATATCCAGCAGTTCTTTTTTGGAGATTAAATCCTCATTCATTGGCCCTGCTCCTTTCTTACCGGAATAATGTAACATAACATTGTTACGTTGTAAATAATCACAACATCATGAAGTCTTTCTGGAAAATAAAAAATCGTGCCGACCCCGTATCCAGAAAAGATACGCGACCGGCACGACCGAACTATTATTTCTATGAACCAACCTTATACTTTGAAACGATCAATCTGACCATGCATTTCTGTGGCCATCCGGGCCAATGCTTCCGAAGCCGAGGAGATTTCCTCCATTGAAGCCAGCTGTTCTTGTGTTGCTGCGGTTACGCTCTGGAAAGAATCCAGGCTCTTTGAGGAGGTTTGGGCAATTTGGGTAACCGACTCGGCGATTTCATCGGCACTGGCCGACATCTGCTCGGTAATCGCTGAAACCTCGTGAATTTGCTCGGAAATCCGCCGCGTGGAGCCTTCAATTTGGCGGAATGCGTTCTGGGCTTCACTTGTAACGGAAATACCGCGTTCCACGCTTTCGGTGACATCCCGGTTCATTACCTCATAGACCTTTTCCGTCAGCTCGGACATCTGTCCGATGCTCAGCTGAATTCTTTCCGCCGTTGTCCGGGACTGTTCCGCAAGTTTCCGAACTTCTCCGGCAACGACCGAGAAGCCGCGGCCCTCTTCTCCCGCTCTGGCAGCCTCGATCGCCGCATTCAGCGCAAGAAGATTAGTCTGTACCGCAATGTCCGAAATCGCGCTGCTCATTCCCGCCACCTGAGCGCTGAGTTCGTTCATTTGATGCATCAGTTCCGCAGATTCCCGGGTTGACCGGTGAATCTCTTCCATCTGTTGGCTAACATGGAGAACCTTCTCGCTTCCGAACCTTACATCCTGTTCAGTCTGAAGCGAGGACTCCACAATCGTGCCTGAAGCTTCCGCGATTTTGCGAATGCCCATGGACATCTCTTCCATGGTCTTAGCGCTTTCCGCCGAAACGGACGCCTGAATCTCCGCGCCGGCTGCGGTTTCCTGCACCAGACCGACCACATGCTCAACCGCTCGGGCATTCTGCTCGGTTCCGGCCGTCAGTTCTTCACTTGATGCGGCAAGCTGGCTGG
Organism: Paenibacillus sp. Marseille-P2973; assembly: GCF_018101095.1. Taxonomy (NCBI): domain Bacteria; kingdom Bacillati; phylum Bacillota; class Bacilli; order Caryophanales; family Paenibacillaceae; genus Paenibacillus; species Paenibacillus sp. Marseille-P2973. The sequence goes on from NZ_JAGQEH010000006.1 coordinate 81,825, forward strand.
AAACTTCAGAAATGCCTTGAACCATTCGCCGGATCGAGCCTACCATCTCATTGTAGTTTCCAGCCAGTTCACCGATCTCATCACGCCGGGTGATGATCACTTCCTCATTCAGGAATCCCTCGCCTACGCGTTTCGCGGATTGGTTCAGCCGCTCAATCGGGCGTGTGATGCTGCGGATCGAGAAGAACAGCAGTACGCCGGCGACTACCAAGGAGATACCTAATACGATCAGGGCTGACCAAAAAATAGGCGCCAACGCTCTACTAAATTCATTCGTTTCCAGTACGCCGACAATCTTAAAACCGGTTAAGTCGTTTGTCGTAAAATAAGCTGTCTGGGCATTTCCGGTATCCGGATTATTGTAATCCAAAAATCCCGATTCCTCGCCCTGAATTTTGACCAGATGGTCTCCAACCGCCTCCGCCCCTACAGGTTGCATCGGATGGGAAGTGAAGTGGTTGGTCCGGTCCAGCAAATAAATGTATCCGCTGGATCCAAGTTTGACCTTTTTGACCATTTCATTGACGTTGGCCAGATCCAGAGATACCGTTATCGCTCCCTGACCGTCTGGCAGCGCCCGGCTGATGAACAGGTTGTAGTTCCCCGTTGTCGCCGATTTGAACGGATCTAAAATAATGGTCTGATCCGGCTTGGCTAAAGCTGCCTTGTACCAGTCTCTTTCTCTGGGATCGTAATCCTGCTTACCTGGATCCGGAGCCTTCATCCAAGCTCCATTCTGATTGCCTACCGTAATAATCTCCAATTCGGGGTGCTTCTCCATAAACAGTTCGAGGAGCGTCCGCAATTCCGCAGATTTTGCGTCAATCTTCTGGGAATCCATTTCCATCACTAATTGCTCAATGTTCCGAACTTCCGCCTCTACAATATGATTCAGTGAATCATTCAACAAATTGACGCTCGACCGGGTGCTCTCTTTCATCTTGTCACGCAACTGCCCTTTGGCACTATCCAGATTCGAGTATGCGATAACTAAGTTAGGGATAATCAGCAGGACAGCAAAGAGGAATAACATGCGGTTGCGCAGCGTCCGGACTTCCAGTAATCGCCCCACGCTGGCAAAAAAGGTTTTCATGGGTTTATCTCCTTTTCAATATGTATGTACATGAGGTGAGGGATCTAAGGTGAGGTGAACAAAAACAACATTTCGAAAATTGCGACTTCTAATCATTGCAAGGAATGATCTAACTTATATTTCGACAATTTACGACGAATTTTTAATATATTTTCTGAAATTGTATGAAAATGTTCAATATTTCCACTCATCTTCCGTAAAACCATGTAAAGAAAACAAAAAAACAGCCTTCGTCAAAATCGAAGGCTGTTCCAAACTTATTAGCGGTTCATCCACTATTTGCTCTTTTCCGTAAATTCCTTCACCCATTCGCCGGAAGTCTGAAGCTTGGCTTCCGCCCGGGCAATCGCCGCGGCCACTTGGCCGGAGGCCGTACCGCCGTATACGTTCCGTGCGTTTACCACCGTTTCCGGTTGAAGCACGTTATAAATGCTCTCGTCGAACAACGGTGAGAATTGTTTGAATTCATCCAGGGTGAGATCAAGCAGGAACTTGTCGTTCTGGATGCAGTACAGTACCGTCTTGCCGATCACTTCATGCGCCTGGCGGAAAGGCAGACCTTTGTTCGCCAGGAAGTCGGCGATATCCGTCGCATTTGAGAAGTCCTTGTTGACCGCTTCGCGCATGCGCACGCTGTTGACCTTCATCGTCGCGATCATCGGTGCAAACAGCTGCAAAGCCCCCTGAAGGGTCTCCACGGTATCGAACATGCCTTCCTTGTCTTCCTGCATATCTTTGTTATACGCCAGCGGCAAGGATTTCAGCACGGTGAGCAGACCCATGAGATTGCCATAGACACGGCCGGTTTTGCCACGGACCAGTTCCGGGACGTCGGGGTTTTTCTTTTGCGGCATAATGCTGCTGCCTGTGCAGAAAGCATCATCCAACTCCACAAACCGGAATTCCGTGCTGCTCCACATCACGAGCTCCTCGCTGAGACGCGATAAATGCATCATCAGGATCGAAGCGTCAGCCAAAAATTCAAGGATGAAGTCGCGGTCGCTCACCGCATCCAAGCTATTCTCGTATACCGCGTCAAAATGGAGCTGCTCCGCCACGAAGTGACGGTCGATCGGGAATGTGGTTCCCGCCAACGCGCCCGCGCCGAGCGGCAATACATTGATACGCTTGTAACTATCCTGCAAGCGCTCGATATCCCGCTGGAACATGGAGACGTAAGCCATCAAATGATGGGCGAACAAGATCGGCTGCGCCCGCTGCAGATGCGTGTAACCGGGCACGATTGTTTCCTGATTGGCTTTGGCCTGTCCGATCAGCGCTTCCTGAAGATCATGAAGCAAGCCTACAAATTCCACAACCCGCTTGCGCAGGTACAGATGCATATCCGTCGCAACCTGATCGTTCCGGCTGCGTCCGGTATGAAGCTTGCCTCCGACGGGGCCGACTTCATCGATCAATTGCTTCTCAATATTCATATGGATGTCTTCATCCGAAACGGAGTATTCCAACTCGCCTCGTTTGATTTTGTTAAGCACGGTATGCAACCCGTCCTTGATTTTCTCGACATCCTCTTCCGGCAGAATGCCGCACTTGCCGAGCATCGTCACATGCGCTAGGCTTCCCTGCACATCTTCCTCCGCCAGCGCCTTATCAAATCCGATCGAAGCGGTATATTGCTCCACCAATCGGTTGGTCTGTTTCGTAAAGCGTCCACCCCACAGCTTGCTCACCTTGGTTCACTCCTTATCTGAATCAAACCACAGGCCGTTTCCCGGCGGCAGGGATACTTCCTCCGCGTAAGGAAACGGCCAGACGGTCCGTTAATCTTGTGAATGATTAATTGCGTTTAAGAAGACTTACTTACTGTTTTGCTCTACTCCAGAACCCACTTTCAGGCGCAACGCGTTCAGCCGGATAAATCCGGTAGCGTCTCCCTGGTCGTAAGCTTGCGTCGGATCAGCTTCCATGGTCGCGATATCCGGATTGTACAAACTTACCGGGCTCTTGACGCCGGCCGCGATAATATTACCTTTGTACAGCTTCACTCGCACCGTTCCCGTTACGTTCTTTTGGCTCTCGTTGACAAGGGCCTGCAAGGCGAGACGTTCCGGAGCGAACCAGAACCCGTTGTACACGAGCGTGCTGTAACGGGTGATCAGACTGTCGCGAAGGTTCATCACTTCGCGGTCCATCGTGAGCGACTCCATTTTGCGGTGAGCCGTAAACAGAATCGTACCGCCTGGCGTCTCATATACGCCGCGGCTCTTCATGCCGACGAAGCGGTTCTCGACCATGTCTACCCGTCCGATGCCGTGCTTGCCGCCAAGCTCGTTCAGCTTCTCCATAACACGAAGCGGATCAAGCTGCTCGCCGTTCAATGCGACGCAATTGCCTTGCTCAAAAGTCAGCTCCAGGTACTCCGGCTGATCCGGAGCATCTTCCGGCGATGCGCTAAGCAGGAACATCCCTTTGTTTTCCGGTGCAGAAGCATCGAACCAAGGGTCCTCCAACACGCCGCTTTCGTAACTGATATGCAGCAGGTTGCGGTCCATGGAGTAAGGCTTAGCCGCAGAAGCGGTAACCGGAATGCCGTTCTCTTCCGCGTAAGCGATCATTTCAGCGCGGCCCGGGAAACGGTCGCGGAATTCACTCAAACGCCAAGGGGCGATAACGGAGATTTCCGGCGCGATCGCAGCCGCCGCCAACTCAAAACGCACCTGGTCGTTGCCTTTACCCGTAGCGCCGTGGGCAATGGCCGTAGCGCCTTCGGCGCGGGCGATTTCCACCATGCGTTTCGCGATGAGCGGACGGGCAATACTTGTGCCGAGCAGGTATTGTCCTTCATACAGGGCTCCCGATTGGAACATCGGATAGATGAAGTCCTTGGCAAACTCCTCGCGCAGGTCGTCGATGTACACCTTGGAGGCGCCGGTAGCCAGCGCTTTTTCCTCCAGTCCGTCCAGTTCTTCCTTCTGGCCGATATCCGCCGTAAAGGCGATAATTTCAGCGTCATAGGTTTCTTTGAGCCATTTCAGAATAACCGACGTGTCCAGTCCGCCCGAGTACGCCAGTACGATTTTTTCTTTTGCCATAATAATCGAAGCCTCCTAAAAAATTATCCCATTAAAGCTGCCATCAGCGCTTTTTGCGCGTGCAGCCGGTTTTCCGCCTGATCAAAAATAACCGAATGCTTGCCGTCGATGACGCCTTCGCTGACTTCCTCACCGCGGTGTGCCGGCAGGCAGTGCATGAACAAATAGTCCGGTTTCGCGTGTGCGGCCAAGGCTTCATCGACTTGATAGGATGCAAATGCGATTTCGCGCGCCTTTTGCTCCTCTTCAAAGCCCATGCTCGCCCATACGTCCGAATAGATGACGTCGGCATCTTTCACCGCGTCCTTCGGATCGCGGACCACTTCGATGATCGCACCGGTAGACTTAGCGATTTCCTGGGCGCTCGCGACGACTTGCGGATCAGGCTCATAGCCTTCCGGACTCGCCACCGACACATGAACGCCAAGCTTGGCTCCGCCGATCATGAGCGAGTGCGCCATATTGTTGCCATCGCTGACATAGGCCAGCTTCAAGCCCTTCAGGACGCCTTTGTGCTCATAAATGGTTTGGTAATCGGCCAACACCTGGCACGGATGGGCCAGATCGCTCAAACCGTTGATTACGGGAATACTTGCGTATTTGGCCAGATCAACGACTTTATCATGACCGAACGTACGGATCATGATTCCGTCGAGGTAACGCGACATCACGCCAGCCGTATCGGCGATCGTCTCGCCGCGGCCGAGCTGGATATCGTTCTTGCTCAGGAACAGCGCGTGTCCGCCAAGCTGGAACATTCCGACTTCGAAGGACACGCGGGTCCGGGTCGACGATTTTTCAAAAATAAGTCCGATGGTCTTGCCCTTCAGAGGCTGGTAAACCTCTCCGTTCTTCTGCTTGGCCTTGATCTCGATCGCCAAGTCGATCAAATACTGTATCTCTTCCGTTGTATAATCGTCCAGTTCAAGCAGGTCGCGTCCCTTGAGGCCGATGCTTATGCTTGTGTCTTTAGTTGATTCGGTTAGGCTCATTGATTATTATCCTCCTTCGCGGTATGGGCCGCAATCAGAGCCGCAAGCGTATCGACCGCCTGATCGACCTCTTCATGGGTCACCTTCAAATTCGGAAGCAGCCGAATTACGTTCGGACCTGCTGTTACGAACAGCAATTTGTTCTTCTGTCCAGCTGTCACGATATCGCCTACCGGCTCCGCGCATTCAATGCCGATAATCAGCCCGAGTCCGCGAATTTCTTTCACGAACGGGTTATCGGCTAGCGACTCCCGCAGTCGATCACTCAGGTACTTGCCCATCTCGGCCGCCCGTTTCGGAATCTCTTCTTCCTTCATCGTCTCGATCGTCGCCACCACAGCGGAAGCTGAAACCGGGTTGCCGCCAAAGGTCGACGCATGCGTCCCCGGCGTGAAGGCTTCACGAAGGTATTCCTTGGCGAGCATGGCTCCTGCCGGCAGTCCGCTGGCAATTCCTTTAGCCGCCGTGAAAATATCCGGCTCGATCCCGTACTGCTCATGAGCGAACCAGGTTCCCGTCCGGGCCATGCCTGTCTGCACCTCGTCGATGATCAGCAGCAAACCTTCCTGCTTGCACAGTTCAGCCAATTGTTGCACAAATCCGCGATCCACAGGATGCACGCCGCCTTCGGCTTGAACCATCTCCAGCATCACGGCCGCCGTATTCGGTCCGATCGCTGCCTTCAAAGCGTCCATGTCGTGAAGCGGCACGGTCTTGAAGCCTGCAGGGAGCGGAAGGAAGCCGTCCTTCACTTTTTGCTGGCCTGTCGCGGTGAGCGTCGCCAGCGTGCGTCCGTGAAACGACTGTTCGAACGTGATCACTTCGTACCAGTCAGTCCCTTTCACCTTCTGGTGATAGCGGCGGGCCAGCTTGATAGCGGCCTCATTCGCCTCCGCCCCGCTGTTGCAGAAAAACACCGCGTCGGCGCAGCTGATCTCGGTTAGCATACGAGCCGCTTTTTCCTGCTGCGGAATTTGGAACAGGTTGGAGACATGCCAGAGCTCGTCGAGCTGGGCCTTAACCTTCTCCCTAACCTTTTCCGGCGCATGCCCCAAACTGGTCACGGCCAGCCCGCTCATAAAGTCGAGATAGCGGTTGCCTTGATCGTCCCAGACCCAGCTTCCGTGGCCTTTTACCAGGCTGAGCGGATAGCGTGAATATGTAGGAAACAATGCGCTTGCCCCTCCGCGTTCCCCCGTCCCCTCTTGAACTGTGCCGGCAGCCGTCTTATTCTCCTGAAGATCGCTTTGTGCCATCCTTTTCACTCCTATCGGTTAAAATTTAATCTAATTATGAATTGGATCGTTTTGTTTCTTCTGTCGGGTAAGCCCCACTCGCTGGATTGGGTTGGATTGGATTGGGTTGGATTGGGTTAGGTTGGATTCAAGTCCAATTCCATTTCCAAGTCCCATCTCATTGGATATTTCCAATAGATTTAACGAATTCTCGCCATACCTAGCACCCCTATTGGATATTTCCAATGAGTTTCCGCAAAAAGCAGTACAAGCCCCATCTTTGTCCCTATCCTATTGGATATTTCCAATGAAACTCCGCCAAACGGCGTTTGATCGAAATTATAGTTGGAAATATCCAATTACCTATCACCTATCTGAATCAGCTGCAAACCTATCATCAAGCGCATCGGCCGAACTCATTGGAGATTTTCCAACTAACTAGCGATTTATCTGCTTTTCGGACGAAGTCATTGGATAATATCCAATGACTTCCCCAAAAAACTATGAAAGCTGTGCTTTTCCGGCTTTTTCGTTGGATTTTATACAATGAAGAGCCAGTTTCCCTAAAGTTCCTAACGTTTAATTGGATTAAATCCAATCACATTTTCTCGATGCAACGCGATATTCTTCTTTTACTATAACGCATTAAATGAAGGACGTGCCACTACATGCGCACGATTTTTGTGCCGATCGTTTCGCCTGCCAGTACCTTGCGCAAGACGCCGGGCTCGCTGCCGTCCACGATGACGACTTCATTAACTTTGCCGCTGATGCAGGCAATCGCCGCCCGTACCTTAGGGATCATTCCGCCGTAAATCTCACCGGTCTGAATCATGTCTTCGATTTCCTGGACGGTCACCGTTTGAAGTACTCTTTTCTCACCGTTGACCGTTTTTAAGATGCCGGGCACGTCTGTAACCACGATCATCTGCTGAACCCCCAGCACGGAAGCCACCGCTCCCGCAGCGGTGTCGGCATTAATATTGTAACGCTGTCCGTCCGCATCGATGCCGACCGGAGCGATGACCGGCATGAAGCCGAGCTTCACTACGCCTTCGATGAGCGCCGCATTGACGCCGGTTACTTCGCCCACGAGGCCAACTTCGGCTGAGTTTGTCACCGGCTTCGCCTGAATCAGAGCACCATCGACGCCAGACAAACCGACTGCCTTGCCTGACGATTGACCGATCCGGCGAACGATTTTCTTGTTGATGCTGCCCGCCAGTACCATCTCGACTACGTCCAGCACCTCTTCAGAGGTATAACGCAACCCGTTCACGAAATGGGTGTCGATCCCGAGTTTGCCCAAGTTGTCCGAGATAGCCGGTCCGCCGCCATGCACGATCACAGGCTGAGTTCCGTTCTCCTGCAGTTCAGCCAGATCTTTATAAAACGAATCCGGCAATTCCTCCAGTGTGCTTCCTCCACATTTCATGACAAACGTCCGCTTCGCGCCGAGGCCAAGGCCTGCGGCGGACAGCTGGCCGCCTTCCAATACGATTCTCATCTTAACGCTCCTCTCTCCGTCAAATCGGTAGCTATCTTATCCTCTATTATGGTTAAGTGCGGTAAGCCGCATTGATTCTTACATAGTCGTAGGTCAAATCGCATCCCCACGCAGTGGCGCTGCCTTTGCCGTTATGCAGGTCGACATGGATGGTTACCGTGTCGCCCTGCAGGTAGACGAGGGCTGCCTCCTCGTCGAAAGGAATCGGCCGGGAACCGGATAATACGACGATATCGCCAAGCTTGATATCGACGGTTTCCGGGTTCACCGGCTCCCCGGCGCGGCCGACCGCCGCGATGATGCGGCCCCAGTTGGCGTCGGCTCCGAATACGGCCGACTTCACCAGGCTCGAGCCGATCACCGTCTTGGCGATCGCCCGAGCCGATTGTTCGGTGACGGCGCCTTCCACCGTCACCTCGACCAGGCGCGTGGCGCCTTCACCGTCGCGGGCGATTGCCTGCGCGAGCGTCTCGCACACGTGCCGGAATGCGGCCGCGAAGGCCTCCCAGTCGGGATGGCCCGGCGCCAGCGGCCGGTTGTCGGCCAGGCCGCTGGCCATGGCGACCAGCATGTCGTTCGTGCTCGTATCGCCGTCGACCGTGATCATATTGAAGGTCACGTCCGTCGTAGCGCCGAGCAATTGCTGCAGCGCCTGCGGCTCCACAGCGGCGTCGGTCGTCACAAAGGCGAGCATCGTCGCCATGTTCGGATGGATCATGCCGGAGCCTTTGGCGGCCCCGGCGATCAATACTTCACGGTCGTCGACCGCCAGCCGGACGCAGACCTCTTTCTTTACGAGGTCGGTCGTGAGAATCGCCTGGCAGAATTGCTCGGCCCCGTCGTCCTCAGCCGACAGCACAGCCGGCAGACCGGCGATCCCCGTCGAGACCCGGTCCATCGGCAGCAACTCGCCGATGACGCCGGTCGAAGCGACGGCGATGTCGTGCTCAGCCAGCCCGAGGGCGTCTGCCGCGGCGGCCCGCATGGCGTAAGCATCGGCTTCGCCCTGCTTCCCGGTGCAGGCGTTGGCGTTGCCGCTGTTGACGACGACGGCCTGCAGCCGCCCGCCTGACGCGATGCTCTCACGCGTCACTTTCAACGGGGCGGCCTGGAACACGTTCGTCGTATAAACGGCCGCCGCCACCGCCGGCACCTCGCACACGATCGCACCGAGATCGTTGCGCGCCGTTTTTTTCAAGCCGCAGTGCAGCCCTCCTGCCCGAAATCCCTTCGGCGAGGTAATGGAGCCCTCCGGCGCCACGCTAAACAAACTAACTACTCCCATGACCTTCTCCTTTCGTTTTGACGAACAAATCTAGAGGTTGTTCAAAAAGTCATCTTTCCACGACGAAGGGGATCATGAAGCAGATTCGACGTCGAATCTTGAATTCAGTCGGGCCTTCCGTTGCTCACGTACCCATGTACGCTCCGCTACTCAGTCCCTAGCTTCATCCAACCTTCTTGGTCCTGATAACCTGACTTTTTGAACTCACACTTATATAATCATTCGAGGTAGTCAAAAAGCCATCTTTTGATCACGAGGTCTTTCAAGTGGTTGATTCGACATCGAATCTTGCGTTCACCCTCGAAGTCCGGTACTCATGTAGGTTTTGCCTACACTCCGTTCCTCCTTCTTCGGATTCTCGCAACCTTCTCGGTGCTGAAAAGCCGACTTTTTGAACTTGCAATATCAGTTGAATTTATTTCAGTTCATTTTATAATGGCTAATCTATGGATATACCGGACTTAACAAAAGCCCTGTCGTTTCGTCCCAGCCCATCATCAGATTCAAATTCTGAATCGCCTGGCCTGCGGCACCTTTAACTACGTTGTCGATGACGGATACGATGGTCAGCCGCCCGGTCCGCTCATCTACGGCAAAGCCGATATCGCAATAGTTCGAACCGAACACTTCCTTCGTAGCCGGCCACTTCCCGGCTTCACGAACACGTACGAACGGCCGACCCTCATAATAGTGGCGATACAACTCCACAAGCTCCGCCTCGGTGTGGGTCCCAATCAGCCCCGCATACATCGTGGTCATAATCCCCCGGGTCATCGGTACCAGATGGGTCGTAAACGTAACGGTTACCGGTTCGCCGGCAATCTGCGAAAGGCATTGTTCCACCTCGGGAATATGCTGATGCTTATTGACCTTATATACTTTCAGGTTTTCATTGATTTCCGCATAATGGGTCATTAGGCTCGTGCCCCGGCCCGCTCCGGATACCCCTGATTTAGCGTCTATAATAATCGACTTGGGATTGATCCAGCCTGCTTGGAGTGCAGGGATTAAGCCCAGGAGCGTTGCGGTCGGGTAACAGCCTGGATTGGAGATAAACTCCGAACCCTTAACGGCATCGCCGTTCAGCTCAGCTAATCCGTAAATCGCCTGTTCCAACAGTTCAGCGGCGGGAGCTTCATGCTTATACCAGGTTTCGTAAACCGCCCCGTCCTTGATCCGAAAATCTCCCGAGAGATCGATCACTTTAAGTCCGGCTGCCAACAGCTCTGGAACCAGCTTGCCGCTGACGCCCGACGGCGTGGCTGTGAATACAACGTCCGCTTTTTCAGCAATCGCTTGCGGATCAACAGCCTCCAGGTTTTGCAGCACAATTTCGCTCAGATGCGGAAATCCGTCCGTAATCGGTAAACCCGAGCTTGATGACGAGATGACGGATGTGATCTCCACCTCCGGATGCCCCAATAAAAAACGAATCAGCTCCACCCCTCCATATCCGGTGGAACCGACAATAGCGACTTTTAATTTTTCTCCACTCACAAGCTTACCTCTCTTTCCCCTCTTACGGCTCTATAAATTCCGTCTGATGCATTCCTAATTGCAATTACGTATTATTATACATTCACATTTATATATATACAATGAAATAATTTTGATTTATGTCAGCCTTTTTTGATTATATACCAATTAATGGTTTGACGCAGTGATTGTTTAACAACTATTCTGGAAGTATCTGTGCTTTTACATAACTTTAGGAGGTTGGATTACATATGATTTGTATGCAGTGTGGTCAGGTTTATGAGAAAGGAAAATTTTGTGTGAAATGCGGAGTGCCGCTGACTGAGCAATCTGTGCAGGAGGCCCCGGTTGAATCCGCCGCAGCTATGGAAGGCCACATAGGACCGGATTTCACGTCTGCATCGGCATCAGCATCGGCATCGGCGCCCGAGGCGGCTTCGTTTCCGACGATGACACCAGCCAATTCGCCCGCCCCGGCTCCGGCCCCGGCATACATACCAGTTTCTGCACCACCACAGATACAGCCGGCAGCTTCTGCCTCGGCACCACCGGCACATACACCTCAGGAAGTTCCCGCACTGCCTTCCATGGCCAAAGGCTGGGACCAGGTGAAACAGAGCCAATTCGTGCAGCAGGGCTCCCAAATCAGCAAGCAGTTCGGCAATTTTTACATCAAGGCTTTAATGCATCCTTTCATGACGGCCAAAAATGTCGGCAAGCCGCATTTCACGAACGGGCTGCTGACCATTATTTTAACTTCGTTATTGCTTCCGCTGGTCTTTTATATTCCTAACCTGTTGGACGGATATGGCGAATATTTCGGAAAAAGAGTGCTCCGGCCGTTCCTGCTGATCTGGATCGCCTTGATTCTGGCCAGCGCGCTTGCTTTTGCAGCCATCCGGCTCGGACGTATTGCTACCGACTTTATGGCCGTCACCGCAAAGCTCGGAACGATGCTCGTTCCGGCAACGGCGTCCTTGCTGCTCTGCATACTAAGTTTCGTGCTTGAGTTGGGAGACAAATTCAGCCTCTTCCTGTTTATGATTTCTCTGGCCTTGATTTTTGGGTCCATCACCGCAACCGTGCTCAGCTTCCGCAAAGAGAGCATGAATGGACTGGATCCGCTCTACGGAGCCGTCATTGCGAACCTGGCCTTCGGATACATTCTCGTCAAATTTGCAAATTCCAGCTTGGGCTTTGGCTTCGGCGGGTTGTTCTAAATTCACTTTTGGGAGGTTAAGGAATAATCTATGAGTTATTGTATTGAATGCGGAACAAAACTTGAGGCCCAGGTCAAATTCTGTCCGGAATGCGGGGCCCCGGTTGAACAGAAGATCGAACCGGCGAATGCACCGGTAGCGGCAGCACCTACTCCGGTGGTTGAACCGGCAGCAGCAACACCTAGTCAGGTAGTTGAACCGGCAAATATTCCGGCTTACGTACCTGCCCAGTCCCTTCCCGAGCAGGAGGCCAAAATCGAATGGAAGAAAGGAGCAGGCTCCTTCCTGTCCTGGATCAAGCGTCGCAAGTGGATTGTGATCGGGGTGCTTGCCTTCGTTGTTATCCTTGGCGGCCTTTATGCCACCGGTGCCTATCTGACCGACGGAAACCGGCTCATTGCCAAATTTGAAAAAGCTTTGAAAGACGGCGATGCCGAAACCCTCGCGTCGATGCTTCAACCGGGGGAAAAGAGTCTGGTCGTTGACAAGGACAGCGTGAAACCGCTGCTGGATTATCTCAAGGACGACACCTTTAACCGGGCTGCCGTCGCTGAAGATTTGCGGGCCCAGGTCAAATTGTACAAACAGAAAAAAGATGCCATGCTGGCCATGGGAAGCTATGACGATTCCATCGTCAAAGTCAAGAAGACCGGCAAACGGCTCCTTTTTTACAATGATTACGCACTGGTAGTTACGCCTTTTTACCCTTATGTCACTACCACCTATGCCGGAACCAAAATTACGGTAAACGGAAAAGAACTGGTTACCTCCAAAGAGGAATACTACGGAGATAAAGTCGGCCCCGTAATGCCTGGCAAACACACGTTCAAAGCAAAGTACACCGGGGATTACGCCTCCATGGAAGCCGAAAAGACATTAACCTTGAGCGACCCCATTGCTTACTACGACGTGGATCTGGATTTGGACGGCAATTATATACGGATAGCTTCCAACTATGAAGATGCGGCTATTTTTATCGATGGTAAAGATACCGGCCTCACTCATGGGGACTATGCGGACATCGGACCAATTCTTGTAGACGGCAGCAGCGAGGCTTATGTGGAAAAAGAATTCCCTTGGGGCGTTATAAAAAGTGAGGTCTTCCCGATCGACACGGATTATATCCAAGCGGATCTTGAACCGGAAAACGAGGATTTCCGGGAATCGGTTAAATCCGCGACCCAGAGCTTCTTCCAGGAGTTGGCGACTGCACTGAGTTCGCAGGATACTTCAACCGCTTCCCATATGTCGGGTGAAGTTAAGCAGGCCGTAGATTACTTGATTCAGGAAATGCAGGCACAGAATATTGTATATGATGGCAAAGTAAACAAAGTCGTCTTCGATATGAGCAGCATCGAGCTGTTGGAATGGGGCGAGGATTTACGGGCCAATGTCAGCGTTCAAGCTCATTTCAGCCAATCCTTCAGTCTTTCTGAGGATCCGAGTAATTCCGCCTCCGAAGACACCATCTTTAATCAGGCCTGCGAGCTGACGTATAAGGATGGGCAATGGATCGTAACGGACTTCTATGATGAATATTATTTTAATAATGCGGATACCGAAGAATTAATGATGTAAAAAAACAAGGGCGAGACTCCCGGATACGGAGCTCGCCCTTGTTGCTTTTTTATTACTCGGTAGATGGTAGAAGCGTCACGGTGTTCGCTTGAAGCCTTCGCCCAATACTTCATGGGCGTTCGTGATGATGACAAAAGCCGTCGGCTCCAAGGTCTGCACCAGCGTCTTAAGCCGGGTCACTTCGCTCTGGCCGACGACGACCATAAGCACGGTCCGATTATCCCCCGTGTAGCCGCCTTGCGCATTCAGCTTCGTCAGCCCGCGGTCGAGCTCGGATAGCACCGCCTTAGAGATCGCTTCGGTATTATCCGCGATGATATAAGCCACCTTTGTATAATTGAAGCCTAGCTCAATGGCATCGATAATCTTGCCTGTAATGTACAGGCCGATCAGCGCGTACAGCGCTTTTTCAGGTGAAAGAATGAAGCCGGCAAGAGCGATCACCATGCCATCCATAAGCACTACGCATACGGAAAGGCTCAGGCCGCTGTACTTCTGAATAATCTGAGCCAGCGTAGACAATCCGCCGGTAGAGCCTCTGCCCCGGAACACGATGCCCAGACCGAGGCCAACGCCGATCCCGCCATATAAAGAAGCCAGCAGCGGATCTGTAGTCGGCACGGGAAAATCCTTGGTTAAAAAGACAAACAACGGAAGTACCACCGTTCCAAGCAGGGAACGGATCGCGTAATCCCGGCCTAGCAGCATAAATCCCGCAATAAAGAGCGGAATATTCAGAGCCCACTGCGTGTAGGCGGGTTCAATGCCGAACAGCGACTGCGCGATGACGGACAAGCCGGACACCCCGCCGGAAGCGATGTGATTCGGCACCAAAAATAAATTAAAGGCCAACGCGGTGATGAAAGACCCCACGATAATCATCAGGGTGTCGATCGTATGCCGGGCGGGTCCGGTTAATGGAATGTATTCGTTAATTCTGCGTTTGCGGGTTTTCGGCGGCACCGCTTGCCCCTCCTCACTGATCCAAAAAAATTCCCGCACCTTGGCGGATGCGACCGGCACTGGAAGAGATACTTGCTTCCTAGGGGGAAGACAGCGTCCCTTCCTGACCGGACTTCCGCGGTGCAGGAATCGGTTCTATCCTTTTTCTACCGGCTTGCCTAGTGACAAATGCCGGGAGTATTGCATTATTGCGCTTCGCTCTGAATCTGACTCCGCAGGTATCCGTCGATAAAGGCATCGAGATCGCCGTCCATGACGGCGCCAACGTTGCCCGTCTCCACCGAAGTGCGATGGTCCTTGACCATGCTGTACGGGTGGAAGACATAGGAACGGATCTGGCTGCCCCAGGCGATATCGGATTGCTCGCCGCGGATCTCATCCAGCTCCTTCCGCTGCTCCTCGAGCTTGCGCTCGTACAGCTTGGAACGGAGCATCGTCATCGCGCGCTCCCGGTTCTTGATCTGCGAGCGTTCGTTCTGGCACGTCACCACAACGCCCGTCGGCAAGTGCGTAATCCGCACCGCCGAATCCGTGGTGTTAATGTGCTGGCCGCCCGCGCCGCTGGCCCGGTACGTATCGATCTTGAGATCCTCCGTCCGGATATCGACTTCCACGTCCTCCGTAATTTCCGGCACTACGTCGCAGGAGACAAAAGAAGTATGACGGCGGCCGGAAGAGTCGAACGGGGAGATGCGCACCAGGCGGTGCACGCCTTTTTCCGCCTTCAAATAGCCGTATGCATTATACCCTTTGATCAGCAAGGTGACGCTCTTGATCCCCGCTTCGTCGCCCGGCAGATAGTCGAGCGTCTCCACTTTAAAGCCGCGCTTCTCTGCCCAGCGAGTGTACATCCGCAGCAGCATCTGGCCCCAGTCCTGGGACTCGGTGCCGCCGGCGCCCGGATGCAGCTCCAGGATCGCGTTCATCTTATCGTAAGGCTGGTTCAGCAGCAGCTGCAGCTCGAATTCCTCCAGCTTCTTCACCAGCGATGCCACCGATGCGCCGATCTCCGCGGCGAGCGACTCATCGCCCTCTTCCTCGGCCAGCTCCGCCATCATTTCAGCATCGTCGTACTCCTGCTGCAGCGCGCTGTATTGATCCACGGAAGATTTGACGGCGTTGAGCTCGGCAATTAAGCTTTGTGCTTTATCGTTGTCGTCCCAAAAATCGGGAGCCGCCATCTTTTCCTCATAGTTCGCGATCATTTCCTGCTTGAGGTCTAAGTCAAAGAGACCCCCTAAGGTTGGATAATTTCTTGGTTATTTCTCGCATGTCCTGTTTTACGCTCGGATCGATCATGCTGTAATACCACCTTTCTCAAATTAATAATATGCAAGCGAAAAACGGGATGCCATCCGACACGGACGGCCCCCCGCTTTCTTTCAGAGCTTCCTGATCTCTCGGCTCTCTTATGCGTTCTGCCCGTGGCAATGTTTGTACTTCTTGCCGCTGCCGCAAGGGCAAAGGTCATTACGCCCGATTTCTTCCCCGCGTTTGACCGGACGCTTCTCGGCCGGTTCACCGCTGGTAGAGATCTTATCCTCATCCACGACCGCTTGACGTTCCTGGTTCGTTTCCACTTGGGCTTTCATGATATACATGGCCACTTCTTCCTGGATGCTGGCAACCATCTGATTGAACATCTCGTAGCCTTCGAACTGGTACTCACGCAGTGGATCCGTGCCGCCGTAGGCGCGAAGGTGAATCCCCTGGCGCAATTGGTCCATGGCATCGATGTGATCCATCCACTTGCTGTCAACCGAACGAAGGGCGATTACTTTTTCGAACTCGCGGACCATTTCCTCGCCCAGCGCTTGTTCGCGTGCATCATATTTTACCATGACACGGTCAAAAATATAATCCACCATTTCGTTCGACTCTTTACCCCAGAGCTCATCCTTGGTAACTGCGCCTTCATCCAACAGCTTGCTGTTGACGTAATCGGCAATTTCTTGCAGTTCCCAGTTCTCCGGAATCTCATCGCTGGTGTGCGCTTCGACAACTCGCTCGATGACCGGCTTGATCATATCTACGATAATTTGCTTGATATTTTCGGATTCCAGCAGCTCGCGGCGCTGTTTATAAATAATTTCGCGTTGCTGATTCATGACATCGTCATATTGAAGAACGACTTTACGAACGTCGAAGTTATTGCCTTCTACCCGTTTTTGCGCGGATTCGATCGCACGTGTGATCATTTTGCTCTCGATCGGCTGATCTTCTTCAAAGCCCAAACGATCCATCATGTTCAGAACATTGTCGGCACCAAAACGCTTCATCAGTTCATCGCCAAGGGACAGATAGAACTGGGTCGAACCCGGGTCGCCCTGACGACCGGCACGGCCGCGCAGCTGATTATCGATCCGGCGCGATTCATGCCGCTCCGTACCGATGATATGCAGGCCGCCAACCTCGGATACGCCGTCGCCCAGCAAAATGTCGGTCCCGCGTCCCGCCATGTTGGTGGCGATCGTCACGGAGCCCGGTTCACCGGCACGGGAAATGATCTCGGCCTCTTCGGCATGATACTTCGCGTTCAGGACTTTATGAGGTACGCCCTTGCGCTTCAGCATTTCGGAGACCAGTTCGGAGTTCTCGATCGAAATCGTACCGACAAGCACCGGCTGGTTCAGCTTATGACGGTTGACGATTTCGTCAACCACAGCTTTAAATTTGCCGCTTTCGCTCTTATATACAACATCCGGCAAATCTTGACGCTGGTTCGGCCGGTTCGTCGGCACCTGCAGCACTTCAAGGCCGTAAATTTTCTTGAATTCCTCTTCTTCCGTCTTGGCCGTACCGGTCATCCCGCCCAGTTTGCGATACATCCGGAAGTAGTTCTGAAACGTAATCGTAGCGAGCGTCATAGATTCGTTTTGAACCTCGATGCCTTCCTTCGCTTCGATCGCTTGGTGCAATCCGTCGCTATAGCGGCGGCCTTGCATAATCCGGCCCGTAAACTCATCGACGATCAGAACTTCATCTTCAGTCACCACATAGTCTACGTCACGACGCATGATTACGTTCGCTTTAAGCGCCTGTACGACATGGTGATTCAAAGTAATGTGGCTGTGATCATAGAGGTTTTCGATGCCGAACGCTTTCTCGGCTTTCGCTACCCCTTTTTCGGTAAGGGATACCGCTTTTACCTTAATATCCACCGTATAATCTTCTTCGGCAACCAGGCGCTTCACAAAACGGTCAGCGGCGTAGTACAGCTCCGTCGACTTCTGGGCTTGTCCGGAAATAATCAGCGGGGTCCGTGCTTCGTCAATCAGGATGGAGTCCACTTCGTCAATGATACAGAAGTAGAGCGGGCGTTGTACCATTTGTTCCTTGTACAGCACCATGTTATCGCGGAGATAGTCAAAACCGAACTCATTGTTCGTTCCATAAGTAATATCGCAGGCATAAGCTTCTTGCTTCTCATGATGCTCCATGCCGTTCAGATTGACCCCTACGGTCATTCCTAGGAAATTATAAATTTGTCCCATTTGCTGGCTATCGCGCTGGGCCAAGTAATCGTTGACGGTAACGACGTGAACTCCCTTGCCCAGGAGCGCATTCAAATAAACCGGCAGGGTCCCGACCAGGGTTTTACCTTCACCGGTTTTCATCTCAGCGATCCGGCCTTCATGAAGGGCCATCCCGCCCACCAGCTGTACGTTAAAATGGCGCATACCCAGCGTTCTCTTGGACGCTTCTCTTACTGTTGCAAAAGCTTCCGGCAAAAGCTCATCCAGCGTTTCGCCTTTTTCGATCCGTTCACGGAACTCGGCGGTTTTCGCTTGCAGCTGCTCGTCCGAAAGAGCTTCGAATTGTGGTTCCAATGTATTAATATAATCTACCGTCTTCATAAGACGTTTGACATCACGTTCGTTCGTGTCGCCAAAAATCTTCTTCATTAATCCCAGCATGGTTTACCCCTTTCATGCATAAACAGATGATTTGCCTAAATTGTAACAGTTTGTAAGGCATGCCGCAACACACGGTATCACCGCCGGGGCACTGTCAAAACCCCATCTATACGAATAAAGAGCCCTACCCGCGCACGGGTAAAGGCTCGTTCCTTTTACTTCAATTGCAAGAATTACCACTCTCATTCAAACAATCGTCATGATTGGATACGTTAATAATTATTCTAAAAATAAATGATGGATCACGAGATTAACAAAAAATAGGTATCTATTCTTTCTCGATCAGCCCGTATTTCCCGTCATTCCGTTTGTAAACCACGTTAATTTCCTGCGTATCAATGTTGGAGAAAACAAAGAAATTGTGGCCAACCATGTTCATTTGCAAAATTGCTTCTTCCACATCCATCGGCTTCAGATTAAAGCGCTTGGTGCGGACCAGTTCCAAATCGTCGTCAATGTCTTCCATCGTAGCTACGTTGCCGTTACCGGCCGTATTCTCAACGAACAACGTCTTCAGACTGCCCTCTTGGCGGAACTTACGGTTAATCTTCGTTTTGTGCTTGCGAATCTGGCGTTCGAGCTTGTCCGCAACCGCATCCATCGATGCATACATATCATCGCTGCGATCCTCTGCACGAAGCACAACGCCGCCGGAAAGTGGTATCGTTACCTCAACCACGTGCAAGCCGCGCACGACACTTAAAGTGACGTGACCTTCGGAAGCAAGGGGTGCATCAAAGTACTTGTCAAGCCGGCTGAGCTTCTTGTCAACATAGTCTCTCAAGGCCTCAGTCACTTCAATTTGTTGTCCACGAATACTATAATTCATTGGGCACTCCTCCTTTGCTTTACACCTTCATTATACCACGATGTTAGCCCAAAGTAAAAATTGTAAATCCAGCATAAAGTGCTGCCTAACTAAGCTAACAGCGCTGTTTCAGCTCAATAAACCGCAGAGTGCCCGGGTGCTGGAGCTGCGGTAATTTTGAATGTTTTATGACCATAAGTTGAGCAAGGATACTGCATCCCATTCTTTAGTTCAAGTTGTGCTTTTGCTTTAACGCTAATCGTGCCGGGCTTTGGCCTTCCTTCGTTCAACGATCCTCCAGATCAGGAGCATAACAAGAGCACCGAATGCTGCGCCCGTCGTATCCAGCAACACATCCTCCACCAGTCCGGTCCGATCCGGCATAAAGGTCTGATGCAGTTCATCCGAGCAGGCATAGAGAAAGGAGATAGCCAAAGTCCAGCCAAAGTCCCTTCCCCTTCGTCCGGAATTCAAGGCAAATGCCGCAAATAACCCTAGCAATCCATACACCGAAAAATGGGCGCCCTTGCGAATGAAAAATTCGATAAAGCCTGCTGTTCCCAAACTCTCGGCACTAATCTCCCGTCCTGCATAAGTAAAGGAGATTCCATCCAACCATTCGGAGGCCGAGGTATGAGTAACCTTCCTCTCGATTTCGGGCTGCAGGTTCTGCTCCTCATATGACTGGGCCGAAAGAGCGAATAACAGTATCATGATAGCTAATGCTGGAATCCATTTGAGAAGCTTACGGAAATTCATGAACTCACCTCGTTTAGAATCTGCTATGTTGAAGCATTGGTGCGGATTCAAAAGGCATGGACGCGAAGGTACTTGCGCCCTTCCCCGAAACCTCACCGAAACAACAAAATAAGACCCCGGGTAAGTTCCCAGGGTCTGTTGCTAGCGAATCTTCAATTCTTAACCATCATACCGTTATATGTAGGTCGCGGCTGTGCCGGGATGATTATAATTTGATTAC
This sequence comes from Paenibacillus sp. Marseille-P2973, assembly GCF_018101095.1. NCBI lineage: Bacteria > Bacillati > Bacillota > Bacilli > Caryophanales > Paenibacillaceae > Paenibacillus > Paenibacillus sp. Marseille-P2973. The sequence continues at coordinate 101,931 of NZ_JAGQEH010000006.1, forward strand.
GTTAGCGGCTTGCGGTCCACGAGCGCCTTCAACGATTTCAAACTCGACGGATTGTCCTTCTTCCAGAGTTTTGAAACCTTCCGATTGGATTGCGGAGAAATGTACGAATACGTCGCCGCCCTCTTCAGTCTCGATGAAGCCATAACCTTTCTCTGCGTTGAACCATTTCACTTTACCTTGCATGCACTAACATTCCCTTCATTATCAAATAAGAGTGTGACCCTGTGACCAAGCCCACATTTCTGACTATACCACCCAAACTTCACCAGTGTCAATTACCAAGGATTAGGTTTTCCTGTAAAAATATTGTAAATCCTTGTCGAATAAAAACTGGCGTGTCTAGGAAAGTTAGTTAGCGGCGGGATGAAAAAAAGAGCCCTCCTTATTCATTAACCAGGGAGAGCGGTGGTGAAACAAGAGAATGAATATTATGCATCTTTGAACTTATCATTTGCGAAATAGATCGTAAAATATATTTTCATAAACAAATGGGTGTTTATATGGTGCTAGGAAGGCTATAAACTTTAATCATCTCAGGCTCCATTATAGCTTTTACCTTGCATAACGGAGGGCCACCTCTATTACCACCGCGATAACATCAGACACATCTTTGTCGCTCATCTTAGGGAAAAGTGGCAGTGTTATGGCTGTTTCGTAATACGCCTCGGCATTCGGGCAAATGCCTTCCGTATATCCTAAGCCTTTATAGTACGGCTGCAAATAAACAGGTATATAGTGAACATTAACACCAATGTTGTACTGTCGTAGCGCTTCAAATATTTCTCTTCTTGACCCATCAAAACAATCAGCTAGAAATCGAACGACATATAGATGCCAGCTCGAATCTGCCTTAGGGTGCTGCTGAGGAAGAACTAACCCTTTAATATCCGAAAGTTGCTCATTGTATGCCTTAACAATTTCTCTTCTTCTCATTATAAAGCCATCTAGTTTATCCATTTGCGATACACCAAGTGCTGCCTGCATGTCCGTCATCCGGTAATTGTAACCAAGAGACTGCATCTCATAATACCAAGGACCATCATTCCTCATCATTTCTTCGGGTTCTCTAGTCATTCCGTGATTTCGGAACTGAAGGAGTCTACGATAGTAGGTTTCGTCATCAGTAACGATCACTCCCCCTTCTCCAGTCGTTACATGCTTGACAGGATGGAAGCTAAACATGGTCATATCCGCTAATGTGCCGACTTTCTTACCGTCATAGCTGGCACCCAAAGAGTGAGCGGCATCCTGGATAAACACCAAATTATGATTCCGGGCTATCATAGATATCCGATCCGCCTCTACCGGTTGCCCCGTAAGATCGACCGCAATGATAGCTTTTGTTTTGTTTGTGATTGCAGCTTGGATCTTATCGGGTGAAATATTGTAGGTATTCATATCAATATCCGCAAAAACCGGAGTACCTCCTTGATAGAGTACAGAGTTACTCGTTGCCAAAAAAGTAATGGGGCTGGTGATGACCTCGTCATCCGGACCAATGCCAGCCGCGTAGCATGCCCCGTGAAGCGCAGCCGTTCCGTTGGCATAGGCCACGGCATATTTAGCCCCCACATAATTCGCTACCTTTGCCTCAAACTCCCTAACCGCCGGTCCTTGAGTAATAAAGTCGCTTCGAAGAACTTTCACTACAGCATTAATATCATCTTCGTCCAACCATTGTTGTCCATAAGGTAACATACTTGATCGGATTTCTGGTTTCATCGGTACCCCTCCTTTAGAAAGCCTTAAGCAAGCCCGCCCTCAACAATCCATTTTCTTGTTCTTTGAATGCCCTCTTCCAACGAAATTTGCGGTTCCCATCCCAGCAAATGCTTGGCTTTACCGTAGTTACATAGAAGTTTTTGAATTTCGCTTTGAGGATGAATATGGGGTACATGTAGAATCTTAGAAGAATCTCCTGCGATTAAGAGCGCCAGATCATTTACGGATATATCGCGACCCAGACCAGCATTCACGATTTCTCCATTTACACGATCATCAAAGCCGGCAGACACGACAAAACGGGCGCAGTCTTCAACATAGAGAAGGTCTCTCGTTTGAGTACCTTCGCCATATATGTTTAGCGTTTTACCTTCCAACTCATTTTTGATAAAAATAGCCACCACGCCGCCTTCTCCGCCGGTTTTTTGGAAGGGGCCGTAAGTGTTGAACGGGCGAATGACGACCGTAGGAAGACCGTAAGCGTAGTAATAGGATAGAACCATATTTTCTGCGCCTATTTTTGATCCCGCATAAGGTGAAGCCGGCTTAGTAGGATGGTTCTCATCAATGCCCGTTTCATCATTGCAACGATCATAGACCATACAAGTGCTCATGAAGACAACTTTAGTGTTGTATTTGCGGCACTGCTCTAAAACGTAGAATGTACCAATCGTATCGTTATTAAAGGTGGTTCTAGGTTCGTCAATTGAATCCTGAACGTTTATGGAGGCTCCCAAATGATAGCAAATCTCAAATCTATGAGCGTCAAATAAAGAGGAAAGCAAGCTTTCATCTAAGATAGATCCCTTAATGAACTGTTTAAATCCCGGATGATTAATAATCTCAGTAAGGTTCTCTTCCCTCCCGTTAGATAGATCATCCAGCACCCACAGGTTATAGCCTTCATCCAAAAGTCTTTTTGCAACCCAACGACCAATAAATCCAGCCCCGCCAGTTAGTAAAATATTCATATTGCAACTCTCCCATCCTACTTGAGTTTAAATCAAATCCCAGCTAAGGGGTGTACCTTTCTTCGAATCTTTCGTGATCGGTTTACCTATGACAAATTCGAAGTATTTAGGCGACAGGCCGTATCCAGGTCTAATAATCCTCACGTTCTCTTCCGTCAATACCTCGCCCTTTTTCATATCCTTGGAAATATACAAAGAACGTCGAAATTGCAAGGATGCTCTTTCTGAATCTGTCGGACCGTACTTTACTTGTCCTAGAGCTAGCCAAGCTCTTTTGGATTCCTCTACCAAAGACTTCAATTCATGAGGCTCGAGCGAAAAAGAAGAATCGACTCCTCCATCCGCTCTCGACAAAGTGAAGTGCTTTTCGATCACAGTTGCTCCTAGAGCTACGCTGGCTACTGCCGCTCCGACACCCATGGTATGATCGGACAAGCCTACCTGGCAGCCGAAGAGCTTTTGTAGATGCGGAATGGTCATTAAATTCGTATTTTCCGGAGACGCAGGGTACGTGCTGGTGCACTTTAGAAGAATTAATTGTTCATTTCCAGTCTCTCTTACGGCCGCGACGGTCTCATCCAATTCCGCCAGCGTGGCCATTCCTGTAGAAATGATCAGCGGTTTACCTGTAGATGCCGCTCTTCGAATCAACGGTAAATCGCTGTTTTCAAAGGATGCTATTTTATAAGCAGGAACGTCTAAGGACTCCAGAAAATCGACAGCTGTATTATCAAATGGAGAACTGAATGCCAGTAACCCCAGCTCTTTGCATCTTTTGAAGATCGGCTCATGCCACTCCCATGGTGTATATGCTTCTTGATACAATCGATATAGGGACTTTCCTTCCCATAGACTCTTTTTATCATTGATGAAGAATTCGTCTTCGGATAAGTCCAGCGTCATGGTTTCAGCCGTGTAGGTTTGTAATTTAATAGCATCCGCTCCGGCTTCAGCGGCCGCCTCTACGATCTTTATGGCCCGCTCCAGGGATTGATTGTGATTTCCGGACATCTCTGCAATGATGAAGGGGGGCGTATCTCCAGATATGATACGCTGGTCTATGGACACCTGGGAATTCATAATTGACCTCCAATATAGAAGTTATAGTTTATAGACATATTTATAACATACAGATCCACTGTACTCGGTAATTCCTTCGCATCCAAACCCCGCCTTTTTAAATAGGGATATCGAAGGCTCGTTGACTATCTTAATAAAGGCTACCAAATCTGAGATATGATGTATCTCTTTCTCTCTCTCCAATAGTTTAATGGCTTCTTCCAAGATTGATGTCCCAATTCCCTTACCCCTGTAATCACCGGATACGGAGATTCCAACGATCCCCTCTCCATTTACTCTGAACATGCCGACCGGAAGGGACCCTTCAGCCAATTCAGCAATCCAGCAACGTGAAGAGGCCAATAGACTTTCGAACCATAAATCGTGCTGCTCTTTTGAAATCTCTTTCGAGTTAAAAGACATTTTTCTAGTTGTTACATCATTTGACCAATTGTAGATTATCCACTTATCCTGCTCATTCACATACCTTAGTTTAATCTCCATTGTCGGCCGCCTAATTAGCAATAAATTTATGGTCTCTCTGTAGCAAGAAGCGCTTTAACCACGCGCTCCGCCCCTTTACCGTCGACCAAATTCATTACCCTTTCCTTTGATCTATTGATGAAGTCGTGATCTTCATTCATATGAGCAATCAATGCGTTCATAATGTCAGCATCTATTACATTCTTAGATTCTCCCAAGTATCTGTCTAACCCCATGGATTCCGCTTGTTGAGCCACCGCCACCTGATTATCTGCAATCGCAATAAGAAGAGCAGGAAGCCCCATACAATATCGTTCCCAAGTAATGGTTCCGGCCGAACAGATGGCCAAGTCCGCCTTTCTCATTTCCTCAGCCATGGATCTTGGCTGAACCAAGACCTGAATGCCATCCAAGTCCTTACACACTTCTGATATAATGCCAATATTCGGATTAGACGCACCCAAGATTACGGTTAAATGGTACATCGGCTTCTTATTACTTTGGGTCGTGCCGCTCAGGGCCTTGACCACTTTAAGTGTTTCGTTCGTCGGATCCGTCCCTCCGAAACAAACCAAGATGTTGGTATGCGTTTTCGGGGATCGAATGTTTAACCGGTTTCTTTCGCATCCAAACTCTTGTCTTAGTAGAGCGTATCCCGGTCCTAAAAGTTGTATGGTATTAGGCGATACTAGCTTATTATAACGAGTTTCCATATCATCATAATGATTGGAATCAAGCAACAGATGGCAGTTATGGGGTCGGTTCGCCAGATCGTCTATCACAAGAACTCTTGCAAGATACCGCATCATCACAGACTCCCAAACCGCATCGATTCCGTAATGATCAATAATAAGGTAATCTTCTTGCAAAGGCGCGGAGCCAAACTCCTGAAACAAATGCTGGATTATATATTCGGCATCTTCCAAGCTGCCAATTTCATAAGGAGAAAATAAACGGAGAACTTTGTATCCCCGTAAGACGATCAAGGAAGATAGCGGCTCGGAAATTTCTGCACAAAGGAATACAATCTCTTTTGCTCTATGTTCCAATACCTCACATAATGCCAAACAACGCATAATATGGCCGATTCCCATCCTTTCAGCGGAATCTGCTCTAATAAAGATACGCACCATTAGTCTACCTGGACTTTCTTTTGCTCTACATGTTCATTAATCTTAGCAAGCTCGGGTTGCAGATTCATTAAATTCAATGCGTCCTGCCATTTAAATATCGCCTCAGGATCGTATAAGCAGCTATACATCTTTTCTATTAACTGCCAGTCCTCATCAGTATCTAGAGTCCAACGGTATCGAGAACAATCTGCTTCATGGGTATAGCTATATAATGCAAACCGATCTTTATTCATATAGATATAGGGCGTCACGTGTTCTCTTAATGATGACTCATGAGCAAACTGATAAGCCATTTCCAAACTTTCGAATGAAAACACCTCCGCATCCAGCCCTCTTGGAAAGGATCTCTCCAATGTATTGCTTACATAGTCGTATTGTCGACTCTGATAAATTTGCAAAAGTCTGGAGATAATGCCACTATCAATCAATGGACAGTCGGATGTAATGCGAACAATAACATCAGCCTGTTCGTTAACTGCCGCCCCATAAAAGCGGCCAAGGACATCATGTTCCTCTCCCCTGTAGACCTTAGCTCCGCAAGTTTGAGCCTCCTGAGCAATCACATCATCCATTTCTAGCGTTGTAGTAGCGACGACAACCCCGTCCAATTCCGGTACGTTGCTCACTCTGCGGATCACGTGCTCCAGCACCGTCTTATCGCCAAGTTTTTTCATGACTTTACCGGGGAGCCTCGTCGAACCCATTCTTGCTTGTATAATAGCGATTGCCCTCATTTCCTTCAACTCCATTCCCTCGCCTACCAAGGTTCTTATCATCTGTCAATCTCACAGATCAAGCAAGCTGTTTAATTTTTCTTTTGCTATGGGTTCTACCTCATTAGAACTATAGCTCTTAATGTCTGCCGGCCAAGCATTCTCTTGTTGCTGATACTCGAGATAGGAATTGCGGACGATGAACATATCATCCGTCTCCAGTGCATATGCCGATTCCTCTTCAGTCATCAGTTCCTCGTACATTTTTTCTCCGGGCCTTAAACCTATGTCTTCGATTCGAATTTGGTTCGGATCAATATTTAATGACTTCGATGTTCGTTCAATAACAGCATGCGCCAAGTCCATCAGCCTCACGACAGGCATCTTAAGCACGAAGGTTTCGCCGCCTTGTGCGACATCCATCGCCTTAATCGTAAGATCTGTTGCCTGCTTTAATGTCATCATGAAGCGAGTCATTTCCCTACAAGTTACAGTAATTTTACGCTGTGTTTGAATTTGCTGTTTAAACAAAGGTATGACCGAACCTCGAGACCCCATTACATTACCGAAACGAACAGCAGCAAATTTGGTTTTTTTTGGTCCCGTCTGATGCTGAGCAGCGGTAATTAATCGTTCTGCCATTAACTTGGAGGCCCCATAGGTATTCGTAGGAGAAATCGCCTTATCCGTACTAGTGAAAATCACTTTTTTTACGTTGTTATGGATCGCTGCATGAATCACGTTTTGTGTGCCAATTACATTAGTTTGAACTGCCTCAAACGGATTGTATTCACAGGAAGGAACATGCTTCATTGCAGCTACGTGAAACACGTAATCAATATCTTCCATAGCACGTACAAGCCGCTGCTGGTCCCGAATGTCACCTATTAAAAATCGCAAACGATGCAGTTGTTCTTTAAATTCGATAGACATTTCATATTGCTTGTGCTCATCACGACTGAAGATCCGTATTACGCTAGGTTCTTGTTCCATTAATCTCTTGACCAGACTGCGACCAATCGTACCTGTTCCGCCTATGATTAGTATTTTCTTCCCTGTATAATTATGATTTATCATATAGTATCTTCCTTTTTTGTAGTTTGCAATTGGTCAAGTTTGTGGAGAGTTTCCTTAAATAAAGCCGTTAGCATCGGGACTTTACTTTCTATATGGTTAAGGAGCGTTCCCAGATGTTCGTAAATCATTGTAGACTTGCGAATCAGGTTTTGTTCGATAGCCATCAATGGCTGCTGGCGATCAAAATCAGCGATTTCTCGTGGTAAAACAATTTCATATATAACCGGGAACCAAGCTCGATTAACGATTTTACCCCAAGCCTGTTCAATCTCATAGATGGACCGTCTGCATTTGTCTGGTTTGGTGCGGCTCCATTCCCGGATCGAATTTAATTGCCTCTTTATTTGTTTAACCTCCGCGTTCAAAAACCCTAAGTCTTCCAGTGTATTCGACAGCTTCGATTTTACGCGTTGAATGTAATCCCAGTTTTTTTCGACGACAGCCTGTTCCAACAAAGACTTCACTAAATCACTCGGCACGGTCTTTGCTGAGATTAAGTCATACACCTCTTCCGCCGGTATCCAGGTCGTCCCGTTCAATGCAGCTCCATTGCGTGTTGCATTTATAAATTCCACGCCTGGTAGCGCTTCGAACAACTGCTCTAGCGAATCTTTCATATATAAAAAGCTGTCACTTGTCCGATTGAACGTACCGTGTACGTTTAATATTTGGTGGGGAGCCCTATTTACAATATCAAGATTGGTAACATCATCGATATGCTGAACCCCATCGCTGTAATACTTATTTTCCGGAAAGGACAGATCTTGTCCCATTAAAATAATTTGCCTTGCCCCCATCCAAACCGCTGCCTGAATGGCCGTTCCGGTGACCGTAGGAGTCGGCGTTAGCGCGGTCTGTTCCTTTACGATCTCAAGATAATATTGAGAAATAGGATCATTACTCATCACTGCGTGAATGGTCTGTTCAGGATCCTTGCGTTCTGTTATCTCATAATATGAGGTTGATGCATAGAGCAGCGGGGCTTCCAAGGTCCTCGGGTCGCTAAACACCTTGCCATTAATCGGCCCGCCATCGAGCGTCACCGCTAAATGAGGACTTATCCCCTGATTAACTAGCGCTTGGATGCTGGATCCCGCACTAATGATCAAAGCATGTGGTGCAAAACGAGAAACCCATTCCATGTCTGTCTGCAAGGAAGGGCCAGAAGCAACGATGACTGCAGTAATCCCCGGAAATATGTTCTTTATCTTCTCTATTGGCACGGAAGATAGCATCCCTGGTATCTGGTACAGACTATTACGGATCCAATCCTCTCTGAAAAAGTGATGAGTATTCTGGTTCGAATTATACATGACGTTAAACTCTTCAAAATCATGCTTTATCTTTCGAAGAACGTCCATCTCCTTCTCTAGATAATACCGTAAAGCCACAAAAGCCAGCTCTTTCTGCATATGCACGGATGTAAGGTAGAACAAACTATTTAGTTGATCCTCCTCAATGGCCAGATAGTACAAATTAGGATGAGCTAAAACATGGCGTAAATCATAATTTGAGATGGCATGATAAAACTGATGCAGATTAGGCTCGTACACAAATAGAAGGCGATTGGAGTATAAATCCAGCAAGTCGGAAAGGGATAGTCCCTGTCCAAATCCGTAGACAAAAATGCATTCCATATCTTCTACGGATCCTTTTACCGCTTGAAGCCATACTTGATCCCTTTCGATCTGTTCAATATATATAAGATGATCATTAACGTCGACTACATTTGTTGCTTCACTCACCTTCTTGGCAATGGAAGGAAATTTATGCTCAAGCACTCGCAAATTAGCCTCTAAGATATTCAAGTCCTGATTCACCATCCGATTCTTTTATCTATATTAACTATATCGGCTCTTTTTAGGAGCAGATGAACATTCGCACTATAAAAATAACATAAGAAAAATAATCCAGTTTATTTAAACTGGATTATTCCGTCATCATGGATCTATTATTTACGATGGTCGATAAACATGCCATCTATCAGGTAGCTCTGGTGATACGCAGATTGTTGGTTACGGATTTGCCGCTGTCTAAGCAGCCATTCTTCAGCTTCCCGCTTTAGCTCACGCATCCGAGCTTGAATGGCTTCATCAAAACTCAAAATATACCTGATTTGAACCTTATGAGAATCGTTCAATTCGCTTCTATCCGATTCTTCTAATCTTTTGACCAATGACTCTCTTTGATCGGCCAAGAAGGTTAATTCCTCTTCAGTCATTTGATCCAACCGGGATACGGCCAAATCCGTAACTCGCTGCAATTCATTGAGAAGTTCTTCAAATCCCGCCAACTCTTCTCTCATGATGTGCCCACTCCCGCAATGCGACTAGCTTCAATCCAAGTCTCCCGCATCTCAATCAAATAACCGAGAACTTCTTTAGCCAAGCTAGCGTTCTTCTGAATATTCGATTGCATTAAACAGTGTAAGAAATATTCGTATAACCGCAATAATTCACCTGAGATCTCGTAATCAAAGTTTAACGATGATATCAATTCATGTATAATTGCCTGTGCTTTGCACAAGTTATTGTTTGCCACATCGTAATGTCTGGATTCGATTCCTTCGATCCCCGCTTTGGTAAAACGAATTGCACCCTCGTAAAGCATGATTAAGAGCTTGGGTTTGGACGCGGTTTGCGCTTGTGCCTGTTGATATTTCTGATAAGGTGAGTAAACCAATTCCCATCCCCCCAAATATTACGACATCCCAAAAAGACTGGAGGCCGTACTATTGTATTTATTCATTGCCGTTTCCATGGCTGTAAATCGTTTGAAGTAATTTGTTTCGATTCGGTTCAACTTGGCAACCATTTCACTAATTCTACGATCAAGGTTGGTAAGCTCCGTCCCCATCGTACTGTTGGATTGGAAAGCTGCAGTCAGATCTTTGCTAACCTTAGAAGTACCCGCCGTTTGGGTCATCTGCTCCAAGGCAGCATTTGAAATTTTAAGCATCTTAGCAAACACGCCATCGGTGGGCTTGTACTCGTTATCAGAAAATGCAGCAGAATAATTTTGACCAAAGAAGCTGGATACGATGCTCGGATCCTTATCCAGTGCCTGCTTCAATTTTTCCACATCTAATTCCAACTTGCCGTTCGTCTGATACACACCGGTCGTTATCCCAAGCTCCGTCAACATCAATGGCTTGTTAACATCAACCCCATTCTCTTTAACCGTTCTACCGATATCCACACCCTGAATAATGGCCGTTCTCATGTCAGTAATAGTCTGTTGGAGAATACTATCGTTTTTCAACATGCCGCTTTTCGCTTTATCCGTCCACAATTTCGCTTCGTCGTCGCTCATTGCGGACCTTTCCTCATCCGACAAAGGTGAATATTTTCTATATCTTTCTTCCCGGACCTTGGAATTTAAACTCGAGAGCAAATCGTTATAAGCATCGACAAAACTCTGCACGGCCTCTACAATTTTCTCGGTATTTTTGGTAACCTCGATATGTGCAGCAACTCCACCCGTTGGAGTGGCAGAGTTCAATGTGAGCATAATACCGTTCACATCGAAGGTATTAGAGGATTTTTTTACGGTGAGGCCGTTAATGACAGCCTCTGCGTCCTCCCCATCCGTTAGTTTAAGTTTGAATTTATTTACAATGTCATCAGCTATAATCATGGTTGAGTCGGCCGTAGCAGTGCTGGCAGTCACGAAACTGTTTGCTTTACCGGTTGATTTACTGGACAGGGATAGTCCATTCTCTGGATCGTATATCGCTGTGACGCCGGCTGTCTTACTTGTGTTAATCTTTGCAACGAATACTTCGACTGTATCTGTTGCTTGAACATCGATCTCATCCATGCCAATTCTTACTTTACCATCCGCGAACCCAAAATCACCCATTGTGGTTTTTCCTGCTCCAATAGTCTTCCAAGCAGCACTATCCGAAACTGCAGTGGATGTAGTCGCGAGCTTATTTACTTTCACATCAAGTACTCCGCTGGCTGATGACGAAGCAACTGCCGTTACAGCCGAAGTATCCCCCGTTATCTTTGCACTCTGTGCATTCAACACCGCGTTCGAGCTCAGCTTAGAGAGCTTGTCCTGAAGGAATGATACCAACTTCGTGCTTGTTTCGCGATATCCTTCGCGCTTCCATTCCATCAGCTGTTTTTGCTGGTTCAGCTTATTCAGCGGCGCCCTTTCGGCCTTCATTAAATTTTTGACGATCGAATCAATATCCATGCCTGATGCTAAACCTGTTATTCTGGTAACCATGCTAACCCTCCCGTTTATACTCTTTTATCGATAATGATCCCGGCCACTTCCATCATATTGGATACGATATCCAACAATTTTTCCGAGGGCACCTCTCGAATCAAATCACCGGTTTCCTTATTCAGCACCTTGATAACAATGGCTTGCGTTTTATCGTGAACGGATATCTGTAATGTTTTTTGCGGCCCTTGGATCGCCTCCATTGCTTTTTGCAATTCATTAATTGCTTCCTCTTGGGCCTGATGAATCTCGGAGATACTTATTGATGCTGAAGGCGAGCCGTGTTGTACGGCTGTAGCACTGTTTGTGTTTTCAACTTTCTTCACAATTTGGGACTGGTGTAATGAGTGCGCGCCCCCGCTTCGAGTAACATTTATAGATTCCATGGCCAACCTCCAATTAGTCTACTTTTTTCCGGCCATCATGCTTCTCTCAGTTGCTGTTAGTTTATATATCGGTTTTACAACCGGAATTTTTATGCCATCTGGATAAAAAAATAAGACTCCGCTTAATAAGCGGAGTCTTATAAAGACTATATTACTTCTGGAATTAACGAAGCAAGGACAGAACGCCTTGCGGAGCCGAGTTGGCTTGAGCCAACATCGATTGGGAAGCTTGAAGCAGGATGTTGTTCTTGGACAGAGCAACCATTTCCTTAGCCATATCAGTATCACGAATACGGGATTCGGAAGCTGTCAGGTTCTCTACAGTGGTTCCCAAGTTGTTGGAAGTGTACTCCAAGCGGTTCTGGATAGCACCGAGGTTAGCACGTTGTGTTGCAACTTTCTCAATTGCTGCGCTAATGTTGTCCAGCGAAGTCCCAGCACTCAGGTTGGAGAAACCAGTAGTCACGACCTTAGCGATATCAATCTTAAAGGCCTTATCATCAGCTTGGATAGAAACGTTCGATCCGGCCGCTCCCTTAATTTTGATGCCGTTGAAGTTCGTATTCGACATAATGTTGTCGATTTGCTTGCCGAGCTGTCTCAATTCAGCGTTGATGTTGGATTTGTCTGCGGTAGCATAAGTTCCGTTATTCTTTTGAACGTTCAGTTCTTTCATCCGGCCCAGCATGGAGCTGACTTCGTTCATCGCGCCTTCAGCAGTTTGTGCGAAGGAGATACCGTCTTGAACGTTACGTTGTGCTTGCTCCAAACCGCGGATTTGACCGCGCATTTTCTCGGAAATCGAAAGACCAGCAGCATCGTCAGCTGCACGGTTAATACGAAGACCGGAGGACAGCTTTTCCATGTTTTTGCTAGTTGCTGCACTGTTAAGTCCCATGTTGCGGTGAGTATTTACGGCTTGCAAGTTATGATTGATAATCATTGATTATTTCCTCCCTGAAATATAATATCCCACATCCATGTGGTAAATTGGAGTTTTCGCAGGTCGGCCGCCCAGGAAAACCTCTACAATAATATATATCGTCAGATACCAAAATTTTATTTATAGCGAAATATAAAAAAAATAGAAAATTCGTTAAGATCTTTTCATTTTATCGATCTGCAGCATGATGTCTTCCATATCTGCGGGTTTTACCAAAGCGTTTTGATTATTTTGAAGGATTACTTCATAGACTTCTTTTCTAAAGATGTCGATATCTCTAGGGGCGGATACCCCTATCCTTACATTGTCTCCATCTACAGAAAGTACAGTTATAGTGATATTATCCTGAATTACGATCGACTCGCCCTTTTTACGAGATAAAACCAGCATTATTTATCATCCCCCTCTTGGCTATCAGAAACCCCTTTCAAATCCCACAGTGAATGCTTCGTGGTATACTTGGTATTTTGCAAAACAAGCTGCTTTGCGTGCTTAGACTCCAGGTTAAACACCAAAGGGGCCAACAAATTTATAGAGGCTTTCTCAAAATTAGTGTGCCAAGTTACAATGCATCTTACTCCTACCTGAGTGCTTGAGGAAATCCCTAATTCTCCGAGATTATCCTCAGACAATTCAAATTCATAATCTTTATAAAAATCAAACGGATTTACAATAATAAATGATCGATCAGGGTCTTCTATCGATACCATAAAACTAAAGAGTTCATTATGAGGTTTAATTTGAAAGTCCTTAAGCATTTCAAATCCCGGAATCCCTTTTGCGAAATAATAAGCTCCTTCAAGCCAGTTATTATAATGAGTTGTAGCTTCCTGTACCACTTTGATCATCCTCCTTGTGTTAAAAAAGCTATGAACCCGATTAGTTCATAGCTTAAATATATCGCAATACATTCCCTTTTATCGAATAAAGTCAACCAACGTCGGTGTAATGATCTTGGCGCCTGTAGCCAGAGAAGCCTGATAAACATTGGATGCAATATTAGATTGGATAATAACCTCTGCTATGTCTGCATCCTCAGTTTTGGATTGCAGCTTTGTCAAGCTGAAGTCCTCACTTTCCAACCGGTTTTGCATGAGTTCTACGCGATTGGTTCGTGCACCGGTTTCCGCATGAACAGAAACCATTTTGGTAAGCCTGGAATCGATATTAGTAAGTTCTTTAGTGACATCGTCGTATTTCCCGCTTTTCATGGCAGTGGATAACTTATCGATAATATTAAAAACATTGTCATCCCCGTTTTTTGCGCCAAAGAAGTCATTACCCGAGGTGTTTATTTGAAACTTAATCCCTTGGCCGACCACATACTCCACTGGCCCCTGATCCGTCTCGACGGCTGCAAAAGATGCAGCATTGTTCGGATCGTACGGTCTTATATCATAGGTCTGACCATTAAAAACATACTTCCCGTTAATCTGGGTATTACCGAGGTCAGCAAATTGCCCTTTTAATTCCTGCAATTCCACCTCAATACTGTCCAACGCGGACTGAGGGTTCGTACCGGTACCCGCTCTTACTGTCAATTCCTTCAACCGACTCATGACGGACTCAGCCTGGGACATCACCGAATCCGTAGTATCCAGCCAACCTAACGCCGTGTCCACATTGCGCTGATACTGGCTATTGGCGGACAACTCAGAACGGTAACGCAAAGCGTAAGTCACGCCGACCGGATCGTCCGACGGTTTGTTTAATTTGCGGCCGGTAGATTCTTGATTTTGCAGGTCCGACATTTTGTTCAGGTTCTTGTTCAAGTTGCGCAGAACCTGGTTGCTCATCATATTTGAAGTTACGCGTAATGCCATGAGAATTCTAACCTCCTAAGGATCAACGACCTACCGTGCCGGTTCCGTTGATGAGTTTGTCCAGCATTTCGTCGAATGTAGTCATGAAACGGGCAGCGGCGGAGTAGGCATGCTGGAACATGAGCATGTTCGACATTTCCTCGTCCAGCGAAACTCCGCTAACCGACAGCCGATTGGAATTCACTTGGTCGGTCAAAATCAGGGCATTGTCCGCCTGACGTTTAGCCTCATTGGCTTGAACCCCTACTTGTCCGACGATGGCTTTAAAGTAATCATCTATAGTCGATGTCGCGCCTGTGCCGGTGCCGAAAGTGAATTTCACGTCTTTCAGTTCGGCCATCAGCAGCGCTAAACCGTTATTACCTTTAATTACGGTCTCTGAAGTCCCTGCCCCCGAAGTTTTTAACGAAGTGGCAATCAGGCTAGGGTCATCGATAATGGCTTGACTTAAAGTAATATTGCCTGCGGTTAAAGTTCCACCACCAGCGGCAGCAAAGAATTCCCCGCCGGCAACCGGCGTTCCGTCGTTCGCATTATATCCGAGTTTATGAAGGCCGTTGATGCCTTTCACCGTAACAGTTAAATCTGCGGCTAACGTACGTGTGGAACCCTGATAAGTTACTCCGTCTAGCACGGTACCTTCCGGTAAGATCGTTCCCTTAGGGAGCGTTACCTGAATATCTCCATTAACCAAGGAATTCGCAAATTGATCGAGCTGCGACTGATAATCCGCGACATACTTGTCACGGGAAAGAATCATGCCGAATACTTCGCCATTATTAAGGGTGCCGGCGGCATAGGCGTTCTGCAAAAGATCTCCGGTAATTGGGGTCGGAGTCGAGCCTGCCACAAGAACCTGGCCACCCATGGAAATCTGATAACCCTCTGGAAGATTAGTAACTTCAATATTTACAAGTTTAGATAATTGATCGGTCAAAAGATCGCGTTGATCCCGCAGATCGTTCGCGTTGTCGCCCAGACTTTCGATCCGGGTGATCTGATTGTTCAAGTCTGCGATCGAAGACAGCATTGAGTTCATACTGGATGCATTGACTTCCACGTTTCTCGTCAAATCCGCATTCAGATCGCTTAGCTGCTTGCTCGTATGGTTTAACGCGTCCGTCAGAGCGAGCGTGGTTTCTTTTACGATCTTCCGGTTCGTAATGTTCTCGGGATCTTTACTGAGATCCGACCAAGCGCTCCAAAATTTATTGATCAGCGAGCTAATCCCGGTGTCGGAGGGCTCGTTGATAATAGCTTGGAGCTTATCGAGCGTATCATACTGGATATTCCACGCACCCAGTGACTTATTTTCATTACGGAACTGCTCGTCGAGAAATTGTTCCCGGATTCGTTCAATGGAGTTTACCTCAACCCCGGTGCCGAGCTGCCCAGGATTCACGGAACGGTTAATTCCGTACGCTTCCAGAGGACGAGCCGCGCTCATCTTCACCGTCTGGCGGGAGTACCCGTCCGTATTGGCGTTTGCAATATTGTGGCCGGTCGTATTCAAAGCGATGGATTGCGTGAACAAACTGCGCTTTGCCGTCTCCAGCGAATGGAAAGTCGATGTCATAAAATCCTCCTTGTCGGGTTAAGCCCGGGCGTCAAAGTACCCCGGTCCTTTAAAGCCCGATGGCTTGTCGGTCGGTGGTTTATAAGTAGCCTCCTGCTCGGGAGGCGCTCCCAGCAATTCAACAGAATAGTTTACAAAAGCGAGGGACTGTTCAATCAGCTTCTGATTGAGATCGTTAAGCCTCTTCAGTTCATGAAGCGTCCACGATAGAGCGGATTGCATATTCTTCAGGGCTTCCTTCTCCTCAGGGTCAAAGACAAGCCGGGTCAATTCCGTGATGTTCAGTTGGAGCATGGACTTAATGCCCTTTTCCTGCAAAAACGCCTGGCAAGCAGCCAAGCGCTTTTCTTCCAGCGCGGAAATCTGCTTCATGAGCTTCGACTCTTGATTCATAATTGATATCAAGGTCTCAATATCGTTTGCCATAATGGCTTCTTTCTTCGACTCTCCCCATTTCAGCATGCTCAGATGGGCTTCATTCAGCTCGTTTAACGAGTCAATCAATTGCTGTATAGCCATAGTGCCCCCTATTTATCAGTAAAAGACTTGAAGTATGGAAGAAGCTTATCCGCCAGCTTGCCGGCGTCAACCTGATAGGTTCCGGAAGATACCTGGGATTTCAATTCCTCGATACGTTCGGCCCGACCCGGTTCCTGAGCGCTTGCCTGAGCCTTAAGAAGCTCCATGGCCTCCGTCGAGATCGACACTTCATCCTTACGGCGGGCTTTATTATCCGATTCCTTACGCCCCGATTCGATTTGCCGTTGATAATTATTTATGGCTCCGATTCGTCCGGTCTCATTAATTTTCATGGGCTCCACCTTTCCTTCCAAAAATAAAAAAGCCGATATTCTTTACTAAGTTTATCGGCGTGTGGTGAATCATATTTAATAGCGAACCATTGGTTTATAAAGAATATTATGCCAAGATATCTGTAGTTTTAACGCTCAGGTCCTCGAAATTTGTCGATTACCCCGTATGCGCCCCCTGCTCGATTGTCTTCGCCCGTCTTATTTCTATCCTGGGTTCCTTCCCTCGCCGCAGCCGTTAAATCCTTGGCAAGGCGGGCCCGGCAAGAATCGCACATGTTGCCGTCTCGAATAAGAACACCGCACACCTCGCACGGATACATCATATTCGGATTGTTGGCTATTGAGATTCGGCCTTCTCTAATAAACTTGGTGATTTGCCGAATTGAAACCTCCGTAGCGTCAGAAACTTCCTGAATCGTTGCGGTCTTCTCTTCGCGCAAATATTTAAGGCACTTCTCATAATCCAGTTCGATATCTTTCATACAGGCTGGACAGATGTCTCTGAAATTTTTGGCAAACAACTTCCCACAGCGCGGGCAATTCCCTAGATTCATCTCCATTTGATGCCGCGTCCTTTCAAATTACATATTCTGCTGATAGATTACCTTATTTGAGGAAATTCGTCCAATGTTTTATACCCCGAATTATCAGGAACGGGCCCAGGTCAAGCTGTAGATTTCCGCCGGCCGGCCCAGCAAAGCGCATGTCTCATGAAGGATAACGGCGCAGGAATCCACTGTGCTGCCTGTTGTATAAACATCATCGATCAGCAGCAGCTTTATAGGGGCAGAAGAGTAAACGTTCCCAAGTTCATTTTTACCGGATGCAAAAATAGAGAGTGGAAAACTACGCCCCCGGCTTGTCCTGCGACTCAAAGCCGCATATAGCAATCCCTCCGCTCCCGGAGCCGGAAGGAAAACCCCATTCAAATCACGAAGGCGCTGCCAACGGCTTTTGAAGCTCTGTTTTTCGGTATGCCGGGAACGAACGATCAGCTCCATAAGCGGTGCACCAAGCACGTTAGCCGCTTCGATCGCCAGACTTCTTGCCTGATTAAAGCCGCGCTCCATCATTCGGTCCGTACTTACAGGCACATAAGTAACCGCATCAAAATGGAAACGGCCGGTGCCGGTCTTCTCACCCAACTCTTTTACCAAACGTTTCGCGGCCGCGCCCGTCATCCGTGCCAAAACGGAGCCAAGGGCTTCATTGCCTCTGAATTTGTATTGCGCCAGCCACTCTCGCATCATGCCATTATAGGAAACGACGCTCCGGTTCAACACGAAATGTCTGTCTTCCTTGCCTGCCCGACTGCAATCCGGGCACCCGACAGGCCGGCCGCATATTTCACATCGAATGGAAGTGATCCACGGTATAGAAGCATAGCAGGAAGAGCATATTTCCGGGTAACCCGTCACTTTGTCGGAGATCGTTTTACCGCAAGTGAGACAAGGAAGACCTGGCGGAGCAAGCAGATTATGCAACGGGGACAGCACTGCATCCTTGGCGTTGCTCCAGTCGATCATTGCGTAATTCGTCGTAGTTGATTCATTAACAAGTTCTCCCTGATGATCAGGTCCGCTTCCATATCCGCATCTAAGATCTCTGGTTTTCACCTGATTCCAAACCCGCTTTCGTTCTCGAGGCGCTCTTTTGATTTCCGCACAGTTACAAGGAATATTCATCATCCGCTTACTGCCTCCTTCTTTTCCTTGAGGAACCCATTTTTTCCGGCGATGACATTCATCGACCGAATCTGTCGTACTGCACTCCTTTGAGATTTAGTCCACTCCTTGGAAACGAAAACGACCGTTCCCCGAGGATCCTCCTTAGACCTCCCTGCGCGGCCCGCCATCTGCACCAAGGAGGCTTCATCAAACAGCTCGCTGTCTGCATCCAATATGTATACATCGCTCTTGGGTACGGTTACTCCCCGTTCCAGAATCGTCGTGGTCACCAGAAGCCTCGTGTTCGCCGCACGAAAGTCTAAGACACGATCACTTCGGCTCTTATCCTGCGACGAGGTTCCTTCGATCGGCAGCCCCGGAAACTGTTTGCGAAGCAACGTTACGACGGGCTCGATATGACGAATCCGGGAGACGAATACAAAGACTTGCGCTCCTCTATGGATTGAAGTTTCTAGAGAGGAAATCAGTTCCTTCCGGAATGTTTGCCTGCGAAGGCATGCCTCTACGGATTCCATCTGGATACGACGCGGCACTGGAAGCGGGTGACCGTGAAAACGCGCCGGCACTTTCGAATGCGGCAACCGGCCTGCCCGAACTTCCCGTTGCAAGTTGGCCGGAGGCGTAGCGGAAAGATATATGAAACGGCCCTCCGCCTTGCAAGAGGTCTCAGCGGCAAAAGCAAGCATCGGATCATTATGATATGGAAAAGCATCCAGCTCATCGATAACAACAAGGTCAAAGGCATGGCTAAAACGCAAAAGTTGATGGGTTGTCGATAAAAAGAGCCGTCCTTCTTCCCATCGCTGCGGACTTCCGCCGTACAGAACGGCCATCTTTTCATTCGGAAAGGCTTTAGCCAGCCTCGGGGCCAGCTCCAGAACGACATCCCGGCGCGGAGTCGCAACGAGCACCTTTCCTCCTCGATCCAGCACATAGCCCAGCAACGGAAAGATCATCTCGGTTTTCCCTGCTCCGGTAACCGCCCAGAGCAGGAAGCGCGGCGGTCGGAGCAAGGGCGGTGCGGATCTGGACGCGAGTATGGAAGCGGGAGCCGCTGCTCCCCGGAGAGCAGTGCGCCGAGGCAGCAGCAGGGCCCAGCCGCGCTGCGGTACAACCGGCGCGGTCCTGGCCTCTGGAGCAGCTGCCTTAGGCAGCGGCTGCGCCAAAAACTGCAGCGCGGCGCCCGCCGCCTCGCGCTGCGCCGGGCTCAGCCCCCACCGGTCCAGCTGGGACGCGGTGGGGGGCCCCGCCGTGCCGCCTACGCCCGCAGGAGCCGGCGGCGGCACGGCAATGGCGCTGCTGCCGCGCAGCAGCAGCGCACAAGATCGGCTGCGCCCCAGCGCGAGGCAGGCCTCGCAGTAGGCGCAGCCGCTGCAGCCGCACGACCCGCAGGGTGTGCGGCGATGCACCCCGCTGCCGCAGCGCCGGCAGCGGAGCTCGCGGCGGGCACGCCGGCCGAGGCGGCGGCCCCGTGCGGGCCGGGCGTCAGCGAGCGCGACGCCCGACGTGAGCTGCACGCGCCCCTGCAGGTGCGCGAGCTGCACCGCGAAGCGCCAGCCCCGGCTCAGCTCCGGCAGGCGCTCCGTAAGAAGCTGCTGCAGCTCCGCCTCCAACAGCGACCTGCCCTCCAGCGCGTCTGCGATCCGCGCCGCCTCTAGCTGCAGCTCTTCCCAGTTCATCGCTGCATCCATCGCTTGCTCCCTGTCAGCCTGCGGACTACCTTGCTCTTCATTAGTCCATAGCAAACAGGGAGTTTCCAGCCGAGAGGAATTTCCCGGATCTCTCTCGCCTTCCAAAAAGAATTTCAAGTTAGACGCTATGTAACTCATCCAATCTCTTGGCTCCCAATGATCCATCTCCCTGGAACTCCGGAAGCCATCTCTAAGTAAAACCGCCCAGCCTAACGGCATCGACCCGGAGAGTAGCACGATAACCCTAGGCGAAGCCATCTCCCCCGCAACCCTCCCTTTAAAATCCCCCCTTTGGCTATCTACCTTACACTTCTCTTTTCCTTTGACCCACCACCATAAATCCACCCTGCAATCCAGACTCACTCCCAACTCCCACCCTTGTTCCAGTCTGACTGCATATAGACTCGCCTTCATCCTAACCCTCCTTTATAACCTTCTAAGCTATCGAGCATTTAATATATCCCTTTTTTAACAATATCTGATGAATCATGGCCTAGCTGTAATATTTGCAACTATATATAAAATTTACGGAAAGACGCCACAACACAAAAAAGCACACTCCTGGGCCTTCGGCCATCAAAGAGTGTGCTTCACACTTTACATTGTTTCCTGATATTTATTTGTCGTTGCAAACGCATTTTACACATGGACATATGGGATTTTAGCCGCCTCCTGGGGGACACGGAGATCCACATATACTTGAATTTCCTCTTCCGTCCATGCGGTCGCCTGCCGGCTGATCTCATCAGCATCTGCCGTTATCAGGCCGATCGTAGTCAGCTCGATTCCAGCCTGGTCCCTAAGACGTTGAATGATCGCTACCGTATCATCCTGCGACGCTTCATCCAGCACCGTCACTTTAACGGATTCGCCGCGAAGACGCGCATACCATGATAACGCTCTTAAATACCATTCCATCTGATTCCCATGATTATGGGTTACTAAAATATAATGCAGTCTTTTGCCATCCTTGGGCTTTTCCCTCAGGAGTACTCCGTGCAGGAAATGCACCAGGACCGCCGCTAATCCATAGCTAAGTACAATCCAACCCATGTAAGAAACCATGGAACCCCTCCTTTGTGGGGGCCGTTCAATAGCAGCGGTTGATTGATCCGCTAATTGAACGCTCCTATTATAACGACAATATATGCCGCTATGAAGGAGTCGGTTCCTGGGCTGTGGTTCCCAACCATCCGGCTACCCGCCGGAGAAATATGTACGCAGCCCTGCAGATGGAATGAATCCATGATTCTGAGGGAAAAGGATGCAGCCTAAATATGTTACTGAAACTGAGAAATAAACATTTAGTCCTCATATTTCATGATCCAGTAAAAAATGGCAGCCTAGCACGCAAAAGGCCTTCTCGCAACGGATTCAGGACGCAGTCTCCCGCTATTCCTGTATCGCCGCCTATAGGCGGTTGGTGCGATAGCCGGTCTTCATGTCGGTTATCAGGTTACAGGGTAACCCATCCAAATTTGATCGCATTAATTACCGCTTGCGTCCGGTCATCCACGTCCATTTTTTGCAAAATGCTGCTGACATGGTTTTTAACCGTCTTCTCGCTAATAAAAAGATGTTCGCCGATCATTTTGTTGCTGCGGCCTTCCGCCATCAAACGGAGCACTTCGGCTTCACGGCGGGTGAGCGGATTATCTTCTCCTGCCACAAATTTAACGCCAGCTTCGCGGATCGCATTGTCTTCGGCGATAGCGCCAGTCTCGCTTAAATACTCCATACGGCGAAGCTGCTGAATCAGTTTGCCCGTTACTTTCGGATGAATAAAGGCGTTGCCCTCGGCAACGGTGCGTATCGCATTAATCAGAGACTCGGCTTCCATGTCCTTCAACAGATAGCCGGTAGCTCCTTTACGAAGCGTCTCAAAGACGTAACTTTCATCATCATGAATCGATAAAATAATAACTTTAACTTCCGGAAGCGCCTCGCGGAGCTCGGCTGTTGCATCCACCCCGTTTAATAACGGCATGTTAATGTCCATGAGGACAATCTCCGGATGAAACTGCTGGCAGCATTCCAGTACTTGGATGCCATCGCCGCACTCTCCGACCACTTCGATGTCTTCCTCCATATTCAAGATCCGTTTTAATCCCTCGCGAAACAATTGGTGGTCGTCAGCCAAGAGTACTTTAATAGTTTGTCTACTGTTAGAAATGAGGTTATCCATCCTGGTACTCCTTTCTCTTCTCTGCGTTAGTCGGAATGTGGATAATGACTTTAGTGCCCAAATTCGCTGTTGACTCGATTTCCATTCTTCCTTCTAGCAATTCCACCCGTTCTCTCATCCCGATCAGACCGAAATGGGTATGCTCCTTCGTCTTCTTCTCCAATTGGTCCACTTTGAAACCTAGTCCGTTATCCTGGACTACGATTTTGACCATTTGAGCCTGATAGGTGATGTCCACTCCTACGTAAGTTGGGAAGGCATGCTTGGCTGCATTGGTGAGAGCCTCCTGAACCAGTCTGAATACCGCTGCTTCCATTGGAGAAGACATCCGGTGTTCCTTGCCTCTTGTTTCGAAGGTCGTCCGGATTTTCGTTTTTTCCTCAAAATCATGTACATATTTGCGCAATGTCGGAATTAAGCCGAGATCATCCAAAGCCATCGGCCTTAAATTAAAGATGACTTTCCGCATTTCTTCCAGACTGGAGCGGACTTGACTCTTCAAATCTATTATTTCGTCCTGCACCATCTTAAATTCCTGCTTTGCAAGCATTCTTTCTACAATTTCCGTCCTAAGAACTAGATTTGCGAGCAATTGTGCAGGACCATCGTGAATTTCCCGCGAAATCCGCTTTCGTTCTTCTTCCTGCGCCAAAATAATCTTCAGGCCGATCATCTGCCGATTCTTCGCCGACTCCAGAATCCGGGAGACCTGTCCCAATTCACCGGACAAATACTCCAAAACGACGCCCATTTGCGAACTGACGGTTTCGGCGCGTTCAACCGATTGTTCGACATTGCGCGCCCTTTTCTGTAATTCATCGCGGCGGGCTTTCAAATACATTTCTTTTTCACGAAAAATCAAAAGATCCAGTTGAAGCTGGGTAGCCTTCTCGTAGGCTTGCTTGATGTCCTCTTCCTTGTACCGCACAAAATCCCGGCTGACTTCCGTCAGCCGGATGCGGGAACGCCGGTAATTAATTTCAAGTTGATCGACCTTTTCCACGGTCTCTGCCGTTTCCTTTACCACTTGCTGCAGCTCATTGTTGAGCGTTTTGAGCTCATTGCGCGCAGCATCCAGGATCTCAAGGATTTGCAGCTTGCTGTTTTCCATGACGCCAACGGCGTTCTTTATAACACGGTCAATTGCATCAGCTTGATAATCTGCCACTTCAACCTTCTCCATTTCCAAGTTTCCATTTATCCAAAACTTATCATATCACGATTGAAGGGTAATCGTTTTGGTTTTCTTTTCCCAATTTACGTTAATTCCTAGTTGTTCAGACACCAATCTTAGAGGTACTAAAGTCCTATTATTGGCTATGATCGGAGTAACTGCGGACTGTTTCGCAGCCCCGTTCAACATATATTCCTTCTTGCCGACCGTTAATTCAAGGACTGTAGTACCACGCGTTACGGTAATTTTCTTCGCCTTTGCATTCCAGGCCGCTTGTCCGCCAAAAGCATCCAGCACATATTTGATCGGAACATACGTCGTTCCGTCCTTGATCAACGGAGCAACATCCAGCGTTTGCTTCTTACCGTCAACCGTCATGCTGCTCTGACCGGCTACCATTGTTACAGTTGCGCTAGGCAGTCCGGTATCCCCACCCGTAACAGGTGCCGTAAAACGAATATTGTCAAAAGATACGCTACCGGTCAAGGCGCGTTCATCTTGTCCCTCTTCCAAATTGACGACATACAGCCGTTTCAGCTTGGCCGGATGTTTGATGGCGCTAGCGGTCAGATCCACGGTGATTGTTTTCCAGCCGGTGAAATCAAGCGGCCGCGCGAGATCCACGTAGATGCTCTTGCCGTCCGCATCGGCGAACTCGGCCCGCAGCCAGTTCAGACTGGCGTCGCCCAAGACGTCGATCGCCATCGAAGTGGCGCCTTCCGGAATGGTTTTGCCTGTCGTGCCATTGATCTGAGCGTAAGCGAACTTGTTGCCGCTGCCCCCGGTAAGATCGTAATCCAATTTCAACACTTTGGATTTCTCGCGTTCCCCGGTTCCCTGAACAATAGCAGCCGTTCCTTTGGCTTCAGCCGGCAATCCTGTAAACGATACAGGGTAAGTGGCATTCTCGAAATTCTCCCAAACCTGCTCCGAAGAAGCCGAGAATACGATCGGCGTACCGCTGAATCCATCATATTTAGGCGTAGCGTAAGCTACTTTTGCTCCATTGTTTACGGATTGAACGCTAAGCACTCCATTCTGGACGCTTGCCTTCATCCCTGTGAATTCCCACTTCACGGACTCATCCGGAACGTTCACGGTATTTCCGTTTTTAAGTTTGGCAGTAACCGGTACGGATACCGAAACCCCGGCTTCCAGGGAAGCAAAGGTCGTTACAGGCGTCAGGCTACTCAGGTCCGCCCCGCCAAGCACTGTCACTTCCATGCTGTCCTTGCCGTCCCCACTTACCGCCGTAATTTTCGAGGTTCCTGCTTTTATACCCTTAAACCCTTCCCCGGTCCAGGCAACATTGCCGTTGTCCGATTTCCAGGTCGCCTGAATGCCGGCCGCATCCACCGGGTTAAAGTAGATGTCGTAGCCTTTTAACGAATATGCAGCGGTTTGACCGATCAGCAAGGTAGAAGCCCCGCTAACCTTCAATCCTTTCAACGCTCCTTGAGGCGCTGTCGTATACACCCCAAGCCCGTTGGCCACTGCACGTTGCCCAGCCGAGCCGTTTGAGGTTGTAAAGGTCAGTTTCGCCTCCGTCTCCGCTAGAGGGCGGGTAACCATCGTCGTAGACCCGCCGCCGTCCAGATTGACACCTTTCCAGACGCCGATCGAAACCATGAATTTCTGCAGCTCAGCCAATGTCAGACCGGAGCTGGAACCATTCTTTTCAACCGTGATAATGTATACTTTCTTCCCGTCTTGCGAATAGCCGACCGCAGTACGGGCAACAGCGCTGCCGCCGCTAATCGACGTGGTGGAACGAGTAAAAGCCGATGCCTTACCTCCATCTACCAAGAGGGTGTGCCCGCCGATCATCATCTTGAATTCCGACGGATTCACTTGCTGGCCGCTAGTTTGAGAAACGAGTTGGTAGGAAGCATCCACCCGCTGGCCCACCGTCATATGCGTGGCGATAAAGTCTGCAGCTTGTCCATGCGCACGCAAAATATAGCCGTCCGAAGGTACCTGTCCGGGAATCGCAGTTTGATAGGATATTTGTTGAATAACGCCTCCCTGCACCAGCACTTCGGTCGGAGTCGTTCCGCTTGCTTTCGGGCGTTCCTCGGATTTCCAAGCGCTTGTATAGATGAACATATTATTCACGTGGCTGTACGCTTTGTCCGGTTCCGTCGTATAAGACTCCTGGTTAATCCCCGTAAGCGGGAATGTCGACCCGTCTTCCGCCATCACGGTACCCGTAAAATTATAACGGTCAATCACCGGCGTATTATCGCTTCTCACGCCAAATGTAAACATCCCCTGAAGCTTCGCCGGGCTGGTTACCAGCGTTCCTTGAGACACGGCCGCACCCATCGGCACGCCTTGTCCTCCCGTGGCAAAGAAGTCGCCGTTCACGCCGGCTACCGCACCGGTTTCTTGCGCCATGCCTTCCACGGATTGTCTAGTCGTCACTTGGCCCCCTTTGCCTGTCATCACATCCAATTGGACATAAGGATTGCTCAGATCCACTTCAATTACATCGGCCAGTACTTTTACCTGTTTACCTGAGCGCGTTGTTGTATATTGATATTTTACCAGCTTCGCGCCGGACGTAATGTCTTCAGTTCCTAATTTGGTCGCCTGACTTTCCGCCGCATATACGGTAGACGTTGTTCTTCCAAACGGCTCCATTAAAACCATCGGCTGAATCCAGATCAAGCCCGCTAATGAGACCAGAATCAGTTTTTTACCTTGGCCAGCCGCCATCCGCACTATTTTAGCCCTTTTCCCGGCTTCCTCTCTCTTAACAACCATTTTTGTAAGCTACTCTCCCATCTTATTGCAATCTGTTATCCCGGGCTCTGTCCACCCGCGGGAATCTAGTACATAAATAATAGACTACAAAATGCCGGAAAAGTTACGAAAAAAAGCAAATTTCATGGAATTACAGTTGGACTACTATATACATAATTGCTATAATTACCCTATAAAGTGACGAAGAACGTCCTGACAATCTGATTGATTCAGAGGGTTGGGGCTTTTTTGTGCTTATAAATCAATTTGGGGGTCGGTAAGTGCTATGACAGGAAAGTTTGAATTGGCGTATGAAGTCTTTTTGAAGTCTCACATGGATTCCAAATCCAAGGATCGAGAGGAACTGCTTTCCGTAAATCACGGTTACGAAGAAATGCAATTTCTCAAAAATGTATGGTGGCCGCTGTTCGGCAACTTGGATCATCTGTATCCGGAATACGAGGTTCGCGATTGGTGCGGGAAGGGCCATTTCGCGGATTTTGCTTATTTGCCGGGGCATCTGAAATTCCTGATCGAAATTAAAGATAACGCCTATGAAAGAGTAGCAAATCGCGAGGACTATGCCGACGGGTTGAACCGCGAGCTATTTCTTCAAGCCTCAGGCTACCGGGTCATTTCTCTTGCCTACGACGATGTGGAGCAACGGCCCGAATTATGTAAATACTTGCTCCAGATGCTGCTCATCCGTTACCAGCCAGGCCTACACTCTACAGATCGTCCATTATTAGCGGAAATGGAAATGATTCGCCTCGCGCTAAACTCACCTCTTCCGATCTGCTCCCAAAATGTCGCAGAGCACTTTAATACCGACCATCAAGCCGCCGTTAGAATGCTGCAGTCTTTATGTCAAGCAGGTTGGCTCCGCCCCCTATGCACCAAAGCAAGTGAAGGAATCCACTATTATGAACTGATCCGAGGAGAGGATGAATTGATGGATGAAGCTGTGCTTAATAAACGGGTTGAGGCGTTATATACAAAAACAAACCTCCCAGTGACCCAGAGGGCACCGGAAGGCATTTGTAATTAAAAAGGTTATTCAAAAAGTCATCTTTCCACGACGAAGTAGATCATGAAGCGAATTTGACGTCGAATCTTGAATTCAGCCGGGCCTTCCGTTGCTCACGTACTAAAGCGTACGCTCCGCTACTCAGTCCCTAGCTTCATCCAACCTGCAGCCTTTTGTAAAAACGCACTTTGGAAGCATACGCTTTGGTCCTGATAACCTGACCTTTTGAACTCGCACTTAAATATTATTCAGTTTATCCAGCACGCGTTTAAGCATGACAGCGGCTTGGGCACGGGTTGCGTTACCGCCCGGTTGGAACAAATTCGCGGATACACCTTGAATAATCCCCTCTTTTACCGCTATTGCGACCGTGTCCTTGGCCTGGATTTTGGCGCCGTCTTTGAATCGGGTTAAGGTCTGTGTGCTCGCCCCGTTCGCCGAGGTATTATACCCGGCATACTCCATAGCTCTTACCATCATGAGCGCCATCTGCTCCCGGGTGATGTAGTTGTTCGGCTTGAAGGTTCCGTCGGGATACCCGTTGATGATTCCCGCTTTGGCCGCAGCCCCGATATATAATCCCGTCGTACTTGATGCCGTTACATCGGGGAACCGGCTTGCGCTTGTCACATCCAGAGGAAGACCGAGCCCTTTGGCCAGGAAGGTGGCAAATTCAGCGCGCGTAATTTTTTTGTCCGGCTCAAATTTATAACTTTTGCTGGCGGAGGCCGAGTCAACGATCATCTTGCCGGCTAGTTCGGCGATGTCATTTTTCGCCCAATGGTTTGCCGTATCCTCGAAGTACCCGTAGCCTACAGCAGGCCCAACAACCGTATTTCCATTGATTTTAGCTATAAATATTACACCTGCTCCGCTGGTCTTAACCGCTGACGGCATGTAGGCTACCATACGGTTAGACAGATCATATTTAACCAGTGAAGAGGTAACGGACGGCAGCTGTTTAGAAGTCTTGATATAAAGTTGTCCTTTATAGGCGACTTCAACTTGATTGGATCCGCTATTTGCCGTTACATAAACTTCCACCGGATCGGCCAAAGAGCTCACCGTGACGGCCCCGCTGGAAGGGAGCGAAGGTAACATGACTTTGGAAACCGCCTCTAATCTGATCACAAGGTTCACCGATGAGAACGACCCGTTGCCCAGCGACCGGGAAATTTCAGTATACGGCAAGCTCTGCACAGGAAGTACATACAGATTATTTCCGTACTTCACAGCAAAGGAAGCTGTTTTACCAGTGCTGTATACTTCCATGAGCGGGTTCATTGGAACGGCGACTTCCGCTGCTTTTTCAGTAGCAGGCACTTCAAAAGCCAGCATTTGCACCGAGCTGTTATTGTCGATCAAGAAATCGAAGGCCCCTTTTAATTTGGTACTGTCCAAGGTGTACTTGGAAATCGTCTGTCCGTATCTCGATCGGTCCGCCGTGATTTGTGCCGCATTTGTGTCCAGAACGTATCCCGTTTGTCCAAAATCAATCGCTGACATCAAGGATACGTAAGATGGCTGCCCGATAATACCTGTATTCGCCGAAGAGCTCGTCGCGTTCGTCACCGGCATTGAGGTATAGCCCTTCATTACGTTGCCAGAAGTGTCATACAGTAAGGTTGATCCCGACATGTAAGATATTTCGATGGCTTGAAGGGATGTCACCGGATTAGCCAATTTTACGATCACCGTATTGCCGCTGGCAGAAGCGGATTGTATGGTTTGAGAAGTTTTATCTGCCGTTACATAAAATTGATTTAACGGGAACGAAGATACCGTTCTAAGGGACGTATTATAGGTAATTGTAATCGTATCCCCTTGAATTACCGCTGAACGGATCCCTTCAGTGATCACATTGTAATTTACGGGCTGGAGATTAATGTACCCCGCCAAGTTGCCGTTCAAATCGGAAATTCCGCCCGACCCGGACACATAAGATAGTGTGACGGCCTGTTCCTTTGTGAACGACGACGCCAGCGTCAGGATCACTTGATTGGAAACAATCTCAACTGCTGTGACATAAACCGGCGAATTGTTAACCAGGACAGAGAATTGGCTTTTCATCGGAAGCGGGGTCGTTCTCAGGGCTTCGTTATAACTGAGCACAATTTTGTTGCCCGCCCCCCCCACTCCTGTAAATTCAGGCGCTACCGTATCGTAGGTGTTCCGGACATAGTAATCGTCAAATCCGGAAATATTTTGCCCCCGGTAGTCCTGCAACGGGTATGATCCAGGTGAATAAGATACCTTTACGACTTCTCCATTGGATATAGAGTTGGTCAAATATAAGGTCACTGTCGAGCCGCTTTGATAGATGGAGTCAACACCTTTGGAGTAGCCATCGGCGGTTACCCGGAATTGGTCATACGCATAGGTGGAGACACTTTTCAGCGTATCGCTGAAATACAAAGTCAAGCTGCGACCAGAGACGGATCCATCTTTCGGTTTAGGAAGCACCGAATCAATGCCGTTCGTAACATCCTTGCTTGAGATAGATCCGGCGGCATTGCCGGAAGTGTCCTGAATCGGACGGATTGAGCTCCCACTATAGCTGATCCGCACATTTTGCCCTACCGCTACTCCGGTTTCTAAAGTCACGTACACGCTTTCTCCGGAGGCATAGGCATTACTAATCCGTCGGGTCTCTCCATTAACCGTTGCCGAAAAGCTGGATGTCAAAAGATTGATAGAAGCATTCAATGTTTTGTTATACGACAATCGAATCACTGAATTGCTGTACATTACCGCGCTTTGCAGTACTGGAGCCGTCCGATCTGAAGTCAACGTTTGGAATGTCCAGCTCGATGAGCCGCTCAAACCGTCAAAAGGAGCCCCGGTTACGCTATCCGCAACTGCGCCGGCAGCGATGTCCACATAATAAGTAGCCCCTTCCTGCAGATTACTGGAAGGCGTTACGATTAGTTGGCGTCCCGATACGCTAACAGCTGCAGGAACGACGCCTGTGTTGCCTTGTTTTTTAAGCGAAACCTTGCTTAAATCCTTATCTATGATCGGGTTGTTAAATGCAGCAACCATTTTGCTCGTTACGGCATTTCCTGAACTCCGGTCGGAAGGAGACAACGAATTAATTTTAAGCGTGCCCGAAGCTGCCGCCCCCGTTGTGAAGGACCACTCACGTATCTCGGTGTCATTATTATCGCTATCTATGAAGGCCCTTGCCGGCACGGATACCTTGTATCCGGTGTTGTAGTTCATCTGCGGTAGAGTAATGGTGATTTGGGAGGTTCCGCCGCCCTTCACTTCAGAAGAAGTAACTTCAAAGGCCTTAACCAAAGCTGGCGTGCCGTTTGACGGAGCAGTCAGTTGTAATTCAATCGTCCCTCTGTCCGGATACACCGGGCGTGTGAAGTTCAGTTGAATCGTATCATTGATTCCCACATTCACTGCACTATTGGCAGGAACTGTCGGAGTCTTGGTATGCCATTCTACCGGATTTCCTTTTACATTGACAAACCATCTTTGTGCATTGCTTATGCCCTCAGATGGCTGGTTATCGATATCGACAAATGCCCCCTGATCTACTAGAACATAATAACGATCTCCTTTGACCAGATTGCTAACTTGCCAGGATACTGTCTTATCGTTAATTAATACTCCTGCATCTTGCACCGATAACGCCAGCACACTGTCATTGTTTGAAGCTCGCTTTACATAAATGTTGCCGTTACCCTTGAGGATCGGCTTATCAAATGTCAGGCTGAATACCTCGTCCGTCCCCGTCACCGTGGCCCCTGTGGCCGGCAAGAACGGGTTGACAGCACTTATGGCCGGCGGCTTGCTGCCAGGTGCACTCAGGCTGGTAAATACAAGATCAAAGGCTTCAGACGCAGTCCCCGGATTCCCTGCATCAATAAAAGCCCCCGCCGTTCCTTTCACGTGATAGACTGCATTCGGAATCAACGGTGTCCCCGTGCCGAGGTGATTATTGTCCGGCAGTGTAAGATCCAGTCTCTTTGTTACATAACCTTGCGGAGAAACAGTTTGAGTCAATACAGTCGTAACTAACCCTGGCTTTCCAATCTCCTCAGCAATGACCTCGATTGTCCCCGTGCCTGCCTTAACATCCCGATCAAACAATAACTGAATCGTTTTGGTCTCCAGCGGAACCCCCTTGGCCCCTCCAGCAGGCAACATGGATGTCACCGCAAATGATGTTGCCGGCGCAGCCGATCCCAAAGCGACCAACATCATATTGATGACCATTAACAATGCCAAACCTATCGAAATTTTCTTTCTCATCTTGTCGTACTCCCCTCTCACTGATTGAATGCTCTATGTATTTATTTCAGCACATGGCAATTAAGCGCATACCTATATTTATTAACGGCAAAAAGGCCGGACAAGTTTAGATTTTCCAGTCAAATTCCACCCCCCATTTGTGCACGCTTCGCATCAAAAGGAGTTACCTATTCTATTAAATTGTGTTTTTTAGATGATCTATTCACGAAAAAAGAGAGTACCCTTCACTTTGTGAAGAATACCCTCCTTGGTTTTACAATCCCGCTTGAGCCTTAAGCGCCTCAGCCTTGTCCACACGTTCCCAAGGCAAATCCAGGTCCGTACGTCCAAAGTGGCCGTAGGCAGCCGTCTGACGGTAAATTGGACGGCGGAGATCCAGCATCCGGATAATTCCCGCTGGGCGGAGATCGAAGTTCTCACGAACCAATTCGACCAGCTTCTCCTCAGATACTTTTCCTGTTCCGTAAGTATCCACATTGATGGAGACAGGAGTTGCTACACCGATAGCATAAGCGAGCTGGATTTCTACCTTGTCAGCCAAGCCTGCGGCTACAAGGTTTTTCGCTACATAACGGGCTGCATAAGCAGCGGAACGGTCGACCTTTGTCGGATCTTTACCAGAGAAGGCACCGCCGCCATGGCGAGCATATCCGCCGTAAGTATCGACAATAATTTTTCGCCCGGTTAATCCGGCATCCCCTTGCGGTCCGCCGATAACAAAACGCCCGGTAGGGTTGATGAAATATTTGGTCTGCTCGTCCAACAATTCTGCCGGAACGACAGGAAGAATGACTTGTTCTTTAATATCTCTCTGGATTTGCTCCAGTGTGATTTCTTCAGCATGCTGCGTGGATACAACGATGGTATCGACGCGATTAGGCTTTCCATCCACATACTCAATGGTGACTTGAGTTTTCCCATCGGGACGAAGGTATTCCAGGGTTCCGTCCTTGCGAACTTCAGAAAGTCGGCGTGCGATACGATGAGATAATGCTATAGGAAGCGGCATTAATTCAGGTGTTTCGTTCGTCGCAAAACCAAACATCAGTCCTTGGTCACCTGCACCGATATTTTCCGTTTCTTTATCCATTTGTTCCGGATCGCGGTTTTCCAGTGCTGCATTTACGCCTTGAGCAATATCGGCAGACTGTTCATTCAGCGAGGTCAGAACAGCGCATGTATTGGAATCAAAGCCGTATTTGGCACGTGTATAACCGATCTCTTTTACCGTTTTCCTAACGATGGCAGGAATATCTACATATTCCGACTTTGTACTGATCTCACCGATCACCAGAACCAGTCCGGTAGCTACGGAAACTTCGCAAGCTACACGTGCATACGGATCGTTGGCCAAAAATGCGTCAAGAACCGCATCGGAGATTTGGTCGCAAATTTTATCCGGGTGTCCTTCCGTTACGGACTCGGAAGTAAATAAGTGTCGCCCTTGTATGGACATGAAATCAACCTCCCCTATGGATAGTATGGCAATTGCCGAAGTATCCAATACTAAAAATAATGGCGTGATTGAGGACCCATAAAAAATGAACCTTTTCCTTAGCGGAAAAGGTTAATCCTCAAAAGTCATATTAACGTATTTGCCAAGTCATGTCAAAATAATTAGGACAAGTTCATTAAAATCCTACAATAACATATCTCTTTGGGCTTGAGCCACCAAACGTTTTGTAATTTCGCCTCCGACGGAGCCATTTTCCCGTGATGTTAAATGCCCCCAGCTCCCGCCTGTGCTTGTTCCACCACCAAAGGCACCAAGCTCACCTGCAAATTCTGTATCCGCTCCAACCAAGCCTCCAGCTCCACTGACGGGCAGCCCAAATTCTGCAGCGATTTCATATTTCCATTGATTAAGTACTTGACGGCTCTCTGGGACAATTTTACGGTTACTTCTTGCCATGGATCATACACCTCCAGTAATTTTATACCTCGGATGTAGTATGTGCATGACCTTCAAGGCTAGCCCTATTAATGTTTGTTACTTTTGGCAAATTCATGTGCTTGAAATTATTCGTTTATTATTGGATTTTATATCCGCCTCTTACCATAACAGTCAAGTTGTACTTGTTTCCTTCTTGTACTTGAATCCCTCTCCCATCTCTAGGAAAAGAAAGCAAGTGGTTATTCGCAACCGCTCCGCCATTCGCAATGTCCTTACCGTCCGTTAAATCTGCCACCCCATTTGAATCTTGGCTGTATATAACTGCTTTTCCAGCGCGAACAACAAATTCTGCTCCTGCTGAGGCAATCAGAATCTGCCCCGGTTTTAAATCTACTATAGATACTGCGTCAGATGAACTTCCGCTTCCTTCACCTGTTGATGGTGCTGTTGGGTTGGTGGGTGTGGTTGGAGTTGTTGTGGTTCCACCACCTTTAATTGCCTGTTGGATTGCTTGGTCGACGTAACTCTTGGTTACTACAGGATCGTCAGCGGTTCCAGGTTGATTAGTCACCCCTGCCCCTTCTGCTGTCAAATTCATTAGTGAACCGGCCCAAATACCTCCACCGATTAGTACTGCAGCCGCTGTTACTTTCCATGCTGTCTTCACGTTATGTTCCTCCTAAACTATTTCTATTACTTACATGATAGTGGTTTTAATAGGTTTGAACAAGCAAAAAACCCCTCCAGACGGAGGGATTTTAAATCAATCTGAGGTATAGGTTGAGGAAGTAAAGTAATAATAAGCCTGACTAGCCAATTTCACTTTTTCTCCCTGGAATTTATCATAAAGTGTTATTTCAAAAGAACCGCCCTTCATTTCTTCAAATATAGAATTGCTAAACGTTGTGGAATAAGTTTGATTTTCTCCTACTTTTAAATCCTGTTCCAGACTGAGTTCTTGTTCAAAATACTTGCCACCAGCATCTCTAAATTCTAAGACCAACTTATGATCAAAGGTACCAATCTCATATTCATTATTTCTCGTCAAATGATAATCAAACTTCAGATTTACCGACCCTCCAGCTAGTGTCCCGGAGAGCGCAGGAATAGATAGATTATACGGGAACAAATCAATTCCGCTTAAGCTATTGCGTTTAGGTTCTTGTTTCTGTTGATTAATTTCCAACGCAACCCCGTTGACATAACCCGTGGACTGATCTTTAGGAGCCGTAAATTTCCCTTCTTTAATCCCCTCTCCAACGTAGAGCACCATATCGGAGGTATCCAAATTACGTGGAAGCTTCGCCCAAAGGGTTACCAAATTCTTGCCGTTCGGACTGGTTGAGCCTTCCGGTTGGCTTGTCGTAGCTTGGAAGAATTGGCCGTCCTTTGTTTTATAATAAGCTTCAATTTTTGAAAGATCAGACTGGCGTGTTTCTTCACTCTTCACTTCCAATTCGGTATACATAATATTTGAGGAAACACCGGAGTAGAACATCGTCCGCCGTTCCTTGACCTCGGCATTTTTGCCTGCGGTTTCAATACGGTACTCAGTACCTTTACTAATAGTTGGTATCGAAGTTTGCGATTTGCTCGTATTAAGCGTAAAGAAATCGGTCAGATCTTCACCATTCTTTTCTTGCAAGGTAATTCTCGCTTGGCGGAAATCTAACCCGTATGGCACTTTAGCCAACAAATAAACATCTGCTTTACCATACGGTCCCAGAATCATCGAGTTGGCCGTGGTAACGACCTGAGTATCGCCACTAAGTGTAGCTTGATCCAGTTTTAGCATGCCGCCCAGATCTGGTAACTTTACGGTTGTCGACCTTGTATTTTCGATAGTAAATTTAGCGGACACCAAATCTCCATCCGACCAAGGGAGCATTTGAATGGAGCCTAACTTCAAATTGAATTTACCATACTGGTTTTCTACGTAATATTTAACATTATCTGTAGCCTCGATTTGCTGCTTGTATGGAAGCGAGTAAAAAGCTACGGGGAAAGCCACTTTGGATTGCTGCGTCTCCCCTTCACCTCCAGTGGAAGTTTGGCTTAATTGCAAAACCGTTTGATCTTGCTTTAAATACGCAGGAATAGTTGCACTTAAACTAATCGTTTTTTCTTCTAATGGTTTTAAAGTTAGATTATCAAAAGATTTTGTACTAATTGGGAATATATAACCATCAGATGAAGTAAGCGTAGCCTCATATTTCGGGAGTTTCACAGCTTTATTGCCAGTATTCCGGAAGTACAAATTAATCGACCAATTCGCCTCTTCCTCATCCGCACTCACACTCGTGTTTCTAATTTGGGTTTCTACAGCAATATTATTAACTTCAAAGGTTTTATAATCTGTGCCCTCAATAAGCAAACTCGTTGATTGTCCCGAAGGAATTGAATATGTAGCAACCGGTAAGCTTGCCTTCAATTCTTCATCAACCGATATGATTTGAAGTTTTAATTTGTCTGTCTTAGCCGCTGCCGGAAGTTCTGCAATCAACTGAATGTTCTTCTTCTCTTGGGGCTGAATCCTAAAATCAGTGTTAGTCTGATCTACTGTCAAAGGAAAACTTGCTCCGTCTGTAGTCACCACATTATATGAGTACTTAGGATCTTCTAACGCTTTATATCCTAAATTTTGTAGGCTTAATGTGACCATGGTATATATTTTATCGTTTGTTTTGTACTGCTGATGGCTTTCCAATTTCGTCTGAATCGGAATATCATTAATTCTCAGCTTTTTGGTTTGTCCTAAACTAGTCAACGTTGTAAACGTAGCCGGAACTTTGAATGTTCCTAATACATTCTCATAACCCGCCTTGCTAAAGTCCCACTTGATTAACTCAAACATTAGATCATTAACGGATGTGATATTACCAATCTTTGAATAATACGTAAGTGTCAATTGGGATTGGGGAGCAATTTTCTTTTTTGTCTTGTCCTTAGTGATCAATTGTGTCGAAAGGGAAGCCCCGCCCTTGGTTTTCACTTTAGACCAATAATCAATCAGTTGAATATCCTTCTTATCCCCATTGTAGATGTTAAGTGTATACGTAAGTATATTTCCATCATCCTGGGTAAGAATATTAACATCGGTTAGTTTGACATAACTGCTGGCACTTAATTTAACTGGACTAAGTTTGTCTAAAGTACTTAAGTTAGTAGTTACTTTAGTAGTTGTAGCCTTTGTGGTCGACTTATTCGTAGTTGTAGTCTTCGAAGTAGCAGCATCTACTATACCAGTACCAAGATAACCCGTTTGGCTTAGGATCATCGCACCTGTGAGCAATACCGCTACTTTATTTGCATTTTTCAAAACCTTTCCTCCTCCGCATTCCTTGACTGGAAACCTTATCTATTTAAACGAGTGGGGAAGGGGAAAAGTTTCGAATTGTTTTATTAGAGTTGGCTGAATTTCAGGTGAAAAAGCACATTTTGCAATTAATTGTTTTGTTCGGAATTTTTATAGACAAAGGGCTACCCTTTGTCATTGGTAATGACTAGGATAGCCCTTCATTTCAAATCATAATTTGTTGATTCTTACAGTTGCACGTCAACATTCGCAGTAGGCGTATTGCCTTCATCGTCAGTCAGGTTAGCTGCAGTAAGAGTAATCTTACCATTTACACCCAATGTGCTGATTGTTACATCAGCGCCATTGTTCGTAAAAGTAAACGTTGTGCTGTTGCTGCTAGTCAATGTCAGACCAGGCAATTTGGATTGAAGTTCGCTTGTCAAAGCTGCAATATTCGCTGCATTGATAGCATCATCAAAAGTCAGCACTACAGTTTCGCCTGCAGAAATTTTTGTGTAGTCAGCAGACTTGTAAGTACCCGATAAAGTTGGGGCACCAACAGCTTTGTAATCGATAGCTGCAGTTGTAGAGATTGCTCCCTTAGCTGCTGCTTTGTTCTTAACTGCGCTAAGATCTTGGATGTAAGTAGCAGCTTTCACTTCTACTTTGTACTTGGAATCGAAGCCGTTAGCAGCAATAGTCACACGCAGGAGGTTAGATCCAGTAGCCACCGAAGTAGAATAATCTGTTCCAGCAGTCAAGACTTTGTTGTCGAACTCACGAGTAACGATCAAGTCGTTAGCATAGTAAGAAGCCGATCCAGAATCCAAAGCTTCGGAGAATGGTACAATTACATCATAAGTCGCACCAGTCGCGGATGCTTGCACGTTGTAGAATTCTACATTCGAACCATTCTTAGGTGCTACAACTACTGGAGCTGCTTTATCCAAGATAGCTGTAGTAGCGTCAGCATTGATCTTAACTTTACCAACTGCTGTTTCAATAGCATTAGCAGCTGGAACCCGAACTACAATGGTGCCAGTTGCAGTTGTGTTCAGTTCATTTTTAAGAGTAATTTTAACAACGCCTGTATTGTTAGCAGATACACTATCGATATCTACTGCAGATCCACCAACACTCACAACAAAGTCGCTAGCAGTCGCTCTAGTGATTGGTTGGTCAAATTTCACTTCAATTGTCTTGTTGTCAAGCAATTGAGCTTCATTGCCAGGGTGGTCACTATTAATGTCTGCCATTGCTGCAGTAACGTTGTTGTTGATTGGAAGAGTTCTAGTGAATCCATCCAACACATTACCTGCTGCGTCCTTCACGCTAAATACTTTAAGTTGAGAAATCGAGTTGTTAAGAACTTTAACGCCATCGATTTCTTCTGGGAAGTCAATTACAACAGCCTTGGAATCTTGAGTAACTGTCAAGTCAGTGCCGGCTGGCAACGCTCTTTCAACACCATTGAATGTAACAGTGTAGTTTGCAGCATTACCCAGAGTAGCTGGATCCATCTTTTCATTGAATACAACGATTACTCTACGGAAGCCATTGTTGATATCGAAGTTCACTGCATGAGAGTCATATTTAGGAGAAGTTTTGTCTCCTACATTTACTTCATAAGTGTAATCCAACATCATGTTTTCAAGAGCTGTGTTGTCTTTAATGCCAGTTACTTTGATTGTGTTCAAGCCTTCTGGCAGTTTTTCGTACATAGTTACCACAACTGCATTCTTATCAGCATTCAAACCGATAGTTTTGATACTGCGAAGCTTGCCGTCTTTATCCAATACTTTAACGTTGTCAGTATTAACAGCTTTCAGCTTCTTATTGAAGCGAATTGTGAAACCATCATTTGTGCTGTTCACCTTAACGTCGATTACATTAGGACGCTCAGTGTCAACAGCTGCTTTAACCAACTTGGAAGTTTCTTTAATTTCGTTACCGGAGTAGTCCTTAACACCTTCAACGAAGAAAGACACTTCATAAGTAGGCAATTTTACATCAGCATCGAAATTGAATTCATATTTGTTACCAGCCAAAGATTTCAGGCTGCTTGCTTTGTATTTCGTGTCGCCGGATTTCCAGTAAACATTTTCTTTTTTCACTGTATCTGGATCTACATCTTCACTGAAAGTTACAACCGCTTTTTCAAGCGTTGCTTCAACAGATTCGATTGTTGGAGCAGTTTTGTCTTCAACTACAGTGAATTTCTGATCAACTGGAATGTTTTTAAGACCAGAGTAATCTTCAACATTTGTAATTGTCAAAGTGTGCTCTCCAACAGTCAAAGCAGATGTGTCGTAAGCTACCAATGTAACAACACGGCTGTTAATTGTTGGTTGGCCATAGAACGCTTTGCCATCCAGTTTGAAACCAGTGATCGGAGATTGTTTAATTGGCTCCGAGAAAGTGATTTTCACTGCTTTCGTTCCCAAAGAGTCAACTTTAACTACTGCAGGAAGAGCAGAGTCAACCGGTGTAAATGCGATATCCTTAGCCGTGATAACTTTGTCACCAGCTTTAACACCACTAACCGAAAGTTTGTTTGCTACTTGGTTTTTAATTCCGTTGCCAACCAAAGTGAGGGTAACAACTTTCTTGTCCTCAGAGAGGGAAGCGGAATCAACAGAACCAGTCGAGAGAGAATAGTTTTCTTTCAATTCGGCAGTAGCTTTATCAACTTCGCCATCAAAAGTTACTACTACTTCTTTCAGGTTATCTGCATTGACTTTTTCTACTTTAGTAGCAGAAGTCAACACCCAAGTTACACTATGAGTGTACTCATGACCGTTGTGAGTGAACTTAACGTCTGTAGCTTTGTTACCTTCCAAAGCTGTTTCCAGAGCAACTTTAACTACGTCGCCGTTGGAGAGCGTGAACTCAACGTTCTTGCTGTCCTTAACTTCGTATTTAGTTACTGTAGGAATTTGAGCCGCTTCGTAAATTGCATATGCTGCAACTACTGCTTGGGAGCGGGAAGCGTTAGCTTGGTAGTTGATTCCGTCTTGCAGGTAACCAGCTTTAACAGCTGCTGCTACATAACCTTTAGCCCATTCGCTAGCAGTGTTGTTAGCGTCAGTTGGAACTTCCAGTTTCAAAGCAGTTACCAGAACTTTTGCAAGCTCTTGTACAGTTACGTTGCCAGTAGGATCGAACAATTTCTTAGTAGCGTCTTTACCATTGAGGATGCCGGCTTGTGTAGCGGCTTCAATGAAAGGAGCTGCCCAGTGGTTAGCTGTGTAGTTCTTATCTTTGTAAGTTGCTACGCCAGTTACTGGCTCCAACCCAATGGATTTAACGATGATTTTAGCAAGCTCTGCGCGAGTCAGTGCTTTTTCCAGGTGGGATTGACCATCTGGGTAGCCAGTCAAAATGCCAGCTTCTTTCAATGCGTTGAATTGTTGTTCGTCTGTCAATTTAGCATCAGCACCGAATGCTACGGAAGCAAACATGGAGAATGCCATTGCTGTAGACAGAGCTACGGATAAAATTTTCTTCATAACCTTTTTTTCTCCTCCTTGATTAACTATCACATGAGAGTTTTCTTTAAATGAATAGCTCGTGTTACTCATTAGCCATTGCACCCCCTTTCCAGAGCCTGAGCAGGTTTCCTATAAATTAGGTCTGCGACGGGAGCCGCAGAAACTTGTAAACAATACCACACGAAATAGAATGTAGAAATAGACTAGTTTCCTAATCCTACCTAGACATTATACAATGAGTCCCTAGTGCCGTAAAGCTAATTTTTCTAATAGATAGACAAGTTTCCCCATAAGGAACATGTTGGGATGTCTAAATTGGTCATCATTGTCAATGCTCTACATCTTAAACGCACGAGATTCGAAAAAGTTGCGGACTTCCGAAAAAAAATTGCAAGATTGTTACCTTTACTAAGGTTCGCCACTTCTACAACATTTTAACTCCGCTTCCGCCTGACGGAAATTAGTATAACACCCTTAAATTTGTCAGTCACTAAGCAACTTTTTCCATTATCAATACCCATAATCTATGTAGTTAAAACGCAAATAAGACGTCCTAATTGGACGCCTTATTTGAATAATATAAGGAAAGGGCTTCCTTTTTATCTTACTCTCATCGCCAACTGGATAATCCGGGTGCGCATTTGCGGATCCGTCTCAAGCTTGGCATACATATCGTCAATAGCTTGTTTGTTGTCTCTGTACGTCTTCTCATGCGTCATTGTCATATGAGACCATTCAATCAACTCAT
The DNA here is from genome assembly GCF_018101095.1 of Paenibacillus sp. Marseille-P2973. Lineage (NCBI taxonomy): Bacteria > Bacillati > Bacillota > Bacilli > Caryophanales > Paenibacillaceae > Paenibacillus > Paenibacillus sp. Marseille-P2973. Next base: position 143,072 of record NZ_JAGQEH010000006.1, read on the forward strand.
TCTCAGCTGCACGCAAATCATTAAACGCCTCATGAAAACCGGTTTCGAGTACCAGGCTTTCCATAACCTCCTGAGTGACTTCCTGCAGCTTGGCAGTCTCCTCAATCTTCTTCTCCAATACTCGGGATCTATCCTCAAACTTTCTCTTAGCTTTCGAGTAGCCCAACTGCGGTTTTGCCATGATCGGTTTCATCTGTATAATTTCACCCTTTTGCAAAAATATCTATTACTCTTGCTATTGTATCTTAATCTCCAACAAATTACAAAATGATGTAACTGGAAAAAATAAACCCCTTGTCAGAATGATTCACCGAACAAGGGGGATCGTACTGTTATTTCTTATTTTAATTAAAGTTTTTTGGGAAGATGGCCGTACTCTTCTTGAACAACTCCACAGCAATTTTCCCGGCTTCCGCTCGTGTCATATAACCCTTCGGATTGAAGCTGTAGCTTGCCTTCTTCTGTCCAGGGAGTGTGGAGGCGATCCCGTTCATGATTTTGGCCTTGGATACAGCTTGGATTGAAGGTCTGGCGTAATAATCTATACTTCCAGAGTCCGTAAAGGATTTGGCTAAGGCTGAATTTAACTTATCGTCATTCAGCGCGAGCTTCAGCTTGAGCGCTCTAGCAATCATGACAGCCGCCTGTTCTCTTGTAACCGGCGTGTAAGGAGCAAACTCGCCTTCCTTCGTACCTGTTACAATACCTGCCCGTGCTGCTGTTTCTATATAGGCGTAGCTCCATGTATCTGTTGCCGCTCCTGGCCCTACATCTGTAAATGTAGAATTCTGATGACTGCTCGGGTAATTAAGCGGTATGTTCAGGCCCTTCACGAGCAGAGTCGCAAACTCGCCGCGGGTGATCCGGTCATCTGTACCGAAGCTGTTACCGCGCAAGTTCTTCATAATCCCCTTCGCATAGAGCGAATTCAGAATGTTTCTTGCCCATCCATGATTCGTGATATCACTATAACCCTTCTTGAGCTTCATAACCATGTAGTATCCAAAATCATCGAATGGCACGGTTACCGTATGCTTCTTCGCATCGACCTCGCCACCGACATTCTCCCAAATACCTGCATCCGTATAGCGGAATACGGTAATCGTGGTTCCTGCATCATCTACAACATTATTGTCATAGGCTAATGTCAGTTCTCCGCGCTTAGACGGAATGATTTTTCGATCTGGATCAAATTTTGTAAAGCTTCCTTCCAGTGAATAAGGCGCAAGCCCATTTGTTGATTGTATGAGCCCTTTTTCCCCTAATCCTCCATGAATCCAGTAAACATTAGAGATGGCCGTAAAGTTGGCTCTACTTTCAGGGCTTATAAACTGTGCTTTAACCGGGTAAGGAACAGCAATTTCATTTGGCTTGTTAGGTTCTCCCTCAAGAGATCTATTTACATAATTCCCGTAATCGTCCTGCTTTCCAACAACTCCATCTACAGGATCAGCAATTCCGAACAACAGTTTATTGTCAGGATAGTATTGAATAGCATTCAGCCCAGGTGAAGCGGTTTGTAGTATCGTTCCCTTCGGAAAGCTCAATTCAATCATTTTACCAAATACACTGTACTTGGTGGCTACCTTCTCCGCCATAAACTGGCTGTCCACATTTACTGCTGAGGTGTAATAGACCTCTATAGTATCATTGTAGGTTGTATCAGCTCTCTGAATCTGAATCTTGATCTTCGTCGATTTGTCTGGCTTGAGACCTACATAATCGTAGACAAAGCGTCCAGCTTCTTCTTGTGAAGGTATAGCTTCATACTTATCAATCAACACCTTCGTTGCACCTTCCGCTTGAATATCAAAGCGGACAAAGTTCTTGTTCACAATATATTGTCCATCCAGGTTCGCTTGCGGGGCAAGCATGCGATACGGTTCAACTACTCGCACAATCTCCAGCTTCTTGCTTGTTCTTGAGCCGGAATCATTTACTAGTTCCAGATTGAACACATAGGTTCCCGGAACACTAATGTCGATACCCTCAACACGGAGCAAGAAATCCTTCTCACTACCTACAAGTTGATACTTATAATTTTTCAGGCCATTTCCGAAATCAAACGAAAATTGGCCATCAATGGTTACTACCTTGTTATCAACAAGCCGCTCCTTGGCAGTAAACATTTCCTTTGAGCCGAAGTTAAGCTTAACTTGACTAGCTCCACTACCTCGTAAAATTAAATTTGCAGTTGTATTAGTAGTTGTATAACTAGTCGCTGTAGCATCATACGTGAAGCTTGGGGATGGAACAAATATAGAACTAATAAATTTATCATAAGCTGCCTGGGCTCTCTCCAGATCAGATGAAGCTACACTGTCATTAACATTAAGAATTGTAGTCATCAAATTTACCAATGTATTGCCTTCAGAATCTGCGGAGAACAACCCAACTGTAGTCTTTGCTTCGGGCTGGAAATTACCAATCGTTGATCCATTCGTATCGACTATATAGACAAGTAATTCTCCTGTTACCGTACGGGCATTCCCATTTCCATCTCTTGAGGTTCCCTTGAAGATAATCCGATTTTCTCCAAAGAAGAGAGGGCCATTAGGGCTGATTTGAGCATTTAAAGTGAATTTGTTTCCAGTAAAAATTACTTTGTTCACGTCTTGTCCACTTACGACGATCGGCACTGATACCCCATTTATTGTAGCGCTCGCATTCTCCGTGGGAACAAAGTTCTCAAATCCCAGGTACTCCCCTTCGATAAGCATCACATTGTTATCAGCCTTCGAATTGACTGAATAAGTTTGTCCATAAATCCAATTCGTAAATGCGATCTTGGTCATCATTAGATACGAGACGGTAGCCCTCGCTTCTGCCCCAGTACCAAACCGAAAACTAAGCTGTTGTTGACCTGCTGAAAAGTTTTGAATTTTATAAATCTTTTGATTGCCTTCAAGAGTCAATGAGGCAGGCTTCTCATTAATACTACTATCTTCAACATCCTTAATATCAAGATGCTTTGAACCTTTTGGCAAGTAGGTGGCCTCTAAGGAATTCCAATCAACAGTATTCTTGTTCGTCTCGATCAACACATAAAAAGTCCCGGAATCGACCGTTGCTCCATCCAACTTGATTTTAGTGTAATCATCCGTACTTTCGGGATCATTCGTTGTCTTGTATGCTGGCAAATAGTACAGATTCGTGATAGTAGTTTCTCCAGGTGCATATCTGAATGAAAGAGGAATTGTTGTAGAGAATCCTGGATTACCAACATCACCAAAGCTTGCTTTGAGTGATAAATTCCCCTGGTCTATAGGAATACCTGAAGCAGAGAAAGTAACGATAAAATACTTCGGGTTACCTGCCGCATCAGAGATAACAACTTCTTTGTCTCTCGAGGCAATAACAATAGAGTTATTATCTATCTTTCCGTTATCATTAAAGGGATTCATTTTCAAAATTTCAATTTGAGCATCGGTAATAATTACAGGAGTAGCACCTGTAACACCCGTTGGCGTATATTCCAACTGTAAATATTTTTTCCAGTCATTCAAATTTCCTTCCTCTTTATGATACTCATAAGGAACGATAATTTGTCCAATAATACTTGGAGTAACAAGTGTTTCTGTAATAGAAGGAGTTTTATTAAACGCATCGTATACTACTGCACCGGTAGCACCAGCCCTCTTGTCCTTATCATACAAATACAGAGAAGTGGTACTTTGACCATCTCCTACTCTAAAAATAGTACGTTGAGAAGTAACAGTATCCGCATTATTGGTCATAACAATCTGAATTGTGTTAGCCCCTATGGCAAGGGAAATACCAGCTGCATAAAATTTTCCGCTATATTCATCTCGAGGTACACTGTTTGAAATTTTCCCATTCACATAGATAGTAATTTCATTTACATTTTGAGCTATGCCTTCCAGTGATACCATAGACTCAGTAGTAATAACCGGGGTTCCCTCATTAAGTGCTTTACCTTGAGAACCTCCGTCATACATAATCAGTTCTTGCAGATAGGGAACTTTATCATACAGTACATAGAAAGACTCGGATCTTGTCGTGTCACCCATTTGCCCCGAAAAGGTAATCCTGTTAAAACCCTCAAAAAGGGTCACATCGCTTGCTCTAAAAGTATTTCCAGTTAGTGCAGTAATGATATTAGAGTAGACATTAGAATCATCTGTCTCCCAATCTGTAGAGTTCTTCTGTACAAGTCGCTCTACGGTAACAGTCATACCTGTCGAAGATAAGCCTGCTCTATAGGAGCCTTCGATAGTCACGGTAGATGTTGTTACGTGATGTGCACTGGAGCGGGTGATCTGCTTATCACCTGTTCCTGTCATTGAAAGCGAGAACGTATTCCTCAATTCCTGAATAGAAGGAATGAAGTAGGTTGGAACGGCATCGGCCGCACTTACTTTTGGCGTAAGCAGACCAACAGGCAACAGTGAAATTACAAGCGATAGTAACGTGAGCCATAAGAACGGCTTCTTGAGGCGTTGCATGAATTATCTCTCCTTTAATTGGATTGTTGTAGTCCCCGCATGACGGAAACCGTCCAAAAGTCGTATAGTGTTGTTATCGGTCACGATGTGGCATTATTTTAGAAAAATTGGCAAAAAAGGATTAGACAAATTCAAAGAATTCAAAATAAAAAATGGCCCTGGATAGGCCAACGTGGTAATGCGAAACAATGCAATTCAAAAAGAGCCTGCGGTAGCACAGGCTCTTCGTTCACTATTTCATCGGTGTTAAGACGATGTCCCACAAGGCTGTCGGAGCGTAAGTTGTACCTGAGGACGTTTTAGCAATAATAACTTCAAGCTTTTGAATTCCGCTGACATTGATTTTAAATTCTGTCGGCTTCGTTTCTTTGGTAGCATTATAAGTTTCGAACAGGTTTTTCCCGTCGCCTTTAATAATGATGTTTACTCCATAAGTAAGCCCTTGGGAGTTGAAATTAGTTACTGCAAAGTTCCCCTTCAACTCTTCGTATTCTCCATTCAGTTGATAGCTGGCCTTGGCTTCTTCCTGGTTAGTGCCCGTTGTCAACAAGTTGACAGATGGCTGCTTTCTCTCATCAAGCAACGCAACGGAGTCGAGCTGCTTGCTCCATGTCCAGTTGGAAGAACCACTATTAAGATTAAACTGATCGAGATTCACCGGCTTTTCCGCAGCTTTTACAGCACCGATAGTGACCGTCTTGGTTTGCTGATTCCATTCAACTTCTTTGCCGAATCCCTCAGCAATCCCCCGTAAGGGGAGATATATCGTGCCATCCACAGTAAAGGGCTCAATCTTTTGGCCTTTTTCATTTGTCGGGTTAACTTCAACACCGTCAATAATCACCTTAATGTTGTTGTAGACGGCATTAATTTTTTTGATGAACGGATACTGCGCTGCATAAGAGACACCCGAAGTCAGAAGAAGTGTAGCTGTTGTGCCGAGAATGACACCTTTCAATAATTCCTTGGATCTTTTCATTTAACATATTCCCCCAGACGTATGTATTATTGCTCTCATTAATATATAAAGCTAACTAGCTAATTATAAACACATTTAAAAAAATGATTAAAAATAAATGAATGTTCTTGACTATGTCGAGATCATTCATACGATTAAGACTATTTCGCCATCTTCAACTGATGAATATCGGCTTACTGCTCAATAGAGCGGGTAGCCGCTTGTCCAAAATCTCTACGTGCCGTTCTTGGGTTACTTTTACTTAGATAAGTTCTCAATGCAGCTCTTGAACTTCATCCCCTCAAACCAAAAACAACCCCTGCCACGCTCCAAAGCAATGGCAGAGGTTGTCCCTATTTTATAAATGAAATATCCGTATAATTGCTGTCATCGAAGATACAATATTGCAGGTAGATCTTACTTGGAGCTGTCCTCCGCACCGGCCTTCATTCGCAAGCGGGCGAAGAAGTCGAGCAGCGGGCGCTTCGTTTTGCCGATCAGGCCGATCACCTCGGCTCCGATTTGCAGGAAGAACACCATGACGCAGATGACGACAAAGGTGACCCAGTTGGCGTTGTACATGGCCGCAGACGATTGGATGACAGCCAATACGCCAAAGAAGGCGGCGATGCCGTAAATGATCAGCACGGTTTGGCGATGGCTGAAGCCGAGCTCGCGCAAGCAGTGATGCAAGTGGCCTTTATCCGGCGAGAAGATCGGTTTCTTCTGCATCCAGCGGCGCACGATGGCAAACAACGTGTCCGAAAGCGGAACTCCGATCAGGATCAGCGGTGTCAGGAACGACACGATCGCTACCTGTTTGAAACCGAGCAAGGACAGCAGCGCCAGGCTGAAGCCAAGGAACAGGGCCCCGGAGTCGCCCATGAATATTTTGGCCGGGTGAAAGTTAAAGTACAGGAAGCCGATAATGCTGCCCAGCAGCAACAGGCAGAGCAACGCAACCACGACATTACCCATCAGGAATGCCATGACGGTGATCGTACCGATCGCAATGGCGGAAACCCCTGCAGCCAGACCGTCCAGACCATCGATCAGATTGATGGCGTTAGTGACGCCGACAATCCACAAAATCGTAAACGGAATCGCAATCCAGCTTTCAACCGAAGCATACGTATGAAAAGGAATATTTGCAAATTCAAGGCGGATATCAAATCCAAATACGACAACGCAAGCCGTCGCGATTTGAACTAGAAATTTAAATTTGGCCGGCAAATCGAAACGATCGTCGAACGCACCAAGCAATATAGTCATGGTTCCGCCGACAAGAAAGGCTTTGACGAAGTTTACTTCGCGTACCGAAAAACTTTCCGGAAGAAACGGTAGAACCAGGAAGAACGTAATCACAAAAGATAAGAAAATAGCTAATCCACCGAGTCTCGGCATAATTCTTGTGTGCACTTTACGAGCATTGGGTACATCCACCGCGCCGACTTTAACGGCAAACTTCTTTACGAATGGCGTCAATCCCAGTGCCAGACCGAGCGAGACGATAAACCCGATGGTATAAATCATCCACATGTGTATTTCAACCCCCATTTATTCTGCCGGAATGAATTATACTCCGTTTCAGGAGAAACACAACCTCCGTATTTGAGCAATAATACGCGGTTTCGCGCAATAATTCAATGGTTTAGCCCATTTTCGTCAGGTTTTCTCCCTCACGCAGTACGCGCACTACGAATTTCGGCAGCGCAAGCATCCTCCGGAAGCGGGTAGGCTCCGATAACAGGCGGTACAACCACTCCAAGCGAAGCTTCTGGAAGGTCATCGGTGCCCGCTTTGTTTTGCCGGAAATGATATCAAAGCTTCCTCCAACTCCCATCATGACCGGCACGCCCAGAGTCTGTTTGTATTTTCCAATCCATGGCTCCTGAGTGTCGGCGCCCCGGGCTACAAACAGCAGATGAGGCGAAACCGCCTTGATGGCATCAATAACCTCCTGATCTTGATCAGGACCGAAGTACCCGTCACGAAATCCGACAATTTCCGTTCCCGGATATTGCAAAGTTAACCGTCGCGCCGCTTCCTGAATCACTTCGCTTGTCGTCCCAAGGAGATACACCTTCCAGTGGTGCCGCTCCCCTTCCTTCATTAATTCATGAAGCAGGTCGAATCCGGCTACACGTTCGGCCACCGGTTCACCGACTTTTTGTGCGGCCCATACTACGCCGGTACCGTCCGGCACGATCAATTCGGCCTTCTGCATCATTTGTTTGTAGGAGGGGTCTTCCATTGCGGCCATTACCATGATCGGGTTGGCTGTAATGATTTGATGAGGCTTGCCTGATTTAACGACTTGCGTTAAATACTTGACCGTATCCTTCATTCCCCATTTGCAGACTGGGATTCCCATAATCGATACCGTCGGCAGAACCTCGATCTCATTTTGCTTCGTCTCCACCTTGCTCACCCTTTGCTCTGTAAAAGTTCAACAATGCGCTGCGCGGGGATGCGGGCTTCGCGCTTCAGCTCCGAAATTTTCGGAGCATGAGACTTGCGCCAGACCCCGCCCTCAAGCAGCAGCCGCTCGGCTTGCGAGGCAACAATCCGGGGATCGAGCTCCTCGGTCGTGCCGACAGGCACGCTGCCGAGGCGCCCCATAAATTGGTCGATCTTCGGATCATAAGAAACGCCGAGCAGCGGCACTTCCTGCGAAGCCGCGTAAATGAGGCTGTGCAGCCTCATTCCAACAAGCAGGCGGCAGCGGCTTACTTCGCGGAGCATCTCGTACGGATGCTCCGTCTCCGCCGCAATGCTGACGGTGCTTCCGTGTTCTGCCAGGTTCCCTAGGCGTTCCATGACGAAGCGGGAGGCTTCGTCATCGCCAGGGAAATGAAACGGCAGAAAACGGATATGCACCGGAACCCGGCGGCTGAGCGAAGCAAGGCCTTCGGCCAGCTTCGCCAGTTCGGTCCGCTCGGAGTTCCAGAGGCGGACCGATACCCCGACTACCGGAAGTTCGCCGGAGTCGGGCGCACTCGAAAACCCGCCGCCTTCAGCATGCGGATTGGGCTCCAAGCCTGCATGCGACTCCACATCTAATCCGTTCTGGAGATCGGCCGCACCTGCAGGGTCCGTTTCCTTTTCCGGCAGGACTATCCCCATCACCGGATCGGGGACGACCTGGACGTCGCCCTTCCGGATCCCCATGCTGCGCACCAGCTCGGCCGATTCCGGATCTCTTACCGAAATGTATTCGCAGCGGCGGAACACCGATGCGATAAAGGGACGGAACAGCTTCCGGCGTACCGGCCCTACGCCTTGCGCATAAATGAAGGTCGGCTTGCCCAACCATTGGGCAATCTTGATAATTCCCAAATAATAGGGAATCGAGCCGAGCCCGGTGGCGTCCTGAAGCAGGCTACCTCCGCCGCTGATCAGGCCGTCGCTGTTCTTTATAGCGTTCCTTACCTCGGCAAGTTTCATCCGATGTACGGACTTCACGCCATAAGTCCGGCTAGTCCATTCAGGATCGATAGATAAAACGACCGGAGTGATCTTCATGCCCGCCGCCTGTCCTTCATGCTCCAAGGCGGAGAGTATTGACTGCAGTACAGCTTCGTCCCCGCTGTTACGGTATCCGTAATATCCCGACAGGACTAAGGTTTTAGAAGACGCGGCGACCATTTATCCCAGCACCTTTCAATAATATGCCATATGAGCACGGCGATCAGGCCGACGATAAGACCAAGTCCGAGACCCAGCACTCCGCGAATCAACGAAAGAACTGCCGGCGTATGGATATGCGCGAAAGTATCGACCATGGATAGCTGTCCCATTACCGCAATGACCATGGCATACAGCGCCCACCGATAACGGAAAGCAGCAAAAATGCCTACAATGAACAGCGGATGCGCCAGCAAAAACTCTTTATTCCGCGGGCGTACGCCAAACGTATTTTCAAGGAAGGAACGGAACCAGGCTTCTCCCGGAAGGAGAGTACCGGCATTTCCTGTTCTCGATAAATAGTAAAGAGCGGCGACACCAAGCACGGCTGCGGCAACGACCCAAATGAGCGTAATCGGCATCCGCAGCCAATTGCGCAGTTCCTGCCATACCGAAGAACCTTGATACAAGAACACATAAACGGCAATCAAAAAGATCGGCCCCAGGTGAAGCAAGCTTACACCGCGGAACTGATTAAGCACGAGGCTGTAAGTAATGTTATTCAGCAGCGCAATTACGAACGGAACGGCCGCCAGCGAAATCAGCGCTGTTTTAATATAAAGAACGATCGTATGGGTCAATCTCCGCCCGGCTGAAATATCCGGATGAGCCCCCTTGATTTCTTTAACCTTGCGGATCGCAAGGATCGTCGCTATCGTCGGCGCGCTGATGGCAATGCCCAAAGCTAACGCCTGCTCAAACAGAGTCGGCTTCAGGACGTAAAGTCCGGCGGAACCGATCAAGCCCAGCAGGAAAACAAGCAGTGTCAATGGAGCAATAAAGTAAGAAACCAGCAAAGCGCAGAAAGCAACTCCGCCCAGAACAACAAACGCCTTTAGGTATTTCTGCCAAGAAGAATCATGAATTTCAAAGGCTTCTGCCTGTCCCATTTCGAAACCATTATCTTGAATGCGCTGAATTGCCCCTTCCGGACCTTGCAGCGAATCGATCAAATTGTTGATCGGGTTCGTGATAGCCGCTTTAGCCGCATCCTTGGAAGGCGAAGCATTCAGATATATCATCCGGATATTCCGGTCCTTTGTTGCAAGCACGAACCGGTCGGACAAAGTTTTCTTATCCTGTCCAGCCTCAGTATCGGACAAAGAATGCAGACGTACGATATTGTAATCCGTCAAATAGGCCAGTGTATTCAATCCTTTTTGCGGAGCCTTCAAATTCTCGATGGCTGCCAAACCGATACCGTGCTTATTCAACAGATCCGCAAAGCCCTGCAGACTGTTCATAGCACCGTTATCCTGATACCCCTTCACGGACTCCCCGTCAAAGAGGATACGCTTCACTCCGTTTTCCGCTAAAAAAGACAGTTCCTGATCCAGGGCATCCTGGTCATAACGGATATTATCCGATAACCGCGGGAGAATATTGAAGCCTTTGTCACTCAACATTGCGAATGCAAAAGGATCCATCTGCATCGGCTTCATTACCGCCTCTTCCATTCCCAAACCGATTGCAAGCCCTTCACGGTCTTGGTACCGCCATGGCATCACGGGAATGTCCAGGTTACGGAACGTCTCCTCGATCATAGGACGCAGCTCTTGTTCGTTCTCCGTACTAGTAAAAGCGATATAAGTATAATTCCCCTCAGGAGAAACGACCGTTTGCGTCATCTTTGCCACATCCAGCGCGTTAAACACCATAATCCGGCGCGCCTTCGACAATTCATCCAGCGTGCTTTCAAACATCGCTATCGTATTAACGCCGGCCGCCTTTAGGCGATCCAGCTGTTCATCCATGTAAGCTGCCGGATTGGCTTGATAAGACGCAATGTCCAGCAACCCCCGATAATTGAAAACAAACTCTACCTTATTTGCCGACGACTCGGTTTGTACCCGCTGTACGATTACAGGCAAAGAAGCCACAATACCAACTATAACCAAGATCCACAACCACTTGCGGGAAGCGTCATTCCACCGCTGCCAACTTCGAATCACAAAGGTACCTCCTCAAAAGTAAAAAATTATGCGTCTACGCGAGCCAGCACTTCATCTTGCAAACGGGCAAGGCGCGCTTTGGCGTCCTCGTTCGATGTGCCGCGTACCGCGAAGTAGAATTTAATTTTTGGTTCCGTTCCCGAAGGACGAAGACAAAACCATGAGCCGTCCTCCAAAAGAAACTTCAGCACGTTTTCCTTAGGCAGGCCGTCCAGTCCTTGCGAATAATCCAGCAGATCCGTCACCGCGACACCCGCGATACTCTTAGGCGGATTACTGCGGAAGTCATTCATCAGCGCGCCGATTTGCGCAAGCCCGTCTTTCCCCTTCAAAGTCCGGGATGCTAGAGTTTCACGATAATATCCGAATGATTGGTACAGCTCCTCCAACACATCGATCAACGTTTTCCCTTGGCGTTTATAATAAGCCGCCGCTTCACAAATCAATGTCGAGGCTACGATGGCATCCTTATCCCGGGCATAGTTGCCGGCCAGGTATCCATAGCTTTCCTCATAACCGAACAAATAAGTATGCTCGCCCGATTTTTCGAATTCGTTCATCTTTTCACCGATATATTTGAATCCGGTCAGCGTATTAAATACGGTTGCCCCGTAATGACGGGCGATCGCGGCTCCCAGCTCACTCGTAACGATCGTCTTCACGACCGCGCCGTTCGCAGGAAGTTTTCCGGTTTCTTTCATTTGACTAAGAACATAATGCACAAGAAGAGATCCGGATTGGTTTCCGGTTAAAATTTCATACTCTCCGGCCGCATTCTTTACAACCGCGCCCATACGGTCTGCATCCGGATCCGTACCGATGAGAATGTCAGCGCCAACCTGTTTACCAAGCTCGATCGCCATAGCAAAGGCTTCGCGCTCTTCCGGGTTCGGAGATTTCACTGTAGAGAAATTGCCGTCCGGCAGCTCTTGTTCTTTAACGATATGAACCTGGGAAAATCCGAGCTTCTGCAGCGCTTGACGGACCGGAAGATTACCGGTTCCGTGCAGAGGCGTAAATACCACAACGACGTCCTTGGCCGCACCCGAAACCATTAACTCGCGGTTTACGCTGGTTGCGGCTACCGTTTCCACGAAAGCCTCGTCTTCCGCTTCTCCAAGCCATACAAGCAATCCCTTGGCTTCGGCCTCTTCACGGCTAAGACGCTTCACTTCAGCAAGCGAAGTCAACGCCTGAATGTTACCGATCACGCGCTCTGCTTCATGAGGCACCAGCTGACCGCCGGAAGCATTGTATACTTTATAACCGTTATATTCAGGCGGATTATGGCTCGCCGTAACCACGATGCCACCGGTTGCCTTCAAACTGCGCACCGAAAAGGACAACTGCGGCGTAGGGCGAAGCGACGGGAACAATTTGGCAACAATGCCGTTGCCGGCCAAAACAAGCGCGGCTTCCAGCGCGAACTCCGGAGAGAAATGACGGCAATCATGGGCAATGACCACCGATGGCTGGCCAGCCTTATCGCCATGCTCCTCCAAAATATATTTTGCAAACCCCTGGGTAGCCCGGGCAACCGTGTAACGGTTCATTCGGTTGCTGCCTGCGCCGATTACGCCGCGAAGCCCCCCGGTACCGAACTCCAGCTCCCGGTAAAACCGGTCTTCAAGTTCGGATGGATTAGAGTCCAAATCGCGCAGCTCCTGTTTGGTTGCCTCATCGATGGAAGGATCGTTCAGCCAGCTTTCTACTTTTTCTCTAATGTTCAAGTTCAACTCAGTCATGGTTTCAAAAGTCCTCCTAAACAAAATTTTATCTAACTCAGGATAACGCAAACATAATTTCGCCCTCTGCGACAATTTTATCATCGACTTTGGCGACTGCTTTGCCCTTGCCAATCGAGCCCTTCATACGGGTGATTTCCACTTCCAGGCGAAGCTGGTCGCCCGGAACGACCTGTCCGCGGAAACGGAAGCCGTCCATGCCGGCGAGGAAACCGATCTTCCCGCGGTTGCTCTCCACATTTAGAATCGCAGCTGCCCCTACCTGGGCCAAAGCTTCAGCAATCAGTACCCCTGGCATCACCGGATAATCGGGGAAATGACCCACAAAAAACGGTTCATTGATCGTTACGTTCTTGATCCCGACGGCTCTCTTGCCGTCCTCCATCTCCAAGATCCGGTCCACCAGCAGAAATGGCGGGCGGTGCGGAATAATCTCCTGAATTTGCTTGATATCGAGCATTATGTAATACCCCTTTCCATTTTTCATAAATCTCAAATTGGTTATGCTTAGACATCGGATTTAAAATGCGTGTTCAAAAAGTCAGGTTTGCAGGGCCGAGAAGGTTGGATGAAGTTAGGGACTGAGTAGCGGAGCGTACATATGGTACGTGAGCAACGGAAGGCCCGGCTGAATTCAAGATTCGACGTCGAATCCGCTTCATGATCTGCTTCGTCGTGGAAAGATGACTTTTTGAACAACCTCTTAAAGTTTCGTATAAAAGATCAGGCGGACGGCCACACTGTAATTATCCTTCGCGTCTGCAGAAGCGGAGGTTAAGATAAGGGGCTTATCCGCAGGCGGCCTATACCGCTTTCGGATAAAGCCCTTTTGATTTCCACCCTGGTGACAGTCCCCCATCATTATACATTTTATGGCCTTAAAAAGAAAACTCCCGATTCCGGGAGTTTCTGTAACTTTTTATTCAATTTCTTCCATTATATAATAACTCTTAACCAACAGGCCGCAGGCTAAGGTGCGAAAACCAAGTCGAACACATGCCGCCAGTTTTCCCACTGCCAAACGCCGCCTATCTCCTGCTTCCCTAACACCACATAGCCGACAACCGTTCCGCCGACCAAGGCAACTACCAGAAACAATAGTACAAGCACGATTCGCAGGAGGGTGATCCACCCGGACCGTTTTGCAACAGCCGGGCTATTCTCTTCGGTCATGAAAGTCCACCTACCCGCGCAAGTTATTGGCCAAGCCCATCATGGTTTCACTGGACGAGAGCGCCCGGGCCGCAAGCTGATAAGCCCGCTGTACCTGCAGCATCTCCGCCATTTCATCCGTCAGATTGACATTGGAGCCTTCTAACGCCCCTTGCCGGATCTGGGCCTGCTGAGCTTGAGGAAGCAACGCCGTTTCACTCAGGACATCCGCTTCCACTGCACCGGAAGCAAGTACAAACAGATTTCCGTCAACCTGTTCCAAGGCTTCCGGCCGTATTGGAGTCAGCAATTGAATCCGCCCAAGATCATTCACTTCATTTCCGGAAACCGCACGGATATTTCCCTGTCCGTCAATTTGCAGCTTCGAACCCGCCGGGACCGCAATACGTTCATCATCCGCATTCAATACGAATTGACCCATATTGTTGACCAGGTATGTGGATTCAGGATCAGAAGGATCCTGTTGAAGATGAAAATCGCCGGCCCGGGTGTAAGCCTTCCCGCTCTCGGTAAGCACCGCAAACAATGCATTTCCTTCAATGGCAAGATCCGTTGGATTATCGGTTAATTTAATGGAACCTTGGGTGAAATTGCTCGTAATCGACGTCATTCTGGAACCGAATCCGAGATCAAAACCGGAGGGTGTTGCCCGTCCAGTCAGCTCCATCTTGGAAGTCTGCTTCTGAACACGGGTCAATGTGTCTTCAAAGGAAGCTTCCTTTCGCTTATACCCCGTAGTATCCATATTGGCGATATTGTCGGAAAGCAAATCCAAACGCTGCTGAATCCCGTTCATGGACACCATGGCGCTGATCATGGAGTTATTCATATGGCACCTCCTTTAATTAAACTTGGTCTAGACGCGGCCGATATCATTTACCGCCCGATCCAGGCTCTTATCATAATATTGGATAATTTTCTGATTCGATTCGTACGCACGTTGGGCAGCAAGCAAATCAACCATGGCCTGAGCGGTATCCACATTCGAAGTCTCCAGGTATCCTTGACGGACTGCAGCTTCATCCTCCACCGTAAGCCCGATGCGAATATCCGCAGCTTCGGGATCTTCAGCCCGGTATACGCCATTGCCTTCACGAACCAATTCTTGAGGCCGGTTGACTACCGCCACTCCGAGTCTGGCGACCGGGACAGCGACTCCATTCTCATAATAAACAAAATTACCGACGGCATCACTTTGAACCTGATTGATCGACATTCCAGCAGGCAATACGATCGGATTCCCGTCAACTCCAAGCACCCGCTGCCCCTGCGAAGTAAGCAAATCACCTGCAGCATTCACCGTAAAATTACCGTCCCGAGTATAACGGACCTGATCATTATTGTCCAGCACCGAGAAAAAAGCTTCCGGACGGTATATAACCTCTCCGTCTTCGCTTAGGTATTTACCTGAAGCGTCAAAAGCAATAGGCAATCCGGTAGCGGGGTCATTCAAATTCAGGCTGGATAACAGTCCGAAATTGGACGCCTTGCCCGTTTCTCTCAAATCCCCCTGTACGTAAGAGGCCAGACTTTCTTCCGCAAACACGCCGGTCGACAGCTTGCCGATGCGCTTCGCATTTCCTGATTCCTTATCTCCGACGAGCGAAATCAGCATATCGGGAAAAGAGTGGCTGACGGCATTAACCTGTTTGTAGCCAGGCGTATTGATATTGGCGATGTTTTGCGTTACCGTATCATGCCGGCGTTGCTGTGTAATCATGCCGGATGCAGCGGTATATAGTCCTCTTAACATGGGCAAACCTCCATACTTGACTCATCTATTTCACCCGCAACAATTAATTGCGGTTATATATTCAGGATCATTCATTCCAACAACATATCTTATATTTATATCGGATAATCAGAATTTTTTCTTAATAACCCGATCCAAATTGTCCAACATAATGCCGGTTCCTTTCACGACGCAGTGCATCGGATCTTCGGCAATCAATACCGGTACGCGGAGTTCTTCAATCAAGAGCTCGTCCAGCCCGTTCAGCAGAGCGCCTCCGCCTGTCAGAATAACGCCCCGGTCGATGATGTCGGCGGACAGTTCCGGCGGAGTACGCTCCAGCACTGATTTTGCCGCGGTTACTATAGAAGATACCGGATCGGTCAACGCTTCCTGGATTTCAGCCGCAGTGATAGTAATCGTGAGCGGCAGCCCGGATACCATGTCCCTGCCCCGAATATCCATTTCCGCAACCCGTCCCGAAGGGTGTACCGTTCCGATGCCGATCTTGATATCTTCGGCGGTCCGTTCCCCGATCAGCAGCTTGTACTTCGTTTTAATATATTTAATAATGGCGGCGTCAAACTTGTCCCCGGCGATTTTAATGGACGAAGCCGTGACGATGTCCCCCATGGAAAGCACCGCCACATCCGTCGTCCCTCCGCCGATATCGACAACCATATTGCCGCTCGGTTCAAATATGTCCATTCCTGCGCCGATGGCCGCAGCCTTCGGTTCCTCTTCCATAAATACTTCTTTGGCACCGCTATGTTCCGCCGCTTCGCGGATCGATTTCTGTTCAACTGAAGTAATGTTAGTTGGCGCGCAGATCAAAATACGGGGGTGGCTGTACCAGCTTCTGCCTCCAACCCGATCAATGAAATACTTGAGCATCGTTTCCGTAATTTCAAAGTCGGCAATAACTCCGTCCCGTAATGGACGAATCGCAATGATATTTCCCGGTGTACGGCCAACCATCCGTCTCGCATCTTCACCGACCGCAAGCACCCGTTTGGCGTCACTGTCGATCGCAACCACAGACGGTTCGTCGAGGACTACTCCCTTTCCTTTGACATGAATCAGCACATTGGCTGTGCCCAAATCAATACCAATATCCTTGCTCATCATCGCGATGCTCCCCCAGAACGTATTTTATGACAAATATATGGTAAAAGTTTCCCCGAATCACGGAGCCGTAATTCGACATCTGGCTGCGAAAAAACCTTCAAAACTCGGGAAAATGAGATATAAATCCACAATCTCATACCATATTTAAAAATACCATACTTTGGGGGAGGTGTTCAATCACATTCATCGGGATGCCAAACATAATATTTACCCATTAACGAGCGGAGCTAATCACCTCCCGTTTGGATTGCCCTTTCTTCTTATACTTGATCTTCGTCGCCTCGCCTCCTCGAAGGTGCCTGATCGACTTATGATATTCGAGAATGTGCTTGACCTGGTCCGCCAAATCCGGATTAATCTCCGGCAGACGCTCGGTTAAATCCTTATGCACCGTGCTTTTAGATACGCCGAACTCTTTGGCTATGGTCCGGACCGTATGCCGAGTTTCCACAATGCAGCGACCTATTTTAATCGTCCGTTCTTTGATGTAATCGTGCACGCTCCCGCCTCCCTACTCGAGATAGTTTGGTACATTATATGAGGGGCGTGCCCATATATTCTTTGTTTCCAAGCCTGACAAGCCCGGGCGAGGCCAATTATTTTGACAAGTGCTCCTGCAAAGCCTTCATTTTTACCTGCTTATTTTAACGGATTCCCTCTACTCCTGCGCGATTCGCGAGTGCGGACGAGCCCATCACCCCAATACATAAATCCGCTCCATCCAGATAAAAAAAGACTGTCCCTCAAGTCAATATGACTTTTAAGGACAGCCTTCTGTAATTCATTTTCTTTTTCCGTCTTATTCGTGTTTCGGCAAAACGCTGGACGGATTAATCAATTCGCCATTTTCATATACGGCGAAGTGAACGTGGTTGCCAAGGTCTTTTTCCATCTCATTCCGGCCGGCTAATGCGATCGTATCGCCTTGTTTCACTTCGGCATCCATTTTTACTTTTACGTCCGACAGACTTTCGTAAACGGTTTTCAAGTTGTTGGCATGCGTAATTTCAACTACGAAACCGAGCAAAGGAACTTCATCCACCCGTGTTACTTTACCGCCCATAGCGGCCGTTACTTCAAACGACTGGTTATCCGCCCGGGCCAGGTCGATTCCGGTATTTGCGATAAAGGTATCGTTATACTGGACAAGCGCGGCTTCATGATCCTCGGCACTCGCTTCATTGTCATAGAATGGCTTCACTACGGTAACATCCGCGGCATTGGCTACCGGCCATACCAGATCTTCAGCTACAGCTACGGTCTCGGTGGCCTTGTCTTTGCCGCTTTCCTTCGCGGTATCCTGACCCAGCAGGTCCTCGCTGCCCGCCTGCTCTACGGAATCCGTCACGCTGGCAGGTGTGGAGTCCATAGGCTTTTGGCTGGCATCCTGGTAGACCCACACTAAGGTTAGTATAATTGCCGCTGCTGCCATGTAAGCTGCCGGGTAAACCCATCTCTTCGACAATACTTTTTTCCACGTGGACACCGGTACTACCGGCTCTCCCATTGCAATTTTAGGAGACTCCTCATGGGATTTCTTCTTGTTATTTTGTTCATTCATTGCTCATCACCTCAGTAACCAGTGTTACCGGGGCCGAAGCTTTTATACTTCGCTTATATCATTTTTTGAAAATTTTGCAAGAGAGTCCGATTCAGAAATAGTTACTTTAAGAGACGGGCCGCTTGTTGAAAGGATATTCCGGTGTAATAGTGTTTGAGAATTTGAGTAGTCGTATATCCTTTCTGCGCCATTCCGTTCGCCCCCCATTGGCTCATTCCCACGCCATGACCATAGCCGTAGGTGGTGATTTTTACGTTTGTTCCGTCATATTGAATTTTGAACTGGCTGGAACGAAGCCCGAGCTTCTCTCGAATCTCCCGGCCCGTATAGACCTTATCCCCCACCTTAATCTCCTTTACTCTCTGTCCGGAAGTGAAAGAGTTAATCCGAAAGAGATTCCCGGAATTGAGACTCTTGCTGCCGCCTGCCGAGACGGGTACGGCCGGAACGGTTTGTCCCAATTTACTAAAAACCTCATTAAGCTTAAAAGTTACTGTCTCTTCGTTATTTGGGTTGGCTACACTGTCCCAAGGGCTGGGTACACTACGAAGATAAGGAACTCGAAGCGACCAGTACTCCTCGGAGTTCTCCGTGTATCCCCCGCTGGCCGAGAAAAAGGATGCTGTAATCGGCTTTCCTTGATAGGTCATCACAATGCCGCGGGTTTCTTGAATGGCGCGTTCCAGTTTGGATAACTCCCTGGCTTTGCCTTTGTCCTTCCATTGCTCCAGCGTCTCTTTCGAGAGATATGCTTGGTGATCTACCGTATCAAGCACGTCCGCCTTACCGCCGGGGACACCGCTGGTGTCGTTGGCCGCCAAACGACGGACGATGAAGGTTCGGGCCGCGATCGCCTGCGCCTTGAGCGCTTCAAGCTCAAAGTCCGCCGGCATCTCGGCGGCCAGTACGCCGGTCACGTATTGCTCGAGCGGCAGGGTTTCCACGCTGCCGGTGCGTGTCAGATACACGCGCACCGGCGTTTTGTCCGCGGCGGCCGAGTCCTCCGCCGGGACGAGCCGCTCCGCGCCCGCGCCGGGCGCGGGGCCCGGCAGCTGCTGCAGCTGCTGCGCCCTAGCGGCTGCGGCCGCCGGGTCGGCCGGCGCCGGCGGCGGTCCGGCGCCGCGCACCGCCAGCAGCGCGGGCAGCAGCACCGCGAGCGCGGCCAGGCCCGCCAGCCCGGCGGCTAGCCCGCGGGCATCCTTCCTCCTTCCGCCTCCGCGGAAGGAGGAAGGGCGGCGGGCCCGCGAGCCGGGCGCGATGCGCACGCGCAGCGGCGTCTCCCTCTCAGGCTCGCCATCGGCCGCGGCCAAGCGTTGCTGCGCGTGCTGCCCACTCGGCGGCTTCACCGTGCCACTCACCTCAGCTGCGCTTGATCCTGCCTCCTCTACGCTACTCGGCTCCGTTGTACCCTTGCCCGACTCCCCCTCACCCCGGTTCATTTTTACTGTAATTCTATGATTTGTTCCCGGTTCCTTAAATGGACCCCACTTCTCATTCATTCCTAGATTACCTCCATCCGGATTCGTGCTGCAGCGTAGCGTAAACATACCTGCTGGCGAGCATGCCCCTACCCTAGCGTTTCTCAGGGTTATACCTAATGCTCGATATACTTATAGATATGAATTCCGCTCATCTGCTAGAACCCGTTTGAGAAAAGTAGGCTCCCGTCAGGTAAGTAAAGACACCGTTTGTTCATATCATTCAAGCCCTAGACTTGCATACAGTCGTTTTTTGCCTCATATACTTACGTGATGGATGTTTAAGGGAAAGGCGTCTAAATCACCAGATTTGATACCGCTTTCTTTTCATACCGTCTTCATTTCTATAGAAATCCGATCATTTTCCCGCAAAACAGCAAAAAGACCATTCCCCGAAAGGAATGGCCTGCGTTTTCTTATTTAATAGTCGTGGATTATGCCCAGCTAGGTTGAATTTTGAGAATTGGCAGATCTTCTTGAACCGTAACCGAGGTCTTTTCGGTTTCCGCTGAAGTCTCTTTCCCTTCCGCAATGCGCCAAATGTCGGCGCCAAGTCCGGATAATTTCTCCGCCAGATGCACGTACCCGCGATCAATATGATGCGTACCGCTAACTTCAGTCGTTCCGTCAGCAACCAAGCCGGCAATGATTAGGGCAGCCCCTGCTCTCAAGTCCGTGGCGCATACTTTTGCGCCGCTTAGTTTAGCTCCGCCGGTAACAATCGAACTGCGGCCTTCCACTTTAATTTCCGCGTTCATCAAACGGAACTGGTCTACATGCATAAACCGGTTCTCGAACACCGTTTCCGTAACTACACTCGTGCCTTCCGATACGAGCAGCAATGCCATCATTTGCGACTGCATATCCGTTGGAAATCCCGGATACGGCAATGTCTTGACGTCCACCGCTTTTAACGGTTTGTCGGCAATGACGCGCACTCCATTTTCAAATATATCGACACGAACGCCCATCTCTTCCAATTTAGAAACAATCGGGCCGAGATGATCCGCGATCGCGCCTTCCACAAATACGTTTCCTCCGGTCATAGCCGCAGCGATCATGAAGGTCCCTGCTTCAATGCGGTCAGGAATTACCGTATGCTCTACTCCGTGAAGCTTTTCCACGCCTTCAATCCGGATGACACCTGTGCCTGCTCCCCGAACGATAGCGCCCATTCCGTTCAAATAGTTGGCCAAATCGACGATTTCCGGTTCTTTGGCGGCGTTCTCGATCACTGTCGTTCCTTCGGCCAAAGTAGCTGCCATCATAATATTTTCCGTTGCCCCGACGCTGGCTACATCCAGATAAATCTTCGCCCCGCGTAGACGGCCTTGGGATTTGGCTTCAATGAAGCCCTGGCCCAGATTAATTTCCGCACCCATTGCCTCAAAACCTTTAAGATGCTGGTCAATCGGTCTTGTACCAATCGCGCAGCCTCCCGGCAATGAAATTCGCGTATAACCCGTTCGGGTCAATAAAGGACCCATGACAAGAAAGGACGCCCGCATTTTGCGCACCCATTCGTACGGCGCTTCACAGGAAGCGATGGTTTGCGCATTGACCGTAATGACTTCACGATCATATGTAACAGTCGCTCCCAGCGATTCCAATACTTTATTAATAGTCATTACATCATCCAAAGGAGGAGCGTCACGAATCACGCTTACGCCTTCCTCACCCAACAAGGATGCTGCAATGATTGGCAGCACTGAATTTTTAGCTCCGCTTACTTTAACGTTCCCGGCCAAAACATTGCCACCGCGGACGATAAATTTGCTCATCTTGGTTCCCTCCGCGCGTTCATTTTCACCATTTCCCCTAAACTTCATCATATCATCGGTCATTTGAGGCGCACAAGGCTCTAAACCTGTCGAAAAGTACAGTAATACCGAGGAAACGGCGCTCTCATTAAGCCAGAGTTTCCGTAACGTATCGTAGTCCTTATTCACCATTGTTGACACAATGTTTTGATGTTATTCGACAATTTCCTTGTCCCCTTAGTCTAACACACTTATAACCAAAGACTTAGGAATTAAAACATATACTTCAGCATTTGCGTGTATCCCCAGTACTCGAGCACGAAGGCTGCGACAAACCGTCCCAGAACGACGGACAGAAGCAGATGGAGCAATTTCCCCTGCGGTCCCTTCGGATGGCGAATGAACAAATCCAGTTTCAGGTTTTGCAGCGCCCACCAGGACATCGCGATACATGCCAGTGACACGAGGATGGCCGTAAGGCCGTTTACTCCCACCGATACGGGTACAGATTCGATTGGATTCACTTGAACTTCCTCCCGACACGATATATTTATGCCGCAGATACCTAAACGGTTAATATATCCCCTAAATATATCGGATAAAGTAATGTAAAAATATAGACCTTATATATCATACTTGCCAGCGTGATAATAATCCAGCATTTCTTTCACTTGCAAAGGCTTCCAATATCATCTATTATTCACTTTATTCAATTTTTTGTATCCGCCCGGAAAGGAATGAATTGTATGATGATTGCCGAAGTCATAGTCTACACCTTAGCCGATGCCCAAATCGCGGCTTCTAACGGGGCAGATCGTCTGGAAATTATTACATCACCTGCGGAGGGAGGATTAACTCCATCCCTTGGCCTTGTTCAGATGATTCATGAGGAGATCGACCTGGATTTCCGTGTCATGATTCGCCCGCATAGCAGAAGCTTCTGCTATGGACCGGACGATATTCGTACCATGGAGCGCGATATTGCAGTCTTCCGGAATATCGGTGCCAGGGGATTCGTTCTCGGGTTGCTCACACCCGAAGGCAACATCGATGAAATTGGGCTTACTCGTCTGCTAAAGGCCGCCGAAGGATTGCCTGTAACGTTTCACAGGGCTTTTGATGAAATCCGGGATCAGGAGCAGGCTTTCTCCGTATTGAGCCGTTATCCTCAAATCACCCACGTTCTCACCTCTGGAGGACGCTCCTCAGTCCTTCAGGCTGCCGACGTCATTCGCCGTCTGAACCTGCTTAGCGAGCAATCCGGCCCTACAGTGCTTCCTGGTGCAGGATTGCATTCCGATCGTCTGGAAGCCTTCCTGAAGGAAACGGGGGTCCGCGAATTCCATATAGGCTCTGGCGTACGTATGAACGGAGATCTGATGCAACCGATTGATCCGGACAAGCTTACCCGGGTTCGCAGCATTGCAGACCGCTTCCAATAAGAGGTTGTTCAAAAAACCTTCTTGTTGCTGAAAAGTCGACATTTTGAATACACATTAGAAGGTTGTCTTTAATATGTTCGTTGTCGCAAGCGGTGATTCCTGCATGACATAAAACGACAAAAAACCGGGCATGAAAAGCCCGGTTTTTTGTCGATCTCCTACTCCTTAGAGCGGCTGGATACATTAATCCGCGTAATGGCTTTTTGCAAGGCCAATTCCGCGCGGCGATGATCGATCCGGTCCTGTTCGGACGCCGACAATCTGCGTTCCGCCCGTTCCCGGGCTGCGATCGCCCGCTCCAAGTCGATCTCTTCCGGAAGCTCAGCGCTTTCGGCCAACACGATGGCCTTATCGCCTTGAACTTCGACAAACCCGCCATGAACGGCGATCGTCTGCGTCTTGCCTCCGGATCTAATCACAAGCGGAGCTACCTGCAAAGGGGTCACAAAAGGAATATGCCCCGGCAGGATGCCGAGCTCCCCTTCCACTCCGCGCACGGTCAGGCTATCCACTTCTTGAGAGAATACCACGTGCTCCGGTGTGACGATTTCCAATAAAAAGGTGCTCACTTTCATCCCTCCTGTTCGTGGGACGTTCATTTCTGAAGCATCCGCCTTAACGGTGCGACTTACAACGTCTTCGCTTTCTCAACGGCTTCTTCAATCGTACCTACGAAGAGGAACGCCCCTTCAGGCAGGTTGTCATGTTTACCGTCCAGAATTTCTTTGAAGCTGCGAACCGTTTCCGCAATCGGCACGAATTTACCAGGGATACTGGTGAATTGTTCGGCAACAAAGAACGGCTGCGACAGGAAGCGTTCGATCTTCCGGGCACGGGCCACGAGCAGCTTGTCATCCTCGGACAATTCATCCATACCCAGGATGGCAATGATATCTTGAAGCTCTTTATAACGAGCCAAGATTTGTTTAACGCCTTGAGCAACGTTATAGTGCTCTTCGCCGACAATTTCCGGGGTCAGAATCCGGGAGCTGGAAGCCAGCGGATCCACGGCAGGGAAAATCCCTTTCTCGGAAATTTTACGCTCCAGGTTAGTCGTTGCATCCAAGTGAGCAAACGTCGTAGCAGGAGCCGGGTCAGTATAGTCATCCGCAGGCACGTAAATGGCCTGGATCGATGTAACCGAACCTTTTTTCGTCGAAGTAATCCGCTCTTGAAGTTGACCCATTTCGGTAGCCAGCGTAGGCTGGTAACCTACCGCGGAAGGCATCCGGCCGAGCAAGGCCGACACTTCCGAGCCCGCTTGTGTAAAACGGAAAATGTTATCAATAAACAACAGAACGTCGCGGCCTTCCTGATCGCGGAAGTACTCGGCCATAGTCAGACCGGTCAACGCTACGCGCAAACGCGCACCAGGAGGTTCGTTCATTTGCCCGAACACCATCGCCGTTTTCTCGATAACGCCGGATTCCGTCATTTCCATGTAGAGGTCATTACCTTCACGGGTACGTTCCCCTACGCCGGCAAATACGGAGATACCGCCATGTTCTTGGGCGATGTTACGAATCAATTCCTGAATCGTTACGGTTTTACCAACACCCGCGCCGCCGAACAAACCGATTTTACCGCCCTTGGCGTAAGGAGCCAACAGGTCGATAACTTTAATCCCGGTTTCCAGAATTTCGGATTGCGTTGACAGATCCTCAAACTTCGGAGGTTCACGGTGGATCGGATTGCGAACCGCAGTTGCAACCTGACCTTTATTATCGATCGTTTCACCCAGTACGTTAAATACGCGGCTCAGAGTTGCTTCGCCGACTGGTACGGAAATCGGAGCACCCAAATCTTCGGCTTCCGTTCCGCGCACCAATCCGTCCGTCGAGGACATCGCGATACAACGAACCAGGTTGTCGCCCAAATGATTGGACGCTTCCAAGATCAGTTCGCTAGAACCTTCCTGCGCGTTCTGTTTTACAATTTTAATTGCGTTAAAGATTTCCGGCAGTTGACCACGGCCAAACTCGATATCAACAACCGGACCCATTACGCTAACAACGCGTCCTTTGTTCATCTTTGTTCCCTCCTAAAAGTTTTGCGGTCACACGCCAAAAAACAACAGGCAAAACTGCTCGGATGTGGATTCCATGAGCTTTGCTTTTCCGCAAACTGTCATCGTAACCGTAAATGAAGCCGCGAGTAATCCCCGACAAGTTGGTTTAATAACAAAGAACTCAACCTGCTTAAGGGATTAACCGGCATTTGTTTTTCTGACCAATTACGAGCTTATTAGCCTTGTGCGTTTGCTCCTGCGACAATTTCCGTAATTTCCTGGGTAATAGCCGCTTGACGTGCACGGTTGTAAGTTAATGTCAGTTCATTGATCATCTTGGTCGCATTTTTCGTAGCGCTGCCCATTGCAGTCATTTTTGCACCAAGTTCGCTCGCCTTTCCTTCAAGAAGCGCACTAAAAATGAGAGTTTCCGCATATTTCGGCAACAAGATTTCCAGTACTCCTTCCGGCGAAGGTTCATACTCGTAATCGGCTGTTACGCCATGATGCTCCACGTTGTCGAATGGAAGCAGGCGGTCGACAGTCGGTTTTTGGGTAATCGCGTTAATGAATTGACTGTAACAGAGATAGATTTCATCATACTGTTCCAGTTCGAATCCTTGTACAGCGGCATAAGCCAGCGATTTGATGTCGGCGAATTTGGGCGAGTCGGACAAGTCGGTTACGGATTCTACTACCGGAAGGCCTCGGCGGGTAAAATAGTCGCGGCCTTTACGGCCGATCACGAACAAGCCGTATTCTTCGGTAGAGGCGTGCTTGCTCTTGATCGTATCCATTACGTTTCTTAGCAAGTTCGCATTGTAACCGCCGACAAGACCGCCATCGGAAGTAATTACAATATAAGCCGTACGCTTAATTGCACGCGAAACCAGCATCGGATGAGAAACGCCGTCCGAACCTGCTGCGATGCTAGACACCACTTCCTTCAGTTTATCAACATAGGGTCGTGAGGCCTGCGCTTTTTCTTGTGCCTTTCTCAGCTTGGCCGAAGCCACCATCTCCATCGCTTTCGTGATCTGACGGGTGTTCTGAACGCTCTTGATCTGGCGTTTTATTTCGCGCATCCCTTTTGCCATGATTTCACCACCTTAAAGATGTTGGCAAATCCCTTGCCTGCATCTTAATCTTCAATCTGTTCGCAAACCCATTCAGTCACAAACCGGCGATCCGGCAACAAGCCAGGGCCGGTTTGCAAATCATCTTTATTAATAGAGGTTGTTCAACAAGTCATCTTTTGATCACGAAGTGTTTCGAGATGTTGATTCGACATCGAATCTTGCGTTCACCCTCGAAGTCCGGTACTCATGTAGGTTTTGCCTACACTCCGTTCCTCCTTCTTCGGGTTCTCGCAACCTTCTCGGTGCTGAAAAGCCGACTTTGAACTTGCACTTATACGGAAGCCGCAAAGCCTCTCTTAAACTTCTCAATAACTTCTTTCAATTTCGCTTCATTGTCGGCGACCAGATCCTTTGTAGTGCGGATCGATTGCAGAACGTCATCATGTTGACTCTTCACGAAGGCCAGGAATTCGGACTCAAAACGACGAACATCGGCAACTGCGATGTCATCCAGGTAGCCCTTTACTGCCGTATAAAGACTGATGACTTGCTCTTCAACCGCCAAAGGCTGGTTGACGCCTTGCTTCAGGATTTCCATCATACGGGAACCGCGGGTCAGACGAGCTTGCGTCGACTTGTCGAGGTCGGAACCGAATTGGGAGAACGCTTGAAGCTCGCGGTATTGTGCCAAATCCAGACGGAGCGTACCGGCAACCTTCTTCATCGCCTTGATTTGAGCGGAGCCCCCTACCCGGGATACGGAGATACCGACGTTGATCGCCGGGCGTTGACCGGAGTAGAACAAGTCTGATTCCAAGAAGATCTGACCGTCCGTAATGGAGATTACGTTGGTCGGGATATACGCGGATACGTCCGAAGCTTGGGTCTCGATAAACGGAAGCGCCGTAATCGATCCTCCACCGAGCTCATCGCTCAGTTTAGCTGCACGTTCCAAAAGACGGGAATGCAGATAGAACACATCACCCGGATATGCTTCACGACCCGGAGGGCGACGAAGAAGCAAGGACAATTCACGGTAAGCTGCCGCTTGTTTAGTCAAATCATCATAAATAATGAGGACATGCTCACCTTTATACATAAAGTATTCAGCCATAGCAACGCCGGCGTAAGGTGCGATATACAGGAGCGGAGACGGTTCCGATGCGGATGCGGTCACGACGATCGTGTAATCAAGCGCTCCATGGCGACGCAGTGTTTCGACAACGTTGACAACCGTAGATTGCTTTTGGCCGATTGCGACATAAATACATTTTACGCCATTGCCTTTTTGGTTAATGATAGTATCAATAGCGATTGCCGTTTTACCGGTTTGGCGGTCGCCAATGATAAGTTCCCGCTGACCGCGGCCAATTGGAACCATCGAATCAATCGCTTTGATTCCGGTTTGCATCGGTTCATGAACCGACTTCCGGTCGATAACGCCCGGAGCATTGTTTTCAACCGGACGGAATTCCGTAGTTTCGATAGGACCCTTGCCGTCCACCGGTTGACCCAGCGGATTTACAACGCGGCCCAGCAATGCTTCGCCAACAGGAACTTGCATGATTTGCCCCGTACGTTTCACTTGGTCGCCTTCGCGAATTTCGCTGTATGGCCCCAGGATAACGACACCGACATTGCTTTCTTCCAGGTTCAACGCAAGTCCAAATACGCCATTTTCAAACTCGAGCAATTCGTTGGCCATGGCGTTTTCAAGTCCGTGGACACGGGCGATACCATCACCAACTTGAATAACGGTGCCGACTTCGGCCACTTCAATTTCCGATTTATATTGTTCGATCTGACTTTTAATCAGTGAACTGATCTCTTCAGGTCTGATACTCAAGTGTTTCACCCCTATCTACAGTGCTTGTCTTCGAAAAGACTTTTCAAGCCGTTCCAGCTTGCCGGATAAACTTCCATCGTACAGCGTATCGCCAAGTTTCACTTTGATACCGCCCAGCAATTCCTTATCCACTTCGTTCAGAATACGAATTTTCTTGCCAACCAGAGCACCAAATTCGGCTGCAACGGTTTGTTTTTCTTCTTCACTAAGAGGGTAAGTACTGTACACCAATGCATCGGCTAACCCGAGAGCATCACCTGTAATTTTGGTGTAGCTGTTCAAGAGTTCTGGCAAAATCACGGTTCTTCCCCGGTCAACAAGCAGCTTGACAAGAGAAATAACCGGTTTGGAGAGTTTCCCCTCCAATCCATTTTGGATGGCTTCCCATTTGGTGTCAGAGGAAATGTTAGGGCTCTGAATAAACTGCCTGATTTCAGGATCATTATGCAAAGCCTCAACCAGGGCTTTAAGCTCCTGCTCGACTTCAAGAGTTCGGCCTTCCTGTCCAGCAATCTCATAGAGTGCCTTAGCATATCTGCTGGCTACCACTACTTCCCGACTCATGATTTGCTACCTACTTCTTTCAGGTATTGGCCTACGAGTTCCTCTTGCTCAGCAGGATTGCTTTCGACTTCCCGTTTAATCAGCTTGGAAGCGATATTCACAGAGAATGCGCCGATCTCGCCGCGCAAGGCCTCAACCGCTTTCATTCTCTCGCTTTCAATATCGCGCACCGCTTCGTTCTTCACGCGAGATGCATCTTGTTTAGCTTGTTCAAGCAATTCTTTCGCCTGCTTGCTGCTGCTTTGTCTGGACTGCTCGATAATTTCGAAGGCTTCTTGACGGGCCTGTTTCAGAGCTTCTTTTTGCTCTTCCACATATACACCAGCTTGCTCTCTCGTCTGTTTGGCCTCTTCCAATTGGGACAGCACCAGTTGACGGCGTTGTTCCATGATTGCAAATAATTTACCGAACGCAAATTTGCTAAGTAACCAGTACAGAATAGCAAATGAAATCATCGTAATTACAATATTTTCCCACAGGACGCTCACCGATGTCACTCCTTTCCGATAGCTACACTACCACTTCAATTGCATATAATATCAACACTCATAAAACGAAGGCGCGGATGGCATCGGCCCTCCCCGCCAAACCGTAGCTATTATTAAGAGAACATGATCAGGAACGCGATAACTGTAGCGGCAAGTGGAACTACTTCGACGATACCGACACCGATAAACATAGTCGTTTGCAACGGACCGCGAGCTTCCGGTTGACGTGCAATAGATTCTACCGTTCTGCTTACGATCATACCGTTACCAAGACCTGCGCCGAGTGCACCCAAACCAACTGCTATAGCTGCTGCCAAAAATTCCATTTAAATTTCCTCCTTAAATTTTGTTAATAAGTTTTTGATATAATACACCTCTTAGAGATTAGCCCTGAGGCAGGCTCTTCGAGTTTATCAATGATCTTCTTCATGAATCGTTGTCTGGGCAATGTAAACCATGGTCAAGATCGTAAAGATGTAGGCTTGAAGCGCGCCGACAAAAATACTGAACCCTTGCCATATTCCCATAAACGGAATTCCCAGGAAGCCCATTTTCAAAATAACTGTAATCAGGACCTCGCCGGCAAAGATGTTTGCAAACAACCGGATTGCCAAAGCAATAGGCTTGGCCAAGTTCTCGATAATATTAAGTGGAAGGAATACCGGGAACGGTTCAATGTAATGCTTAAGGTAATGCTTCCGGTTATGCTTCAGACCGAGGTAGTTCATCAGGAAAAAGACGATGATGGCCAGACCCGCGGTTACAGAAATATCGGCCGTAGGCGATTTCCACCAAAGTATTTCAGCATGCTCCCCGCCGCTAAGATTACGTGTCGCCTCAATAACAAATCCGAAAATCGACTCCGGCTTATGGGCTTCTGTAATGATTCCCATCGGCAAACCGAGGAGATTGGAGACGAAGATAAAAAGAATAAGCGTTAATCCCAAAGAGATGTAAGGCTTCCCTTTTTTCAGATCCATTGCACTTCCGACGACCCCTTGAACAAACTCCACAACCCATTCCATAAAGTTCTGAAGCTTCCCTGGATTCTCCACTGATAAATTGGCGACGGCCAGTCTGCAAAGTACGAAGACGATGAGACAGCTGACAAAGAGCATAAGAACTGCGGAAAGATCCAGATTAAATCCACCAAGGTTGATTATCGGTGCTTCATGCATGTGTACGTACTCACCCCTTTCCACTAATCAGCTCGTTAAGACTTGTTTCTTAGACCAATTACTATACTTGTTGGTATTGTCAAAATCTGCGGTATAAACACACCGATAATGGCGCCGGGCATGGATACCTGCTCCACTTTGGCCGCAATCATTACCGTTACAAATACCAGACAAATTCTAGTAACAAACCCGAAACTGTATCGCTTCTTCTCCTGACTGACCACGAGGTTGACTAACCCCCGCACCTTCGAGGATAAGAAACGGACGTACACCAATCCAGCTGCAAGGCCCAGAATCAATCCATTACATAGAGGCCTATGCTCCGGGAGAAAAGCCCATCCAAGTAACAGAGCAGATAACATCAATAGAGTTATCCGGGATACGGCTGTGACAATGGAGTTTAAATCATCCATCTTGTCCCCCTATAAATTTGTAAATTAAGAAAATAATGTTGGTTATACCAAGCAGCAAGCCAAGAATTAATCCGAGAGCTATCCATACCTTGGAAGCCTCGAAATACGACACAAGCCACTTGGAAACCAGAAAACCCGACAAAATATAGATAACAAGCAGAATTCCAGCCCCGCTAATATAAGAGGCTATCATCCAAGGTTTAACTTCTTTGTTAGATTTATTCATCGATCGCAGTCCCAACTTATTTTACTGAATGTGACGAGTTTTTGTCAACGAAAGCGTTGAAGCGATGAATCCTTTAAATCAAAGCAAGAAAGCGTTAAACCGTACAGTATAACTGTATGCTATCTTCATGAGAAACACAATTCTTGATCTTTTCAATTTGTGAACTTTCTGTGAAATTGTTCAGGACGCTCGCTTATAATCCCGAAATGGTGACATAACGCATTGACAATCCGTTCCGATGCCTTTCCATCTCCGTACGGGTTAGCGGCCCGACTCATAGAATTATATAGCTCGCTGTCGCTGAGCAGCGCCTTTGTCCGCTCATATACCATCTCCTCATCCGTGCCGACGAGTTCCAGCGTTCCCGCTTCGATGCCCTCCGGGCGCTCCGTCGTATCGCGAAGCACCAGTACAGGAACGCCAAAAGACGGCGCTTCTTCCTGTAAACCGCCGGAATCCGTTAGGATCAGATGTGTATGTGGATAGAAATTGTGCAAATCCACCACATCCAGTGGCTCGATTAGTTTAATACGGGGATGGTCTCCCAAAGTTTCATACGCCGGTTCTCTTACCGCTGGGCTCAAATGCACGGGATAAACAATGGCCACATCATCAAATTCATCCGCAATCCGTCTTACGGCGCGGAAAATATTCATATGCGGCTCCCCCTGAGATTCACGCCGGTGTGCGGTCATAAGAATAAGCCGCTTTCCGGCGGCCCAATCCAGCACAGAATTGTTGTAATTCGGCTGTACAGTATATTGAAACACATCAGTTACTGTATTGCCTGTGATATATATGCTTGACTCTGGCTTGTTCTCTTTGCGCAAATTCCCCGCAGACCAGTCTGTCGGGGCGAAATGCAAGTCCGCCAGCACTCCCGTTAATTGCCGGTTCATCTCTTCCGGATAAGGTGACAATTTATTCCATGTACGAAGACCCGCTTCGACATGTCCGATCTTGATTTGCTGGAGAAAAGCTGCATAGCTTGCCAGAAACGTCGTCAGCGTATCGCCGTGGACGAGAACGATATCCGGCTTCGCTTCGCGAAGGACCTTTTCAAGTCCCTCCAATACGCGAAGCGTAATTTCGTTCAAGCTTTGATTCGGCTTCATAACATCGAGATCATAGTCCGGGACGATCCGGAAAACGTCCAGCACCTGATCAAGCATTTCCCGATGCTGCGCCGTAACGCAAACTATGGATTCGATATGCTCGGGATGCTTTTCAAGCTCCAAAATGAGCGGAGCCATTTTAATCGCTTCCGGTCTAACTCCGAAGATCGTCATCACTTTGATTTTTGACATGGCTGCTTCCCTTCCCTAAACCTATTCTTATTTCGTACCGTACAATCTGTCACCGGCATCGCCAAGCCCAGGAATAATATAACCGTGTTCATCCAGACGCTCGTCCAGTGCAGCAACATAAATATCCACATCCGGATGGGCATCCTGTACCGCTTTGACGCCTTCAGGCGCTGCGATCAAGTTCATCATCTTAATTTGCGTGCACCCCCGCTTCTTAAGCGCGTCTATCGCGGCGATCGCCGATCCCCCTGTTGCAAGCATGGGATCGATAACGATCAATTCACGCTCCTGAACGTCCGTAGGAAGCTTGATGTAGTACTCGACCGGTTGCAGGGTCTCCGGATCACGGAACAGCCCTACATGGCCCACTTTAGCGGCAGGGAGCAATTTCAGTACCCCGTCCAACATGCCGAGACCGGCCCGGAGAATGGGAATGAGCCCCAACATGCGTCCTGAAATAACGCGGGATTCCGCTTCCGCCACAGGCGTCTGAACTTTAATCGACTCCAAAGGGATTTCTCTTGTAATTTCATAGGCCATCAGCGTGGCCACTTCATCCACCAATTCACGAAAATCCTTCGTGTTGGTCCGCATATCACGGATAAATGTCAGTTTGTGTTGAATTAAAGGGTGATCGCATACCACCAGTTTTGCCATTGTTTGTCCCTCCGGTTTATAGCTAAGTCTACACTTGCGGCAACCCCACATTCCGAGTGTTCCGCAAATCTTGTTTATTATATCACTGTCCTTTTCTGATTACCACGAACCATGTCGCCTCCATATTCTTTGTTTAACAGGACCGTACAATCCACGCTAATCCTGTTTATCCATCTCGCTCTGTCCTCGAGCTTGGATGTCTGCAATTGCTTCATCCAGCGTTTTAAGACCAGCCAGAACCGCTTTTCCCTCCGCATTGATAATGTTATCCAATTTACTCGAGAAACCCTCGGGCAAACTGCTATAGTCCACGGACATATCCTTCAGATTTGGCTTCTGATCATAAAAGGCCTCTATCCGTTTACCGTCCGGAGAGTATATATGCTCCGTACGGGTCGAAGGATCAAATCCCGCCGTTTTGGATTTCAATTTTGCCGCTTCCTCGCTGTTCACGAATTTGACGAGCTCCCAGGCTGCCTGAATCTGATCCGGGCCAGCGTCGGCATTCACCGTAAAAATGTTCGTGAAGAACAATGAAGACGTCGTCGTTCGATCGGCATCATCCCCCGGGCCTGAAGCCAACTCCCAATTTAATTGGAATGTGCTTCCAAGGTCTCTCTGTGCCCAACCGATCGCATTATTAATGTAATAGAAATAATTAACTGTCATTGCGCTTTTGCCCATAATGAAAGGATCATAGTCCGATCCCCCCAACTCGGGGGATACTACTGCTTTCGATTGATAGGCTTTCAAGGCCGTCTCAAAGACATTTTCAAAGGATTTCGTATCCATCGTTACCTTTTTGGCTGCGGCGTTCTGCCGGCTGATACCGCGGCTTAGCGCCATCTCACTAACCATAAAGGAGAAATCCTGCAGATAAAGCCCGCTGATTCCTTCGTCTACCGGAAAACGCTGGGCTAGCGCAATCAGTTCCTCCCAATTCATCCGGTCTTCCGGATACGGGATTTGATATTTATCAAACAGATCCTTATTGTAGAAAGTCGCTTTGTTCGAAAATGTCGGCGGCAGACCGTACAGCTTGCCCTCTCCCCGCTGTCTTAGAAAATCGATGATGTCCGGATGCATTTTCTCCAGGTCAAAAGAGTCATTCGTGATCATCGCGTTTAGATCGTACAGCTTGTCCTCTTGAGCAAACCTTTCGTAGTCCGGGAATCGAAGCGCAAGAACATCCGGCTTGTCCTGTTCTACCACTTCATCGACCCCCTTCAACGGGTAATCGATCACCGTAATTTCAACATTCGGATACTTTGTGAGGAACAGTTCTCCATACGCTCTCATAAACCAATCTTCTCCGCCCGGATAGAGGACCTTAATGGAAGCTTTCATATTCGTATCGGCCTCATACTTCAAGACATCCTTGCCCGACGCGCAAGCTGAAATCAGCACCGTTAGCGCCGCCATCGCAGATATCGAAGATAGCACTCCCTTAAATCGCCTTATTATCATTTTCGCGGTACTCTCCTCACTTTTTATTAGAGACCTTGTTCTTGGCAGGCAGAGTTGTCCCGTTGCTCTAACAGATCGTGATGGTTTACCCGGATATGAACAAGTTCGTCTTCAGGTTGATGAAACAATATGAGTCTTTTGGATCAATTGGACATGGTTTGCTATGCTAGGGAGTGATTGAAGCAGCGGAAAAGAGAACTTCATTATTTATAGAGGAAACGAGCCGGTATTCATATCCTGCACTCGTTAATTACGAACGTTGGATTTTATTATATAGATGTAAGCGCTTTTGTCAAATCGGAAAATAACCACCCCAGATCGATGGTTGATCTGGGGTTTTCAGGCTTTGCTTTATTTCTTCTCCTGCCCTTTAGAGAGTTCTGCCTGTCCGCGCTTCTCTATGGAAGCGAGTACCTCGTCCACGGTCTTTACCCCTGCGATCAGCCCGGTTACTTCCTGATTAATGATCTTTCTTAAACTAAATCCTTTCGGAATTTTTGTGTAGTCGATCGTACCCCGATCCAGGTTTGGCTTCTGAGTGTAAAAGGCCTCCATCCGTTTGCCATCCGGATTATAGTTATAGTCGGTACGCGTCATCAGGCTCAGTCCTGCCGTTTTCGACTTTACCTTGGCCATTTCCTCGCTATTGATGAATTTTACTAATTCCCAAGCCGCTTGTTTTTGATCCGAGTCTGCGCTAACGGTGAGAATGTCTGTGAAAAAATAAGTAGATGAAAGCTCGCGATTGCCGGAATCGGAAGGAGCCGAAGCCAATTCCCAATCTAATTGAAACTTATTGCCTAAATCCTCCTTGGCCCAATTGATTTCATTATTAATGTAGTAAGAATAATCATAAGCCATGGCACTGGTCTTATTAATGAAAGGATCATATTGCTGAGTACCCGCAGAGGGTGATACTACAGCCCCTGACTTGTACGCATCAAGCACCGTCTCAAAAACCTTTCTGTACCCTTCCGAATTTATAGTCATCTGTAACTTAGCGGTGTTATAAGGGCTTAAATTGCGGCTTGCGGCAAGTTCGCTTACCAGAAACTCATAATCGCGAATATATAGGCCATTAACGCCTTCCTGAGCCGGAAACCGTTTAGCCAGTTCAATAACCTCTTCCCATGTCATTTGATCCTTCGGATAGGGAACTTTGAAACGGTCGAACAACTCTTTGTTGTAATAAATGGCCTTGTTATAAAAAGTCGGAGGCAACCCGTACAGCTTACCTCCACCTCTTTGTCTAATAAAGTCGATGATTCCCGGATGCATCCCATCCAAATGAAATACGTCGTTGGTAATGACGGTGTTCAGATCATATAACTTGTCATCTGCGATCAATTGTTCATAGACCGGAAGATCGAGCGCCAATACATCGGGCTTTTCGCGTTTCCACCACGACTTATCCATTCCCCCTTGGGGGGACGGGATAATCGTGATTTCAATATTAGGGTATTTGGCATTAAACAAATCGCCGTAATCCTTCCTGAACCATTCCTCCCCGGCAGGATACATGACTCGAAGCGTAGCCTCCATTTCAGGGTCCGCCTGAAATTGTATGGTTTCCTGGCTCTTTGAACAAGCCACGACGATGGACATAACAAAAACGAACAGTACAACTTTAACCCCTAACTTCATTCTATTTTTCACTTGTTCGCCCCCATTCTATCATTTTTATTTTTGATCTAACAGCCTCTGCCCCCGCTCCTGCATCGAAGCAATCGCCTCGTCGAGGGTTTTAACGCCGACCATGACGGCTTTTCCCTCAGAATTGATAATTCCATCCAAGTTGCCAAAGAATCGATTCGGGAACAGGTTGTAATTGATGATCTTACGATTTACGTCTGGCTTTAAATTATAAAAGGCCTCCATCCGCTTGCCCTCCGGGTTATAGATATAATCCGTTCGCGTCGGTACGACAACCGATACCGTTCTGGATTTGGCCTTAGCCAATTGCTCACTGTTAATAAACTTCACAAGCTCCCATGCCGCCTGCTTTTGCCCGGATTCGGCATTTATCGCTACAATACCGGAAACACGGAAGTAGGGGGAGATATCACGATTAAACTCATCCACCGGAGAAGATACGACGTCCCAGTTTAAATGGAATTGATCCCCTTTCTCTTCCGTGGCCCAATTGATGTTGTTATTAATGTAATAATAATAATCTACGGTCATCGCGCTGGTCCCCGTAATAAAAGGATCATATACCTCAAATAGATCTATATCCGGTAAATTCACAGCCTTGGTTTGATACCCGTCTAAAATCAATTCAAATATTTTTCGATAGGATTCTGTATTAAGGGTAACTGCAAGATCCTTCTCGCTAACCGGATTGATACGACTGACCCAAGCCATATCATTGACGAAGTCGGAAAAGTTTCGCATATATAACCCGCTTATCCCATCCTCGGATGGAAATCGCTTTGCTAACTGGATCACTTCCTCCCATGTCATCTGATCCTTGGGATACGGAATGCCATACTTATCGAAGAGATCCTTATTGTAATAGATTGCTTTGGAAAGAAAGGAGGATGGAATTCCATAGATTTTTCCATCGCCAACTTTCCTTAAGTAATTAATGACCTCCGGATGAACCCCTTCTAAATCAAAATCGCGATTGGATAAGAGCGCACTTAGATCATACATCCTGTTATCCTGGATAAACTGCTCATATTCATCATTGGAAGTAATGCTGAACACATCTGGCTTCTCCTCCTCTAGCACCTTATTTAAGCTCGCTGTGTTTCTCCATTGGTAATTAACTATCTCAAGTTCGATGTTCGGATATTTCGCCTTAAAGAGATCTCCATATTCCTCCATGATTTGCCGTTCGCTTTCTATAGACATCACCTTCAGCGTGGCCTTCATAGCCGGATCGCCTTCATATTTAATTGTTTCTTTATCCGATGAACAAGCTGATAAAAGAAGCAATAGCACCATTAAAGTCGCAAATAGGACCTTTAACCGGATCTTCAAATCTAACCCTCCTCAATCTGGTTTACAGTTTTACTTCTGATCCAGTAACCGTTGCCCCCGCTCCTGCATGGAAACCATGGCTTCGTCAATGGTCTTAACGCCGACCATGACGGCTTTAGCTTCGGAACTGATAATCTCCTTCATATGGGTATAAAACCCTTTCGGGACGTTATCATAATCGATCTGGATGGGATTCACATCAGGTCTTAAGCTATAAAAAGCGCCCAGATTCTTTCCTTCAGGGTTGTAAATGTAATCCGTTCGCGCAGGCAGCGTAAACCCATTTGTTTTTGACTTGGCTTTTGCGAATTCTTCACCATTAACAAACTTAACGAATTCCCAGGCCGCCTGTTTTTGCTCCGATTCGGAATGAATAGAAAAAATAGCTGCAATGTTAAAATAAGGCGAAGTATCACGGTTCGTCTCCTTCACCGGAGCCGTGGCTACATCCCAGTTTAAGAGAGGCTTATCTCCAGTTCCCGCTTTGGCGGGGATTATGTTGTGGTTAATGTAATAGTAATAATCCACCGTCATGGCACTAGCACCTGTTATAAATGGATCATAAACCTCGAAAAGATCAACTTCAGGCAGTACAACTGCCTTTGCTTCGTAGGCTCCGAGAATGTCTTGAAAAATACTTTTATAAGAAGCCGTATTTACCGTTACCTTCTGATCTTTGACATTAACCTTGCTTAGTCCGTAACAGCGGGCCATATCTTCCGATAAGGAGTAAAAGTCACGCATAAACAATCCGCTAACTCCGTCCCCTGCCGGAAATCGTGCAGCTAATTGAAGAACCTCTTCCCATGTCATTCGGTCCTGAGGATATGGAATACCGTAGTTGTCGAACAAATCTTTATTGTAAAATAGAGCTTTCGTCAGAAACACGGAAGGGAGTCCGTATAGTTTCCCGTTACCGGCGTCTCTAAGGGAGTCGACAATCCCCTGATGAACTCCTTCGAGATTAAAGGCATTTGTGTTAAGTAATGCATCCAGATCATACAGCTTGCTCTTATGAAGAAGTTGTTCATATACGTTCTGCGAGGTTAGGAAGATATCGGGCTTTTCTTGCTTCAATATTTCTTGGAGATTGCCTTCTTGAAAAGAAACCACATTCAGTTCAATATTCGGGTACTTCGCATTAAACAAGTCGCCATAATCCTGCATAAAATCATCTTTGCTGTCGACTGTCATGATTTTCAGATTGGCATGCATCTGCGGGTCGCCTTCGTACTGTACAGTTTCTTTGCTGGGTGAACAGGAAATAAGAAGAGATAGAACGATCATTCCTGCCAATATGGCAGTTACTCGGGTTTTCAATTCTATGCCCCCTTTTACCTCACTTCTCATCCAGCAAACGCTGCCCGCGCTCCTGCATGGAAAGCATTGCCTCATCCAGGGTTTTGGCCCCGACCATTACGGCTTTAGCCTCGGAGTTGATGATCCCTTTCAAATTCGAATAAGTTCTCAGTGGAAGCAAACGATAATCGACACCAGTATGGGCATTTACGTCGGGCTTCAAATTATAGAAGGCCTCCATTCGTTTGCCATCGGGATTTGGAATCGTATTTGTCCGTGTGGACAAGAAGATGTGGGAAATAGCTTTTGATTTTACCTTGGCCAATTCTTCACTGCTGGCGAATTTAATAAACTCCCATGCCGCTTGTTTTTGCTCCGATTCCGCATTAATCGCATATATACCAGTGATCGTAAAATGTGGCGATATATCACGGCTTGATTCCTCGACCGGACCGGAGGCTAATTCCCAATTCAAATTAAATTTGCTTCCCTGTTCTGCTTTGGCCCAATTGATATGGTTCTTGATGTATTCGTTATAATCTACGATCATGGCGCTTTCACCTGTAATAAAAGGGTCGTATACTTCAAATCGATCCAGATCCGGCAATGTGATCGCTTTCGATTCATAAGCATCCAAGATCATTTCAAATATTTCCTTGTAAGATGCCGTGTTCAGCGTTACCTTCATCTCTTTTGTATTAATTGGGTTTAATCCCCGCCTCCAAGCCAAATCATCCACCAGATTAGAGAAATTCATATACAAGCCGTATACTCCGTCCTCTGCCGGGAACCGTTTCGCCAGTTGAAAGAGCTCTTCCCATGTCATTCCATCTTGCGGATAAGGAATACCGTACTTATCAAACAAATCTTTATTGTAGTAGACCGCCTGATTTGTAAATTCGGTAGGGAGCCCATATAATTTGCCATTTCCGATTTGTCGTAAATAATTGACGATTTCCGGATGGATTCCTTCAAGCTGAAACGCATCATTGGAAAACAGGACATCCAGGTCAAATAACCGATTATTTTGTAAATATTCTTTATATTCGTCTAGTGTCAGGATAAAAATCTCAGGCTTCTCTTCCTCAATGACCTTGTCGATATTATCAGGCGTATACCGGACAAATTGAATTTCAATATTCGGGTACTTTACATTGAATAAATCCCCCTCACTCTCCATGAAATACTTAGTATCCGCATTCGTCAGAACTTTCAAGGTAGCCGTCATTTCCGGGTCGCTTTCATATTTAACTGTTTCCTTATTAGGCGAACAAGCTACGACAAGCAAAGAACATACCATAACAGCTAATATAATTTTTAATCTTAATTTCAAAACGATCCCCCTCCACCAGTGCCATCAGGTAATTGAACTTTCTCGCTACTTCTCATCCAGTAACCGCTGCCCCCGCTCCTGCATGGAAGCCATGGCTTCGTCGAGGGTTTTGACGCCTACCGTTACGGCCTTTAGTTCAGAGTTAATGATTCCATCCATATTAGTAAAAAATCCGTTAGGCAAACTACTGTAAAACTCAGCAGATACTGGTTTTATCTCTGGCCTTTGAT
Organism: Paenibacillus sp. Marseille-P2973; assembly: GCF_018101095.1. NCBI lineage: Bacteria > Bacillati > Bacillota > Bacilli > Caryophanales > Paenibacillaceae > Paenibacillus > Paenibacillus sp. Marseille-P2973. Next base: position 183,234 of record NZ_JAGQEH010000006.1, read on the forward strand.
TATAAAAAGCTTCAATCCGTTTCCCTTCCGGGTTATATAAATAATCGGTTCTCGTTGGGGCAGCAAAGCTTGGGGTTTTTGAGTTCTTCTTAGCCAGTTCCTCACCATTAATAAACTTGACGAGTTCCCAAGCCGCCTGCTTTTGTTCAGATTCGGAGTTTACAGAAAATATATTGGCAAAGTTAAAATAGGACGTTGTTCCGCGTCTAGACTCATCTCCCACAGGAGCGGAAGCCAAATCCCAATTCAAATGAAACTTCGAACCTTGCTCTTCTTTCGCCCAGTTTATCTTATTATTAATGTAATAGTAGTAATCCATGGTCATAGCACTGGTCCCAGTGATGAATGGATCATATACTTCAAGACTATCAATTCCGGGCAATACTATTGATTTTGAGTTATAAGCATCCAATACAAGCTCGAACACTTTCTTGTACGATTCGGTATTCACTGTGATCTTCTTATCCTTTGCATTATAAAAACTCAGACCACGGCTCGTAGCTATTTCGTTCACACTAGTAGCAAAGCTCTGCATATATAATCCACTTATCTCATCCCCTGATGAAAATCGTTTTGACAACTGGATTATTTCCTCCCAAGTCATCTGGTCATGAGGGTATGGGACATTATTTTTATCAAATAGATCTTTGTTGTAATATATGGCTCTATTTAAGAACTTTGGTGGTAAGCCGTATATCTTACCTCCACCCAACTGCCTTAGATAATCTAGAATATTGGGATTGATTCCATCCAAATCAAATTTATCATTTAAAAACAACAGATTTAAATCATACAATCTGTCTTCCTCTATGAACTTTGTATACTCATCGATAGATAAGGCAATAACGTCAGGCTTCTCCTCCTGCATGACTTCCTTGTAGCGCGTATTCCAATAACCTATTACTTGTATTTCGATATTTGGGAATTTGACTTTAAATAAATCTCCATAATCGGTCATGAACGACTCTTCACCAGGAGGATACATCACTTTTAACGTAGCCTTCATTTCCGGGTCGCCTTCGTATTGAAGGGTTTGTTTGCTGGAGGAGCAGGACGTAAGAAGCAGTAGGAAGATTGTTATTCTTAACAACAAAAAATTGATCTTCATTTTAGCCCTCCAATGATTACGCTTCATAAAATGAACTTCTGATCCAGCAATCGCTGGCCCTGCTCTAGTAAGGAGGCTATGGCTCGTCGAGGGATTTGACACTTACGTCATTCGTGCAATCGTTTGCATTTTTGCCAATAAAAGATGTCTCCTTATTAAATCTATGGAATCCTAAAATCCGACTGGTGATTTATCTAAGAAGCAGCGTTACCGAGGGGGGCTAAACAAGGTGTGATCCAACTTCACTAAGTTAAATGCAAGCGTTTGCTCAAACGAGCGAAATGATCTCATTTAATATGTATTAAGAGGCGATATGATCCTTAGATGTTATAAGTTACCATTTATCTTGATTATATCCTCCTTTCTATTGGTGTCAATTACTATTTTTTGAAGTATTTACACGACTCCCAAAAAACCTTTACTCTTCACTAAAAAGGCCCACCAGCAAAACTGGTCGGCCTTCCAAATTGCTTATTGCCTTCTACCCGCGATTCACCGAAGTGGCATATAGCCAAGCCGGTCCAACTCTTGTGCAATGACGCGGTAACCGCGGCTGTTCGGATGGACCCCGTCCAGAAAAAGCAGTTCTCTTTCTTTTCCCTCGAACGCCGGATAAATGTTCGCTACACGATAATTGGGTCCGCCCAGTGTGGTAAGAAACGCGTTATACTGGCGCGCATATATCCCTGCCTCTCTGATATTCGGAAACGGATTGTACACGCCAACCATCCGAATGATAAATGGCTTCCGCTGCGGTGATTTGATCTGATACAGGTTATATACAATTTGGCGCACATTTCCTTTCGTGCGGTTCAACACTTGAGGTATCTGAGAACCTTGCAATCCAGATCCGTCGGCAATAGCCTTGGTATAGGGCCTAAGGTCATTCGCGCCAATGGATACGGTGATGATATCGGCCCGCCGAAGCGCCGCCCGCATTCGCGGATCACTCTGGACCATCGGCAGCAACTTTTGCGAGGTGAGCCCGTTCACCCCTAAATTTTCATATCCTACAGAGGTACGGAGGCGACTCTCCGCCATACGCCGATAAGCAGGCGCAAATCCGCCGCTCAACCAGGCTCCCGCGCCTGTCGTTAATGAATCCCCAATGGCCGTGTAATGGTAACCCATTGCAACACCTCCTCCGCTCATCAATTCCGGTATCTAATATCGTATGAAAAAAATACGGGACAGGATCGGGAGATTCGCGTATTCTTGGTTGGGACTTCCATTCGGTTAAGCACACAAAAAAACGCCCGCAGTGATCTGCGGGCGGTAAAACTACAATTTTCGATTATTCGTAGCTGAGTTCCGGATAGATAGGGAATTTATCGGTCAATTCGGACACTTGTTGACGGGCTTTAGCCAAGCTCGCTTCATCCTTGGAATTCTTCAAGACAAGCGCGATAACCTGACCGATCGTCTTCATCGCTTCCTGATCCATGCCCCGGGACGTAACGGCCGGAGTACCGATGCGGATACCGCTGGTTACGAACGGACTGGTCGGATCGAATGGAATGGCATTCTTGTTCACGGTGATGCCGATGGAATCAAGCACATGCTCGGCGTCCTTGCCCGTGATGTTCAGATTGCGGGTGTCGATAAGCATCAAGTGGTTATCCGTACCGCCGGATACCAGGTTCAAGCCTTCGGAAACCAATGTTTCTGACAGCACCTTGGCGTTCTTCACAACATTTTCCGCATACGTTTTGAAGGAAGGCTCCAACGCTTCACCCAAAGCAACGGCTTTGGAAGCAATGACATGCATCAACGGTCCACCTTGCGTTCCAGGGAACACGGCCTTGTCGATAGCAGCGGCCCATGGCTGACGGCAAAGGATCATGCCGCCGCGCGGTCCGCGCAGCGTTTTGTGCGTCGTAGTCGTTACAAAGTGTGCATGCGGCACTGGATTTGGATGCAAGCCAGCGGCAACGAGTCCGGCGATATGAGCCATATCGACCATGAACAGGGCACCTACATCGTTAGCGATAGAGGCCAGCTTTTCAAAATCGATGATACGCGGATATGCGCTGGCACCAGCTACGATCATTTTAGGGCGATGTTTGAAGGCAGCTTTGCGTACTTCGTCATAATCGATAAGGAATGAATCCTCTTGAACTCCGTAAGCCACGAAGTTATAAAACAAGCCGGAAGCATTGACCGGGCTGCCATGCGTAAGGTGACCGCCATGGGCCAGGTTCATCCCGAGAACGGTATCCCCAGGCTTCAAAGCTGTAAGGTAAACGGCCAGGTTCGCTTGAGCGCCGGAGTGAGGCTGTACGTTAGCATGCTCAGCGCCAAACAGTTCCTTCGCACGATCGCGCGCGATATTTTCCACGATATCGACATGCTCGCAGCCGCCATAGTAGCGTTTGCCGGGATATCCTTCCGCATATTTGTTTGTCAATACGGAGCCCATTGCTTCCATAACAGCTTCGCTGACAATGTTCTCGGATGCGATCAGTTCAATGTTGTTCCGTTGACGTTTGAGCTCCAGATTCATCGCTTCCAGTACCGCCGGGTCTTGCTTTCTCAATTGATCCATGTTTCTTAGTCCTCCTATGCTAAAATAATTAATCACTTAGTCACATAACCGTGAATCCTGACTTTGCGGCAGCGTGTACACGGCGCGTTCCCCGCCGATCAGCTTCGGTCGGCTCCAGGCTGCGTTCACTCGGGCTTTGCCTACGTACCGCAGGGTCGGCCGAAATGGCACGGCCACTCGGCGCAAATGCATGCCAATCAGCGTCTCGCCGATGTCGAGCCCGGCATGGGCCTCCAAGCTTTCGGCCAGGCAAGGCTCGATCAACCGCTTATAAGCGGTTGCCGCCATGGAACCTCCAGCTTTCGGCACCGGAACAGCGGCCACTTCCGTAAGCCCTAAACGTTCCAATACTTGCCGCTCCACAACAAGCGCCCGGTTCAAATGCTCGCAGCATTGAAAAGCGACATCGAACCCGTGTCTTTGTCGAACCTCATCAATGCCAGCGAACAGCTCTGCGGCAATGTTCTCCGCACCGCCTGTGCCGATTCGGACCCCCGCCACTTCGCTAGTACTGACACCGATAACCAACAGCCGCCCGGGCTTCAGCCCTGCGGCTCCCGCTAACTCTTCCAAAATTTCCGCGACCTGCCCTCGGATATCTCCAAGCTCTGCCGTTTCCATGTTCGCCTGCTCCTTTCACTCCGAAGATGCCTCTGTCTCGATAAAACAAACTATCTTTATTATACCTAAAACCTCAGGCATATTAACGACAAACTTCGAGCAAGTCATACAAAGAGAGAATAAATTCAACCTTTAGAGTAAATAGGCGGCAAGGGACGGCATACAAGAAAGCGGACTTACGACGAAAAAAGAGCATGACGCGAGATAGCGTCGTGCTCTTTGCCCAGGCGACCGGCCGTATGTTCCGATGCTCCACCGTGGTTTGATCCACTTTCGTCGCCAGTCACATCGGATCTTCATTACTAGCTTAAGAATAAAACATAAGCGGAACAAATGCAACCGGGTTTTTACCCGGAAGCTCTGCCGCCAAACCGATCCTGCTCCAGTTTGTCCAGTATTTTCATCAAAGCGTTACGGATTTCCGCCGCCGTCCGGTCGTATTCCCCGCGAGATCCTCCGAATGGATCGGAAATGTCATAACCCGGCATCCGCTGCAGCAGCTCGGCGAGACGCCGCTGCGCCGCCTCATCCGGCTTTTTCCCCAGTGCCCGGTCCAATTCCAGATCGGCCGCAAGCCGCTGAAGTTCTTCTCTTTCGGCTAATACCGCCGGGTCGTCTTGGGCGTATTCTTTTAGCGTATATATTTTATCGGCCGCCTCAGGGAATGTATAGATGATTTGCCGCTTGTGACTCTCGGTCAATGCCAGGATCAAATCGGCCCATTCTACCAATTCCTCATGCAGCGGTGTCGATAGAATACGATCTCCAATGCCTTGTTCCCGAAGTACGGCCTCCGCATGATGCGATATCGACATTCCTTTGGCCGCGGCAACTCCCGCAGAGCGCACCTCTACTCCTATATTGCGCTCTCGGGCCAATTTGCGCATCATCCCTTCCGCCATGGGACTCCGGCAAGTGTTGCCCGTACAGACAAACAAAATTCGCATTTTCAGTCACCTCCGCAAGGATGCCATTACTGTTTTCCTTAATCATTGCTATTGTATCAGAAGATAAACATGAGGCCAAACGCAAGCAAAATCGCTCCCCCCGCAGCCTCCCCGTAATCGCCGAGACTCCGGCCTACGCTCCGTCCCAGAGCCAAGCCCATGATGGACATCAGTCCGCCGAAGAAACCGAACGCAAGCACCGTGATCAACAGATCACTATGAAACATCCCTAAAGATACTCCAACGGAAAAAGAATCAATGCTGACGCTAAGCGAAAATAGAAGTACTCCCCACAAGGTGCGATGATTGATCGATTGAGAACCGTTGCCTTTGACTGAACTATAAATCATATGAGCGCCAAGCAGCAGGAGCAACCCGCCGGAGACATAACGGGCAAGATGCCCGAGCAGTACTCCCACATATTGACCGGCAAAAATACCGATAAGCGGCATAAGGACATGAAAAAGAGCTACGGCCGAACCGATGCGGATGGCATCGTTGCGCCGTACCCCTTTCATACCGATACCGATCCCCAAGGAAAAGGCGTCCATCCCCAAGGCAACCGCCATAAGCAAAATGGTCATCAATTCCCCCAGCCGCACAAATGCCTCTGTCATACGTTCACTCCTCCATGTCCGAAAACTTCTTGTACAACCATATGCGGACAAGAAGTGTTTCATGACATGGGAAGGCTATCTGCAAAGTTCAAATAGTCAGGTTTATCATCTCTATTCTGACTATTCTTCCTCACCAGGTTCCAGGATGCCGGCCTCCAAATAGTTGATGTATTGTCTTAGCTTATTGGCCGAGGCCCAACTGATATCCCCTTGCTCAAACATCGACTGCACCTCGTTGCGCTGGGCCTGAATGCCTTTGATGCGCAGTTCGTTTTTATGCTGGTTAAACACATCTTCATCTTCAATAGCGCCCATCACCCCCGAATGTCCCTGTAGGCGCTTGATTAAATCCTTATACTGGGCTATTACCAAAATCGATTCCCGCCGATTCTCCTCATTGACTTGTGCCTCGACGGCTTCAAGCGCAGCTATGGAGGTCCGAAGTCTTGTCGCCTTCAGCTGTTCCATCGTTTCCGGTGGGAGGTCCAACGTTTTACGTTTGAGAAACTGCTTCGTAAACAGGCGGCGAATCCGAAAGAGCGATACAAGGACCTGCATTTTAAAACGGCCTGACATGACCATCTCCATTTGATTCATGACCTCTTGGATTTTGGACGCCAGTTCCCCGGTAATTTCACCGCGGTCCAGCATATTTTGGATTTCCCGCCGTTCCGCTTGCAGCCCCGCAAGCCTTAACTTCATCATTGCATTGTTCCTTTTCCGGTCGGACCACTCTTGCCCCCGCCCGTTTTGCAGCTGGATCAGTTGGCGGTGATAGCTCCCGAGCACGGATCTCGCTGCAGCTTCATTCTCCTCCCCGGTTGCCTCCTTGATCGCCTTAATTCCGGCTTGGATCATGGAAATCCGGGCTTCCTGTTCGCGTTCGGCGACAGGGTCGGCGCCTTCTTCAGGCCGTTTGGAGAGCAGCGGCAGCACCACGCTGGCGATAATCAGCGAGCACAGAATAACGCCGGCCGCCAGAAAAATAATTAAATCCCGTTCAGGGAACGGACTTCCATCCTGAAGAAAATAAGGAATGGAGAACGCCGCAGCCAACGTAACCGCCCCCCGGACGCCCGACAAGGATATGAGCACAGAGGACATCAGCTTCGGTCTACCCATGCTTTCCCCGCTACCAAGCAGCCAGGAGCCTTCCCAGAATAAATACACCCATATAAATCGAAGCACGATCAACCCCAAAGAAATCAGACCAATAAATCCAAGGACCTGCAAATTGCTGTAATCCGGGCTTTGGAATATCGTTTCCGTCGCGCCTGGGATCTGCAGACCTAAAATGACGAATACGAGGCCATTTAAAATATACAGGATCACGGACCAGGTATTCTGCGATACCATCCGGAGTTCAGCCTGCATCGATTCGTTGCGGTCCCGTTCGATCGCATGGACGATCCCTCCGGCCACTACGGCCAAAATTCCGGAAAATCCGAGCTCCTCCGTCACCAGATAAATCACGAATGGCGTCAAAATCTGGATCAGCATATGTATCGTAACATCTTCCATACCAAGCCGCCGGATGAACATCCGCAGCCACACGATCAAAAAGGCGACCACAGCTCCGCAGATCAGTCCGCCGATCGCGATCCATAAGAAGCTGAGGGTAGCTTCGGTAATCGAAAATACCCCGGTGACCGTTGCCGCCACCGCAAATTTAAACGCAACCAGCCCCGAGGCGTCGTTCATCAACGACTCTCCTTCGAGCAGCCGCATAATGCCCTTAGGGAGATGGATTCTCCCCGCCAAGGCACTTACCGCGACAGCATCCGTCGGAGATAAAATGGCGGCGAGCGCAAAGGCCGCTGGCAGCGGAATGCTCGGAATAAGCCAATGAATCAGATATCCGCCCGCAAATACGGTGACAAACACCAAGCCAAGCGCGAGGAGCAGGATAGGGGCCCTCAGGTCCCACAACTCCTCCCGAGGCGTCCGCTTCCCGTCATTATAAAGCAGCGGGGCGATGAACAGCAGTAAGAACAGCTCGGAATTCAACGGCAAATGAATGCCGATCGGTAGCAATGCCACCAAAGTACCGAGAATAATCTGTAAAAGGGGGACCGGCACAAACGGAATGAACCGGTTCAGTACATTCGATACTCCAATCAATACAAGCATAATGAGTACGATTTCAAAAATTTCCAAAATACAGTTCCCCCTGCCGAAGTAAATATCAGTTGTGTTCGTCCCCGAATAAATCCATCTGCTTCGGAGGCAGTCCCGCCGTTTTCAGACCTAGAAGACTCATCATCTCCATCGCGTTTGGAGCGGCATCACCGCCGGAATTGTTATTAAAAATCATGCAAACTTCCCCGGTGCCCTTCTTTTCGAGGATATCCAGCTTGTCCCGCCAATCCTCCAGCTCCTCCCGGTTATACCGGTAGAGATTGCGGACTTCCCGCCAATTCGGCGCACTCCCCTGCAGCCAGCCGCCCGTATTGCGCCCATGAAGCCGGACGATCGTTAATTCGGAATTTGTCGGCTCCAGGACTGCCGGGACAGAGCCCTGCCCGACCTGCGGTTCATCGCAAATTATGTGAATCCAGCCCTCCTGCTTCATAAAAGAGAGCGTGTCCTCACGAACATTCGGTGCATACCAGCTCTGGTTCCGAAACTCTAAGGCCAGCGGCAAGGAACCCATCCACTTCTTTACAGCGCGAAGCTGCCGCACATTGTCCGGACTGCAATCAAACCAAGGGGGAAATTGAAACATCACGGCTTTCAGACGGCCCGACTCTACGATCGGCCGAATCGAATCGAGATAGGCTTGAAACATCTCCCCCGGCCCTCCGTAAGGATTCTTTCCCCTATTATGCCCGGTCATTCCCCGAAATGCCTTTAATATAAAAGTAAAATGCGGAGGCGTTTCTTCAAGCCACCGCCGGTAAGTATGTTCACCAAGCACGGCATAGAAGGAACTATCAACTTCCACGACCGGAAAATGCTTAGAGTACAGCGCCAGCTTTGCTTTTGCCGGAGTCCCGGGAGGATACAGCTCCTCATGATCTCCCCATCCGGTTAAACCAATTGTAATCATAGTACCCCGCCTTTCCGTAGGGAATAAGGTCAGATCACCTTATAGAGTTTGTTCTCTTACACATAGATTACCTGTTGGCCCGCCGCTTTAAGCAGGCGGTTCATCACGGCGGCGCCGAGTCCCTCCTGCGGACAGGACTCGGCCATAATAAAGGTGACGCCGCTGTCGTCAAAGCGGCGGAGCGCCGCGTAGAGACGATGCGCAGCCGTCTCCAGCGCCGTTAGGCTGCCGAGCGATAGCACGCAGTCGGCGCGGTAGAACGGGAGATGCTCGTCAAAGGCGAGCACGCCCGTTATCTCCCCGCGCGCCCGGGCCGCGTCGAGCTCGGCCTGGATGCGGTCCGCCACCCGCTCGGGGGCGGACCCGGACACTACACGCAGCGCACCGCGGGGTGCGTAGTGCGTGTACTTCATGCCGGGCGAGCGAGGCGCCGGCATGTCCTTGGCTTCGCTGTCGCCGCCAGCGTTTTGCAGGGCGGCGTCCAGCCGCACGCCGCCCGCGGCATGGCGGGCGAGCTGCTCGACCGTGATTCCGCCGGGGCGGAGCACGGTCACAACCCCGTCGTCGCCGGCCTCCACCACTGTCGACTCCACGCCCACCCCGGTGGGCCCGCCGTCGACGATGCCGTCGATGCGGCCGGCAAGATCATCGCCCACGTGGCTCGCCAGCGTGGGGCTCGGCCGCCCGGATCGGTTGGCGCTCGGCGCCGCCACCGGGCAACCCGCTGCGGCGATGAGCCGCAGCGCGATATCGTGGGCCGGCATGCGCACGGCCACCGTGTCCAGACCCGCCGTCACGCGAGGCGAGACGGCGCCGGGAGCCGCTGGCAGCACCAGCGTCAGCGGCCCCGGCCAGAATGCCTCCATGAGCCGGCGCCCCGTCTCGTTCACCGCGGTGACGAGACCGTCCAATTGGCTCATGTCCGCGATGTGTACGATCAGCGGATTGTCGGACGGCCGCCCTTTGGCGGCAAATATCGCCTCCACCGCCTCCGTGTTGCGGGCATCCGCTCCGAGTCCGTACACCGTCTCCGTCGGAAAAGCCACCGTTCCGCCCGCCGCAAGCACCTCTCCCGCTTCGGCCAACGATTGTTCAGCGGCAATAACCTTTGAATCCTCTAAAACATTAGCACCCTGGCCAGCTTCATCATTCACCAAGGCAGTCACATCCCATAAACGGGTAGAACGTCTATTTTCAAAACCTGCATCTTCCATCATCTTGTCTCCCATAACAGTTGATCATCCCAAACTTTTCAAAGATATACTCTCTATTATAACAACCCTCACTGAAAGTTAGCCACCTTCAGCAGAGCCGCCCTTCTCAGATTCAACACAACAGTCGCGCCTTCATCCCCTTAACATCCGCTCCAGATCCTCCCGGACCACTCCCCATCTCCCCCCAATATAAAAGAACCGCACAGGCTATCCCCGCACGGTTCATTTCACAAAGATTTCTTATGAGAACAAGCCCACGATCCAGTTCCACAGCTTCACCAGCATATCCCACAAAAAGAACCGAACTTCCGTCTCCTCCGGGTCAACCTGATTAACCCCCTCGGCACCAGGACCTGTCTGGGACGACGCTGTCTTCACTTCGCCTTTACCGGATGATGTTTGCTTAGCAGACTTCGCGTCCGCCCCGGCCTTTCCCTTGTCCGCTTTGCTTTGCAACGCATCCCCGCTGCCGGCATCCACAAAACATAACGGCGGGAACAACACACACCACCAGTTCTTGCCCTTTCCTTCTCCGAGCGTTACCCGCAACGCCTCATAATCACCCGCCGGGTACACGGCACTGCCGTACATTTTTGTCGGAAAAGGCACCACCGCCAACTCGACCTTGTAACTATATTTTTTGCCGCTACCGGCCAGCGTCTTCCCTACCAGGCCTTCAATTTCATCCATATGATCACGAATGACGCCGCGCGCCGCATCCAAACTTTGCGGATTATCCAGCTCGGTCACCCAGCCGTCGATCTGCTTAATCACCGCATCCCTTACGCGGCGTTTAACGACCTGATCCCCCGCTTTATCCGAATTGGCCAAAATCCGCAACCGGATCGACTCCTGAGGAATCCGACCTTCGGCTGCTGCCGAATCTATTTTTTGTCCCTCCCAGGACATCATCAATATCATAATACTAATTATAATAAGAGCTACTGTTTTGCCTCTGCTCGTTCTCGTTCCCGTTCCCGATCCCTTGCCATTCCCATTCCCGGCTTCCCGCATCGTCGCTACTCCCTTCGCCATCCTCTGATGTCTATCAGTATGTCCGGTTAAAAGAGAGCTAAACCTATTAATCTATTAAAAATTTATTAATCATATCCTTACTCATATCTTTACTAATAACCTCTATACACAATCCTTACTTCCATCCATTCATTACAATTCTCTCCTTACTCTAGACTGCTCCACCATTAATGAGGAAGCGGCAGAACAAGACTCAATAATTGAAGTCTTAGACTGCCGCTGTTGTTGTTTAACTAATGTTACCTGTTAGTTCAATGAAAAAGTAGTCATATTGGGGGCTACTCGCTACTCTGCTCAAGTACGCTGTTCGGTTAAATACGTCCCGTTTATTTTAATTTTCTGAGTAACGTGCCTGAAGCTTTTGTTTGTGCGATTTTAGGATATCCTCAAGCGATATATCATATTTATTTGCGATCACAATGAGATTTCCTAAAACATCTCCAAGTTCTTCCGTTAATTCGGTTTTATTTTCTTGAAATGTGCCTGCAACCTCATCCGGACGATCCCTGCCAATCTCTAATGCACGAATTGCACGGGCTACTTCCCCGGTTTCCTCAGCAAGAAAACCAATACGGACAAATATATCTAAGTCTGACCAGTTGCGATTCTTGTAATATTCCTTCACCCATTGTTGAAATTCAATAATATCCATGTTTCCCTCCAACATACCAAGATTGCTCGATCTCAAACAATTTCATCGATTGTTCCCCCGGCCTCCCTACTTGGGGCAATTCAATCAACACGCTTCACATTTCACCGTCCTCCCGAGGTAGACAAATCGTCAAAATGTCCACCTAAAAGTGGACATTACGCACATTTACGCGCCCACCAACAATCACCAACATCTAGTATATCAAAAATCCCAACTCACTATATATAGAATTAAAAATCCGAGGCGAGGTATATCTCTTCCGGTGAAGAGTGTCCACTATTTGAAAGACAAATCTTCATATTTTTCCACCGTGGGAGGACACAAGCACTAAAAATAGCCATAGCCCTGCTCACCCCGCCCTACACCAGGTTCGATTCTGTTTTTCGTAGGCTGTAATAATAAACAACAATAAAAACGGCAACCCCCAAAGGAATCGCCGCTTTCGTGTTACCGGTTTTGCGTTTTAAGTTTGGTGAAACGGGAGGCAGGCATCTGCTGCTCCTCGTCGGTTTCATGACCGTGAATGCGGATGCTCATCGCGACGCCGATGCAGGCCATGTTGATCATCAGCGAGGTTCCTCCATAACTGATGAAAGGGAGGGTGATCCCGGTGAGGGGCATCAGACCGATAAACATGCCGATGTTTTCGAAAATCTGGTACAGGAACATCGCTACGATCCCCACGATAAGGAACGGTCCGCCGCGATCCCGGCACTCCAGTGAAATGAGAATTAGCCTGTGTATCAGTACAAAATAGATCAGCAGCAACACCGAGCTGCCCAGGAAGCCGAATTCCTCGGCGATTACTACGAAGATGGAGTCGGAATAGGTTAGAGGCACGCGTTCGGACTGAACGGTCTCTCCTTTTAAGTAACCTTCTCCCGTCATACCGCCTGATGCGATCGCCAATTTGGCGTTCCGTGTGTGATAGATGGCTTTTTCGGTCGCTTTTTCCGGTACCAGCCAAGGGTCGATCCGTTCAATCCAGTGTTCGCGTCCGATATCTACAAAGAAGGTGTATACCTTATCATGATACACTTTATACGCGGTAATCCCGCCAAAAACCGAGCCTGCAAAGATCACCAATGCAATCAGGGCATGCATGTATTTAATGTTACCGATCCACAGCATTCCCGCCAAAATCACCAAATAACTGAGGGCGTTACCGAGGTCATTTTGCGCCATTACGACTAGAAACGGAATGAATGTAATCAATAGAATCGGCACGACGTCCCGCCAAAACGACAACCTTGGCTTCCGCTTGCGGAGCAGCATGAAGGAAAGAAACAGAATCAGCAGCAATTTGAAAAATTCCGCCGGCTGAAAACTGAGTCCCCCCGGCAGGGTAAGCCATCCGGTCGCGCTGTAATACGTATTTCCGATGAAAAACACTACGATAAGCAAACCGACCCCGAACAGATAAATGTAGGGCGAATATTTGATAAACAGTTTGAAGTCAATCAGGGAAAAGGCAAAAAACGCCGCAAATCCAAGCAGATAGTATACGCCCATCCGTATATGATATCCGTGGTAAGCCGTATTCGATGTGGCGCTATAGAGTACCGCGATGCTGATGCCCATAAGGAGCAACAGGATGAACACGATCGTGTAGTCGATTTTTTTAAGTTTGTTAAGCATTACTTCCCGTCCTCCGCCATCCGATTTTTCCTTCGGCCTGAGTAAACAGGCATCCATCCTTCGTTCTCCAACCAGCCGAACAAATAGTTTACCTTCCCATTGTAAAGGAAGACTCCCGCTAAAGTCTATTGGACGATGACACCAGTCCTAATTACCCCTGTTTGCACAGAAAAAAGACACCGCCCGTCAGGCGATGCCTATCACATGCCGGTCAATCCCCGCGAGGTCCGTAACCGTGACGACCTCGCGCCAGCAGCCGGCTTGGCGCAGCAGATCTGCAACATCGCCGGCCTGCCCCATCCCGAGCTCAAAGCCGATCAGGCGGGGCGGACGAGGCAGCAGCGGAAGCTGCGCCATCATGACGCGGTAGGGCGCGAGCCCATCCGGGCCGCCGTCGAGCGCGCCGCGCGGCTCGTAGTCGCGCACCTCGGGCTGCAGGTGCGCGATGGTATCCGCCGGTATGTACGGCGGATTGCTGACCACGATGTCCAGCGGCTCGCCGGCGAACGGTTCAAGCAGGTTCCCCTGCTTGAACGTCACGTTCAGGCCGAGCCGCCGGACATTCGCTGCCGCCACGTCCAGCGCTTCCGGCGAGATGTCACTCGCCGATACGCGCCATGACGGGCGCAAATGGGCCAGCGCGGCTGCAATCGCGCCGCTGCCGGTGCCGATGTCGGCGGCCAGCGGAGCGCCGCCGGGCCACAGCGAATCGCCGATCTGGACGATTCGCTCCACGAGCAGCTCCGTTTCCGGGCGGGGAATCAGCACGGACGGCGTGACCTTGAAGGTCAAGCCGTAAAAGTCCTGTTCCCCGATAATGTACTGCGCTGGCTCGCCCGCCGCCTTGCGGCGGATTACTGCCTCCCAGGCGTCTCTACGCTCCGCCGGGAAGGGATCGCGCAGCGCGGCCAAATACGCCGCGCCTTCCAACCCCAAAACATGGCGGAGCAGCAGCTCCGCATTCGAATCCGGCTCGTGCACGCCCCGAGCCGCTAAAAAAGAAGAAGCCTCTCTACGGGCTTCTGAAATATTAACCGCTCCTGATAACACATATCCGTTATCGTCAGGCATGTTATTCTCCTTTGTCCATCAGTTCGGCCTGTTCCGCAATCGTCAGCGCCGATACGATTTCCGCGATCTCTCCGTTCATGACCTGATCGAGCTTGTGCAGCGTAAGACCGATCCGGTGGTCGGTTACCCGGCTTTGCGGGAAGTTATAGGTACGGATCCGCTCACTGCGGTCCCCGGTTCCCACTTTGCTCTTCCGCTCCCCGGCATATTTCGCCTCTTCCTCTTGGCGCATCATATCCGAGATCCGGGCGCGAAGCACCTGCAACGCTTTCTCCTTATTGGAGTTTTGCGATTTACCGTCCTGGCACGTTGCCACAATGCCCGTCGGAATGTGCGTTACCCGCACCGCCGATTTCGTCGTGTTGACGGACTGGCCGCCCGCGCCGCTGGAGCAGAACGTATCCACACGGATATCCTTATCGAGAATTTCAATATCGACTTCTTCGGCTTCCGGCATGACCGCCACCGTCGAGGTCGACGTGTGAATCCGTCCGCCGGATTCCGTCGACGGAATCCGCTGTACCCGGTGGGCACCGCTTTCGTATTTCATTTTGCTGTAAGCGCCGCGTCCGTTAATCATAAAAATAACCTCTTTGAAACCGCCAAGGTCACTTTCATTCACATCCATGATATCCACTTTCCACCCTTGGGTGTCGGCAAAGCGGGTGTACATGCGGTACAGGTCAGCCGCAAACAAAGCCGCTTCGTCCCCGCCGGCAGCGCCGCGGATTTCCACGATTACGTTTTTATCGTCATTCGGGTCCTTCGGCAGCAGCAGAACATGGATTTTCTCCTCCAGTTCTTGCTGGCGTGCGGAAAGGTCCTCGATTTCCATCTTCACCATTTCGCGCATGTCATCGTCAAGCTTCTCTGCCTGCATCGCTTTCGCGGCATCAAGCTCTTCCATAACCTGCTTGTATTCAGTGTACGCCTCATAAGCCGGCTGTAAATCCGATTGTTCTTTAGAATAATCCCGCAGCTTCTTCGTATCGTTCGCCACGTCGGGATCGCAGAGCAGCTCGCTCAGCTTCTCATAACGGTCAGCCAGGGATTGTAGTCGGTCCAACAAGGAAATCACCTCTTTCTTCATAAGCAAGTCGAAAAAATCATCGTCATATCCGCACTACAAATTCTAGTCCGGACGACTTTATATTATATCATATTCTAATCGGATTGAACAGCAGCCTGCCAGCACCCCGAATAATAAAAAACAGTGGATCTCAACCGAAGTTGAAACCCACTGATCTTATTTAGCAGCTACTTCGGTTGTGCAAATGCAGCGTTTGATCGGTAAGCTACAATTTGATCGATTAAAGACTGCTCCAATTTCGCATTCCATGACTTTACCATACCAGGCAGGATGCAAGCGTCGACAATGACCCAAATCGTCAGTGCCAGTCCCATTAGAAGAGTCAGGACTAGAAACACGATCGACATCCCTAAACCATCCGAGTAAACTTCGCTCTCGAAAGCGGACATAATGGCAAACACGAAGTAACAAACCATGGTTAAAGCGAACAAGACCAATTGAATCGTGCCGGAAAGCGGTCTTTTCAAATAGAAGCGGTGAACGCCCAAATGGCCTGCTAGCAGCATAAGGTAGGCCAGCGTCAATGACTTCTCCTGCTTGGACATTTCCGAACTCAGAATAAGGAGCTCCGTCGTGGACAACGTTTGCTTGGAGATGTTCATAGTAGAGTTCATCGGTTAGATCGGATAAGTTTCCGACATGCCTCTGTTATACATAATTTGATCAATAAGCTGATTTTCCAGTACGGCGTTGTGTTCTTTTACCCAGGTGTGAGTCAGGAACGCATCCACGATCCACCAGATGGACGTCACAATCAACCCGATGACCGTGATGGACAAAATAAGCTGGGTAACGGCTGTTCCTGTCTTGCCCAAATAAAAACGGTGTCCGCCGACAATACCCAAGAAATACCACAGGATATAGGCAACGACCATGTTCTTTCCTCTGTTTTTTACCTCGGATTCCAAGAGAAGAAGTTCTCTCGAATCGAGCTGACTCTTTCTGCCTAAAGCATAATTCATACTCATTGCGTTCCCTCCATATTAACGATCTAAGATCAATTGACTCTAGTATACAAACCACTTCCGTTCACAGCAATACAAAAAACTGGTAAATAAAAAAAGGGCTTGCCGTTTAGGCAAACCCCGTTAATCGGTTATCGGATTAAACGTTAAACCGGAAATGCATGACGTCTCCGTCCTGAACGACATACTCTTTGCCTTCCAGACGAAGCTGTCCGCGTTCCTTGGCGGCGTTCATGGAACCTGCAGCCATCAAATCGTCATAGGATACTACTTCCGCTCGGATAAAGCCGCGTTCGAAGTCGGAGTGAATAACTCCGGCCGCTCCCGGCGCTTTCGTCCCTTTGCGGATCGTCCAGGCGCGTACTTCCTGTACGCCGGCCGTGAAATACGTATACAGGCCGAGCAGGCGATAAGCCGCCTGGATCAAACGATCCAACCCGGAGGCTTGCAAGCCGAGCTCCTCAAGGAACATAGCCTTGTCCTCGCCTTCCAGCTCGGCGATTTCCGCTTCCACTTTAGCGCTGATCGGAACGACTTCGGCATTCTCACCGGCCGCAAATTCGCGAACCTGCTGCACGAACGGATTGCTGTCCGCTTCGGTAACACCGTCCTCGCTCACGTTGGCCGCATACAATACCGGCTTGAGCGTCAAAAGATGGAGGTCGCGGACGATCAGCTTCTCATCGTCGGACAACTCTACGCTACGAGCGGGCTGGTCGTTATACAGAGCTTCTTTGATGCGCTCGAGAACTTCCACTTCCTGCGCATATTGCTTGTTGCCGCCCTTCATATTTTTGCGGGAACGCTCGATCCGCTTCTCGACGCTGTCCAGGTCCGCCAAAATCAGTTCCAGATTAATCGTCTGGATATCGCTGATCGGGTTGATTTTGCCGTCGACGTGCGTGATGTTCTCATCTTCAAAGCAGCGGACTACATGCACAATCGCGTCCACTTCACGGATGTGAGCCAAAAATTTGTTGCCGAGGCCCTCGCCTTTGCTGGCGCCGCGGACAAGGCCCGCAATATCCACAAATTCAAAAGCGGTAGGCACCGTCTTGTTAGGGACGACCAGTTCGGTCAGCTTGTCGAGACGCTCATCCGGCACTTCAACCACGCCGACGTTCGGATCGATCGTACAAAACGGATAGTTTGCGGATTCCGCTCCCGCTTGGGTAATTGCATTAAACAACGTGGATTTTCCGACATTCGGAAGGCCCACGATTCCTGCTTTTAAAGCCATATCTATGACAACTCCTCATTCTTGTAATTGCTCATCTTCTTCAACCATAGTACCTATCCCCCGGCCAGATTTCAAGGACATCTCCAATTTTACAGCTAAAAGTTTATGTTCAAAAAGTCGGCTTTTTGAACATGAGTACCGGACTTCGAGGGTCAACGCAAGATTCGATGTCGATTCAACTGCTTGAAACACTTCGTGATCAAAAGATGATTTTTTGAACAACCTTTAAAAAGGGTACCAAAACTTCTCCGCCCAGAACCCCTTTAGCAGGATAGCCGCCACTAATAGCAGTACGCAGAGGAGCAGCATCCATTTGTCGCTGCGCGACATTGGCATGCCCATGTACCAGGTTCGCTTGCTTCCGGTACCGAAGCCGCGCAAATCCATGGCATTCGACACCGACTCAATATGCTGGAGAGAAGATTGAAGCAGCGGTACGACGACTAGGGATAAATTCTTCATCCTGCGCCACAAATTACCGTCGCCGCGCGAGATGCCCATCCCCCGCATCTGCATCGCGTTCAAAATATTTTTGAACTCCTGTGTCAGGTCCGGGATATACCGGAAGGCGATGCTTACCGCGTAGGCCATTTTATAATGAACGCCCAATTTATTAAGGCTGGCCGCGAACCGGCTCGGATGGGTCGTGAAAATGAACAGCATCGTAACCGGCAGCAGCGTTAAATATTTGGCGGACAAGGTAAGTACGTAAAAGAGCGTCTCCGCGCTGATCGTATCGTACCCCACCGGAATCAGCGGCGTGTTGCTGCCGGTCAGGGTAGAGCCGAATCTCGGCGTAATGATCAGAATAAAAATGCTGTTGATTAACGTGAACACCATTAGCACCCAGAATAATAACGCCATCCGCCGGAACGGAATCCGCGATAGGAGCAGCATGCCGATTCCCGCAGAGAGCATAACGGCGAATATCCGGAGGTCCAGGAACAGGAAGGTCGACACCGTCCAGGTCAAAAGAAGAATCAGCTTCACGGCTCCGTCCATCCGGTGGAATAGGGAATCTCCCTCAACAAACAGATTTCCCGCTTTACTCATCGGCTTCCTTCACCTTCTTCTCGGCTTCGATAAAAGCTTGCACGAACCCGGACGGGGAGGATAACCGCCACGCCTTCGCAAAGCGCGACAAGCTGGTCTCCCGCAGGCGGGCCCGTCCCGTCACCTCGCTGTCCGAGAGAATCCGGGGCACCGTATCGGCGGCGATAATTTCCCCCTCCGCCATAACGACGGCCCGGTCCGCATACTCCAGCGCCAGGTGCATATCATGCGTGATGAACAAAAAGGCCATCCCTCGGCCGGCCAACCCGTCGATAAAATCCATGAACTCGGTATAATGACGGTAATCCTGGCCCGCCGTGGGCTCGTCAAGAATCATCAGCTTCGGCTCCAATGCCAGAATGGACGCAATGGTCAGCCGTTTCTTCTGTCCAAAACTCAACCCGGAAACCGGCCAGTTGCGATAAGGATATAGCCCGCAAGTGTGCAAGACTTCATCGATTCTCCGCTCCCGCTCCGGGGAAAGTACGCCCCTCGCCGTAAGACCGAGCGCAATCTCATCGCGAATCATGTGCTGTGTGATCATATGATTCGGATTCTGCATCACATAACCGATTTCTTCGCCTCTTTGCCGGATACTCCAACGGCTTAAATCCTCACCGCGAAGCGTAATCGTCCCGGATTTCGGCTTCAAAATGCCGGTAATGAGCCCGGAAAGCGTGGACTTCCCCGCCCCGTTGCTCCCGAGCAAGGCCAGCCGCTCCCCTTCCGAAATCGAGAAGGAGACATTTCGAACGACATCAGTTCGACCGCGGCCATAAGCAAAGGAAATATCCTTCAGTTCGAGCAACGGGGCCCCCGAGAGACGCCCCGTGGCAGGTTCCACTCGCTCCGCCCAGGCCTCCAGCCGGCTTCGGATCTCGGTCTCCCCGAGATATTCGCTGCCTTCCGGAAGATTCCCGTCCCCTGCAAGAGTAACGAGTCCTTCCGGCGTGGCAAGACTCTTGAGCCCGCTAATCGGAACACCGGCATATTCCAATGCGTTCAAATACAGCGGCTGCCTCAAGCCGTGACGTGCCAGCACTCCTTCTCTGAGCAGTTCCTCGGGTGTACCGATCGCGGCGATTTCCCCTTCACTCATCACGACGATCCGGTCGATCGGCTGGGCAAGAACATCTTCAACCCGGTGTTCGATAATAATGACCGTTTTTCCTTCGCGCCGATGAATATCTTCGATCAATTGCATCGCCCTTACTCCGCTGGCCGGATCCAAATTGGCCAGCGGTTCATCGAAGAGCAGGATGTCCGCGTGGGTCGACAGCACTCCCGCCAGAGAGACACTCTGCTTCTGTCCCCCGGACAAATCATGCGGACCCTGTCCCTCATAGGCCAGCATGCCGACTAGATCCAGAGCGGTGACGACTCTTGCCTTCATGACCGACTGAGCCACTTGTTCATTTTCCATTTGGAAGGCTGTATCTTCCCCGACGGTTTGACCGACAAACTGGGCATCCGGGTTCTGCAAAATGGTGCCCACGCTGCGGCTCCGCTCGAAGATTCCCTGCTCTGATACTTCAAGACCGCCTATGTATAAATTGCCCGAAACCTCGCCCCCGTAGGAAAAAGGAATTAGCCCATTGATGCAATGGGCTAAGGTTGATTTGCCGGAGCCGCTCGGCCCGGCAATCCAGATTTTCTCCCCGGGCGAAATGTCCAGGTAGATGTTCTTCAGGGTGGGTTCGGATTGGCTTTTGTAACGAAAACTGAAATTTCGAAATGAAATCGCCGGCTGCATATTCGCTGGTTTCTCCTATCTTTCCACCGTTAAATTCGTATTGTTCCGGTTGCGCTTGGCATACGCCCACACTGCGGGAATGCCGAGAATTACGAAAACCGCGGTATTGGCCAATCCGGCGGTTACCGTTTGAATGATGATTTTATCGTTCGGCTCTCCCATGACGTAAATATCGAACAATCCCGAGAAAGCCAGGGAAACGAAAATCCCGACCAAACCATAGATCAAAAACCGGACCACATGGCCCTTCCGGATCTCCCCGTCCTGCGGGTTGAACCCCTTGGACAAATAAATCAGACCCATAAAGGCCGCCGTTATCCCCGATCCCAACGCCCAGCCCCACCAAACGGTGCCGCTCGTAAGGAAATCGTTAATCACATGGCCGATGAGCCCGGCGACAAAGCCGACCACCGGTCCGAATAATGCCCCGAAGATCGCAAGCAGCGCCACTGCCGGACGAAGCTGCGTATCCGGCGCGATCGGAATGCCGATCCAGCTTGTCGCTCCGTATAACGCCGCCCCGATCCCGATGGTAACTACCGTCCTCGTATTCCATTTCCAAATCGATGACTTCATAACGTTTCCCCCTTTGTCTGAAGCTTGCTAACTTCAATATAATGGGAATGTTTCAGAAACGCAATGAAAAATTCATTGTAATCTTCCCGGATTTATATGATTAATTTATTTACACCTCACGCCGCACCAGCCGCGGCGTATTCCGCAGCGCCGAAACGGTCCCGGCGCCGATCCCGAACATGGCGGTGCGAAGCTCCAGCTCGACGCGCTCCAAGAGCGCATCGAGCCGCTCCTCCGAATGCACCGCCGGTTCCAGCAGCGCCCGGCCGAACCCGGCCAGATCCGCGCCAAGCGCCAGCGCTTTGGCGGCGTCCACGCCGGTGTTCAGGCCCCCGCTGCCTATAAGGGCGGCATCCGGCGCCGCCGCCCGCACTTCGCGGATGCATTCGGCGGTGGGGATGCCCCAATCCGCGAATGCTTCCGCAGCCGCACGCCGCACCGGGTCGGCGCTGCGGAACTTCTCGACCTGGCTCCAGGAGGTTCCGCCGGCGCCGGCCACGTCAATGAAAGCTACGCCCGCTTCGCGGAGGCGTCTCGCCGTACCTCCGTCGATGCCCCAGCCTACTTCCTTGACGCCGACGGGAACCGGCAGCGCCCGGCACACTTCCTCAATGCGGGCGAGCAAACCGCCGAAGCCGGTATTACCTTCCGGCTGGAACACCTCTTGCAGGCTGTTCAAATGCAGCACAAGCATGTCCGCTCCGGCAATATCGACCGCGCGCTGGCATTCCGCCGCGCCGAAGCCGTACCCTAGCTGGACCGCGCCCAAATTGGCGATGATCGGGATGCTCGGCGCCTTGCGCCGGACCGCGAACGTGGGAGCCAGCTCCCCGCGTTCCACGGCGGCGCGGACCGAGCCGACTCCCATCGCCCAACCCCGCCGCTCCGCCGCTTCCGCCAGGCGGTCGTTAATCTCCCCGGCGAGCTTGCTTCCGCCGGTCATCGAACTGATCAGCAGCGGCGTGCGTACAGCCGCGCCGAGAAAGACCGTCTTCAAGCTGACCTCGTCAAAGTTCAGCTCCGGCAGCGCGTTGTGGCGGAACCTGTATTTTTCAAATCCAGTAGTAATCCCTTCACCGCCAACCTGCTCCTCCAGACAAAGACGAATATGCTCGGATTTGCGCCCGGATGTATCTCCCATCTTCGTTCCTCCTTCTAACGTAAATCTCAGTTTTTACTTCCTCTATATAAATCTCCGGCTATCAGACTGAACCCTTCGCTATATAACCCGCTACCAACTGGCCGGACAAGGTGACGAAAGGGACGCCCCCGCCGGGATGCGTCGTGCCTCCCGCATACCAGAGACCCCTTATATCCCGGCTGCGGTTGCCGGGCCTCTTCAGTTCCTGCATAAAACTGTGTGAAGCAAGCCCGAACATTCCTCCCTTATAGGAGTATGTATCCCGTGCCAAATCGACCGGCGTATACCGGGCGAGTTCATGCTCTTGGACCAAATCGTTTAATCCGTGCTGTCTTAATGTGGAGAATACCGTTCTGGAGTAAGCTTCCCCTTCCCGCTCCCAATCCCATTCCCTCGATAAATAAGGGGTATGGGTCATGATAAACAAGTTGCTGCAGCCTGGAGGGGCCGCCCCTTCCTCCGAATAGGAAGAATTGCAAATGTATACCGACGGGTGGGTCGGCGGACGACGTCTGGAGAAAATATCATGAAATTCATTCTCGTAATTTTCAGAAAAGAACACAGTGTGATGATGGAGCCGGTCTAACCGGACCGGTACCCCTGCGAGCTGGACAAAGGCCGACAAGGAGGGCTCGAAGGTGGAAATCAGACGATCGGTCATGGAGGGGCGGTCCTTCTCCTCCAGCAATCTTTTGCTAAGAGAAAGCGCATCCCCATTGACGATGACCAGCGGGGATTCATAATCGCCCTTCGTAGTTTCAATCCCTCTAACATTACGGTCGACCACCCGGATTCGGGTCACTTCCACGCCAGTCTCAATTTCAACGCCCAGTTCTTCCGCCAGACGCTTCATAGCTTCGATCAACTGGTAGGTTCCCCCGCGGACCGTATATATCCCCTGATCGGCCTCGCAGCTTACCAGCATGCCGCATAAGGATGAAACCTTGAACGGGGAAGAACCTACGCGGGCGGCATATCTTCCGAACATTGCGAGCGTATTGGGATGGCTGAAATGCCGGCGAAGCTGGCGATTCAAAGAATGGTGAAGCTCCGGTACCAGCAGGCTCATGAGTATTCTGGGCCACCATTTATCCAAACCATTAAGCGGAAGCCGGTTAAGGATATGTTCACTGGCGTAACGGAGCATCTGCCGAGACTCCTGAATAAACGCAGGATAGTGCAAGGCGTCCTCCGGGCTATAGGTGCCGATTTGATGCTGCATAAATTCCACGTCCCCGGTCAAATCCACGACATTCCCGTCGGCAAACACACTGCGCGACCTAGGCTCAAGCGGAATCAGCCGTACATAATCATTCAGGTCCCGGCCAGCCCGGCGGAACAGATTTCGAAAAACATGCGCCATTTCAATCGTTGTAGGTCCCCTGTCAAAACGGTACCCGTCGATCAAGACCCGCTGTAACTTGCCGCCAACGCTAGGTTGGCGCTCCAGCACGGTTACCCGGAATCCCCTGATAGCCAACTCAATGGCGCAGGACAGGCCTCCAAAGCCCGCCCCGACAATCAACGCTTTTCTTTCCATCTGTACAACGCCCGCCTCCTTTTCATTAAAGGATGAAACAACTTCCCTTACAATAGCGGTGACATCAACCGGGCAGCCGATTCCATGAAGCGAACGACGACCTTTTTCTTCATAAACGCTTTTCTTTTAATTTGCTTCGTGGACAACAAGTCCCGTTCGAAATCCTTGACGATTTTGGCAATGCTGTCGTTCTGGACGAGCAGCACGTTTACTTCGAAGTTAAGATGGAAGCTGCGCATATCCATATTTGCCGTACCTACAGTCGCAACCTCGCCGTCGACAATGAGCAGCTTGGAATGAAGGAAGCCCTTCTCGTATTCATAGATTTTCACGCCCACCTCAAGCAACGAGAGAAAATAGGAATGCGAGGCCAGGAAAGGCAGCCACTTGTCCGGTTTGGCCGGAAACAAAATCCGTACGTCGATCCCCGACATGGCCGCTACGCGGAGGGCCGTCAAAATATCCTCATCCGGTATGAAATAAGGCGTCGCCAGCCAAACCGATTTTTTGGCCGACGTAATCATGGCGAAGAAGATGTTCTTCAAGGTGCTGCTTTCGTTATCCGGCCCGCTGGGCAGGACTTGAACCGCGCCGCTGCAGCCCTGCTCCAGCTCCGGGGACAGATATTCGAGGTCCATGATTTTTTCGCCGGTGACATACTGCCAGTCCTGCAAAAAAATAATCTGCATAGACCGGACGGCCTCCCCTTTGACCAGCATGTGCGTGTCCCGCCAGAAACCGTAAGTTTTGCTGCGGCTCAAGTACTCATCGCCCACGTTCAGTCCGCCGATAAAGCCGGTATTGCCGTCGATGACGACGATTTTCCGGTGATTTCGATAGTTGACCCGGCTGGAAAGCGCCAGGAAGCGTACTTCGCCGTAGACTCCGACCTTGACGCCGGCATCCCTGAGTTCCTTGATAAAAGATTTCGGAAGCCCGATACTGCCGACCGCATCAAACATGAACCGGACCTCCACGCCGGCTTGCGCCTTCTCGATCAGTGTCTTTTGAATTTCGCGGCCGATGTCGTCCGCCCGGTAAATGTAATACTCCATATGTATGTGGTGCTGGGCCATTTTCAATTCCTTCAGCAGGGTAGAGAACGTCTCCTCCCCGTTGGTCAACACCCGCGTCCGCGTCGCCATGGAAAACGGAGTTCGGGCAATCCGCTGCGACATTTGCAGAAGCCGCTGCTGCCCTGGTGTAAACTGCGACAAATCCCGAGGCAGCATATTGCCGTTATGGTCGATCCGTTCGAAGCTCTGCCGGTCCGCCTCCGCTTTCTTATCGAATTTCCGCCGTTTGAAATAGTTTTGCCCCAGCAGGAAATAGAGCACCAAGCCAACGACCGGCAACAGTGCCAGTACAAGAATCCAGGCCATCGTACTGGAAGGATTGCGATTCTCCATAAAGATCGCAAGACCGATCGTGACGACAGTCAGGGTTTGAAATATACTGACCAGCATCCCGCCGAATTTACCGAAGATGCCGAATCCGAAGAAGTAAAAAGCAAACAGGATGGCTGCGATTAATATAATTTGTAGTCCACGTCTCATGGTTGTACTCCTCTTCCCTATTTTGTTGCACGTTCGCCTATCTCTCTACATTTTACATGAACCTTCGATATCTTCCTACCATTAAAAGATCCTGACGATAAAGAAACGTTGCCCCTGCCGCATTTCTGGAACCGAACCCTACTTACCGCGTAAATTTGTAATGTGCTTTAAATATGTAATATAATCATTTTGACCCGTTGGTCAATATGAGAACTTAAGAGTCAGGAGGAGGTGAACCGTTATTGTCCGTTAAATCTGGAGATAAAAGAACGCTGATTCTCAGAACCGCCATGCAGCTTTTTGCCGCCAAGGGTTCTTCCGCCACTTCGATGCAGGAAATTGCTGACACCTGCGGCATGTCCAAAGGAAGTCTGTACCTTCACTTTAAGTCGAAGGATGAGCTGGAGTTCAGCCTGTTCGATTATTGCTATCAATTGCTGCAGGAACATTTGCTGCAGGCCGAAAATCAGCCGGGTCTTAATCCCCGGGAACGACTCATACTGCAAATCGAAGTATTGCTCAACCTGGTGCTGGAATTGCGGGAATTTCTGCTGATGCAGTTTCGGGATTGGATCAAAAACGGCAACCTGTACCGCGGGGAGCCTGGGGTCATCCGGGAAAACAACGCCAAGCTGCACCATTACAGCAAAAAGGCGATTGAAGCGGCTTACGGAGAACAAATCTCACCTTATACGGCGGATCTGATCATGCTGGTCCACGGCATTCTTGGAGTCTACATAAGGTTGTTGTTTGATCCGGCCATAACGGTCGGTACCCATCGGATGGCCGTTTATATGGTCGATCTGCTTGATGGAGCTGCAGAACGGATGATCAGCCAGCGCCCGGAGCCCTTGATCAGCGAGGAAGTCCTGAAACGCTGGGGAGCGGACGATACCTGCATGAAGGAGCCGGAACGTCACCCCCTCCTGGCAATCCGGGAACTGAAGGAATTAATTGAAAGCCGGGTGGCATCTCCGGATGTCCGCCAGCAAGGACGCGAATCGTTGCAACTGATGGAGGAAGAAATCCTCGAACTCCGGCCGCGCCGGGTCGTTCTGACGGGAATGCTCGCTAATGTCAAAGCTATTCCCGAACTGGATGATCGGATGGAGGAACTGGAACGACTTATGCGGCCTTATTTGAATCATGCGTAAATATAGAGAGGAGCGGAAGACCTAGCTGATGAAAAGTATCATTCAATTCTCACTGCGGAATAAATTTGCGATTTGGCTGTTGACGATTATCGTCACGGTTGTCGGTTTATACAGCGGCCTTACGATGAAGCAGGAGACTATTCCGAATATCAATGTCCCTTACCTTAGCGTTACTGCAATTTATCCGGGAGCAGCGCCGGAAGGCGTCGTCCAGGATATTACCAAGCCGCTGGAGACCAAGCTCCACAATGTCGACGGAGTAAAAACAATTACATCGACATCCATGGAGAACGCGGCTTCCCTGTTCATCGAATTTGATTATGACACCAATCTGGACAATGCCACGGCTGCCGTCCGGGAAGCGTTGAACGATGTAACTTTGCCGGAAGATGCGCAAAAGCCGCAAATTACCCGGTTTAGCCTGAATTCCATGCCGGTCATCTCGCTCAGCTTGTCCGATAACGCTTCGGGCGATCTGGAAGCTTTGACCCGCACGATTCAAAACGACATCCAGCCTGCACTTGAAGACCTGGATGGCGTAGCATCGGTGCAAATTGCCGGACAATACGTCAAAGAAGTCCGCCTCAATTTCGATGAGGCGAAAATGCAGCAGCTCGGACTTAGCGAAGATACCGTAAAGGGTATCGTCCAAGCTTCCGCGCTGCGCGTTCCGCTCGGCCTGTTCGACCTGGAACAATCGCAAAAGGCTGTCGTTGTTGACGGCAACATCACTACTGTAGATGATCTTAAGAACCTCGCCATTCCGGCTATGCCGAGTGCGGGTGCTGCCGGCGCGGGTGCAGGCGCTGCGGGCGCGGGGGCTGGTGCCGCCGGTGCCGGAGCAGGCGCTGCAGGCAATGATGCCGCTGCCGGAGCCGGTGCGCCTCAAGGCGGCATGGCTGGCATTCCGGCCGGCATTCCGACCGTAAAACTCGGCGACATCGCCAAGATCGAAGTCATCGGTCAAGCTGAATCGATTTCCCGCACCAACGGTGCCGAATCGATCGGGATTCAAATCGTGAAGGACAACGACGCCAACACCGTCGATGTTGCGAACCTTGTCAAGGACAAAGCCGATGAGCTGGGAAAACAGTACAGCCATATCGACTTCACCGTATTGCTTGACCAAGGCAAGCCGATCACGGACTCCGTCAACACGATGCTGTCCAAGGCTTTGTTCGGCGCATTGTTCGCCGTTCTGATCATCCTGTTGTTCTTGCGGAATATCCGCTCGACGATCATTTCCATTATCTCCATTCCATTATCGCTTCTAATCGCGGTTCTTGCGCTGAAGCAGATGGATATTACGCTGAACATGATGACGCTCGGCGCCATGACGGTCGCCATCGGCCGCGTGGTCGACGACTCCATCGTCGTCATCGAGAACATTTACCGCCGCTTGTCCCTGACCGGCGAGAAGCTGAAGGGCGGCAAACTGATCATCGCGGCAACCCGGGAAATGTTCGTTCCGATCATGTCCTCGACGATCGTTACGATCGCCGTCTTCCTGCCGCTCGCTTTCGTAAGCGGAATGGTCGGCGAATTGTTCAAACCGTTCGCCTACACGATGGTATTCTCGCTGCTCGCCTCGTTGCTGGTTGCCATTACATTGGTGCCTGCCCTGGCGCACACCTTGTTCCGCAAAGGACTGAACAAGAAGCATGACCATGACAGCAATCCGAAAGGAATGGCACGGGGTTATCAGCGCATCCTCAACTGGTCTTTGTCCCATAAGCTTATCACCTTTGGACTTGCCATCGTCCTGCTGGTAGGCAGCTTGTTCCTGTATCCGCTCGTCGGCGTCAGCTTCCTGCCGGAGCAAGAAGATAAATATGTTATGGTTACTTATTCTCCGGCTCCCGGAGACCGTCTTGAAGATGTCCAAGAGAAAATGCAAAAGGCGGAGCAATACGTTTTGGCCCAGGAAGACATGGATAAAATGCAATATTCCGTCGGCGGAAGCAATCCGCTTGGCGTAGGTTCTTCCAACTCCGCTCTATTCTATATCGAATATAAGAAAGATACGAAGCACTTCGAAGACGTTAAAGAAAAGCTCCTGCTTGGCTTGAAGAATGAAGTTCCCGACGGCGAGTGGGGAGACATGTCCGAAATGATGACGGGCGGTATGGGCGGCAGTACGCTCAGCGTCAACGTATTCGGCGACAATCTGGAACAGATCAAGCCGGTATCCGATGAAATCCTGAAATTGGTTCAGGAGGATACGAAGAACTTCGAGAAAGGCGAGACCTCGCTCTCCACGGCTTACGACCAGTACACTTTGGTAGCGGATCAGCAAAAATTGAGCTCGCTCGGGCTGACCCCGGGACAAATCGCAATGAAGCTGAGTCCGGTTCGCGAGCGTCCGGTGCTTACCGAAGTTAAGCTTGACGGCAAAGATTATAAAGTCTATATCGAAACCGAGAAGAATGCTTATACCAGCATTCAGGACATGGAGAACGAGACGCTGACTTCCCCGCTTGGCATGGAAGTGCCGATTAAAGAAGTCGCCAAGGTCGAAAAAGGAAGCTCTCCGGATTCCATCATGCGTATCGACGGCAAGACGGTCGTTGAGGTGAGCGCCAAGATCGTCGCTACCGACGTCCAAAAAGCGTCCTCTTCACTGCAGGACAAAATCGACGCCATGGATAAACCGGAAGGAATCAAAGTAAGCTTCGGCGGTGTAACCGAGCAAATCAACGATACGTTCGGTCAGTTGGGTCTTGCTATGGCTGCTGCGGTCGCGATCGTATACTTTGTACTCGTGGTTACGTTTGGCGGCGGTCTTGCACCGTTTGCAATTCTGTTCTCGCTGCCGTTTATCGTGATCGGCGCCATGATCGGCCTGCTGATCGGCGGAGAAACCCTGAACGTGTCGGCTCTGATGGGCGTTCTGATGCTGATCGGGATCGTCGTCACCAACGCGATCGTTCTCATCGACCGCGTCATCCACAAGGAGCGCGAAGGCCTGTCCACCCGCGATGCATTGCTTGAAGCAGGGGCTACACGGCTTCGTCCAATCCTTATGACTGCGCTCGCTACGATCGGCGCCTTGCTGCCGCTCGTTCTGGGCTGGGAACACAGCGCGGGCATCATCTCCCGCGGTCTCGGTATCACCGTTATCGGCGGCTTGATCAGCTCCACCTTGCTGACGCTAGTCATCGTGCCGGTGGTCTACGAGTTCCTCATGAAATTCCGCCGCCGCGGTCCTGCGGCCGGAGATTTGGATTAATCTTTAACTCAATAAAAGCCGGGCGGAGAATGGTCTCCGGCCCGGCTTTTTATTTTGTTCTCTATATTTTCTTAAACTAATTCTGCAAATTCCGCCATGCATAGAGGTTCTCAAGATCCGTTGCGAGAAATTGGACAAGCAGTTCAGCCAAACCAATGTACATCGGGCTGGACGTCGCCGAAGCCAATTCGCCCGAGAAACGGGGCGCCCACTGCATCAGATGGTTCTCAAGAAAGCGGATTTGCACATCCGCCAGCTCCAGGCAGCTCTCATGAAGACCGGCTTTACTGAGCATTTCTTCACTTAAAACCGCCATGAATTCCAATTCCAGTGCAATATGATCGTCTCGTTCGCCTGAAATCTTGTTAAAGACAACGCTGCTCTCCATATAGGTGTTTCTGATATCCAAAAGACAGACCAGAGCGTCCAAGCTCTCTTCCTTTGCGCGGTACTGACATTCGCAAGCGATCATGACGGCGTTGTCGCCCATGAATAGCCGTCTGTATTCCTCGGCTTCCTCATAGCAGACCTGCCGGAAATTCTCTTCGGGAATGCCTTCCAGGTAACTCTTCAATCTCTTCCCGCCCTGGCACATAGGAATAATATTCTTCAGTTCCACCCGTCTGCGCCACTGAGCAATCAACGACATCCGCGGCGGACGGCTCAGAAAATCCATTAGTAACTCATAAACCCAACCTCTAATCTCCATCCAACGGGCTTGCTCTTCCGGAATTTGAACAGGCTCCTTAAACAGCATGGTCATATCGGTCATCTCCCTGATCTTTTAAAGGTAATTCAAAAAGTCATCTTTCCATGACGAGGCTGTTCATGATGAGGGTTCGACATCGAATCTTGAATTCAGCCGGGCCTTCCGTTGCTCACGTACCCCATGAGCAAATGCTTACGAAGTCGTTTTCTACGAAAACGTTTAGCTCCGCTACTCAGTCCCTAGCTTCTTCCAACCTTCTCGATCCTGAAAACCTAACTTTTTGAATAATAGCTTATAGGTAATGCAGTGCTGACATGCATGATCCTGACACAACAAATGTATTCTTTGTTTAAAAAAAGATGACTTCCTTATTTGACGGAAATCATCCATTGTACATATACCGACACATGATTAAGGGGGATCATGTATCTTCATGCTCTATTATACTGTAAAATGAAAACGCTTTATGTGAAATATTTGACAGATTATTAACAAGTCGTTGGAACCTTCTCTTAAGCATTCCCCTTATGATCTCTATCCAGCCAATCAAGTGCTTGGCGGTAATCATCGGGACGGTTCATATTGAAGGGGATTTGTTCCAATGGGAGCCCGGTCGCGGCGGCTATTTCAGCTCCATCCGCATATTCGGCATGCAGTCCTTCCGTCCATCGGGTCATCTTCAAGCTCCCGGCTTGAAGCTCCTTCTCCAGCCCGGTCAATACATTGCGGCGATATGCAGCCAGCAAGGGCTGTACACGCCCCTGTACGACCGGAATAATAGCTTCTGGTCCACTTGACTTCTCCGCCGTCCGTACACGCTCCACAAGCCATTCAAATACTTCCCGGGAAGCAAAGGGCATGTCGCACGCGACTGCAAGGCTCCACGGAGTCTCAGCGGCCGTTAATCCGGCATGCAGTCCGGCCAAAGGTCCCGCTCCGGGATAAACATCGGAAAAGATTTCCTTTCCTAAGTAACTATAGGCTTCCGGCTGATTGCCCCCGGCAATGATAACTCGCCCGACGACCGTGTCCAGCTCCCGGACCAGCCTTTCAATAACCGGTATGCCCTGCAGCGGCAAAAGCGCTTTATTGCTTCCCATCCGGCTAGAACGTCCTCCGGCTAAAATAATGGCGGTGATCTCGATCAGAATCTTCCCCTTTCTTCAACAAATACTGGAAAAACAAAAAGAAGATGGTTTGTATCCCCTTTCATCTCTGTGTTACATTGGGAACATAATCACTTATCATTTTCCCACAGTACAATCGGAGTTGGACAGAAAGGAATGGAGCGCTTGCCGGACAATACCCAGTCCTCGTCTAAATTGCCCTTGGGGCTGCTTAATTTTTTCGTTTACGGTACGATGGTTATCTTTGCTGCCTTTTTTCAATTATATTTGCAGGACATCGGCATGGACAAGCTGGAGATTGGCAGCCTTATGGCTATCAGCCCGTTCATTTCGCTCCTGGCTCATCCTTTTTGGAGATATTTAAGCGACCGCGGTCAAAATATAAGAATCATTCTATTGATCATGCTAACTGGCTTGCTGATAACAGGCCATCTTGTGTTCAAAGCGGATACCTATCAAATGCTGTATGTATCGATGCTGATGCTTTTCTTTTTCCAAAGCCCGCTGCTTGCTCAGTCGAATAGCCTGACCCTCGGGTACATTGAAGAGAGCCGGCAAAAGTTCGGCGCCTATCGGCTCTGGGGCTCTATGGGCTGGACATTCGTAGCTTTGACGGCAGGCCCGATTATCGATAGCGTTGGCCAGAACGGAATTTCCCTGCTCTTCAGCATCACCTTGATGCTGGCGATGGGGTCTGCCCTGCTTCTGCCGCCAATCACGCTTACTACAAACACGCCGTGGATCTCGTCCCGTGAAATTCGCCGTACCCTGCAAAATAAACATTTTCTTGCCTTCGTATTGTGCGGGACATTGGTCGCGATTCCAAATGCAATCAACGGCATCTTTATGCCATTATTCATTAGCGACCTGGGAGGGTCGCGATTCCAGGTCGGCGGCGCAGTATTCCTGTCGACCATCTTCGAAGTGCTTGCTTTCGTCCTGTTGAACCGTTATCTGAAGCGTAAAATCACTGTTCTGATGGGATGCTTGACGCTCGTCAGCCTGTTGTTCGCGCTGCGCTGGAATCTGATGGCCGAGGCGACGGATCCGGTGCAGATTATCCTGATTCAAATCCTCCATGCCGTTACCTTCGGCGGTTTCTTCTATGTAGGAACAAGGCTTACCGCCCTTTTCCTTCCGAGACCGCTTCGCTCCGCCGGCCAAGCCGTTTATGCATTTGCCTTGAGCGGAGTATCGGGCGTGATCTCAGGTTTTCTGGGCGGATGGGTGTTCCAAAATTTCGGCCCCGTCATCATGTACAAAATGGGGGTCGCTCTTGCGATCATCGGAGCGCTCGGATTCGGCTTACTGTGGCAGCATATCCGCAAAAACGGATACTCTCCATCCATTCCGCAAGAGCAATAAAATGCGAGTTCAAAAAGTCAGGTTTTCAGGAAATTCAAGATTCGACGTCGAATCCGCTTCGTGATCTGCTTCGTCTTGGAAAGATAACTTTTTGAACAACTTCTTAAAGAAAACAAGCTCCGATCAGCGTCACGCCCATCCGGCAAATCCGGGAAGGTTACGCCGCTGATTCTGGAGCTTTGTTTTCTTGGAGATGCTCGTCGATCACCGGGGTGATTGCGGCTCCCAACTAAAGTGTACACTATGAAATGCATTTCAGAGCAAGATTAATTAATAATTAACAAAAAATCATAATCTATCAGTCATTCTGTCCCCTTCCCAGGGTCAGTTTCAACAAGTATGGCGTAACGAGAGTCGTCAAAATAACTACAATGACCAGGACCGTAAAATACTTTTGCTCCAGTAACCCATTCTCTAAACCCAATGTTGCGATGATGAGCGCAACCTCCCCGCGCGATACCATCCCCGAGCCGATTCCCGCCGAGGACCGGAGCGAAAACCCTGTCAGGCGAGCCCCAAGCCCCGAGCCTACCAGTTTGGTAACCAGCGCAATCAGGAAGAAGAGCACCAGAAGACCGAGCTGACTCCCCAATCCGTCAAAGGAAACGGAGAAACCGACGCTGACAAAAAAGATAGGTACGAAAATCGTGTACGCAATAGGCTCCAGCTTCTGCTCAACCTCATGTTTATAGCTCGTTTGCGAAATCGCCAATCCTGCGGCAAACGCACCGATAATGCCGGCTACCCCGAGCTCCTCCGCAATGTAAGCCAAAAAGAAACATAAAATCAGGCCGGCGCTGATAATCGACTCAGTCACGCGTAGCGGGGCAAGCCACTTCATGATCCATTTCGCTATTTTCCAAATAAAGAGTCCTGCAATCAAAAAGAAAATGAATTTTTTGCCGATAACCATCGCAAGATTTACATCACCGCCGCCAAAAAGGCTCATTACGAACGCCAGCAATACTACCACCAGAATGTCGTCGATAATCGCCGCTCCCAGAAGTGTCGTGCTTTCCCTGGTATTCATCAAATTGAGATCTTTTAACGACTGGACGGAAATACTGACCGAAGTGGCGGACAGCAGCAGCCCCAAGAAAATCGCGTGAGCCGGTGACATACCGATCGCAGCCCCCGCTAAATATCCACCGGCAAATGGTACGATGATTCCGCCTACCGCTACAGCCATCGATGAGGTTAAGGAGCGTTTCAAATCTCCTAAATCAGTCTCCAGACCAGCCATGAACATCAATAAAAGCACACCGATTTCACTCAACTCTCCAATGATGTGTGAGTTTTCTACCCATCCGAGCAGAGCGGGTCCAATAACTACTCCAATGAGCAGTTTACCTACGACCGCGGGCTGCCCTAAACGAACACTGAGGTCCCCGGCCAGCTTGGTGGCGAGCAAGATGATTAGAATTGTTAAAAAGAACATAGAACTCCTCCTGTACAACTTTTGTATTTTGAATGCCTAAAAAAAAACAAAAAGAAGCCTTGGGTGACCAGGCTCCTCCATAAAAAACCAATATTCAATTATTTATCTAAAATTTATTTCGGCAATTGAAACGAGCTTTTGAGCGATACAATCAGGTTAAACACCGGATGCCCCGGCTTCGAATATTTCGAATCGACGTTGAAATAGCCGTGACGGAAAAATTGGAATTTGTCTTGCGGCTGTGCATCCTTCATTCCCGGCTCCACATAGCCGTGCATGATGCTTAAAGAGTTCGGGTTGATCCGCTCCAGGAACGGTTTTTCCTCCGCGCCTTCCTCTTCCGGTTCTTCGTCCAGAATCAGCGGCTCATACAGCCGGAATTCGGCAGGTACCGCCTGACTGGCTTCCACCCAATGGATGGTTCCTTTGACCTTGCGGCCGGTAAACCCGCTGCCGCTCTTCGTTTCGGGATCATAGGTGCAGTGAATTTCCACCACGTTGCCGTCCGCGTCTTTGATCACATCGTTGCATTTAATGAAATACGCATGCTTCAGGCGGACTTCATTGCCGGGGAACAGCCGGAAGTATTTGCTCGGCGGATCCTCCATGAAATCTTCGCGCTCGATATAAATTTCACGGGAAAACGGAATTTGACGGTTGCCCATCTCTTCATTTTCACTGTTATTCTCAGCTTCCAACAGTTCCGTTTGGCCTTCTGGATAATTGGTGATGACCACCTTAAGCGGGTCGACGACCGCCATCGTGCGCGGCGCCTTCAGCTTCAGATCTTCCCGGATAAAATGCTCCAGCATTTTCAGATCGATGGAGCCGTAGGCTTTGGAAATCCCGGTTTCGAAGACAAACGCTTTGATCGCTTCCGGCGTATATCCCCGGCGGCGAAGGCCCGAAATCGTCGGCATGCGCGGATCGTCCCAGCCATCGACAACCCCTTCGTCGACGAGCATTTTCAGCTTCCGCTTGCTTGTTACGGTTTGCTCCAAATTGAGCCGTCCGAACTCATATTGATGCGGCTCGCTCGGCATTTCCGTTTCGGCGATGACCCAATCATAGAACGGGCGTTGATCTTCAAACTCGGTGGAGCAAAGGGAGTGCGTTACTCCTTCGATCGCATCCTCCAGCGGATGGGCGAACGTATACATCGGGTAGATGCACCATTTGTCGCCGGTATTGTGATGGGAAGCATGTACGATCCGGTAGATGACAGGATCCCGGAGGTTGATATTCGGCGAAGCCATATCGATCTTGGCGCGAAGTACCTTCTCTCCGTCTTTGAACTCACCGGCGCGCATCCGCGCGAACAAATCCAGGTTCTCTTCGACCGAACGGTCGCGATAAGGGCTGTTTTGCCCCGGCTCCGTGAGCGTCCCGCGCGTTTCGCGAATTTGATCGGCGCTCAAATCATCCACGTAGGCTTTACCTTTATTAATCAGCACGATGGCACGATTGTACATCTCTTCGAAATAATCCGAAGCGAAGCGCAGTTCTTCCCATTCAAAACCGAGCCATTTCACATCCTCCTTAATGGAGTTGACGTACTCGATATCCTCTTTTACCGGGTTCGTATCATCAAAACGCAAATGGGTCCGGCCCCCGAATTCATCGGCCAGGGTAAAGTTAATCCAGATCGCCTTGGCGTGGCCGATATGAAGATAGCCGTTCGGCTCCGGCGGGAAGCGTGTCACTACGGTTTCCACTTTTCCGTTCTTCAAATCTTCGGTAATAATATTCTTGATGAAATTGGGAGGGGTACAGTTATTGTTCTCCACGGTGATCAACCTTTCCATTCAACGAAGTTCAAAGCTTTTGTTTATTTTCTCCGAATTTTCTTCTTATAAATATACCGATATCTTTACGAATGTTCAACAGGACACCACATCAAAATATCATCGACATACTGTCCGCCCAAGTAAAACTCTTCAACCAAACGGCCCTGCTCCTCAAACCCGCAGCTCCGGTAAAAGGCAACCGCTCCGGGATTGCTTGCCAGAACGCGCAAGGACAGCTTGCGAACTCCCCGTTCGGCGGCGAGCTGCTTGACGGCCTCCATCAGCTTATGGCCCACGCCGCGTCTCTGGTATGCGGGATGAATGGCGATATTAAGTTCATAAACATGACGATTGCTCTCCAAGGGAGTCGGGTGGTCAAATCCCAAACACCCGCAAATTTCCTCTCCGATACCGGCGACGAGCTGGCTTCCCGGCGGACATTTCTGCAAATATTGCTCCCGGGAGCTCCATACGAGGCGCTGTGCCGGCGTGGAATGCTCGTCCCAAGTGAGGGAGTCGATCTCCATTAACGCCCCCGCATCACCCATTTGCGACAGACGGATCCAGAGTGATTCTGACATGCTTGCACCTCCAACATATGATTTCGATTATACCCCAAAAAGTTAAATTATACCGTACGATAAAGCTCGCCTTTTGCATCGCGGTTCTTGTAAGCGTGAATCAAAAAAGCTCCTACCGCCAACATCGAGATCGCCACAGCCAGCCAAGCCACCGGGACAAGTCCATTCCAATCGAACAGGACGCCCATGGCGTACGGGCCGACGACCCTTCCCGCGGCACCCATCCCGCCAACAACGCCTAGATAGAACGGCGCCGACTTGCCTGTCCGATCCGAAATAAACGATGGAATGGCCGGTGAGATAAGCATTTCTCCAAAGGTGGTCAGCACCATCGCAAACACCATGCCAGGATATGAACGGAAGCCGAGAATCGCTACATATCCCAGCATATAAAAGATTGCGCTAGCCGTTAATTGCGCTTCCGCCGATTCGGCAAACGTCCGTTTGATCCACAAAATAAACGGCTGGCCGACGAATATCAGCACCCCGTTTAGTGTCCATAAAATACTATAATTCCACTCCGGCATCCCTTTGGAAAGCGTAAACGGCGATACCCCATTGTTCCAGATGCAGTTACCCAGCCAAAGGAAGAAGGAGCCAATGCCCATAAACAGATAAACGTTATAGCGGCTTAACAATTTCCAAGTATTCTGGCCTTCCGACGTGCTTTTGCGTTTCTTTTCCATCTGCAGGTCGCCCTCGTTTTTTTGAACTTTGTTCAAATAAAACCAGAAGAAAATAGCAAATGCCGCCGACGTCACCCCGTTCATAATAAAGCTCATATCATAGGAAATCCGCGCCAAAAATCCGCTGAGCCCCGTCCCCAGGGCAACGCCGATATTGTTGGCTACATAGATAACATTAAATAATTCTCCCCGGCGCTCCGCAAAACGGAAGCCGATAAATGCCTGAATAGCAGGCATAGACATCGCGTTAAAGAACCCGATCAATCCCATCAGCAGCATAAACAGAGACCAATTTCCGCTCCCCAGAGGCAACAGCAGAAGGAAAAGCGCGTTCATCCCCACGCCGCCGACGATCAGCCTTTTTACGCCCAATTTATGATATAACGAGCCGCCGAGAATTTGTCCCGCGATCCCTCCCAGCGACATAACCAGGATGACCAGACCGGCATCGGCCCCGCTCCTGCCCAGCACCTTGAATACGAACATCGTAATCAAAGGCCACATCAGAGATCCTCCGGCTGAGCTAATCAGACTGGCGACAAGGAAAATTTTGATTTCCTTCGGATACGCCTGCAACCATTTCATTCCACTTTCTCTCCCCTCTGCCAAGCCTTTATCCCTATAATTATGTACAAGAAAATAACAAAGGGAGCCCGATTCGGCCCCCTGTTACCGTCACTTTTTATAGTGATTGCAAGTATTTGCAGCCCAGATTACCATAGTATCGCCTAAATAGTCCGGATTTCGCAAGCACATTTATTGACGCTTTACATCAACAACGGTCGAGAAAAAGACAGCCCCTCCGCCCATGTCGGCGAGCCGGTCCGGCGTAAGGGCATTGGCGCGGCGACGCTGCCCGTCCCGCCCCCACCATAGACCTTGGCTGACTACCGTGCCCGGCAGCATTTTGTCGGTTACGTTTGCTTTGATCTGATAGCTGCCCCGGTCGTTCCAGACGATAACATCATCGCCGTCTTCAATGCCGCGCGCGGCCGCATCCTGCGGGTGAATTTGCAGCAGTGGGCTTTTCTCCAGCTTCGTCAGCTTCTCGACATTGCCGAAGGTGGAATTCAGAAAGCTGTGATTCGGCGGCGATACGAACATCAGCGGATATGGACTACCCTCTCCAGGACGATTTACTCCGTCATATCCCTCGTAAAGCGGGATGTATGTCGGGAGCGGCGGAAGTCCGGCGTCCGCCATCCGGGCTGAGTATAGCTCGATCTTCCCCGAAGGCGTCGTCAGAGCATCCAGATATCTCTGCTGATGCGCCATGTTCAGCTTCATCGCCCGGTTCTCCTGCAAGCCTTCCAGAGAGATCCCCTCCAGATAAGGATTGTCCGGATAATTCAGCGCTTGCCGGATCATCTCCTCTTCCGTCTCCTGAAACGCTTCTTCCCCGAAGCCCATAGCCGCGGCCAGCAGCCGGAACACTTCCACATTGCTTTTGCTCTCGCCCTGAACCGGAATGACCGGTTCCTGAAGCTGGACATAATGATGCCAATAAGAAACATACAAATCCGTATTTTCAAAAGACGATGTCGCCGGTAGCACGATGTCCGCATATTTGGCCGTATCGGTCAGGAATAAATCATGAACTACTGTGAATAGATCTTCCCTGCGCAAGCCCTGTTCGACCTTGCCCGTATCCGGCGCCACCACAGCCGGGTTCGAGCAGTAAACAAACAGCGAACGGATCGGCGGATCAAGCGTGAGCAACGCCTCCCC
Source organism: Paenibacillus sp. Marseille-P2973 (assembly GCF_018101095.1). NCBI lineage: Bacteria > Bacillati > Bacillota > Bacilli > Caryophanales > Paenibacillaceae > Paenibacillus > Paenibacillus sp. Marseille-P2973. Next base: position 222,449 of record NZ_JAGQEH010000006.1, read on the forward strand.
GATGCGGTTCATATTGATGGTGCGGACCTGGTCATCCGACCTTAAGTCCGGGCGCTCCAACGCATCCGAATTCATATTGGCGTAAGCGCCGTTCGACTTGAACGCTCCGCCGCCCGGAACGAGCCACTGCCCGGTCAAAGCCGGCAGGCAGCTAATCGTACGGATCGCCATTCCGCCATTATCATGGTGTTGAAGCCCGTTGCCCATATGAATATAAGCGGGCGAAGTCTCCGCATACATGATTGCGAGGGCTTCGATATCCTCGGCAGGAACCCCCGTAATTGCCGAAACATGAAGTGGCGTATAGGTTTTCACATGCTCGCGAAGCTCCTCATGACCCAAGGTATACCGTTCAAGGAACTCTTCGTTCACCAATCCCCGCGCAAACAGCACATGCATCATACCTAGCGCCAACGCACTGTCCGTCCCGGGATATAGCGGGATGAACCAATCGGCTCTTTGGCCGGTACGGTTGCGGTGAACGTCGATGACTACGAGCTTCGCCCCCTGCTTCCGGGCCTTTTCAATCAGGGCGACCTGGTGCATATTCGTGCTGACGATATTGCCGCCCCACACAATAATCAGCTTTGCCTTCAACGTTTCTTCCGGGCTGGTACCGCCGCCAAAGCCCATCGTGTATTCCCAGCCGGCACTCCCCGCAGCCGTGCAGATCGCCCGCTGCAGTTTGGATGCGCCCAACCGGTTGAAGAATCGCCGGTCCATTCCCTCGACGCTAAGAATCCCCATATTTCCGTAAAAGTTGTACGGCAGGATCGATTCGGGACCATGCTCTCGGGTCAGTTCCTGAAATCGCCCTGCGATTTCAGCTATGGCTTCATCCCAGGTAATCCGTTCGAATTTCCCCTCTCCCTTAGCGCCGATGCGCTTCATAGGGTACAGCACCCGTTCAGGATGATAGACCCGCTCAGCCATATTACGCACCTTATTGCAGATCGCTCCCTGCGTAATCGGATGGTCGGGATTTCCCGTCACCTTCACGATCTTTCCGTTCTCTTTATGCAGCAGTAAACCGCAGGTATCCGGGCAATCAAGCGGACACACCGCGGGAAATATTCCGTTCTCTTCATGAATCATTGCGAGCTTCCCTCCCTATCTAAGTAATTGTAGAAAAAAGCCCAATCCTTGTCTACAGGCAAGGTGGAGCCGCCGTCTTTCCGACAAACGTGTAAGACGAAAAAGGCCGCTCTTCGCGAACGAAGACGCAGCCTTTAGACCGTTTAATACCGAAGTATATTACTATGAAGTTACAGCCTTGAGCCGGCTGCTTAAGGAAAGAGCATCGGACCGGAAGATGGGGCCGAAGCATTAGCCGAAGCATTGACTGGAGCATTGGCTGGTACATTGGTTGGTCCATTATTCGATACATTGGCCGAATTCACCTGTTTTCCCGTTAATGTCGTTCCTGCACCGTTGTCTTTTAAATAGGCCGTCCAGTAAGCACCGGCAACAAACAATGCGCCGCCCACGAGGTTCCCCAACCATACCGGAACAAAATTTCTGAAGTAATCTCCCCAGGAGAAGTAGCCTTCAAAGATGGCAGCCGGAATCAGGAACATATTTGCTACGACGTGCTGAAACCCGATTGCAACGAAAGCCATCGTCGGGAACCAGATCCCGAGAATTTTCCCGCTCATATTATCTGCACCATAAGACAGCCATACGGCAAGGGCCACGAGCCAGTTACAGCCGATCCCCGATATGAAAGCCTGCAAAAAGCTGTCATCCAGCTTATGCCCGGCCATATCAACCAGTTTATCCAAGTATACGCCGCTGGAGGTCAGCCCTACGACATGTCCGAAAAAGTAAGCGACGAACAACGCGCCTACAAAGTTACTTATAGTGATGAGGACCAGGTTTTTGCACATCTCACCCGTCGTAATCCGTTTCGCCAGCCGCGATAACGGCACGGCCATCATGTTTCCTGTTAGTAGCTCTCCACCGGCGAGAAGCACCAGGATCAGACCGATCGGGAATACCGCTGCGCCGATAAAAGAAGCGATGCTGCCCCATTCTTTCGGAGCGCCGGCTATAACGCGAATATCCAGCAAAAATCCGAGGGCGATAAAGGCCCCGCCTAAAAACCCAAGAATCAAAACCGTCAGCAAAGGATTGTGCGCCTTCTTGATGCCCATTTCGACCGTCACTTTCGCAATTTGATCAGGTTTATTGTAAGCCATGATTCATTCTCCTTTAGGACTATGTTTGTAAACTCTCCTACTCCGCCTTAATTGTAACTTGGGTATTTCAATCCTTAAGTAACATAAGTCACGACATGGCCTCATAAAGTGAAGAATTTCACACAAATATGTAAAAAAGAAAAAGCCGGCAGAATGATAATTCTGCTGGCGAAGAGAGAGTCTAGCATGGGGTTAATTCTGATTTGATCAGCTTCGATCCAGGTCCGGTGTTACGCCTGAACCGTTTCTCTTACCGGTACTTCCGGCAGCGCCCCAAGGCCTGCGCTGTTCAAGAAGTTCCAAGGCTTGTTGTAATGAGGCTGGAAGAAGAAATCGACGAACGCCAGCTCTTCCATCTTCATGCCGTTTTGGATGCAAACCGAAATGGTGTTGATCGACTGCGTCAAATCGACCTTCGACATGATTTGAGCGCCCAGAATGCGTCTGGTTTCTTTTTCATAGACCACTTTCAGCATTACCGGCTCATGGGTCGGCATAAATTCAGGACGATAGTTATCCGTAATGATGACCGCTTCCGCTTCAATACCGGCATCTTTAGCGGCCGTTTCCGTCATCCCGGTTCCTGCGATATTATCCTCGTAGATTTTGATACCCGAGGTTCCTTGAGTCCCCATATATCTAACCGTTGGGGCCACCAGATTACGGGCGACCAAAGTTCCCATCCGGACAGCGTTGGTAGCGAGTGGAATATAGGCATGCTTTTTCGTCGGATTGTAGAAGACCGCGCAGCTGTCGCCTGCCGCATACACATCCGGCGTACTGGTCCGCATATATTCATCCACAATAATCGCGCCGTTCGTGAGCATGTCGACTTGCCCTTTCAACAGGTCCGTATTCGGACGGAACCCGATGCACATAATGACCAGATCCGCATCGTACTGACCGCGGTCCGTTACTACCTGGCCCACTTTGCCGTGCTCACCTGTGAATTTCGTCACTTTCTCGCCCAAGGCAAGAGTAATTCCATGCTCACGGAGCGATGCTTCGATTTTATCCGTATACTCGGCATCCAGATACTTGCTCAAGATACGGTCTTCCGCATCGATCAAAGTCACCTGCTTGCCGTTCAGTTGGAACGCTTCGACCAGCTCTACTCCGATATAGCCTGCACCAACCACGACGATGTTTTTAGCTTGCTCGGCCTTTTCGATAATGGTGTTCGAATGATTGAAGTTTTTCGAGAGCAGAATGTTCTCCAGCTCGATGCCTTCGAACTTCGGAATGATCGGCCACGAGCCTGTCGTCACGATCAACTTATCGAATGTATCAGTCAACTCTTCGCCGGTCTCCAGGTTGCGGGCCTTCAGCGTTTTTGCCGCCGTATCCACCGCAGTTACCTCATGGCGCATCTTCGTGTTCACGCCCAGTTCAGCCAATTGTGCCGGCGACGAATAGAACAGGCCTTGCGGGTCTTTCACCATGCCGCCGACATATAAAGCAATGCCGCACGACAGGAAGGAGATGTTGTCATTGCGCTCGTATACCGTAATTTCCGCCTCCGGATAAAGCTTTGCTGTATTTACAATGGCTGCTGTTCCTGCGTGAGTACATCCGATAACTGCTACTTTCATGATTTCTTCCTCCTCGAATCCCCTGTATTGTTTTATTTAATAAGTTTGTAATCGTTAGGGGTATTATTTGTGAAATTAGTCACTTTAAATTTGTTGTGATTGTGAATTTGTTCACCTGATACTCTTATTATAGTGTGACATTTTTCACATTGCAAGTAGCAAACCGCCATTTCAAAAAATATTCACAATTTTAAATATTTTTGGAGGGCTGGCTGATGATATTGTCCCTTTGTCCACCTTTTGAACGGACATTTTAACGTTTTGTCCTTCTGAGGCGCACAATTAGGGGGCTTACTAAGTTTAATGGTGGTTTATTGGCTGTTCATTGGCTCAGGTTTATTATTATTTCTAGCTTTACCCGATATCATGAGTTGAACTTTGTATTTATTTCATTTCATTCGGTTGACGAACGCAAAAAACCGCTCGGCCGAAGCCGAACGGTTCTCAGGTTTATTTGGAAGAAGCGGACCGCGCGCCGGCTGTCCGCATCAGCCACAGGAAGTACGGCGCGCCGAGCAAAGCCACGACCAAGCCGGACGGAATTTCTTTTGGCGCGAGCAGCACGCGGCCGACGATATCCGCAAGCACCAGGAACACGGCCCCGAGCAGGGCCGAGAGCAAGGTCAGCTTGCGATTCGAGTTCGGCACGAGCAGCCGGGCCGCATGCGGCGCCAGCAGGCCGACGAAGCCGACGGTGCCGACCGTCGCCACGGCCGAAGCGGCGAGCGCCGCGCCAAGCAGGCCGCCGAGCATGCGCGTCCGCTCGGCGGAGACGCCGAGGTTGATCGCCGAGGCGTCGCCAAGGGCGAGCAGATCAAGGCGGCGGGCCAGCCACCAGGCGAGCGGCAGCAGCACGAGCGGCCAGGCGAACAGCCAGCCGAGGTCGTCCCAGCCCCGGGCATACGTGCTGCCCGACAGCCAGGTCAGCGCCGAAGCGACGCGAAGCTGCGCCTTGACGACGAGCGCCTGGATGCCGGCCGAGCCGAAGGCCGAGACCGCCATGCCGATCAACGCGACCTTCGCGGGCTGCATGCCGCCCTTGCGGCTGATCGCGAAGATTACGAGCGCTGCAGCGATGGCGCCAAGAAAGGCGGCGACCGGCACGACCGAGCTCGGTAACTGCGGCAGCAGAATCAGGAAGACGAGCGCGCCCAGCCCGGCGCCGGACGTGACGCCGATCACCGAGGGATCGGCGAGCGGGTTGCGCACGACGCCCTGCAGCAGCGTGCCGCTCGCGGCGAGCGAGGCGCCGGCAAGGGCCGCCACCAACAGGCGGGGCAGCCGGGTCTCGATCACCATATACCTGGTGATCTTGCTGGCCTCGCCCGTCAAAGCGGCCCAGACGTCATGCAGCGGCACCGTTGTGCCGCCGAAGACGAGGCCGGCGCCCAGCGCGAGCAGCAGCAGAAGCCCCGCCCCCACCAGCAGGGCGGGATACGGCAGGACGCGCCGGAAGCCCGCGCCCATGCCGGAGGAAGCACCCTGCACCTCGCCGCGCGACGGCTTCATGCGGTACACTAGCCAAATGAGCCACGGCGCGCCGAGCGCCGCCGTGGCGGAGCCGGCCGGCAGCAGCCCGAACGCCGGCTCCAGCAACAGCACGGCCAGATCGGCCGCCACCAGCACGATCGCTCCCCAAATGACCGCGCCGGGGATGAGCAGACGGTGACGGTGCAGGCCCATCAGCCGCAGCAAATGCGGCGCAATGAGACCGACGAAGCCAATCGGCCCCACCGCACTTACCGTCACCGCGGCCAGCAATACGGCCGTCAGCACACTGACCGTCCGGGTTAATCCGATCCGCTGGCCGAGCGACTTGCCGACATCTTCATCCATCAATAGAATGTCGAGATTCCGGCTGAACAGCACCGACAGCAGCAAGCCGCCCAGCACCCACGGCCAGATTGCCGCCACGTTATGCCAATCATTTTGGATCAAAGAGCCGGAGCCCCAAAGGAACAGGCCTGCGGTTTCATTTTCAAATAACAGTTGAAGCGTGCCTGTCAGCGAGGAGAGCACCAGCGTAAGCGACATGCCGCCCAAAGCCAGGCGTACGGGCGCGCTCCGTTTCCGTCCGGCCATCAGGAACACGACGGCTCCCGCAAGAAGCCCGCCCGCCATCGCCGTCAACAACGGGAATCCGCTAATCAGCGACGGAAAAAAGATCGTGCCCGCCACCACGGCCAAATAAGCTCCGGCGTTAATGCCAAGCGTTCCGGCGGAGGCCAGCGGATTGCGGGTCAGCGTTTGAAGAAGTACGCCTGCCACGGATAATGCCGCTCCTGCAAGCGCACCAATCAGAGCCCGGGGCAGTCTCACCCCGCGCACGATCTGCTGCAACGGATCATCCAGCGTCGGATGGAATAATGCCTCCCGGATCAAAGACAGCGAAATGCCCGCCGTACCTTGCGTGATCTGCACGCACAGGAGCAGCAGCAGAATTAGCGGACCGGCTCCGAATACAAGAAGAAGCGAACCCCGGGAGGTTCGCTTCGAACGAGTTCCGGCATTCGCGTTAGCCGAAATGAGACCCGTACTCATGGCGCCAGCACGGACACGGCTTTATCCACGAGGGTTTTTGCCGATAACGGTCCGCCGAACACCCACGAGTCTCCTCCTAACGCATAGGTGCGGTTCTCTTTTACGAAATTCAGGTTTTTCCAAACTTGGTTTTCCTTCAAGTGCGTTTCAAACACATTGTCGTCATCCTGCACGATGTACAAAAAGTTCGAGTCCTGAAGCGCCGGGAAAGCCTCCACGGATTTCTCCGAATAGCCGTATACTTCATAGGCCGGTTCCTTATTTGCATTTTGAAGCCCGATTTTATTCAAAATCTTCACGGCCATCGAGTTATCCGTAAAAATACGGAATACCGGCGAATTTTGGTTACTGAATGCCTGTACCAGCGTAAACTCCGCATTTTCCTTGCCTGCGGATTTCAACTTCTCGGCCGCTGCCTTGTAAGTCTCGTCCAATCCGGCCAGCACTTGTTTAGCTTCTTCCTGTTTGCCCACCGCATCCGCAATCGTATTGAACGTATCGATCATTTCCTGATACTGATCCACGCCGTTCTCATCCTGATAAGGCGAAAAAGCAATCGTCGGCGCGATATCCGCCAGTTTGTCGTAAATGTCCTTTGCCCGGAAATCGGAAGTAAGAATCAGATCCGGATCCAGCGCCATAATCGCTTCCAGGTTCGGCTCCTGACGGGTTCCCACGTCCTGCACGTTCGCATCCAGTCCAGGCGTAGTATTCACCCAGGCTTGGTATCCCTTCACATCGGCTACGCCGACAGGCTGAACTCCCAATGCGATCAAATCCTCGGCATACGTATATTCCAAGGCTACGATCCGTGTCGGAGTCCCTTCAACATCCGCAGTACCAAGCGCATGCTTGAATGAACGCACACCGTCTGCCTGCTGTCCCGAGTTGGCCGCATTTTGAGATTGTTCCGCCGTATTCCCTGCATTTTCCCCGTTACCGGCAGGTGCCGGGTTATTGTTGTTTTTCGCATTTCCGCACGCCGCCAAAACCAGGCAAATGCAAATTACGGAAGCCACCATCTTTAACATTTTCATTTTTCTCATCCTTAACTCCCCCATTATGTAAAAATAAAGCCTTAACTCCACCTACGTCGCCTTCTCCTTCGCTGCCATCGCAGCTACCAGTTCTTTGCGCTTGGCTTCCCGGTCTGCCTTCGACAGTTTTGGACAGCCGTAACAATACCCGTGTCCTGAATCCGTCCGGTAGGCCAGACAGCAGGTCGGTTTCATTCGAGTCATCTCACCGGGCCGATAAGGATCCTCGATCCAAGTTTCTTTCAAATCGAACGGATTTCGTTTCAAACCGAACCATTGGGCATCAAGGACTCTCGAAAAAAAGGCGTACTGCTCCTTAAACGGTTCAGTCACAGAAGGGTCGCCCATCTGCTTGCCCAAATAATCCAGGTAAAACTCCACGCCGAGCGGCATTTGTCCCCATAATTGCGCCACCGGAAGCCCCGAGATGGCTGATGCCGTTTCCATAACCGGGCGGAGCGTATCCCGGATGAAAGCTCCCAGTACTTCCTCACGCCATTCGCTTATATCCCCCGTCGGCCAAGCATTCTTAGCGGAATCCTTGATCACGAAGAAAAACCGGGGATAATCATTTACTATGCCAATTTGAATAGTGAGATTTTTAAGCGAAAAATCTACGCCACCGTCGCACCCCGCAACCATATAAAGCAGGGCGGCCGGAACGACTCGCCAACAAGCAGCATAATAGGTGGCTGCAACCTGGATGTCTTTCCCTTTAATCTGCTCCCGGTAAACCTCGAGCAGCCGCTCCGCCTGTTCACGATCCGGCAGGCGTTCCGCCGGTATCGTAAACAGGGCATCCGCCCTTTCTTCGGTTACTATGGAGAGCGCCCGATCAAGCAGCCCAAAATCAATATCCATCACTACGCCTCCTGTACTTCTGCCGGTAACTTTCCCTATAGGAATGAGACTACCTTATTATTGGCCGAATCATCCTTCTTACCGGGCCGGACCTTACCTTCTGTAGCTGCGCGGTATAACTCGTACGGAAGACAAAGCGGCACCCCGCTGCGCGGATCGGTCACGATATCCGCTTCGATGCCGAACACTTCGCGCAGCACTTCGGAAGTAACAACCTCTTCCGGTGCTCCGACGGCAACTGCCTGCCCCTTTTTAATCGCAATCATATGATGGGCGTATCTGGCCGCGTGATTCAAATCGTGAACGACCATAACAATGGTCCGTTGAGACTCGGCATTCAGTTCCTCAAGCAGCTGCAGCACTTCCAACTGATGAGCCATATCCAGGAAGGTGGTCGGTTCATCGAGGAACAAAATATCGGTTTCCTGGGCCAATGCCATTGCAATCCAGGCCCGCTGGCGTTGTCCGCCCGACAGTTGCTCCAGAGCGCGGTCACTGAACTCATTCATCCGCGTTGCCTCAATCGCCCATTCGATGATCTTGCGGTCTTGCTCTTTTAATCCGCCAAACCCTTTTTGATGCGGAAAACGGCCATATGAAATCAATTCGTACACCGAAAGCCCTTCCGGTGCGGTCGGGTTTTGCGGCAATATCGCGAGCTGCTTGGCAACTTCCCGGGTGGACTGCTTATGAATCGACTTGCCGTCAAGCAGTACGCTTCCTCCCTTAGGCTGCAAAATCCGGGCCATCGTTTTTAAAATCGTCGATTTCCCCGACCCGTTCGCACCTACCAAAGCCGTAATTTTCCCTTGGGGGATCGATATATTCAAATCCTGGACAATCAACCGGTCCTCATACGCTATATCCAAATGGGAGGTCTTCAATGACGCCATGACCATCTTCCTTTCCGTATATGACCTGAAAATGAGGTCCAAAAAAGATTTCCGTAATCTTCTCTACTTTCTAAAGATACTGATAATCATTATCACTTGTCAACAGGAATTTATGTCCGAAGACGACAAAGAGGCGCCTTGACAGGCGCCCCTTTACTAAGTTTAAATTCATTTGTTTTCGTGGGCGTTCTGAGCCAGCCCCACCAACATATGCGCCAGCGCATGCTGTTGCTCCGAATTCCCGGCCTTCCACAATTCCTGGAGCAGCTTCTCTTCCCGGTTGCGAGGCTCCTCTTTGGCTGCCAGATAATTGCCGATCCGCTCAGCCGCTTTTGCCATCGTCTCCTCGCTCAAGCCGATATTTTCCGCGAGCTCGACCCGTAAACCCAAATATTTTTTAAAAGTATCGAAACTCTCCAGAATTTCATCCTTTGCCTTATCATCCATCCGGTCTAACGCCGCATCCACTCTTCCCAGCGCTGTCTGGCCTTCCTTGTTTACAACATGGTTATGTTCGGACATGCATAACGCCTCCTTCTGAGATATAGAGTTCGTTAGTACATAACCCGCACGCAGGATCGTGAATCAATCCGTCGTTCTAACCGTGTTGATCGCTTAAGGATTGGCTACCGGCACGGCATCGTAATACTCTTCCAGCGTAATATCCCGTTCGGCGATATCCGATGCAATTTCCTTGCCTACATAACGAAGATGCCATGGCTCGTATTTGTAGCCGGTAATATCGTCTTTACCTTCGGGATAACGAATAATGAAGCCATATTCCGATGCATGCTCCGCCAGCCACTTCGCTTCCTCGGTATCGCCGAAGCAATCCTCCGCGGCGCATTTGCCGTCGCTGCCCGACACGTCGATGGCCAAGCCGGTTTCATGCTCGCTATGCCCTGGCACCGCGCTGTAGGTTTTGGCCTTTTCCAATCCGTCCTTTTTTACGTAACGGTTGAAAAGCGATGTCTGCGTACTGTGGGAACGATACGCCGAAACGCCGGCCAAGTAAATTCCGTCGCTCTCCGCGCCTTCAAACAATTTCTCCAAAGCCGAAGCGGCCTCTTTGCGCATCATGCGTTTCTCGATTTTCTCTTTAAAGGTGAAGCGAACGTCCGGATAGACGAGATCGCCAGGCTTATGATCCTCCGGCAAGGCGAATTCCTTGTTCACCAGCACGGCCACGCTGTCGGCATCGGCCGCTGCGGACTGACTTGCATCCGGCTTTGCTCCGTTCCCTTCTTCTGCCGTACCGGAATCTGTCCCTCCACCTGCTGCGGAAGTATCTCCCTGATCCGCTCCAGTGTTGGTCTCGCCATTAGCCCCATTATCGGTATTGCCATCGGTTCCGCTGCCGGACCCGCCATTAACACCTTCATTTGCACCTGTATTCCCTGCATCATTCAGTTCGGTTCCCGGTGTCTGATTCAATGGTTCAGTATCCGCCGGCTTATCTTTGCCGCATCCTGTAAATAAAACGGCAGCCATCACAAGGACGACAGCCGATGTTGTCGCTCCCCAACCCGTCCGAAGCTTCATTATGATTCCCCCCATGTGTGTGTGTTTCTATACTGACGCCTCTGCGGACGTTTTAGTTGCTGGTAATCGTATCTAAAAGGCGCCCCCATTCTCAAAGAACGGGCGGCTGCCTTTTCATTTCTAAATTAGCGGTGCCCGGGTGATTAACGCCCGCGACGGCCGCCCTCATTCCGGCCGCGTCTACCTCCAGGGCTCTGATCACGTCCGCCGCGCCCGCTGCCGGATGCATTCCTGGAGCCGCGCTTCGCGCCGCCGTCCTGGCTGCGCCCACCTCTTGCTGCGCCGCCCGCCTGGCCGCCGGTTCCCGGTTTCCCCCGGCCCGAGGATCCGCCGCGTCCGCCGCCTTGCCCTTGGCCCTGGCCGTTCCGGCCGCCGAATCCGCTGCCCTTCCGGCTGCGCTCCTGTCCTTCCGCGGCGGAACGTCCCTGCCCGGTGCCTGCAGGCTTGCCGCTGCCGCCTACGGCGGACACTCCGCTCTTCTCATACCGCTGCCGCTCCAGGCGGCGGGCAATACCGCGCTCGATGTTCCGGAGCGCTTCCACATCCTTCACCGCCGCAAACGTCACGGCGATGCCCTTCTCCCCGGCCCGGCCCGTCCGGCCGATCCGGTGGATGTAACTATCGACATCCTGCGGAATGTCGTAGTTAAACACGTGCGTGACGCCCTCGACGTCGATGCCTCGGGCCGCTACATCGGTCGCGACCAGCAATTCCAGCTTGGCGTCGCGGAATGCGCGCATCACCTGTTCGCGCTTCGACTGCGACAGGTCGCCATGGAGCTCGTCCGAAGCAAAGCCCGCCTCTTGCAACGCTTCATTCAGCGTGCTTGCCCGGCGTTTCGTACGGCAGAAAATTACCGCCAGATACGGACGGTGCTGCCGGATCATCGTGATCAACGCCTCTTGCTTGTTCCGGTCCGTGCATTCCACGACAATTTGCCGGATGCTGTCCAGCGTCACGCGGGAGGTTTCGGCGATCCGGATATCGCGGGGCTGCTGCATATACGTCTTGGCCAAACGTTTTACGTTATCGGGCATGGTTGCCGAGAACAGCATCGTTTGACGGCTGCGCGGAACAAGGCGGATAATTTCCTCCACCTCGGCCAAAAATCCCATATGCAGCATCTGATCCGCTTCGTCCAGCACCAGCATACGGACAGAGCCGAGCGTCAGCGAGCCCCGGCGCAAATGGTCCAATAGCCGGCCCGGCGTACCGATGACGAGCTGCGTCCCGTTCTGCAGCTTGCGGAGCTGCCGCTCCACGTCCTGCCCGCCGTAAGCGGCCAGCACGGACATGCCTTCGCGGGCTGCCGCCAGTTTCCGCGCTTCCGCGGTAATCTGAATTGCAAGCTCGCGCGTCGGCGTAATGATCAGCGCCTGCGCATCCGGACGGTCCGTCCGGATTTTCTCCATGATCGGCAGCAAGAACGCCAATGTTTTTCCGGTGCCCGTTTGGGCCTGGACGATGACATCCTCCCCCGCAAGCAGCTCAGGAATAGCCTTTTCCTGTACCGGAGTGGGATTCACGATCCCTTGTCCCTGCAATATTTGTAAAACGGCCGTCGATAGACCCATTTTCTGAAAAGTTGTCAAAAAGTTCACCTCATTAGTTATTAGCCCGGCATTGGATTAGCCACATTTTTCCCTTGTCTTCCTAATTCTAAAAGCGGGCCTTTTTATTGTAACAGAGATTGTCCCGAAAATCCGGCTACCTTTTAAGTTTTCATCGGGATAACGAAGAACCTGGCCTCTGTCCGCCAAATCCCACATGAGACCGAAGAAATATAGCCCCTCTCCAAGTCCTCCAAGTCCCTCCAATTCTAACGAACCTAGGAAGCCTTATCCGATCGAAAACTAGTAAATTTAGATTTTAACGAACTCAGTACACGTTATTCTTCAATTTCCAGCCAAAAAAGGGTCAAAATCTTCAAATAAGAATCCTCAGATTCGTTAGCCTAAACAAACAGTAAATTATCACGAAATAGCGTTCCTCAGGTTCGTTAAAAAAATCGGAGAAGTAGGGGAATGTCAAAAAAAGCCGGCAGCCTTCAGGCGTACCGGCAATTTAGACTTGGCCCGTCAAAACCTCCCCGAACGGAAGATGGAATACAGCAGCCAAATGACCATCAGAAAAGCGACCACAAAACCGATTTCGATAGCAGGGATGTTCCACAGCACGGTGGGCATTCGGGTTAAGGAGGAGCCGATAATAAGTCCGACCATAATAATGCTGAATGCCAACAGAACAATGCTGAAGGAGAGCCGGTTTCCGATTTGGTCGAGCTTCTTCAGGAAATGCTCCATTTCCGGCACGCTCATCTCCATCTTCACTTTGCCCTTGCCGAGCAAAGTGAACAGGCGGTTCACCTGCTGGGGAAAACCCGTCAGCGCTTCCGCAAAGTCGACGGCCCCGCCGATGAGCTGTTTCCCCAGGCGGCGGCTGCCGAATTTCTCCCGCAGCAGCTTCTTGCCATAAGGCTCCGCCAAATCGAGAATGCGCAGCTGCGGGTCCAGACTGATCGCCACGCCTTCCAGAGTGAGCAGCGCCTTGCCGAGCAGAAGCAAATCCGGCGGCAAAACAATCCGGTGCCGCTGTGCGGTTGCAAACAGGTCGTTCAGCGCTTCTCCGATGCTGATTTCCGAAAACGGAATATCATAGTAGCGATCATGAAGCCGTTCAAGGTCCGTGCGTAAAGCGTTCAAATCGCGCGTATCTTCCAGCAGTCCCATCCGCAGGATGGCCCGGAGCATTCCCTCATTGCTGCGCCGCATCAAGGCGATCACGAGCGAGGAAAGATGATCCCGCATCTCGGGGCTTAAGCGTCCGATCATGCCGAAGTCGATAAAGGCCAGCTTCCCGTCCCGGGTTGCGAGCAGGTTGCCGGGATGCGGATCCGCATGAAAGTGTCCGCCCTCAAAAATCTGCTCGAACATGGCGTTCACCAATCGCTCGGCGATCTCCTTAGTGTCGAACCCGCCCTTCCGAAGCTCGGTCATCCGGTTCAAATGAATGCCCTCCACATAATCCATCGTCAAAACTTTGGACGTGGAGCAATACCAATGGACTCCGGGAATGCAGACCTCTTCGCTGTCCTTAAATTGCCTACGGATCTTTTCCATATTCCGGCCCTCGATGCTGTAATCCAATTCGGCCGTGATCGACCGGGAGAACTCTTCCACCATTTGCGGAATTTGATACCGGTTGACCCAAGGCCAGTGCTTTTGGGCTGCACCCGTCAGGTTCTTAAGAATATCCAAGTCCCGTTCGACCTGGGGCACCACGCCGGGGCGCTGAATTTTTATGGCTACAACCTCGCCGGTAACAAGCTGCCCTTTATGGACCTGTCCGATCGACGCCGCGGCTATAGGTACTTCTTCGAATTGGGCCAGCAGTTCGGCAGCCGGCATCCCGAATTCCTGCTCGATGATAGCGAGGGACTCCTCGCCCGAAAACGGCGGCACCTGATCCTGAAGCTTCACGAGCTCGGCGATAATCGGCTCCGGAAGCAGATCCGAACGGGTGCTGGCGAGCTGGCCCAGCTTGACGAACGTCGGGCCAAGCTCTTCAAGCACAAGCCGAATCCTCTCTCCCAAGGAGAGGCTGCCCACCTCGGTCTTGTGAATCCAGCGGAGCGGCACGGCGAAAAGCCGATTCAGCCCGATTTCTTCGGCCATATAGCCGAAGCCATGGCGCATCAGCGCCATGGCGATCTCACGATAACGGCCGGAATGCCGGACACGGATGCCCATGGCTTACGGCTGCTGCAGCTCGGCGAGCTTAATTTCCAGTTCGGCCACCCGCCTGGCCAGTTCTTCCATTTCCTTGGCCGAAGCAAGGCCCATGGATTGCAGTACGGATTTTACTTGTTCGTTCACTAATTCCTTGAAGCGGTTCTGTTCTTCCGCCCCTTTATCGATCAGACGCTCCACAAGCTGTTTGGATTCCGAAGGCGCGAGCTCGCCGCGTTTGACTAAATCATCGACAAGGCTTTCCACCTTTTCTTTGCTGACAATCGTAAGTCCCCACCCCAATGAGATGGCCTTCTTTAACAAATCGCTCATGCTAAACATCCTTTCCCGTACATTCATGTGATCGAAAAGCATAGCCCTTACCATAGTAATACCCATGGTTCCGCCAAATACTACCTACTCCCCGATTTTCTCGTCCGGAGCAGGTTTTCTTTCACCTGTCAGGGGTTCCGTCTCTCCAGCATAGTATTTGGCCAGCTCCACCATCATGCTGCCCATGCGTTCCTCGCGCGGAGCTACCACACGGGGAACTCCCGCTTCAAACAAGCCTTGCGCTGTGACTTTGCCGACCGCCACAGCGATGACAGGGCCCTGCAGCGCATCCATCAAGGCTTCCCGTTTTCCCTGGCCAGCTGCATGCTCCATCAGAAACCGGACCTGCGGGCCGCTCGTAAACGTCACGGCATCCAGCCGCCCCTCGATCAGGTCCGCAAGCAACAGATCAAGTTCTTCGCGGGGCGGAGCGATATGCCGGTACGGAAGAATTTGTCTGCAAGAAGCCCCCTGCTCTTCAAGCCAGGATACCAGTCTGGGGGCAGGATCGCCATGAAGCTGTAAGATAACGTCCTTCCCTTGGAAATCATGTTCCGCCAAACCGCGAATCAGCCCTTCAGTGCTGCCGTCGTCATCTCTTACAATCGGGGTAAGCCCACGCTTCTTCAGTACATTTGCCGTCTTGTATCCTCTCGCGGCAATGCTGCTGTTCTGAAGGATATTCCGCCAATCCTCGGCAACTCCCATGTCCTCGGCCATATCGAACAGCGCGTCGATTCCCATCCCGGTCGTAAATATCGACCAATCCGGCGGATGGGAGGCCCAGGCAACGAGGCCGTTCCTCAAATCCAGATCCTCCAACAGCACGGTCCCCTGGGCGGGTCTGTATAAAGGAATGCCTCCCATATTTTCGACCAGTTTACCGAGCTCTTCAGAGCGGCGCGGACCGGTGATGGCCACTCTTTTCCCTTCCAATCTGCGTGCCATGTATTCCCTCCTATTCAAGGTCTCTCGCGGCCTCTTTCTGTCTGTTCCCGATTAAGCCTTCGCCAATTCAAGTCAATCCTAGAGCTTCTGTACCTTGAATTTCCCGACCAGTTCCTGAAGCTTTACGGCCATCCGGGACAATTCCGCTGAGGAAGAGGCGATTTCATCAATGGAGGCAAGCTGCTCCTCGGCCGCCGCCGAAATGGTTTGTGTGTTT
Organism: Paenibacillus sp. Marseille-P2973; assembly: GCF_018101095.1. Lineage (NCBI taxonomy): Bacteria > Bacillati > Bacillota > Bacilli > Caryophanales > Paenibacillaceae > Paenibacillus > Paenibacillus sp. Marseille-P2973. The sequence goes on from NZ_JAGQEH010000006.1 coordinate 238,339, forward strand.
CCGGCCGACTCTTCGGCTACGACGCGTATGCCGCTTATCGATTCGGTAACTTTTCCGGCGCCGGCAGCCAATTCCTGAGACGATGCCAGCACGCCCTCAATCTTATCGGCGGTTCCCCGGACCGCTTTGCGGATCCGCGAAAAGGAACGGCCGGACGTATCCACTGCGATAATTCCTTCTTCCACGCCTTGCTTGGCGTTCTCCATCGAATTCTGCGCACGGCGGACCTCCGACTGGATGCTGCCGATCAATTCTTCGATTTGGTGGGCCGACCTTTCCGACCCCTCAGCCAGCTTGCGCACTTCCGAGGCCACAACGGCAAAGCCCTTTCCTTGTTCCCCGGCTCTTGCCGCTTCGATGGAAGCGTTCAAAGCCAACATATTCGTCTGCTTGGCGATCCCCGTGATCACCTCTACGATGCCTCCGATATTCTCCGTAAGCTCGCTTAACGTTTCGATTACGGTTCCCAGCTCTTCGACGGTATGCTGGATGTGCTCTATTTTCTCAACGACGCTGATTACGGAGGAATTCCCCTCCTCAGCGACCGCCGTCGTCCGCTCCATGGTTTCTGTAAATGTCCGAATATGTTCGGAAATGACAACGGCCTGACTGGACATCTCCTCTACGCCCCTAATGCCGGTTTCGATATTATTCATTTGCTGCTCGCTGCCTGCCGCCATTTCCTGAATCGCAACGGTGACGTCCTGAATCGCTCTCGTCGTTTGCCCCGCACCGGCAGAGAGCTGTTGCGCCGAAGCGGATACCCGGTTCGTTGTTTCGTGTACGCTTGTTATCATGTCGTTCAAGTTATCGACCATGCGCTGTACATGATTACTAAGAATGCCGATTTCATCCGATCTGTTTAACCCATCGACCCGTTTCGTTAAATCTCCCTGACTGATTAACCGGGCCGATTCGCCCAACCGGTCCAGCGGAACAGCAATGCTGCGGATCGCAAACCAGGCCGCCGCTGCCGCGACTACCAGCGAAACGCCTGCAATGATCAAGGTCCTTCCTTCCATCTCACTCGAAATCAGAAATTCCAGTAAAATCGGAACCAGGGCGGCAACAACAGTAGATACTAGCAAGGTGATTCTGACGCGTTTTTTCATGAATACAGATCCCCTCTTCAAAAATCTTTACAAGTTTACCTATTTCGACATCTTCGGCTTCATTTCCTTTAGAGTGGACCCGCGTAATCCCCAAAAACTAGGATATGTATCAGCTTTAATAAAAATGAAGAGCCGCCCCCAAGCCGCATGCTTTTGGGACAGCCCTTTTGTATTTTCATCACAACATTGCCTATCCGCACGAACCCCGCCGCTTGTTCTCAATCCGCCAAACGGTAACCTACCCCTCTTACGGTTGCAATATATATCGAGTTTACCGCGCGGTCTCCGAGTTTCTTTCGCAAGCTCTTAATGTGAACGTCAACGATATTGCTGCCGCCCAGGAACGAGGTTCCCCATACTTCCGTAAGCAGTTCCTCCCGCGATAGAACGGAGCCTTCCCGTTCCAGCAATTTTACCAGCAGTTCATATTCGGTCTTGGTCAGTCCGATCTTGGCCCCGCTGCGGTATACGGCCATTTTGTTGCGATCGATCCACAGATCCTTGAAGATTGCCGGAGAAGTCCCGGTCATCAGACGCGATGCCGGCGTCCGTTGGCCTCCGTTGCGGATAATGCGCTGGGCATGATAGTTAATCTCTCCCGGACGCGCCGGCCATACGAGAAGCTCTTGATTCATCATTCCTTGATCCAGCTTCGGAAGGAGTGTCTCATTAACCAGCAGCAGAGACGGAACATTGCCCGCATCCTGTACCAGCGATTTCACGAGAGCCGCTTCCTCCGGATCTTGAAACGGAGTCAGGTCGAAAATCAGCAGGTCCGCCGTTTGTGCGTTGCGGATTCCTTGCTCCCAATGATGGAACACCAGGACGTCGAAGCAGTCCTCGGACAAATCGCGAACCAGTTCGTGGATTCCGCCCGGAAACGGACTGACCAGAATTACCCGCTGCGTTACCGGACACATCTCCCGGCCGTCGAAATGTTCAGAGATGTCCTTGCTGCTTTCCTCCGGCCGTCTGAACGGGGTTACAGTTCCAGCTTGAACGCGCCCCCGGGTCTTCACTTCTTCTGCCGACACGATGGACACACCCCCCCGAATACTACATGGGCATGATGCACGTCATACCCGGTTTCTTTGGCAACCGTACTGCTCCATTCCTCGGGCACCTGGGACATCACCTCGTCCACCCGTCCGCACACTTCACACAAAATATGCTGATGATCATCCAGCTTGGCATCGTAGCGGCTGGCCGCCTCGCCGAGCTTCAATTCGCGGATCATTTCTTTGTCCGCCAAATATCGAAGTGAATTATATACCGTTCCATATGCAAAATTGTAGCCTTGCTCAACCAGTCTGTTCATGACCTCAGCCGCAGTCGGGTGATCGTCGGCATTCCGAACGACGTCATAAACGGCTTTGCGCTGGGTCGTCAAATTTAAGGATTTCATATATTGGATCATTCCTTTAATGACTATTTTAGACTTAGTATAAGTCTTAATTCATGAATAGTCAATTTTACTTCTTCAATGTAGGCTTGCATGTTAAGGCGTTTATTTTTTCATACTAAAAAAAAGGAGGGGGTTCCGTTGCTGATCAAAAAATACCTGGTCACCCTAATATTCTTATCGCTTGGCCTTGTCTATGCGATCTTTGTGGACGTTTTGCTCGGGCAGCCCTGGTATACTTTCTGGAAGAACTTTAACTATGGTATGGTGACCTTAACCCAAAAATTAACGCTGGCGGCCTTGATCATATTCATGATCGTACCGGATCTTCACCGTAAATTCATGAGCAAAAGGAGCAGTCATGCCCAGGCCGATCATTCTTCCGATTTTAACTCAAACACAGGTTCTAATTCGGATTCCGGTCACCTTCCCGACTCTGAGCCCCGCTCCGACCCTGCCTTTTTAAGCGAAACTTATAAACAAAGCCGGCAAGAAACAGGATCAAAGGAATAACGACAAAGAATACAGGATCCACTCTGTACAGAACTTCTCCTCCCTTGGTCAGATGATCGCTGAAAGAGCGGGAAATCATCAGGGAAAATAGCAAAATGACTACAGCAACCGGATACAGCAGCTTCCTGTACGGGATCTTGAAAATATCCGACATTCCGATGACCGCCGCATAATAAAACAAGCTTATTTTGAAAAATACGCCGATAATCAGGATCATGACCACCAGAATATCGGTGCGCTGTATGAAGTCCGCAATGGAGGCTTTCCCGATCATCGTCAATAAAGGGAAGACCGACCTTTCGGTTATATCGACGCCGAGCACAGCAATCGTAGACGCTATGGCACCCGAGAGGATCAGTCCCGATAATAGGATCGCAAGATACCCTGCCTTCACCCCCCCTTTTTTGTTGCTTAACGACGGCATGACAGTTACGAAGCAGATGACCTCCGCAAACGGAAATTGATAATTTTGACGGTACACGGACACAAATACATCCCTAACTCCTCCGCCAAGAATCGGTCGCAACCGATTGAGATTCATAATATCCGAAAAAAAGACCACCAGTACGATAAACGCCCCGATCACCATGACGACAATCAAAAATATAAATGCCGTACGAGCCAGGACCTCGACTCCTTTATGAAGCGCATAGGCTACCGTCAGAATCATCAATAAGTTGATAATCATGAGCGGGGTCTCCTTCAGCGCAGAAGCCAGAACCAGTAATCCCCCATCCATCAAATCCCGGGAAGCCTTATGCAGAAAAAACACCACATAAGCGATGCCGACCGCCGTTCCGAGGCGTTTTCCGAGAAGCACTTTGCAATAAGAAGTGGGCTGCATGTCCGGAAACAGCTTATTCAGATTGGCATAAACGGCAAACAGCAAGCTTCCGGCAGCCATACCGACCAGAATAGCCAGCCAGGCATCCCTGCCGGCCAATATCCCCACGTTTACGACCAGCGCAGTCCCCATCTGAAACAGCACCATCAACGAAAAAAATTGTAAAGAGCTGATTCTTGTCTTGTCCATGGCGGCGACATCCCTCCTTCTTTATTTGCTCTTGATGTTGTACTTGTAGGAACGGTCCCTCATCTGAGTATTGCGGATTATAGACTCCACCTCACACCGGACCTCGATTGTCGGATAAATCGCTTCCCATTGACCGCTGATTCTCGACCAGACTTTGGGGTTCTGACGTTCTATCTGTTGTCCGAAATAAAATATATCGCTTTTAAGCCCCTGGGCTTTTGCTACCGCGCCCTCGAGCTTCGCAGCGATGACCTTGTTCGCCTTCTCCTCGATCTTCGCCAATACGCGCGGATCCCGTAAATCGGTCGATGTCCCCGCCTCGCGAATCGAAATCTGCGGCTTCACCCTTAATTGGATGACCGGCTTCAGCGGATTGGAAATATCCACTTTCGTTGCCGTGCTTGTTTCAAAAACATCCATTGTGATCTCTTCATGGTCTGTTTCATCCTTTACAACTACCACCGTTTTCTTCATCTTGTTCATGGCCCATACGAGGCCTTTGCACTCTTCGAGATCCATCCAGCCCACTAATTTATCGCCCTTGAATATGGCCATATCATCAATGATGACGACTCCTTGGGCATTCGTTCTCTCCAAATTGCTCTTGTCCCCCGATTTCTTGAGATCCCCCAGGATATTCAATCCGTTCATAACCGGCCCCCCTCCAGGAGCCAGCAAACCCCGGATCACATCGTCAATCTCGAGGGAAAAATTAGCCCCCAGCTCATTGGCAGCCAATTCCGTTTTCTGAACCAGTGCATAGGCGGTAATCCTCCCGAGCGGGGTAATCGCCGAGACAATATCAAGCGCTCTGGTCCCCTTTCTGGCGACATACAATTGGGTGGACAATCTAAGATCCGAATCCCGATCGAGAAAATCGACAATGCCGGAAATGCCCTCCCTGGCGACTTCCTCGGATATTACTACCATCCTGGTTTGAGCCGTTGAAATTAGGCGCGGTACTTTCAGCGATACATTTCGCATCGCTTCCACCACACTTCGCCCGGAAGCGCTATACACCGAAGTCGGGGTCCCTCCGCGGCCGATTTTTCCAGAAATCTCATCCGCAATGATAACCTGCAGCGAGACCAGAAAGCCTTCCTTGGAACGGTCAATGCCAATGCCCGAAACAATCGCTCTTCTATTCAGTTCCCTGGCATCCCAGCATCCCGATGTAATGATTATTAGGAAGGCGAGCGCCAGAAATGCCGCTGTCTTCGTCCGTTTTTGTACCATAGGTTACCGTTTCTCCTTGGGTGAAATTCGAGCTTGATGCAACTCGCCTCACTGCCTGTTCCCGTCTGACCCGTCTTGCTGTCCTGGCCTTCCGAGCGGCGCAATTTCCTCGGCTTTCTCGATGTTGGTCTTGTGGTTGCCGATCTTTCGGGAACGGTTGTTTAATGTCCAGAACGGCAATCTTAGAATCGTATCCTTCTGACTCTGCATAACAAACGGGCTGAGCGGAGCCAAATAAGGCACTCCAAAAGAACGCAAGCTGTTCATGTGCGCCACGAGTGCAATGAGTCCGAGCGTAATACCGTAGAAGCCGAACATGCCTCCCAACACCATGAAACAAAACCGGATCAACCGGCCGGCAATCGATAGATTGTAAGCCGGGAGCGCAAAACTGGCGATACCCGTGAGCGCAACGACGATAACCATGACCGGCGTGATGATTCCCGCCTCCACTACTGCCTGTCCCAAAATCAGTGCACCCACGATCGAAACCGTTTGGCCGATGGCTCTTGGCATTCGGACGCCGGCCTCCCGTAGAATCTCAAAGGCGACTTCCATTAGCATCGCCTCGACAAAGGCCGGAAAAGGAACCCCCTCCCTCTGCGCCACGAAGCTGATCAGCAGGAGGGAAGGGATCATTTCGTAGTGAAAGGTAGTCAGTGCAATATACACCGAGGGCCCCAACAAAAGAATGATGAAGCTGATATAGCGGATAAGACGCATCAAGATCGTGATGTCATAACGTTGGGCATAGTCTTCGGGAGATTGAAAAAAGTGGGCAAATACGGTAGGGAGAATCAGTACAAACGGAGTGCCGTCCACCAGGAGTACGATTCTGCCCTCCAGCAGGTTTCCGGCCGCGACGTCCGGCCGTTCCGTATTGAACACTGTCGGGAAGGGTGTAAACGTCTCATCCTGGATAAATTCCTCAATATAAGCGGACTCCAACACGGCTTCAATCTTTATGGCATGAAGACGCCGCTTCACTTCCTCCACCAGATTTTCGTCCGCCAAACTTTTGAGGTACATAATCCCCACATGGGTATGGGATACGGTTCCAATCTTCATTGTTTCAAGCCACAGGTCGGGATTTTTAATCCGGCGGCGGATGAGCGAAATATTGATGCCGATCGACTCGACAAAGCTATCCTTCGGCCCACGGACGACAAGTTGGGATGAAGGCTCGGTCACTGCGCGCCACTCCCCGCCCGGGGTGCTGATCACAAGCGCTTTTTCACAGCCTTCCAGTAAAATAACCGTATCTCCGGATAAGACCGACAACAGCATATCCTTCCAATCCATGTGGATTGAGCAATCCCCCGAAGCGAGCGCCTCATTTAAAATCGTCTCCATCAGGCGGTCAGGGTCGGTGACAAGATTCGGATCAGGTTTAAATTCGATCAAGGATCTCATTACTACGTTGTTTATCGTTCTTTCATCGCTGAGCCCGTTAAGAAATACAACGGCCGCGTCAGCCTGACGGGAGGCGGGCTCCCCGATTTCAAATTGCCGGATGACGATATCAGGGCTGTTCCCCGATTCTTCCCGGATGAGGTCCAGCATGCTCTTCAGATGTCCCGAAAATGCCCTTGCATCGGAAGAATTTATGTTTTTCCCGGAAACTTCAGATTTCAGCGAATCTCCGTTCTGCGCGTTCCTGTTTTGCTGGCCGGTCCGGCCGCGGGACCGATTGCGTATCATACTAAGCAGCTCCTATCCATATCGAATCCTGATCCCAGTATCTGCTTTTCATTCCTTTTTCATGCGAAGGCCCCTGACCTCGTTTCTTATCTCCTTGCAGTGGTAATAATGAGACAATAAACCAACAAGGAGGACCCTCTTATGAACAGCAGTTCGTTCACCTCTCCCGGACTTCCCCGATATCCGGAATCGCTGTGGAGAGAAACATCGTCTTTCCCTTCATTTCCCGCGCTGAAAGAGGACATTCAGGCCGATGTCCTTATCGCAGGAGCCGGAATTACCGGAATTACCTCGGCCTATTTGCTTGTAAAAGCAGGATATAAGGTGGCCGTCGTCGATGCGGGTAAAATCCTGGACGGGACGACCGGATATACCACGGCGAAAGTGACCGCCCAACACGGACTGATCTATGACCAGCTGATTTCCCATTTCGGGGAAGAAGGAGCCCGGCTGTATTTTGAAGCTAACCGGGACGCCCTCCGCTTTATCGGAGAAACCGTTCGCGAGCATGATATCGACTGCGGCTTTACTAAGGAAGACGCCTACTTGTATGCAGATTCGGATGATCAGTTACAGCAGCTTGAAAAAGAGTGGGCCGCTTATGAAAAGCTGAATCTGCCGGGAGAATGGTGCGATACGATTCCGCTTCCGATTGTAGTCAAAGGAGCGGTCAAAATGCCGGATCAGGCCCGGTTTCACCCGCTTCAATATTTGAATACGCTAGTCGACTATGTAATCAAGCATGGCGGCGATTTCTATGAAAATACGACCATGGCCGATTCCGCTGAAGAGACCGGAGACGGAAAGCTGCTGCTGAAGACGGAGTCGGGCGTGACGATTACGTGCAGGAGCGCTATTTCAGCTTCGCATTTTCCTTTCTACGATGGGGGCGGACTCTACTTCACCCGGCTTCATGCCGATCGTTCCTATGTCGTAGCGATCGAACCCGAAACTCCTTACGCCGGGGGAATGTATATCAACTGCGGCAATCCGAAGCGTTCGCTCAGAGCCGCCGAGCTGGACGGCAAAGAAGTGATTCTGGTCGGTGGGGAATCGCATAAGACCGGACAAAGCGATTGTACGATCAAGCACTACGAAGAGCTTGAGAAATTCGGCGGCATGACATTCGGCGCGAAGAGCGTTCCCTACCGCTGGTCCGCCCAAGATCTGGCGACCATCGACCAGGTTCCTTATATCGGCCCCATCACCGCCAGCCACCCGCATATTTTCGTAGCTACGGGCTTCGGCAAATGGGGCATGACCAGCGGCACATTGTCCGCCTTGCTGATTTCCGACCTGATTCAGGGCAAAGACAGCCGGTATGCCGAGCTATTCACCCCTTCCCGTTTCAAAGCTAATCCCGGAATCAAGAACCTGGTCGTACAAAATGCCAACGTTGCCAAAGAATTAGTATCCGGCAAAGTTGACATCGTCCATCGAAAAGTCGAGGATCTCATGCCGGATCAAGGCGCAGCCGTCAAGCATCTGGGCAAAAAAGCCGGCGCCTACAGAGACCCCGAGGGAAACATCTATCTGGTGGACACCACCTGTACGCATATGGGATGCGAATGCAAATGGAATCCGGCCGAACGCTCCTGGGATTGTCCTTGCCATGGCTCCAGATTCGACTATACCGGCGCCGTGATCGAAGGACCGGCTACGGAAGATCTGCCCCGGCTCAGCCCGCAGTACGGAAGCCGGGAATAGAAACTGCGTGTGGAATGAGCGGCTTCATATAGCGATTGGATTAGGGTTCATCCCCTTTTCCAATCGCTATTTTCATGTGGGAACAGCCCATTTTTAGAGGAACGCAATTCACTATGTTGCATTAATCAGTACTGTATGATACTATCTATTCAGCAATACTAATCAATATTCAGTACTAGAAATTAATAAACAGCGAAAATGAGGCGATATCATTGGATATAAGCGTCCAATTTAAGAAAGGCGCCTTGGAATTATGCGTGCTGGTGCTAATCCATGAGCGTGACCGCTATGGATATGAGCTCGCCCAATCCGTGTCCCAGCATATCGAGGTTGCGGAGGGAGCACTCTATCCCCTGCTCCGGAGACTCGTCGGCGAGGGCTACTGCACAACCTATCTGCAGGAATCCACGGAAGGCCCGCCGCGTAAATATTACAAGCTGACGCCCGAAGGTGAACATTATATGAAAAAGCTGGTTATCGAGTGGAAGCAATTTGTAAAAAGCGTATCTAATTTAATCGAGAGAGGAAGCCGCTTATGAATAAAAGTCAGTTTTTGGCGCAGCTTCATGACCATCTTTCGGTTCTGCCGCCGGAAGAACGAAGCGAACTGATGGAAGATTACGAGGCACATTTCGCCTTTGCCCTGCAAAACGGTAAAACCGAGGAAGAAATTGCGCAGGAGCTGGGAAATCCCGCCGAGCTGGCCAAAGAAGCCATCGACGGACGCTTTGCCCCCAAAGAACCCGTATACTGGTTTAATCCGGCCAATCCAGAGCCGGCCCCCATCCAGACGCCTGTCAGACAACAGCCTGTGAAACGGCGCGGCGGAGCCGTAACGACGATGGTTTATATCGGACTGTTTTTCCTGAACCTGATTCTCGTTCCTCTATTAATCTCCTTCTGGTCTGTCGGAATCGCTTTGGCCGCCTCTGCTCTGGCAGGATTACTCAGTCCGCTGGCAGTCGTGCTTGATTATTTCGCAGGTCATGGATATTTTGCTGCAAAAACCTACGCTACGGTAGCCCTGGTGGGTGTGGGCATTTTTCTCGCCATTGCCTCGCGTTATATTTTTAAAGCGCTGGTCCTGATCAGCGTATCTTATTGGAGATGGAATGTACGGGTAGCCAAAGGAGGAGCGGGACATGAATAACAAAAGGTGGTCTTTGCTGGCCATTATTTTAATCATTATCGGTTTTGCCGGGATGGCTTATCAGAGCTTTAATTTTGGGGATGAGGATCCTTATCACGAGCAAAAATGGACCTTGGAATCATTGAAATCTCTTGCGGTTCAAAGCAGTTATGATATCGATGTCGAGGTCATTGAAAGCACGAACGGAACCAATTATATCGAGATTCGCGGCAACATGGCCGAGGATACGATCAACAGACTGAAAAAAACAACTGTGTCCGGCCCGAATGTCAACCTCGATCTTTCGAGGTCAAATAAGTGGAGTTTTATGGTCATCAACTTCCAATCCAGCAAGCAGCATATGACCGTGGCCTTAACCGATCCGGCCATGATCGATCAAATTAACTTCAAGCTGCACTCCAATAGCGGACAATTTAAAGGCTTGAGCGCCAAAAATATTGAGCTGACGACGTCTTCGGGGAACTTGACCGCTTCTTCCATTACCTCCGAGCATTTGACGATGAAGGCGACATCCGGCAATTTGAAGGCTTCTGAGATTAAGGGAGAAACCGAGATCAGAATCGGCTCGGGCAATGTAAAAGTGGAGCAGATTCAAGGGAATCTAACCGCCCACGGAACCTCGGGCGAACTTTCTGTTGAAGACGCGGAAGGTGCGATCGATGCCAAGTTAAGCTCCGGCAATATCCGCCTCAAGAATTTCACCGGGGATGGCGTGATCAAGAGCACGTCCGGCAATATTACATTGACCAACCAACGCTCCGATTCACTGGACATTTCCCTTACCTCCGGTAATATCACCTTAAGTGCAGACCCTGAATTCAAAGGAATTTATGATTTGAAGTCCTCGACCGGCAACGTCAAGGCTCCCGACTCTCCGATGCAGACCCGGGATGTGATCAAAGCCAGAACGACGTCGGGAAATATAAAGATTCAATAAGAACGAACGACCCTCTGGTCGCGTAAATAAACAAAAGGGTTAAACCGCGGCGAGATGCCGGGTTTAACCCTTTTTGCAATGAGGTTTGTTCTATATTCGTGCAGCCTGTATCAGGCGATTTCCTGTGCCGTTTCTTGCGCGATCGCTTCGCGGTAGGACTGCAGGGAATAGTAAATGACCGTATCCATCATCTGCCGGTCCGTATCAGGTACAAGCTTCATGGCATACTCCCAGGCGTTCTCTTCGATCCGCAGGGCGATTCTCTTCCGTTCCAGCTCACTGTCACAAATATCGAGGCGGTTAGATAATTCAGCCAACATGGCATCTTCCGCATGACCGAGCTCATGAGCGAAGACGATCCGGAGCAATCGCTCGCAACCGTCAACCGAGCCGAACAGTGTAAGGCACTGCTTCTTAATCTCTCCCAGATACATCGTCACCGAGTGATCCGAGAGGCTGTACTTGCCGCCTACATTGCGGCCCCCCGGGAACCGGGACTTGATATGGACGGAGACCTCGCTGCCTGACACTTCCAGCAATTCATCAAGGATTTGCTTCGCTGTTGATCTTTCCAATTAGGCTCCCCTTACTTCATCATAGATTGACACTGCGCAGCCGCTGTGGCGAAACCGCGTTTTTGGCCTAAGAATGATTATAAAGGAAAAGAATGGGGAAATAAACAACAAACCAATCATTACCCGAAAAAATCCAGGCTCAAACATTACAATAATGTGAAATTTTTCTTTTTGTACGATTACTTGATTTTTCCATAGCCAACACATATACTTTCAATATCTTGTTTTACGAATGGAGGTGGGTAGAAGTGGATCGCAAGTTTGCGTGGAGTCGAATTGGCCAACTGCCGATGGCAATGTTTGGCAATGTTCATGCTGAATTCCGTAACGGGATAAGTCTGTCCATTTTTCACAATTCGATATCCATAACTAATTGCGAAATGCCGCTCCTACCCTACCTCACGGACTGAAATTGTACGTGTGAAGAAGGCTGCAGGTTTTTCCTGCAGCCTTCTTTTTGTTCTCCGAAGAGGTACGGGCGGACGGCATTGGCCGAAGGAGATAATTACGATGATGATTCAATGTGCCCATATTCAAAAATATTACGGTGCCGAACTGGTGCTGACCGATGTATCGTTCGAAATCAAAGAAGGCGAAACCGTCGGACTGATCGGGCGGAACGGAACCGGCAAAACGACGCTGATGCGCCTGCTTACGGGCAGCGAGGCTCCAGATCAGGGAGCGCTGATGATCCGCAAAGACGCGGTGATCGGCTCCCTCGCTCAAATCCCCGATTACGGCCGGGAGGAGACCGTATACCATGTGCTCCAATCCGCTTTCCGGCCGCTGCTGGAGGCCCGGGCGGAAATGACGCGCCTGGAAGTCGAGATGTCCTTAGCCGCAGCCGACGGACAGAAATCGGATTTGGAGCCGCTTCTCCAGCAATATGGACGGCTTCATGAAAGCTTTGAGCGCGGCGGCGGTTATGAAATCGAGGCGGGAATCGACCGGGTGGCGGGCGGGATCGGCATCCCGAAAGACCAATATGACCGTCCCTTCTCTTCCCTGTCCGGCGGTGAAAAGACCAAGGTCGGCCTCGCCGTCATCCTGCTGCAAAACCCGGACATTTTGCTGCTTGACGAGCCGACCAACCACCTCGATATGGCCGCCATCGAGTGGCTGGAAGGCTTCCTTCGCTCATTTGGCGGCACAGTGGTCGTTATATCGCATGACCGTTATTTTCTCGATGCCGTGGCGGAAAAAATCATCGAAATCGAGGATGGCGAAGCGTTCACGTACCACTGCAATTACAGCAAGTACAAGGAAGAAAAAGAAACCCGGCTGCTCCAGCAATTCGCCGATTATCAGGAACAGCAGAAGAAGATCAAGAAAATGCAAGAAATGATCAAACAGCTGATCGAATGGGGCAACCGTTCCAATCCGCCAAATCCGGGATTCCACCGGCGTGCGGCCTCGATGCAGAAAGCGCTGGACCGGATGGTTAAGCTGAAGAAGCCGATCCTGGAACGCAAACGAATCGACCTTCAATTGGAGCAAGCAGACCGTTCAGGCAAAGAAGCGCTCATCCTCTCGGAGGTAAGCCAATCCGCGGGCGGACGAAAGCTGTACGAAGGTGTCTCCCGAACGCTGAGATACGGGGAGAACGCCGCGCTGATCGGCGGCAACGGAGCCGGAAAGAGCACGCTCTTAAAGAGCATTCTCGGATTGAGTTCCCCTGATGCGGGTGATATCCGGCTCGGTTCCCGGGTGGAAACCGGATATCTGGCCCAGGAGTCCGCTCCTGCCGATGAGGAAGGGACCGTGCTGCAATACTTCCGCGATGAGCTTGGAATGGAAACGGGAGAAGCGAGGAATCAGCTCGCCCGGTTCCTGTTCTACGGCAGCGACGTCTTTAAAAAGGTCCGCAGCTTGTCCGGCGGGGAATGGACCCGGCTCCGCCTGGCGATTCTGATGTATAAGAAGCCCAACCTGCTGCTGCTAGACGAGCCGACGAATCATCTCGACATCGATTCGCGCGAAGCGCTGGAGGAGGCGCTGGAGGAATACCCCGGCTCCCTCCTGGCCGTTTCGCACGACCGCTACTTCATCAACAAAATTGCCGGCCAGGTCTGGCTGCTGGATCACGGACAGCTGTCCGTGACTTGGGGCAATTTTGACGACTTCCGCGCGGAGCGGCTGAAGCGGGAAGCCGCAGCGGAGGCCGCTGGCGCGGACAGCCAGCGGCGGGTTGCGCCGCGCGGCGATGACGGCGCGGCTACGGACAGGGCCGCCGCTGCTGCGCAAAGCGGCGGTGCCACCCTGGTGCCGGCGGCGGGCGTTGCCGGCCCGGGGCCGGCTGCTGCGGCGAGCCCCGGCTCTGCCGCAGGCCGGGAGGCGGGCCGCCCGCCGAAGGCGCCGAATCCAGCTGCGGTGAGCAAGCTGGAGCGCGATATCGCAGCCGCCGAAGCGGAGCTGGCGGCGGTCGACGCGGCCATGCTGGAGCCGGAAGCCGCTTGCGACGCCATGCGGCTGACCGAATTGCAGGCCGCCCGGAATCAACTCCAGCAGCGGGTGGATGATCTGCTGGAGCAGTATTTTGCCTTGATCGAGTAAAGTTAAAGTCGCCTTACAGGAAACGAATTGACATGTACAACGATCAAGCGCTGAGGCGACGATCCGCAGCCGATTGCTGGAGCTGGCCGGGGAATTCTCCCCGGCCGCGCTGGCGGCCCAAAGCAATTCCGGCCTGAGGTAGACACAGGGCTTCAGCGTGCCGCGAAGTGGGTATACGATATGGAGGATCGGGAAGGCCGGAAATGTTTACCAATGGGTTTCGCAACGCGGTCCATGTCGATTTCGGACAGTCGCTGGAGCAAAGATGCAGCGTACCGTCTGAAACTTTATGAGCCTTCCAAGCGTTGAAGGATTGCATAAGCTTTTTTATGGATATAAACTGATATAATGGGTCTGAAAGGAAAATGAAAACATTCATGAAGTAAAGGAGTTGAAGAAATTTGTTCTCACCAACAGGAATGAGCCGCAGGGCCAGGGTTCTCTTGATCGGATTGATCGCCTTTACGGGCATTCTGTCCTGCATCATCGTCCTCGCGTACAACGATTATTTTCTGCTGGGAGATCCGGTGAATCCGAACAATGACGATGTAAAGTACATTCAAAGCTCGCGGCTGCTGCTGAATGAAGGAGTGCTGGCGTATAACACCAAGGAAAGGCCGTCCGCCTTCATTATGCCGGGGATGCCGTTTATGTTAGCCGGCTTCATGGCGATATTCGGTCAAGACCAAGGGGGCGTCATCGCTTTCCGGATTTTTCAATGCCTGGAACAGGCCTTATCCGTTTATCTGATCTTCTGGATCGGCAGACGCCTTTTCAACACACGGGTCGGTCTGATCGCCTCCATCATTAGTGCATTGTATTTACCCGATTATTTCTCTTCGGGCGTCATCTTGTCGGAAACAACCTTCCGGACGCTGCTGCTGCTTCTGGTATGCGTCACTATTCTCGCGCTGGAACGTAACCGGACGAGCCTGTACATACTGATCGGCGTTCTAACGGCTGCCGCCGCCTATTTCAAACCGCATGCGTCGCTATATCCCGCCGTATTTCTGGTGCTTTGGTGGAGGGACAAGCTCCCTTGGCGGCTCGCGCTGAAGTACATGTTTCTGATCGTTATCGTCTATGCGGCTTTGCTGACGCCTTGGTGGATTCGCAACTGGGTCACTTTCCACGAGTTCATTCTGTTTACCAACTCGGGAGGTAGCCCGTTCCTGCTCGGAACCCGGATACACGGGCAGCTGCCGCCGGCCGGATTCTTCGAGGCCCATCCGCAGTACGATCCGGAGACCTTGTTCAAGGGCTCGGACAGCACGGCGATTCAAAAAGGATTGGACGTCATCTCTTACGGTTTTAAACATGAGCCGCTGAAATACTTATATTGGTTCACTTTGGGGAGATGGGTGGAGCTGTACTTCCATCCCTTTTATTCGCGTCCGATCTGGCCGATCACCCGCCCTGTGATGAACGTCCTGCAAATTGCGCTCATGCTGGTGAATATGGCAGGGATCGTCTGGGCGCTGGTTAAATGCTCTTTCTCCCGCCTGCTGCCCCTGTGGTTGGCGATCGCCTATTTCACGGTCATTTACCTTCCGTTTGTCGCGTTCAACCGATACGGTTACCCTAACATGGCGCTGTTGATCCTGTTCGGTTCTTATCTGATCGAGCGTCTGCTGGCCAGATACTCCGGTTCGGACCGACTTGAAGCAAGGAGGTCGTCATCCCTATGAAAACGCTGATTATTATTCCTGCATATAATGAAGAAGGCAGCATTTCGGGCGTCATCCGGGACATTCGCCGTCATACGCCCGAGGCCGACATTATCGTCGTCAATGACGGGTCGACCGACCGGACGGAGCAGATTGCGGAAGCCGACGGGGCCAAGGTGCTGACGCTTCCTTACAACGTCGGGATCGGAGGAGGCATGCAGACGGGATATCTGTATGCCCAGCGCATGGGATACGATATCGCGGTGCAGATGGATGCCGACGGGCAGCATCCCGCTGAGGAGCTCCCCAAGCTGATCGCTAAGGCAAAAGACTATGACCTGGTCATCGGTTCGAGATACGTGGAGACGACCTCCTATCGCTCCTCCCGTCTCCGCCGGATAGGCATGGTGTTCTTCTCGGGCCTGGTCTCGCTGGTAACCGGCCAGCGTTTTACCGATACGACCAGCGGCTTCCGGGCTGCGGGCCGTAAAGTGATCGAGTTGTATGCCGACTATTATCCGATGGACTATCCCGAAGTGGAGTCGATCGTTTATTTGAAACGCAAAGGATGCCGGATTACCGAGGTAGCGACGGAAATGCATGACCGCCAAGCCGGCAAATCCTCAATCACCCCGTGGAAATCGGTCTATTATATGATTAAAGTAACGTTAGCCGTATTGATGAGTGCGATCCGTTACGACAGAACGGCGGTGTCCAAGCCATGATGATCTATGTATTGTCCGTCGTGCTGGCCTTCCTGTTTCTGCTTCTGGTGCTGGAATTGGTCCGCCGGCAAAAGCTCAAGGAACAGTATTCTTTGCTGTGGATTCTGTTCAGTGCGGTTCTGTTCATCGTTTCGTTTAACGTATCTTTCATCGAATGGATTGCAGCGAGGCTCGGAGTTAAATATGCGCCTGCCATCCTGTTTTTGTTTGGACTATTATTTTGCTTCGCATTCATTCTTCACCTGACGATCGTCGTTACGAGGCTCACGGCCCAAGTGCTGCGGCTGACCCAGGAATTGACGATTCTGAAGGAACGGGAGGCTCTCCATGGACAAAACGATTAGTTATCTCCTATTATTAGGCAACATAGTATTACTGGTCACAGGCCAGATGTTATTTAAAATCGGGCTGGGGCGTTCGGGCGGACTGCACTGGGGTAAACTTGTTACCTCACCGGCCGTCATCGGCGGCGTTGCGCTGTACGGTATCGCCACTTTGCTCTGGTTTGCGGTCCTCACGCGAATGCCGCTCAGCGTTGCTTACCCGATGCAAGCATTCGCTTACGTGCTGGCGATGATCCCCGCTTATTTCATGTTCAACGAAACGATCACGCCTACCAAGCTGGCCGGAGTCGCGGTGATTCTTTTCGGGGTGTATTTGCTGGCGAAGTCATGAGGAACAAGCGGGCATTAGAGCCCTAATTTGCTTGTAAACCATACATTAATTGCTGGTCAGACAACTAACTGGAAAACCTACAGTTATTTTTAAACAAAAGACGATTCCTGCACAATTAGCTGTAAAATCTGCAGTTAAACTTGGAGTAAAAACGCTGAATCAACCAATACGGTTGAAATAAATGCAGGTTATCCATCTATTTTGCGATAAGAGTGTATTCTCTTTAAATTAACTGTAGGTTTTCCATTTAATCAGCTAGGCTGAGTACTATTGTGCCGATTTACGTATACCGCACGTACTCACACTTGCTTCGATTACAAAACAACCGCCTGGACATAATAGTCCAGGCGGATTCTTTTACTTGATATGATCAACTCTCAATAGAGACCAGCTGTTTGACGGCTTGATCCGTCTCTTCGATTCTGCGGACCATCGGTTCATTCTGGGCGGTCAGCGTATCTACGGTAGCCAGCAATTCCTGCAGCGTTGCCGAAGATTGCTCGATTACCGCCACAAAGTCGTTGACGGAATGTTCAATTTCTCCAGACGTTTTCTTCACGGAACCCGCTACCTCCGAAATTTCAGTCGCACCGACCGTCAGCTCGCCAACGCTTTTGTCGATCGAATCAAACGCCCGCTTCGTCTGATCAACAAGCTCCAGGCTCTGCTTCATGCTTGCCGCATTCTCCTCCAGCCGGATATGGGACACATCGGCTTGACGGGTAACATGTCCGACATTTTCGGTAATCTGTTTCGCCGATTCATTCGTAAGATCGGCCAGCTTGCGAATCTCGTTGGCAACGACCTCGAATCCCCGCCCTTGCTCTCCTGCCCGAGCCGCTTCAATACTGGCGTTCAACGACAAAAGGCTTGTCTGGCTGGCAATTTCCTGAATCGAAGACGTCAGTTCGGCAATTTGATGAATGTTGGTGATCAATGCGCCGATTTCCGATTTCATTTCATTCATATTATCGTGGAACTGATCGATCGTTGTGGTCAACTGCGTGATTACTTCCGAACCATCCGCGGAAGCCTTCTTTGTCTCCATGACGGTCTCTACCAAATGAGTCATGGAGTCCATCATATGACCGATCTTCAGGTTGGAGGAATAAATCAGATTGGATATTCCGCCAATGGTTTCCGTCTGAACGGCCGATCCCGTTGCCATTTCCTGAAAGGCGGTGTTCATTTCCCGGAATGCCTGCTGGCTATCCTGGCTGTTGACCCGAATCTCTGTAATGCTCTGGGAGATCGTTCGCGTGGCTTCAGCGGTAACCTTTTCACGATCCAGTTCTTTCGCGAGCATCTCCGTTGTGCTTTGGCTCAATTCGCCTACATGATTCAGCATCTTTCTGCTTAACCCCGACTGGGCGAGCAAAACCGCAGCCGAGACGATATAGTAGAACAAATATAATGAAAACTCTATGCCGGAATTGGGAACGTCTGACGGAGCCATAAAATAAGTAACAAGGAGAAGTACCAAACCGGAGCCGAATGCGGACCATACGACAATAGGTACGTTGTACATCAAGCCGATACTAAGTACGAAGAAGGCCGATAACCCTCCAGTTGCGCTGCCCCCGTTTTGCAAAATGGGAACCACGGATATAGCAAACATCCCCAGAACCGAGATTAATGAAATCCAACGTTCAAACTTTTTAGTCAGATGCCCAAACCATACTACCGCTACCAATATGACGCAAGGAATCATAATCGACGCGAACGCCGTACCCCCCGCACGTAATCCGAGCAGCATAAATATCGTTAATCCGACCGTAAAGGTAACCATCCAACAGATCATTTGATTTCTCTTGCGTAAATCCTGATAAATAAACTGAGTTTGATTATCCTGCTCCACCATACCCATTTCCTCCTGCCAGCATTATATGTGTGATAATAAAATGAATATCGGCAGGACATGTCGAATCGTGTAGAGTGTTATCGAAAAATGTTGGCAAATATCCTGATATTAGAAAATTAACTTATAAAGTTCCCGACTTAGTCATACCAACGAACCTCATATTCGCAATGCTCATCCCCGCAGACATTACATTTCGTCTCACGGACGCTAACTTTTCGGTTCATAATCCGTCCCAGCGCCCCCTCAATAATCGCTCCCTCCAGGTCGCACACCTTCTTCTCCTCCAGAACGGGAAGTCCCTTGCAAAAACAATCGTCCACTACGATTTTGATCAAGCGTTCCTCCCGGTGAGTTACGCGGGGCAATCCGATCTTTAGCTCGGCAAACAGATCCAACAATTCCTCTTCCGTGGACACCGGCAGGCTTTCACCGATTTTCCGGCCGATGGAGGCCGTCGTCCCTTTACCTTCCAGCGGCAATCCCTCACGCATTCCGATCAGCCGGATCGCCCGGAACAGTTCCAGCGGTACCTCTTTGCCAAGCCGGGTACGATCCACCTGTTTTAAATCGTCAAAATTAAATCCTTTCATCGTTGTCTCCTCCTGTCCTGTATAAAGCCTCTTATCCCCATAGCCGCTTCTCTACTACCAATTTGCACTATCTTCGGATTTCCGGCCTTGATTTAAGTCAAGTTTTGTCCCTTTTATTTGTGACTAAAATCACGAGAACGACTTCCACCTGTTGGTAACTTAAAAATAAAGATATTTGTCGAGGTGATAACGAATGGCTTGTTTATTACACTCAAACGGAGCAGGACAACTTCCCTCCTGCCTCTCCCGTGTTCCGGTATTCAGTCAGCTTCGTCCCGAGGAATTCGAGCTTCTTCACTCTGTGATGAGATCCGGCCATTATGGCAAAGGGGAGAACATTTTTAAAGAAGGAGACCGCTCGGATTCACTCTTTGTTCTCAGCCGGGGGGTCATCAAATTGACCAAGCTTGAAGACAACGGCAAAGAACACATTATCCGGCTGTTGTTCCCGGGCGACTTCTTCGGCCAATTTTCGCTGCTTCAGGAAAAACCCCATTATGCCAGCGCGGATGCGGCAGACGAGGCCGACATCTGCCGCATTCACCGCGCCGATTTCCTGGAGGTGCTGCGCCGCAGCCCGGATACGGCCGCCCGGTTCATGAGCGCGCTCAGCGGACAGCTTGAAGAGGCCGACAGTTGGGCCGCCGTTCTTACGCTGCTTGAAGCCGACCGCAGGCTGGCTAAAATGCTGTTGTACTTCCGCAACAAGTCGGTGCCTTTCTCCAACGAATTCAACCTGCCTGTCAGCAAGAAGGAGCTTGCGGGGGTGATCGGAGCTACCCCGGAAACCATCAGCCGTAAGCTGGGCCAACTGTCAAAGGGCGGCATTGCGGTGGTCCGCGGAAGAAAGATACGCATTTTGGATGAGGCCAAGCTGAGGAGTCTGGCGGGGGAAGCTTAGGAGCAGCAAACCCGGATTCTATAGTAAAAAAAGAGGCCGTCCCAAAAGCAGATCATTCATGACTTTTGGAACAGCCCCTTATTTTTTTGGAGGTACACATCAAGATAATCCAACGAGCAAGAGTTAGATGGTCTGTCCGCTCGTTTTTCTCGTTCGAAGGCTGGGTTTGATAAAGATTTAGCCTACTTCCTGATCAAAGCCGCCGCCCTTCGAAAACTGGCTGTTGTACAGATCGGCGTAGAATCCGCCTTGCCCCAGCAGTTGCTCATGCGTGCCTTGCTCGATTACGGATCCGTGGTTCATCACGAGGATAAGATCGGCATCCCGAATCGTCGATAACCGGTGGGCAATAACAAAGCTCGTTCTGCCCTTCATCAGCTCGTTCATCGCCTTTTGGATGTAGACCTCGGTCCGGGTATCGACACTGCTTGTCGCTTCGTCCAGGATCAGAATAGCCGGATCGGCAAGAATGGCGCGGGCAATAGTCAGAAGCTGCTTTTGCCCCTGCGAGATATTCGATGCTTCCTCGTTCAGAATCGTATCATATCCGGCTGGTAGCGTCCGGATGAAGTGATCGGCATGCGCCGTTTTGGCAGCCTGTATAATCTCTTCTTCCGTGGCGCCTTCGCGACCATAGGCGATATTCTCGCGGATCGTTCCGTTGAACTGCCATGTATCCTGCAGTACCATACCGAAGAGACTGCGGAGATCCCCGCGTTTCATATCGGTAATATTGACGCCGTCGATCGTAATCGCCCCGTCGTTCACTTCATAGAAACGCATCAGGAGATTGATCAGCGTCGTCTTACCTGCACCGGTCGGACCGACGATGGCGATCATCTGCCCTTGAGATACTTGAATGTTCATGTCCTGAATCAGCGTATGTTCCGGCTCGTACCCGAATTTCACATGATCAAAGACTACATTGCCTTTAGGCTCCTCAAGAACGACAGGATGTGAAGCTTCCTTCACTTCTTCCTCTTCATCCAATATTTCGAAGACGCGCTCCGCCGAAGCTACCGTGGATTGAATGATGTTGGCGATATTCGCCGTCTGGGTAATCGGCATAGTAAACTGTCTTGCGTATTGGATAAACGCCTGAACATCCCCGATTTCGATACTTTTCTTCGTGACCAGAATACCCCCGACTACGGAGACGAGCACATAACCGATATTGCCGATAAAGCTCATGATCGGCATGATCACGCCGGAGATGAACTGCGCCTTCCACCCTGCATCGTATAGGCGGCCGTTAATGTCGTCAAATTGTTCCTGGGAACGTTGTTCACGGCCGAACACTTTGATAATTTTGTGGCCGGTATACATTTCTTCCACATGTCCGTTCAGCTCTCCCAATTCTTTTTGCTGACGAATAAACTGCTTCTGGGAACGCTTGGCGATCGACGTGATCGCGATAATGCTTACCGGCAAAGTCAGCACGGCGATCAGCGTCATCAGCGGGCTGATCGACAGCATCATTACCAGAACTCCAATAATCGTCAATATAGACGTGATTAGCTGGGTCAAGCTTTGCTGAAGCGTGGAGCTGATATTGTCCACGTCGTTGGTCACCCGGCTCAGAATTTCCCCGTGCGTCCGGGCATCAAAGTATTTCAGCGGCAGTCTGGACAGCTTGTCGTTCACATCACGCCGCAGGTCGTAAACGGTCTTTTGCGCGACGCCGGCCATCAGATACTGCTGGAAATAGCTGAATATCGAGCTGAGCAAGTACAGGCCGAGCAGGACCATAATGATCTGCCACACATAGTGGAAATCGATCGCCGCCCCCGGAATGCCCTTCATTTTGCCGATAATTCCTTCAAACAATTTCGTCGTTGCTTTACCCATGACTTTCGGGCTGAGAATACTAAATAGAGTACTTAAAATAGCCATAACCAGGACAGCGCCCAGTTGATATTTATGCGGACGCAAATAGCGAATCAGACGTTTTAGCGTACTTTTGAAATCCTTGGCTTTCTCTGCCGGCATCATCATGCCCGGACCGCCGGGCCCATGTCCGCCGGGTCCGCCGGGTCCGCCGCGTCTGACTCCGGACCGGCCGGGACCTTTTCTTGATTGCTCCTGGCTCATGCGATCTCCTCCTCCGAAAGCTGCGAATACACGATCTCGCGGTATACGTCACAGGTCTCCATCAGTTCGTGATGCGTGCCGATCCCGGCGATCCGGCTTTCGTTCATCACGATAATGCGGTCGGCATCCAACACGGTGCTTACCCGCTGTGCCACAATAATAACGGTCGACTCGCGTGTTTCCTCTTTTAACGCAGCGCGCAGCTTGGCGTCGGTCTTGAAATCGAGCGCGGAGAAGCTATCGTCGAAGATATAAACTTCCGCCCCCCGGACGAGCGCTCTGGCGATGGAAAGGCGCTGCTTCTGCCCGCCGGAGACGTTCGTTCCTCCCTGTGCAATCACGGAATCGTAGCCTTGCTCCATTCCCGCGATGAAATCGGAGGCCTGTGCGATTTCGGCGGCATGCCAGACTTCCTCGTCCGTCGCATCCTCCTTGCCGTAACGGATATTTTCCTGAATCGTTCCTGTAAACAGGACTGCCTTTTGCGGCACAAAGCCGATCTTGGCCCGCAGCTCTTCCTGCGGCAAATCCCTTACGTCAACGCCGTCCACAAGCACGCTGCCTTCTTCCACATCATAGAAGCGAGGAATCAGACTGATCAGCGTCGACTTGCCGGAACCTGTACCGCCAATGATCGCGGTGACTTCACCGGGCTTGGCGCTAAAGGAAATGTCCTGTATTGCCGGTTGCTCCGCACCGGGATAGCTGAACGTTACATTTTGAAATTCCACATATCCCTTTTGACCGGAAGTCGATGTAGGGGTCACTGTATCCTTAATAACAGGAACCATTTCCAACACCTCATTGATCCGCACAGCCGAAGCCGAGGCCCGGGGAATCATCACGAACATCATCGATACCATGATAAGGGAGAACATAATCTGCATGGCGTATTGCAGGAATGCCATCAGATCTCCGACCTGCATATGACCGGCATCAATCCGCAGACCGCCGTACCAGATGATCGCCACGGAAGAAACGTTCAGCACCAGCATCATAATCGGCATCATAAAGGCCATCACTTTATTTACCTTGATCGAAGTATCGGTCAAGTCGAAGTTGGCCGCGTCAAAACGCTTCTTCTCATGGTCGATCCGATTGAACGACCGAATGACCCGAATCCCGGTCAACCCTTCGCGCATAACCAGATTCAGTTTGTCGATTTTCTTCTGGATAGCTTTAAACAGCGGAATCCCTTTTCTCGCGATCAGAAAAATCGCTGCTGCCAGCACAGGCATAATGACGATAAAGATGAGCGACAAGGTCGCATCCTTCGACACAGCCATAATAATACCGCCGATACACATCATCGGCGCCATGATCATCATCCGCAGCATCATAATCAATACCTGCTGGATCTGGGTAATGTCATTGGTGGTACGGGTAATCAGCGAGGCCGTACCGATCTTATCAAACTCTTCAAGCGAGAAATTCGATACGTGGCCGAACACTTTGCCTCGCAAGGTTTTACCGAACCCGGACGCCGCCTTGGCCGAAAAATAACTTGCCCCGATCGAACAGGCCATCCCGCCCAGAGCTACAAGCAGCATAAACAGGCCTATCTTCCAAATATACGGGGTATCCCCCTTAACGACACCGGTATCCACGATATCGGACATCAAAGTAGGCAGGTACAATTCGGAGAGTGTTTGAAAAAACACCAGCACCAATACTGCCGCTACCAGCCAGCCGTATGGCTTCAAATGCCGGAAAAGCCTAGTCATTCCTATCATCTCCACTTCTCTTTTTACGAATGATTGATGTCTTGTTTATGTTTCTCATCCAAATACTGAAACACCAGTTCCAACAGATCGGCAAGCTGGCTGCTCCGTTCCGGGCCCAAGAAGCTGTTTAGCTCCGTGAAGTACCGGGCATATGCCGCCTTTACCTCGCGCCTTATTTCCTCACCCTTCTCCGTGAGCTTGACGCGAACAACCCTCCGGTCTTCTTGATCATTAAACCGGGTAATCAGGCCCTGCGTCTCCAAACTGCGAACTAGCGGGGTTACCGTAGGAGGGCTCACGCCCATCATGCTGCTGATGGTTGAGATGGCCACGCCCCGATTTTCCTTTAAACTTCCTTTTTGGATAAGCAATAATACTTTAAGCTCGCTCGGGGTGAAGCCTTCCTTCGGAGTCTTATGCCACTCCGCTTTCCGGAACCGGCTTAGTACCTCCATTAAACGCTGGGCCATCGGATCCTCGCCCATATTCAAGTCATCGCCTCCATTTATTTATATACTTTAATATTTAGGTAACTTATTTATTCGTAAGCCTAATTATAGGAGCCTAAAATTCCAAAGTCAAGCAGCACTCCTAGCGCTAAATAAACCCAAAAATGACTTCCACTAAAAAAGACCGTTCCGAACGGGTTACTCCCGAATCAGAACGGTCTGTCTCTTATTTTGCTTCCTTAGGTTGCTGCGGCTGAGCCTCTGACTCCGGCTTTTTGCCGAGATCATCCAGGCTTCTGAACTCATAACCCTGGCGGCGGGCTTCGTCGATGATCGATCCCAAGGCGGCAGCATTGTCCTTGGAAACGGAATGCAGCAGAATGACGGCCCCGGGATGAAGCTGGGATACGACTTTCTGGTAGGCGTAGGACGCCCCTTTTTGGTCATTGACATCCCAGTCCTTGTAGGCGACCGACCAAAACACGTTCGTGTACCCGAGCTCCTTCGTCACCCGCAGTACCCGTTCGCTGAATATGCCGCGCGGCGGGCGCAAATAGCGCATTTTATCGGTGCCGGTTAGCTGCGTAGACGCCTGCTTCACCCGGTCCAGCTCTTCTTTGATCTTCCCGTCCGGGATCGTCGTCATATCCGGATGGCTCCAAGAATGATTGCCGACCAAATGCCCTTCCGCTGCCATACGCTTCACAAGCTCCGGTTGATCCTTCACATAATGGCCTGTAATAAAAAAGACTGCCGGCACCTTCTTCGTTTTTAACGTGTCCAGTATCGGCGTAGTGTACCCGTTCTCATACCCGTTATCAAAGGTTAGGAACAGGTCTTTGCGGGACGTATCCCCCAAAAAAATCGCGCCGTGCCGATCTACGATCTCCTTAAAACCCTCCTCGTTAATGGAAGGAAGCTGACCGCCCACACTTCTTTTAAATCCGAAATGATAAGGCACATCGGCAGAGACAGCGGCAGTGGCCATTTCCGTCTTGGCTGTAGCCGCAGCAGAAGCCGCAGCATTCCCTACGGCTGCAGGGCTGAGAAGAAAACAGGCAAGCAGCCCCGGAATCAAGGCAACCTTCATAAGGAAAGTTCTCTCCTTCTTCATGAATTGTTGTGTTAAAGAAACCTGGCAGTTCGAGCTCCAGCTTGCAAGCTCTGCTCCAGTGCTCTGCTTAACTTCAGCCTTTTTTGCCGGAAATATGCATGCCTTATAGATTCATTCATAGCACAAAGGTGTAGCTGAGTTCTATTTCTTCTCGGCCAGATGGCTATGCTTATAGCCGTACATGAAGTAAACGCATAACCCCAGCGCCATCCAGATCAGGAAAGCGATCCAGGTGATCCCCGGCAGGCTGATCAGCAGGTACCCGCAGGTGAGCACCGCAATGATCGGAATCAGCGGAACGAGCGGCACTTTAAAGGACCGTTGCAAATCGGGGCGGGTTTTCCGCAAGATCACGATCCCGAGGGAAACGGCAATAAAGGCGAACAAGGTGCCGATACTCACCAGATCCGCCAGCTTGTTCAGCGGAATGACCCCGGCGAAGATGGCAACTACAATGCCGGTCACCCAAGTACTGACCGCAGGCGCCCCCGTTTTCGGATGCAGCCGGGACAGCTTCTCCGGGAGCAGGCCGTCGCGGCCGATTGCGTAAAAAAGACGGGTTTGTCCGAACAGAAGCACGAACAGCACCGTGGTGATCCCGACGATCGCGCCGAGTGAAATAAAGCCGGCGACCCAATCCTGATGGATGAATTGGAGTGCAAAAGCAACCGGGTTTTTTACATCCAGCAGCGTGTACGGCACCATGCCGGTCAATACCGCGGTGACCAGAATATAGAGCAAGGAGCAGACGACCAAGGACCAGATGATCCCTTTGGGCAGGTCCTTTTGCGGATTTTTGACTTCTTCGGCCGCTGTAGCGACGACATCGAAGCCGATGTAAGACAGGAATGCCGTGGCTGCGCCGGTGACCACGCCGCTGAAGCCGTACGGCATGAACGGTGTCCAGTTGGACGGCTTCACATAGAACGCACCGACGGAAATGAACAGAATAATGACCGCTACTTTAATGATTACCATAATAGAGTTAAGCCGGGTGGATTCCTTGGCCCCGCGTGACACGACAAAAGTAAGCAAAAGCACGATCAGAACCGCAGGCAAATCAAAGTAGGTTCCCCCTGCCGGATTAAAAGCGCTGCTGATCGCTTTGGGGATTTCCAGTCCAAATCCCGATAACAGTCCCTGAAAATAGCCCGACCAGCCACTCGCTACCATAGAGGCGGCGAAGCCGTACTCCAGGATCAAGTCCCAGCCAAGAACCCAGGCGATGATTTCGCCGAAGGTGGCGTAGCTGTACGTGTAGGCGCTTCCCGATACGGGAACCATGGAGGCAAATTCCGCATAGCACAGCGCGCAGAACGCACAGACGATTCCCGCCAGCAAAAAGGATAAGATAAGGCCTGGCCCGGCGTGCTTGGCAGCAGCCACTCCGGTCAACACAAAAATCCCGGTGCCGACTACACAGCCCACACCGAGCATGGTCAGATCAAATACGCCAAGCTCCTTCTTCAATCCTCCAGCACTGGAGGCCGCTTTTTCTTGAAGCATGGATGTAATCGATTTTCTTCTAAAAAAACTCATCTAGGCTCTGTCCCCTAATATTGAAGTATTTAAACACATTCCGTAATTATAATAAAACCGAACTTACATGACTAGGCAGCTCTACATGGTTAATTTACCCAAAAAGTGAACATTTCGTGGTTTTTTATACATTAAAGAGAATATTCGATATCCCCAGGAGAAGTCAGAACCTCTTGCGCAAATCGGATCCATTCCCGGGTAGCAAACGATAAATATCGGTCTTCTCGCCATATAATGCCCAATTTCCAAGGAATAACCGGGTTCACAAGGGACAGAATCCGAACCCGCTCCTTACCGATTTCACGGCAAATCGTCTCCGGCAGCAGGGTGATTCCGAGGCCGACGCCCACCATCTCACTGATCAGATCCCACTGGGAGCTTTCATATATAACATGCGGTTGAAACCCCGCCTTGGCGCATTCCGCGATAATCCGGTCGTGCAGCGTAAAATCCTGCCGGAAAAGAACAAACCCGTCACCCGCCAGCTCCGCCAATTCTACCTGTTCCCGGTCGGCCAGCGGATGTGAAGGATGCACCACCAAATTCAGCTTTTCCTCGACAAACGGAAAACTGCACAGCCCCTCCTGGACCGTTGGCAGCACCGCCACCCCGACCTCCAGCAGCCCGTCCGCAACGTCGGACTCCACCTTCTTCGCCCCATCCTCAAACAGTTGGATCGTAATCTCAGGATAGCGCTGATGAAATTGGCCAATGACCCGCGGGAAGAAACTCGAGCCCACCATAGGGGGCAGTCCGATCCGGATATGTCCTCTTTTCAGGTTTCTCAAGTCATCCAGTTCCGCCGTCAAATTTTGAAAAGAGGTGACGATCTGTTGTGCCTGCGTAACGATTAGCTGCCCGGCATCGGTCAGCTCTACTCTTTTACCGACCCTGTCGAACAGGACAACCCCAAGTTCTTCTTCCATCCCCTTTATCGTTTTGCTGATCGTCGGCTGAGTAACAAAAAGTGCGCTGGCTGCTTTCGTAAAGCTCTTCAGGCGCGCAACCTCGATCAGATACTGCATCTGCCGGATATCCATCTTTCGCGTGTCCCTTCTACATTGACTGTTTTACCATAGACAAATGGAATGCTATTCATTCAGTATATTCATTTTACCCATGAAAGCAATTGATGTAATATTTTCAATATCAAATCTAACTTTGCAGAAAGGAGCCCACGACCTATGGGAATGGTTAAAACGATCGGAAAAATCGTGATGCAGGTAGCTATTCTGATCCTGATCTCGATAGCAATGAATTTCCTGGCGCAGTGGCTTCATCTGCCGATACCGGGATCCATTCTGGGCATTATCGTCCTTTTCACATTACTAAAAACGAACATCATCAAATTGACATGGATCGAGCAGGGGGCGAATTGGCTGCTTGCCGAGCTGCTGCTGTTCTTTATCCCTGCCGCGGTAGGTGTCATGAAATATATTCCGTTACTGGAGCACGACGGTGTACGGATACTTATTGTAGTCATCTCCAGTACGGTAATCGTTATGGTCAGTTCCGGCCTGGTCGCCTCTCAAATCGCCAAAAGAAAGGAGCGCAAGCTATCATGATTCCAGGCTTGATCTGTCTGATCGTTACGCTCGTTGTTTATGGATTGTCGAAACAATTGTACCGCATCCGGCCGCGGGTATATTTGTCGCCGCTGCTTATCACTCCGCTTGTGCTGGTCATCGGATTAATCTGGATCTCTGTTCCTTACGAAACTTATCATAGCGGAGGAAAATGGCTCAGCGCTCTGCTGCAGCCGGCCACCATCGCTTTTGCGGTGCCTCTTTACAAATACTATAACGTGCTGAAAAAGCATGCGGTGGAAATACTCGTCAGCGTCCTCACCGGCTCGGTGGTAGCGATGATCTCCTCCGCAATCCTGGCGGAGTGGATGCATCTGGATGCCCAGCTCGTCAGCAGCTTGATCCCCCGTTCCGTTACGACCCCGATCGCCATGAGCGTATCGCAGGTGATCGGCGGGGTTCCGAACATCACCGCAGTCTTTGTTATTTTGACCGGCCTTCTGGGTGCCATGCTCGGACCGATGGTCATGAAGCTGTTCCGCATCGAAGGCGAGGTTGCCCGCGGCGTCTTGTTCGGTACGAGCGCGCACGGCACCGGCACCTCCAAGGCGTTTGAGCTGAGCTCCCTGACCGGAACGATCTCCAGCATCTCGATGATTCTGGCCGCCCTGTTCACGCTGGGCGTGGCGCCGATGCTGATCTCAGTGCTTATTCGTTAATTCGAAGTAAGTACTTTAACTATTGTTTCCTCCTAATTTTCATATATTGATTTCTCTCTTGGACCCTGCCATTGGCGGGGTCGTTTTTTTTCGCCATAGCGATATTTAGGGTTATACAATTCCATTCATATTTAACGGTAACTTTACCCCGCGTTGATGCCGGGATAATCCCCCTTTCCTAAACTGATAGAGATATCTCTACCAATCCGAATTGAAAGGAGAGCATCCCTGTGAATTCTTCCGCCCAAAATGCAACCGCTCCGGCCGTAACTCCGGCATCTTCTTATAAAGCGGTTCGCGCAAAAAAACGGAGCCTGTCCCGCCTAAAGGAACCCGCTTTGGCTTACCTCTTTCTGGCGCCATCCATTTTGCTTTTTGGATTGTTTCTGCTCTACCCGTTGATGCGCTCCCTATACCTCAGTCTCTTCCTGACCGACCCCCGCGGCCATATCGCCGCTTATGTCGGGTTCGATAACTTCCGGCAGTTGCTGACCTCCTCCTCATTTTGGGGCAGTCTCGCCGTAACCGGAAAATTTGCGCTCATCACCGTGCCCGGCGGGCTTCTGCTCGGTTTGATCATGTCCGCGCTCGCCCATTCCCGGCTCAAGGGGATGCGGATTTTCCAGTTTATTTTCTCGCTGCCACTGGCGCTCTCAGTGAGCACTTCCGCAGTCATATGGATGATGCTGTTTCATCCTACCCTCGGGATGTTCAATTACTTTCTCGATCTGGCCGGGTTTCCGGCCGTGCAATGGCTAACCGATCCGAAGTGGGCGCTGCTGTCCATTTCCGTCATGACGATATGGATGAACTCAGGCTTCAACTTCATCGTGCTACTCAGCGGGCTACAGGGCATCCCCGAAGACATGTACGACAGCGCAAAGGTCGACGGAGCCGGCCCGGTCCGGACTTTCGTACGGATTATTCTGCCGCTTCTATCACCGGTC
Organism: Paenibacillus sp. Marseille-P2973; assembly: GCF_018101095.1. Classification (NCBI taxonomy): domain Bacteria; kingdom Bacillati; phylum Bacillota; class Bacilli; order Caryophanales; family Paenibacillaceae; genus Paenibacillus; species Paenibacillus sp. Marseille-P2973. The sequence goes on from NZ_JAGQEH010000006.1 coordinate 268,786, forward strand.
GTTTTCTTTTTGACGGTCGTTTCGCTTATTGGAGCTTTTCAAGCATTTGGACAGATGCATATTTTAACCAAGGGCGGCCCCGCCGGCTCTACAGAGGTTCTTGTATATTCCATCTATAAAGAAGCCTTCGTCAACTATCAATTCGGCACCGGAAGCGCCATGGCCATCGTGCTCTTTGTGCTCATCATGATTCTGACGCTGATCCAATTCACTCTTGTGGAAAAGAAGGTGCATTATCAATGACGCTCCCCCTCCCGCTTCGGAAAAGCGCGGTATATCTCTTGTTGTGCCTGATGGCGCTGTTCATTCTATATCCTCTGCTCTATACGTTTCTGTCCATCTTTATGACCCCGGAGGAGACCAATCAATTCCCGCCCAAGCTGCTGCCTTCCAGTCTATATCTGGGCAGCCTCGAGGCAGTGATCGACCTCATTCCAGTAGGGCGTTTTATTCTTAACAGCTTTCTCGTCTCCGGCCTGGTGATGATCGGGCAACTGATTACTGCCAGCTTGGCCGCGTATGCCTTCGCGTTTATTTCCTTTCGCGGAAAAGCGATTTGGTTCGCCGTCTTTCTATCGACCATGATGATTCCGTGGGAGGTTACGATGATTCCCAACTTCCTATTGATCAAATCATGGAATTGGCTCGACACCTACCCGGGGCTGGTCTTTCCTTTTCTGGCTTCGGCATTCGGGGTTTTCCTGCTCCGGCAATTCTATCTGCAGCTGCCCAAGGAACTGTTCGAAGCCGCGAAAATGGATGGATGCGGGCATTTGCGGTATTTTGCCAACATCGTCCTGCCGCTCTCCCGCCCGGGACTTGCCACCTTGGCCGTATATGTCTTCCTGAACACCTGGAATATGTACCTTTGGCCATTGCTCATCACCAATACCGCCGAGATGCGCACCGTTCAAATCGGGGTCAGCATGCTGCAATTCGAGGAATTCACCGCCTGGAACATCGTATTGTCCGGTGTGGCGCTCGTCCTGCTGCCGTCTCTGCTTCTGATCGTTCTCGGTCTTAAACAGCTTGTCCGCGGCTTGACCGCGGGGGCGGTAAAGGGGTAGCCGCTCGACGTTATCCGTAAAGATCCCCGTCCTTCAGGACGGTTTTAAATACAAAATCTTATATTTATAAGATGATTTAAAAGAAGGGGATGCAGGCAAGGGAGTAAAATGATTCCGAAGAAGTTCAAAGCTTTCTGCAAGAAAGCTGCATCGGAAGCATAGGCTGCGGTCGCCTTTGGTTCCGGATTTCTACCGATTCAGATTCTATAAGATCAAGAAATCTGGAACCAACAGCGATCATAGGAACATTTTACGTACTTGCCCCCCATCCACTTTAATAGTTCATCTTATATAAAAAGGAGAGAACCATCCGAAATGAGACAACCGAAGCTGAAAAGTTCCTTATTGCTGATTACCGTATTGCTGCTGTCCATGCTGGCGACGGCCTGCGGAGGGGCCAAAACGAACACCGCGTCCAATGCCGGAGCGGCAAGCAACAACAAACAAGCTGCCAACGCAAACTCAAACGGGAACAAAGAAGAGACCTCCGCATCCAAGACTAAAGTGGTCTGGTGGCATTCCATGGGCGGAGAGCTGGGCAAAGCGGCGGATCAGTTAGTGACGGACTTCAACGCCTCGCAAAGCACCGTAGAAGTCGAAGCCGTTTATCAAGGCACCTACGACGAGAGCTTGAATAAAATGAAAGCCTCTTTGGATTCCAAGAGCGGACCGTCCCTGATCCAGGTATACGAAATTGGCTCCCGCTTCATGATCGATTCCGGCGCTATCACCCCGGTCCAGAACTTTATCGACCAGGAGAGTTACGATGTCAGCCAGTTGGAGGAGAACATCGCCGGCTATTACACGTTTGATGGCAAACAATACTCCATGCCGTTTAATACCTCCAATCCGATTCTCTACTATAATAAGGACTTATTTAAAGCCGCCGGACTCGACCCGGAGAAGGCGCCAGCTACATATGAGGAAGTAAAACAGGCTGCCGATAAGCTGGCACAAAAGGGAGCCCCCGCTTCCTTCGCGATCTACGGCTGGTTTATGGAGCAATTCTTTGCAAATCAGGGAGCGGAGTACGTGAACAACGGAAACGGCCGGACCGCTCCGGCTGATGCTTCACTCGTAAACAGCGAAGCCGGCACGAAAACTCTGGATTGGTGGAAAGGCCTCATTGACAGTAAAGCCGCCATCAATCTCGGGCGTAAAACGGATGATACGAAAAAGGCGTTCCTCGCCGGACAAATCAGTATGACGCTGGATTCTACGGCTAGCCTGCGCGGCATCGTTGATGGCGTAGGAGATAAATTCGAAGTCGGCACCGCATTCCTGCCGAAACCCGACGGTACGGAGGACGGCGGCGTAGTAGTCGGTGGAGCGAGCTTGTGGATCTTAAACAACAAGCCGGAAGCCGAGCAGCAAGCCGCCTGGGAATTCATCAAATTCCTGGCTCAGCCGGATACCCAAGCGAAATGGCATATTTCTACCGGTTATTTCCCAATCACGAAGAAGGCCTATGACGAACAAATCGTGAAGGATAATCTGGCCAAATATCCGCAGTTCCAAACGGCGATCGACCAGCTTCATGCCAGCAAACCAAGCCAGGCAACGCAAGGCGCTGTAATGGGCGTGTTCCCTGAAGCCCGGCAAATCGTGGAAAGCGCCATCGAGGAAGCGCTCGGAGGCTCCAAGACGACGAAGCAAGCCCTGGACGATGCTTCTAAAGAGATTAGTAGCAAAATAGAAAACTATAATAAAACCGTCAAGTAACAGTAACTTTCATGTGAGTAGCAACGTTAATATTTTGTCGGCTCGAATTTGGAATAAAGAGGCTGCCTTCCACCCGGAAGAACGGCCTCTTTTTCGATTCAGCCACGGGGGCGCATTCGTATTTTTTGCATTGTCGATTATTGCCGTCTGGGGTATGATCATATTATTTGAATACTATTCTTAATCTAGCAAAGAGGTGTACACAGGACTTGCTGTTTAACTCTTACGAATTCATTTTTGCCTTCTGGCCCGTCTCATTTGTCGTCTATTTTTTACTAAATCGCTTTTGCCCCCCGATTATCGGAAAACTGTGGTTGGCCCTCGCGTCCCTGTTTTTCTATTCCTGGTGGAGCATTAAGTCCCTACCGCTGATTCTCGCTTCAATCGCCTTCAACTACATTATGGGCCGCGCCATCAGCCATGCTGATAAATCCAGGTCCGTCCGAAAGCTGTTGCTTACGCTCGCGATTACCGGGGATGTTCTGCTGCTCGGCTACTATAAATATGCCGATTTCCTGATAACCAACGTAAATTCGCTGTTCTCCGCGCAACTTCAACTGTTGCAATTGGCTCTGCCGCTCGGAATCAGCTTCTTTACCTTTACGCAAATCGCCTATCTGGTTGACGCCTACCGGGGTTCGGCCAAGGAGTACAGCATCGTAAATTACGTGCTCTTCGTAACCTTCTATCCTCACCTAATCGCAGGTCCGATCCTTCATCATAAAGAAATGATGCCGCAATTCGACCGGGCCCGCAGCAAAATAATTATTCCGGGCAATGTTGCAAGAGGATTGTTCGTATTCTGCATCGGTCTGTTCAAGAAAGTCGTCATTGCCGACACTTTAGCTCCGATCGCAACGCAAGGCTTTGACGTAACCGCCCATTTAGGGTTCGTGGAAGCCTGGACTACGTCGCTGGCCTATACGTTGCAGTTGTACTTTGATTTCAGCGGTTATTCCGACATGGCGATCGGGATCGCCCTGCTCTTCAACATCAAGCTGCCGATTAACTTCAACTCACCATACAAAGCCCTCAGCATCCAGGACTTCTGGCGCCGCTGGCACATGACACTGAGCCGTTTTCTCAGGGATTATATCTATATTCCGTTGGGGGGCAACCGCAAAGGTCATTTCCGCACCTACTTCAACCTGGTCGCCACCTTCGTGATCGGCGGGATTTGGCATGGCGCGGGCTGGACATTTATCATCTGGGGTCTGATGCACGGAGTCGCGCAGGTCATCCAACGTTTGTGGAAAAAAACCGGAATCGTGCTCCCGAACTGGGTTGCCTGGTTCATTACGTTTATGTTCATCAACTTCAGTTGGGTGTTTTTCCGCGCCAAAACATGGGATGACGCTATTAAAGTGTTCCGCGGCATGTTCGATATCGGGTCCATCGACCTGTCGATGAGTCTGCTGGGACAAGTTCTGCTGATTTTCGTAGGACTGGTAGTTGCCGTCTTTGCCCGTAACTCGATGGAAATGAACAAGAAATTCCGGCCTAACCTGAGACACGCCGCGTTCATCGCGTTCCTGTTCGTGTTCTCCGTCTTGTATTTTAACCAAGTCAGCGAATTCCTGTATTTCACATTCTAAAAAATTCCCCGGATATTCATCATTCTGCGAAAGGGAGATCACTTCTTGAAGAACCTTCGTTTTATTGTTTCGTTCCTCGTCTTTATCGTGCTGTTCGGCGCGATCGTCGGAACGTTCGTATATGCCGTCGACCCTCTCCAGCAATACCGGAAGGCGTCTTATCAGCCTCTTTTCTCGGGGGAACAACGCTATCAGAACCCGGGGCTGGCCAAAAATTACAAATACGACATGGTCATTATCGGCAGCTCCATGACCGAGAATTTCATTCCATCCCAGGTCGGCGAGACACTCGGCGGCAATGTGCTTAAGCTGTCGACGGAGGGCTCAACCGCCAAGGAGCAAAGCATGATCGCCGATGTAGCTTTCGGTACCGGACAAGTTAAAAAAGTACTTTGGGGCCTTGATTACTTCTCGTTGCGTGAAAATTCCGTGCGGGATGAGCAGTCTTTTCCCTTTTACTTGTACGACGATAACAAGCTTAACGACTATAAATATATTTTCAATATCTCTAATGTAAAGCATGCTTTCGGCGCCCTGTTTCTGCCCAAGGACAAGTATCCCCAATACCGCAATTTGGAAAAGCTCAATTACTGGGGGGGCTACGCTAAATATGGCGCGGATCGCGTCATGATCAAATGGCAAGAGGCATGGAACTCCGAGCAGACAACATCGGTAAACGAGCCTTCGCTGGACGTAGTTAAACAGCGGTTTCAGGACAATATTCTGAGACTGGTTAAGGAACATCCGGAAGTAGAGTTTACGTTCTATTACCCGCCGTATTCCGTCATCCGCCAGCAGGTATGGTACAGTCTGAATCCGGAACGCTTCGCCAATCAAATGGCTATGAAAAAATATATGTTCGAGCAATTCAGCGCCTTTGACAATGTGAGTATTTACGACTTCCAAAGCGATGACTCCATCACCTACGATCTCGGTGTATACAAAGATTTGTCGCATCACTCGGCGGAAGTGAATCAGCGCATTGCGGAAGAAATCGCTGTGGGAACGAACAAGGTCACCGCCGAAAACGTAGATCAGTTCAACAAGGATCTTGAGCAACAGGTGCAGAGCCTGGTCATCAATGAAAATGGACCTCTCTTTTCGCTCACCCTGACCGTCGACGGACAGCCGGCTTCCTTCCAGCAAATCCCGACTACGTCCAAGGATCAGGTTCGCGTTCCGCTGAAAGATTTTGCGGAAGGCATCGGTGCGGAATTCATCTATGATACCACCGCCAAGAAAGCAACCCTGACTCTCGGCGATAAAGAGCTCGTGCTTAGCGTCAATGATCCGCTGGCGAATGTGAACGGGGAAGCTGTGAATCTGGATTCGCAGCCCGTCATCGTCAAGGGCCGGCTGGTCGGACCTGTTGTACAGTTGACCCAACTTTTAGGCGGAGAAATTACGACCACCGAAGTTAATGGGGATCCTCATTTCGTGAATTATGATATAACATTTTAAGAAAAAAGCTCTCTTCCCGCGATGCAGGGAAGAGAGCTTTTTGATTATGACGGCCGAGCCTGGCGAATCAATCTAATTACTCGGCGGCGCCCGCGATTGTCACCGGCTTGCCGGTTGCGGCCGATTCCAGCGCAGCGCATGTTACCCGCTGTGTCTTCACGGCATCGGCGTAGCCGGAAAGAATCCCGGACGTATCTCCGGTTCGCAACGCATGGATAAAGGCTTCGCTTTCTTTTACATAAGGATTGTCATCTATTACATAAGAGCTCTTCTCTCCCGCTCGTGTTACTTCCAAACGATCCGGGTTCCAGTCCAGAATTCCTTCGTCGGTATACAGCTTCAGGCCAACTTCACCCACACCGCCCGGCAAAACGCAGGTATTTGAAATATTAGCAATAGCCCCGCTCTGCAGTTTGAGGGTGACCGTGCCCACATCCGCAACATTTACATTTTCAAATTGATTATGAACTACGCGGTTGCCATAGGTCGCATAAACTTCTTCCACTTCGCCGGCCGTATAGCGCAGCAGATCGACAATATGCGTCGTCTGTTCGATAAACTGGCCGCCGGAGCCATCTTGCCTTCTCCACCAGGAAACCTGCGGCATATCTCCCATCCAGGTGCCGAGAGCCATCCCGATCGTTCGGCCATCCAAAGCATCCTTCATCTTCTGAATGGAGGCTTTGTAACGGAAGTGGTAGCCTACGGAATGAATGACCGGCTTCTTCTCCAGGCTATTCAGAATGCTAAGCGGGGTATCAAGCTCGGCGCCGAGCGGCTTTTCTACCAAAAACGGAATTCCCCGCTCGATCAGTTCGGCTTCAATGTCGCCATGGGACATCGGCGGAATACAGAGGTATACGGCATCCAGTTTCCCTCCATCCAGCATCTCGGTCAAACTGGCATAGCCGCGAGCTCCGGAATATCGCGCCGCCAGGGATTCTGCCTTGGGCAAGCTTGTTCCGCTAACTGCCGCAACCCGAACTCCATCCATCCCGGCCAAAATATCGCCATGCACTTTGCTGAACCAGCCCGTACCTACAATTCCGATATTCAAATCCATGTTGTCTGCCTCCTGAATTCGTTTTGTCTTATTTCTTAAGCGTAGCGGTTATTTAGGCGAATCACAAGGGGAGCAAAGTTTCGGAAACGCAAAAACCAGTGGCAGAAAATGGAACCCTGTGGAATAATATAATCAAATTTGTTGGGAAATTAGGGGTGCTTATATGCAAAATGTTACGCTTGAACCGGTCGACTTGGCTTTAGCGGAGGAGATTACGGAGCTTGTTATCGCCTGCGATATTGACGAATACGGACAGCCTGATTTCGTGCTTGAAGACTTGCTGGACATTTGCAGCGACATTCCATTAGCCACCAATTCATGGATGATCCAGATGAACGGCGAGGTGGTCGCTTTCGCTTTTCTTGAAGAAAATGAAAAGGGTCGTTTGTCTTCTTACGGCTATGTCCATCCCAAGTGGAAAAGTCAGGGACTGGGTTCTCTTCTCCTTGAAGCCATTGAAAACAGAGCCCGCGAATATGCACTGGATTCTACCGAAACTGCCTGCACCCTCTCCAACGTCATCCCTGCACTCAGCGAAGCGGCCCGGCAGTTGCTGGAAAACCGCGGTTATGTCTTTCAACGGAAGTATAGCCGGATGGGTATGGAGTTGCAGACTCCTCCTGCTCTTTCAACTCCGGGTAACGGCATATCTATCGATCTTTATAATCCCGCAACCGATGAAGATCTCCTTTGGTCCGCTTACTGCGAGACGTTTCAGGACACTAGAACCTATTATGAAGTAGACAAGTCCCAGTGGTTAAAAGAGAAAGGCGGAGCTCATTATGACCGTAACTTTTGGTTCATAGCCCATGCCGATAATCAATTAGCCGGCTTCATTATCAGTAAAAACTTCGGGGATCACCTTTATGTCGATCTCCTCGGCGTAAGGCGTCCATGGCGCAAACAAGGCATCGCCCGCGCTCTGCTGGAACACGTATTTCACGCCGCATATAACCGCGGGATAGAGCAAGTCCTGCTCAGTGTCGATGACGTTAGCCTGACTGGCGCAAACAAATTGTACGAAGCCGTAGGAATGAAAGCATTGTTTCAAATGGCTTTTTACGAGAAAAAACTGTAACCTGAAAATTGCTCTATTTCCTCAATCCCTGAATTCTATCGCCAAGCGGATCAATCCTTGAGCCGCCTGGTTTTTTATGCATTAAGTTTGTTTCGATGCTTCAATTATCTTACACGAACTGTAAAGTTCATCTCAAAAGGTCATCAACTTCATCTAAATAAAGTTTTGTTTATATCTTACATAGATATTACAATTAGAGTTAGAAAAATCGTGAAAAATGGAACAAACCATAATGCTAAAAAACGAAAGGTGGAGAACACATTGGCAATTACTACACAAACTAGTCCCGAGCTCCAAGCCGCACAAGAATACGTGAACGAAGTCTATGAAACCGTCAAAAAACGCAATCCCGGAGAAAGCGAATTTCACCAGGCCGTAAAAGAAATCCTTGATTCCCTCGTGCCGGTTTTCGCAAAGAACCCTAAATACAAAAACCATGCGATCCTGGAAAGAATCGTGGAGCCTGAAAGACTGATCTCCTTCCGCGTGCCTTGGGTCGATGACCAAGGTAAAGTTCAAGTGAACCGCGGCTTCCGCGTTCAATTCAACAGCGCGATCGGACCTTACAAAGGCGGACTTCGCTTCCATCCGTCCGTAAACGCCAGCATCATCAAATTCCTCGGCTTTGAGCAAATTTTCAAGAACTCCTTGACCGGCCAGCCGATCGGCGGCGGTAAAGGCGGTTCCGACTTCGATCCGAAGGGTAAATCCGATAACGAAGTCATGAAATTTACCCAAAGCTTTATGACAGAATTGTCCAAATATATTGGTCCAGACACAGACGTACCTGCCGGCGATATCGGTGTAGGCGCGAGAGAAATCGGTTATATGTTCGGCCAATACAAACGCCTTCGCGGTGGAAATGAAGCAGGCGTCCTGACAGGCAAAGGACTTACGTACGGAGGAAGCTTGACGCGTACGGAAGCTACCGGCTACGGTCTGGTTTACTTCACCGACGAAATGTTGAAAACTAAGGGCGAAAGCTTTGAAGGTAAAACGGTTGTCATTTCCGGCTCCGGTAACGTATCGATCTACGCGATCGAAAAAGCTCAACAGCTCGGCGCCAAAGTTGTTGCATGCAGTGATTCCAACGGCTATGTTTATGACAAAAACGGCATTGATCTGGCAACAGTTAAACGCCTCAAAGAAGTGGAAAGAAAACGGATCAAGGAATATGTAAGCGAACATCCGTCCGCAGAATACCATGAAGGCTGCGAGAACATTTGGAGCATTCCTTGCGACATCGCATTGCCTTGCGCAACCCAAAACGAAATTAACGAAGAAGCTGCCAAGACGCTCGTAGCGAACGGCGTGAAATTCGTTGCCGAAGGCGCCAACATGCCTTCCACTTTGGAAGCCATTGAAGTATACCTGAGCAACGACGTGTACTTCGGACCGGCCAAAGCAGCCAACGCCGGCGGGGTTGCCGTATCGGCTCTGGAAATGGCGCAAAACAGTGCAAGACTGGCCTGGACGTTTGAAGAAGTTGACGCCAAGCTGCAACAAATCATGAAAAACATCTACAGCAACAGCGTAAATGCGGCTGAAGAGTACGGTCATGCAGGCAATCTCGTGGTCGGCTCCAACATCGCCGGCTTCCTGAAAGTCGCCGACACGATGGTCGCTCACGGCGTGGTTTAATCATAATATAATTAGCTTGAAGTAGGAGAGTATCCGCGGGGCCATGGCTCAGCGGATACTCTTTTTGGTTGTTTTAGAGAGCCTTAGGACAGATTTAGATTAGTCTTTGAGCTGGTCTTGAACAGGTCTCGAAATGCGTTGTAACAGTAGAAAAAGTCATCGGAATAGTACGGGCGGTGTGATAATGCTGGAGCATACTGAATTAGGGAGGAATCCTGCAAAAGTGCAGTAGTTTATTAATTTCCTGGCTCGAAAGGGAAGTATTGCTGCGAAAATACATCATCCCTCCTCATTCCGAGTAACTTTATCTCCTACAAGCTAAAAAATGCTGCCCTATTGCATCAGTTACACTAATATTACGTTGTCTGGACTCAAAGTAATGTAGAATTGCAGGAAATTCAGGGAATATCAAAGAAATGAGATTGCAAGCCAACCAATACCAACGAATGCCAAGAGATGCCAAGGAATGCTATAGAATGCTAAAGAACCAAAAGAGCCTGTACCCAGGATCGCATCTCCGATCAAAGGTACAGGCTCTTCGCTTATATGTCGTTTTGTACTTGTTAGTTATCAGTAAGCCAAAGCGTCCAAAGCCTTGATGTGGGACAAGTAACGGATGTTACTTGCTTCTTTCATCATTGTAGCCGTCAAGCCACGCAGTTGCGTGTTGCTTGCGCCGACCGTAGCTACGGCATCTTTGCGGCCAAGGCTGGCCAAGGTTCCCGAGTTGACCGGGCTGAAGGTTTCCAAATGCTTGCCGGTTAAGGCTGCATACAGGTTGTAGCCGATCAGCTCGCCCATTTGCCAAGCGATTTGCGCGGTTGGAGGGTAAGGACGTCCGTCCGCTCCGAAGTATACCGCACTGTCACCGGCAACGAAAACATCGCTATGCGAAGTGGATTGAAGGAAATCGTTCACAGTCGCGCGGCCGCGGTTAACTTCGAGACCCGACTCGCCGACAAGCGGATGGCCTTGTACGCCACCGGTCCATACAAACGTATTGGCGACAATCTTTTGTCCATCTTTCAAATCGATCGCATTGCCTTCCACATTCGTAACAGGCAAACCGGTCAGGAATTTAACGCCGCGTTTCTCCAGGCTGGCCGTTGCGCGTTCAATCAGCACGTCCGGCAGAACCGGCAGAATCTTAGGTCCGGCTTCTACAAGCATAAGCTGAATCTCGGATTGATTCACGCCGTACTTCTTGCTCATTTCCGGAAGCTTGTCGGCGATTTCCCCGACCAGCTCAACCCCGGTCAACCCTCCGCCGCCGATAAGGATAGTAGCGTCCGCAGGGTTTTTCGATTTAGCGTACTCAGCGATCCGGTCTTCAATATGACGGTGAATGCGGTTGGCATCCTCTGCCGATTTGAGGACCATGCTGTACTGCTCAAGTCCCGGAATCCCGAAATATGCGGTGATGCTGCCAAGACCGACAACGAGAGCGTCATACGAAAGAAGCGTACCGTCGGACAGCTTCACTTCTTTGCTGTCTACCGAGAATCTCTCTACTTTTGCGATGCGAAGATCGATGTCTTTTCCTTTGAACAGCTTCTCCAGCGGCAAAGCTACCGCCCGCTCAGCGATGCTGCCTGCAGCAAGACGATGCAGTTCAGTAATAATCTGGTGTGTTGGATACTGGTTGACTACGGTAACCCGTGCTTCTTCCTTGGTCATATATTTACGCACGTTCAAAGCGCTCAGTACACCGCCGTAACCGGCACCCAGGATAACAATATGTTTAGACATAGTAATTCTCCGTCCTCCGTTCTGAAAAAATGAATTAGTATTTATTTTTGTTTACTTTTCTCACCGGCAACCTGAAGATAAGCATTTACGAAACGGAACAGTTTCTGCGCTTCAGGATCTTTAAGCATTTTGAGCAGACCGAAAAGACCGATAACTTCCTGGCTCTCATCGGCGCGGTCTTTGGCTTCAATTACAGTAGCCGCAAGATTTTTAACTTTGTCTTTAACCGGTCCGGCGATTTCCGTAATCGCCCCGATTGTATCGCTCTTTAAAGTTTCGTCCGTTGCTACCGTTTTGGCGAAATCATACGATTTAGTCATCAAATTAACCAGCTCGGTTAGTTTAGGCAGCTGCTGAACCAGGACCGTCAAGGATTCCTGGACTTCGGGCTTGAGCAGTTGATCAACGATATCGCGTCCGGCATTATCGGTGGACGAAACATTCGTTTCTACTGCAGAATTTGTTTCAGTGGTCGGTTCTGACATTCCAATTCTCCTTTACAATAAGCCTTAATGCTTGAATTTTGGGTTGATCAGGGACCCAATTCCCGTCACAACTTAACTAAGTAAGTTAGTGAAAAATTGAACAATTAAGAAGTAAACAACCCGTCATCCATTGTAACATATTTTCTACAAAAATAGCCATTAAGTATTAACTTAATGACTAAAATAAGTGAATTTCATCATAGTTTGTCCTATTTAACTCAACCTATTCTGTGCTTACAGTCGATAAAGGGCTTGCTTTACCTGGGATTTTACATAATCACTGCTGCGCGCTTTTCACTCTGGAAATCCTAATTCCGGTATTATTTCCTGCAAAAAGTCATAAAATAATTTCTCCGTCGGCGGCAGTTCCCGGTTTGCCGGAACGATCACGCCCACATCCCTGGTTACTCGCGGCTCCGTTATTGGCAGAATTACGATCGAGGACGCAATATGCTCGCTCAACGCGATTTCAGGCAATACGGTAAGGCCAAGTCCCGCGGATACCAGTCCCTTGATAGCATCCAGATCATCGCCTTCAAATGTTACCTTCGGCTGAAAGCCAATATTCGCGCACGCCTCCACCACGATTTCCCTCAGTACAAATCCCTCAGGGAACAGAACGAACAAATCGTCCTTTAATTCATTCAGCTTAACCGAGGCTTGACCGGCTAAATGATGACCTGCCGGAAGCAAAGCGACAAACTTCTCTTGAAAGAGTACGGTGCTTTTGATTTGCGGTTCATTATGCGGGACAGGCCCCATGATCGCCAAGTTCATGTCGCCCTTTGCCACCCACTCGACCAATTCCTTATAAGACCCGTGCTGCAATTGAAAATGAACAAACGGGTGCCGCTCCCGAAAAGCGGAAACGATCTTCGGAATCATCTGCGCCGCCAGGCTGCTCGGGAATCCGATCCGAACAATCCCGCGCTCCGGGTCCAGATACTCGCTGATCTCCTGTTGGGCGTTATCTATTACCTTCATCAAATGTTCCATATGCTCCAGAAACAATCGACCGATCGGTGTCAGCTTTACTTTTCGGCCTTCATGGATGAACAAGTCCACCCCGAGCTCCGATTCCAGTTTAAAAATTTGCCGGCTTACCGCCGACTGCGATACATGCAGCGCATAAGACGCTTCGGTTACGTGCTCCAGCTTCGCAACCTCGATGAAATATTGGATTTGCCTGAGTTCCACTTCGCCGCCTCCGCTCCCGCGGATATCCCGCTGATATCCCGCCAGATTCAATATTCCAAAAACACTTCCATACCATGTAATATCGATTGATTATCCCTCATTATATAGGGTATCCCTCCGGAACGGAAGCCTTGCACCTCTTCTAGCTGTTTCTGCTGTAGTAAAGAGAAGGCTGGTTATGCACAAATTGGCTTGACCGGCTTGACTGGCTTGACCTCCGGAGCCTGGGACCGAGGTTAGGGGTCGGCGGAAGTGCATTAAGCAAACAAGGTTAGATCCGGGAAGGGAAACCATTCCTTGATCTAACCTTGTTGTTATATACATGGGTTGCCTAAAACAAAATAGAGGGAAATTCTGCAGCTAATTGCGACGAATTCGGGGAATCCCATCAATTAACTGTAAAACTGCAGCTAGAATAAAAAGTAGACACCTCTTAATGTCACACAGATAATAAATCTATTGAGTCAGAAAGGGTGTCGAGAAATGAGTGAGTCTAGGCAACGATACAATGAAACATTTAAGCGTGAGGCCGTAAAGTATGTGCAAGAGCAGACAAAGACGCTGGAGCAGGTGGCCGACGAGCTGAACATCAATCCCGGTACGTTGAGAAACTGGGTGGGTAAGTACCGTGAGTTTGAAAATGAGCCGGTAAACCAAGGAGAATCACTTCGACAGCAATCCCAACTCATTGAAGACCAAAAACGTGAGATCGCGGACCTGAAAGAAGAGATCGAAATTTTAAAAAAGGCCGTGCACATCTTCGGGAAAGAAAAGAACTAAGGTTCCAGTTCATCGAAGATCATCGCTCCGA